>JAPPES010000152.1 GCA_028824125.1 Candidatus Poribacteria bacterium
ATAGAGCAAATCCCATGGATTTAGAAGTCCTTTAATAGGTGGCAACTTAGGTTATTTATAGAAAAAAATTGACATTTGTTGCATTTAGCAGATACAATAACGTTGTGAATAGACAGAACGAACAAAAAATTGCGTTACCATGCATTTTTAGTGTTTAGACTTGGACTTTGGACAATGAAAAACCGACAAACGAATCATCATTTAGAGATAAACGTTTCAGATATCTATTGTCTGCGTAGAGATAGGGTTGGCGCCCTGCTTGCTGGTTTCGTTTTAACATCCGGTTTTGAGTCCCCCCCCCTACGTCATATTCATTAAATATAACGCATTTCGAAAAATTGACTGTGAAAGTATTAGCGGTTCTGCCGCTTCGTGCCCGCACGTGCCTTTTGGCTCGTCGCGGGTTTTTGTTGTTATAATGTGTATCCATCGTTATGAGGTAAATTACTGATCAAAATTATTATTGTTGAACTTATGCAAATAGGATACTTACATCAGGTGTCCAGATATTTAAACAAGATAATGTTTGTGTAAGTTCCTAATTTGTCACAGACTTTATTAAAAGTCTATTAAAAATAATATAGGAGTTTAACATCATGATGAAGTTATGTGTTTTTGTAGCAATTCTCATATCTCTAAGTTTTAGTTTTATGATAATCCAAACCGAAGCAGCAATTGATCCTGAGACACTTGTTGGTGCTTGGTTGTTTGACGAAGGTAAAGGTGATGTTGCGGAGGATCTCTCAGGTAGTAAACTGGATGGGACTCTGAAAGGTGCCCCAAAGTGGGTTGATGGAAAATTTGGCAAAGCACTCGAATTGGATGGGAGTAGTGCATACGTCGAAATACCAGCTCATGAGAACCCACGGGATGCAATCACTATCTCGATTTGGGTCAAAAGTAAGACGGATACTTGGAATCAGAGCGGTTTTTTTGTAGAAAAACGGAATGCGTATGTTCTGCATCCCAACCAAAATACGAAAGTTATGGCTTGGGCAATGTGTAACAACGGATGCTGGAACAAACCCCATACATGGAACACGAACCCTGCTGGACCTGACGATATTACTGATTGGCACATGTACACTGTCACATACGACAGCAGTACTGGTAAATGGTTTATCTACATTGATGCCAAAGAAGAAAGCACATTGGATCTAGACAAGGTGCCACTTGATGCCGATGCTGGTCCTGTCTATATCGGTTGGGATAGCTGTTGCGGCGGCGGTAGATTTGGAAATGCAATTATTGACGAGGTTGCAATCTTTAACGTAGCCTTGGAGCAAGACGATATTGAGACGCTCATGGACAAAGGTCTTGCCCCCACAGTTGCTGCTGTTGAAGCAGAGGGAAAAATGACTACTGCGTGGGGTAAAGTTAAAACCCGATATTAAGAGAACCTTGTCTGATTAACGTCTATTACAATTTCTAAATCAAAAAGAGCATATTCTATTTATGTAATGCAATAGAATGTGCTCTTTTTAATATTTATCACATAAGGACAACGGTTAATCCGTAAAATCTTCCTTTTCTTATACCAACATCATAATTTCGAATTTCTACCAGACTTCCTTAATTTGTCCCCAGCGTGTAGCAAGTTTGCCACGTGGTTGTACAGGGAGACCTTCTGCCTGATAAAGTTGTTTCACTTCATTTGCAGAAAGTGCTTTATTGTAAATCACAACTTCATCAATAATGCCGACGAAACCTCCATCAGTGGCATTTCCAATTTCATGCTCGGTGCCTCCTGTCTGCATGGGGCCGTTAAAACCTTCTTCCTTGGCCAAATTACCATCAAGGTAAAGAAATTTTGTTTTATCGTCAACGACTCCAACGAGGTGATGCCACTTGCCGTTTGGCACCATAGCAACACCAAATCCACCATCACCTTGCCAACCGGGCATAGTAATAAATTCCAATTCGGCTCCAGCATTTCTACCATCAAATCTTAATGCCCAACCGTTTACATCACGTTGTGCTACAATGGTACCACAACATCCAGCAACAACACCTACCACAGGACTGTCACTATCTGCATTTATCCAAGCTGCAACAGTTATCGCCTCTGCACCATTGAAATCTAACGTATTGGTACCGGGAATATGGACGAAATTTTGCCCATCGAATTCAAGCCCTTTTCCAACTTTCCCGTTTACAGATTTCGGGTTTCCATCAAGTTCACCATCATTTTTACCTAAAACATCTTTAACGGTGTTGCCATTAATCGTCCCATCGTCAAATGACCAGTACCCAACGACACCATCTTCAGGAAATTGTGCATTTACCAAAGGGACAGTCAGGAAAAGCGCACAAATACTGAAAGTTAGGATTAATATCATTTTTTTACGCATCAAATTTCTCCTTTTTCATGAAAATACATTGTTTATACAATGCATCTCACAGATGAAGTTCATAGTTTTTTGATTATATCTTAGAATGATTTTAAAATCAACCATTTATCATGTATGATGCCAATTAAGAGATTGACAATTTTCGGCAGAAGTAGTAAAATATATCAATCCTTAGTACATTGGAGGCAAATAATGGAAAAATTCCCGATTGTAGATACGCATGTTCATCTATGGCATCCGAAGCAGTTCAGATATCCATGGCTTAAGCAAGTTCCACTACTAAATAAACCGTATCTTCTAAAAGATTATTCCGCCGCGCACGAGAATCTGGAAGTAGAATCTATTGTTTTTGTCCAGTGTGATGTGCATCCTGATGATGGACTGAAAGAGACTGCTTGGGTTACCTCGCTTGCAGCGGTAGAACCCCGCATTCGCGGTATTGTAGCATGGGCGCCGCTTGAAGAGGGCAAACAGGTAGCACCTTTTGTGGAAAAATTGGCTGAGGATACGCTTGTAAAAGGTATTCGCCGCCTTATTCAAGGGGAAAGTGTTGATTTCTGTATCCAACCCAACTTCGTGAATGGTGTCAAAACGCTTGCTCGGTACGGATTGAGTTTTGATATCTGTATCTTTCACCCGCAACTCGCCAATGCTATTCGGCTTGTAGAACAGTGTCCAAATGTGCAATTTATTTTAGATCATATCGGCAAGCCAGATATCAAAAACCAACTGTTTGAACCGTGGAAGCAGGAGATGAAGACCCTTGCGGATTTCCCAAACATCTATTGTAAAATTTCGGGTTTGGTAACGGAGGCAGACCACGAGAACTGGACTGCCGCTGACCTGCAGCCGTATATTGAACACGTTATTGAGTGTTTTGGGTTTGACCGTGTTATTTATGGCAGTGATTGGCCAGTTTCGACGTTAGCATCGGATTATCCACGTTGGGTTCAGACATTGCAAGAAGCTGTCTCAGGATGTACGCCTGAAGAATTAAAAAATCTTTTTCACGATAATGCGATCAAATTTTATAGACTTCACTCATAAGGTAGAGACCAAATAGTATAAGGAATATTCTTTATACTATCGCTGTTTTATTTATCTCTTGATTTGACCTCGCGTCTACGTGGATGAAGCACAAATTCTGTATAACCGTTCGGCAGATCACAACCCTTAAATACCAAATCTAACGCTGCTTGAAAAGCGATGCTTTGCTCGTAATTGGGCGACATATTCCGATAGTTCGGGTCTTCCTTGTTTTGTTTATCAACAACCTTCGCCATCCGTTCAAACGTCTCTGTAACTTGTGCTTTTGTGACAATCCCATGATGCAACCAATTCGCAATATGTTGGCTCGAAATGCGTAACGTTGCACGATCTTCCATCAAGCCGACGTTATTGATATCCGGTATTTTGGAACAACCGATACCTTGGTCTACCCATCGCACAACATAGCCGAGTATTCCTTGTGCATTGTTGTCCATCTCACGTTGAATTTCATCTGCGGACAATTCGCGTTCTTTTAGCAAGGGCGGGGTCAATAGGTCTGATAAACTTGCCCGCTCGCGCAAAGCCAACTCATTCAACCATTTTGCCACATTCACTTTATGATAGTGTATTGCATGTAGTGTTGCGGCTGTAGGTGAAGGCACCCACGCTGTTGTCGCCCCTGCCATCGGATGATTCACTTTTGTCTCAAGCATTTCTGCCATCTCATCTGGTTTTGTCCACATTCCCTTCCCGATTTGTGTAATCCCGGGTAAACCTGTCTCAATCCCAATATCAACGTTCCAGTCCTCATAGGCGCGCATCCACGGTTCATTGCGAATATCTGTCTTCGGTATCATCGGACCGGCTGCCATGCTGGTGTGGATTTCATCACCTGTTCTGTCCAAAAATCCGGTATTTATGAACACAAGACGTTGTGATGCTATCCGAAGTACTTCTTTGAGATTGACGGTAGTGCGGCGTTCTTCATCCATAATACCTATTTTAATAGTATTCGGGGCAAGCCCAAGTGCAGCTTCAATCTTTCCAAACAACCGAACGGTCATATCCACCTCCGCCGGGCCGTGGAATTTCGGTTTGACGATATAGACACTACCTGTTTTGCTATTTGTGCATTTGCCGTTGCCTTGCAAATCATGCATAGCAGCGAATGTCGTTATCATCGCATCCAGGAAACCTTCTGGGACTTCTTCTCCATCTGCTGTTAAAACTGCATCTGTATACATGTGAAGTCCAACGTTCCGAATCAGGAGCAAACTTCTGCCCGACAACGTAAAAGTGCTCCCATCTGGTGCTGTGTATGTTTTATCTGGTGCTAATCGGCGGGTTATCATCTTGCCATTTTTCTCGAACGTTGTCTCCAAAGTCCCTTTCATAATACCGTTCCAGTTGCTATAGACACGTACCTTATCCTCGGCATCAACCGCAGCAACCGAATCCTCGCAATCTTGAATAGTCGTGATGGCAGATTCAAGGATCACATCTGCCACACCAGCAGGATGTGCTTTGCCAATCGGATGTTCTCTGTCAATCTTGACTTCAATATGCAACCCGTGGTTTTGAAACAGGATAGAACTAAGGTCATCACCATCTTGTGTAAAACCGACAAGTTTGGACGGGTCTTCTAATCCGACTTCTTTTTCACTACGAAGTGTAGCGCGCAGCTGCAACTTTGTATCAATTGTTTTAAGGAAAAATTTGGTTATGTCAGAAAAACTTTCAGATTCAAGACTAACGACTTCATCTAAAAACTGCTCTGTGTAAGCGATAACCTTTGCACCTCGTACTGGGTTATAGGCATCACCGCGAGTAGCACCATCAGTTTCGTCAATCACATCAGTTCCGTAAAGAGCGTCATAGAAACTTCCCCATCGTGCGTTTGTAGCGTTTAGCGCATAGCGCGCATTATCTACCGGCACAACTAACTGCGGACCTGCAATCAGCGCAATCTCCAAATCAACGTTTTCGGTTATAACGATAAAATCATCGCCTTCAGGTACCAGATATCCTATGTCGGTAAGAAATGCAGAATACGCTTCATGATCTATTGGTTCACCCTTGCGTTCAAGATGCCACGCGTCAATCTGTTGCTGCAGGAAATCCCGTTTTTCCAAAAGTAACCGGTTTTCTGGTGCCAACTCCTTGACAATTTCGTCAAATGCTGTCCAGAATGAGTCTGCATCTATCCCTGTTCCAGGCGCAATTTCATTTTTCACCAATGCATATAGAGCGTTATCAATTTTGAGGTTACCGATTTCAATGCGGTTTTCCATGCTTTCTTCTCCATTCTAATACCAATTCTATAAATTATTTTCTTTTTTGAAATGAAATGTCCGAGGCGCAATGAATTGCGCGACTACGAACAGGCTATTTCTTTAAGAGAGGTTATTTTGAGAAATGGTATAAGATATAATTTCATGTTCCTATTGCAGTGTGGATTATACTTAGTCAGTGTGTGGTTGCATAAACTCACACTCTATATCAAGTTCCAATTATCTTACCAACAGTTTTTTTATATGTCAAATATTTTCTGATCTGAATTTTTACATACACATGTTCTTTATTATAGTGAAATTCATAATTACCTGGACATTGGCGAGGTTAGGAAGAAATCAACGGTATGAATGCCATTTAGGCATTCCCCGCCCCGCCAGCGTTAGGGTGTGGGATTGTTGTTCATTGAAATGTTCACATATTTTCGGATTGGACTATAACATAGTGCTATTACCGATTTTTGTTGACATTATGACACTTATTGGCTATAGTAACAAAAGTTAGTTGCTATATGTTGAATAGGAAATTATAATGTTTTTCATCTTTTGCATATTTATCCTACCGATCACAGTTTTACTGATTTTGCTCCTTTCTACCAGGCAAAAAACGGACAGCGAATCATCATCCATAGCCCCGATAGAAGTTTGCGCGTTCTGCCAGAAAGACTTTCCGATGAACCAATTACTGGAGAAAGAGATAGGTACTTATGGCAGAGTTTACTGTTTCTGTGGGGAATGTATCGAAAAATTATACAACGAATTTAAAAATCAAACAGGAGAATAAATTATGTATGACTTGGTTACGTTTGGGGAAGCGATGATCCGACTCACAGCGCCGGAGTTTATGCGTCTGGAGCAGGTATCATCACTGGCAATCACAGCAGGCGGTGCGGAGATGAACGTTGCTGTCAATGCTGCACAGCTCGGCTTAAAAACTGCATGGGTATCGCGACTTGTGGATAATTGGTCTGGTCATTACATTCGTAATAAAGGACGTGAACTTGGCGTTGACATGTCTAACATCGTATGGATAGACTTTGATGGAGTCGGTTTTGAGCGAAATGGGTTTTATCATCTTGAAATGGGGGCAGGTCCCCGAGCGAGCAGCGTGACTTATGATCGTGGACATTCAGCCATTTCCAATGTCCGACCTGGTGAAATTGATTGGGCATCTATTTTTGGCAAGGCGCGTTGGTTTCATTTGAGCGGTATCACACCTGCTTTGTCGGAATCCGCGGCATCTGTTTCTGCTGAAGCGCTCAAAGCTGCCCGTGCGGCTGGTGTCAAAACAAGCTATGACCTCAACTTCCGTTCCAAATTGTGGAGTGCAGAACAAGCACAAGCAGCGAACCGACCAATGATGGAACACGTTTCTGTTCTTATCGGCAACGAGGAGGATTTTGAGAAATCCTTAGGGTTTGCTGCGGAGGGCACAACTGAATCATATAGCAAACTTGAACCTGAGAGTTATAAAGAGGTTGCTCAGCGTGTCCAAGAGGCTTTCCCCAATATTGAGATGATCGGCACAACGCTGCGTGATGCTAAAACGGGTTGGTTAAATGATTGGCGAACGCTCCTGTTTGATGGTGAAGAATTTTACCTGTCTCGCATCTATGAGGATTTAGAATTGGTTGACCGAGTCGGTGGTGGGGATAGCTTCTCATCGGGGTTAATTTATAGCCTACTCAATGGAAAATCACCGCAAGCGGCAGTTGATTTTGCTGGGGGTTACTCCGCTTTAGCACATACCTTCCCTGGCGACTTTAACTGGGCAACGGCAGCAGAAGCAGAAAAGGCGATGCAGGCAGGCAGTGTTAGGATTAGCCGCTAAACTATTTTAACCTAAGTTGCTACGGGCAAGATTTCGAGAGGGCGGATACTGCTTTTTACTCAGCGTATCTCATAAATAGCAAAAAGCATTAAATTGTCTTTTACTTATGGATCATTTCTGTTTAACTATTATTCATTATATGTTTAGGAGATGATTTGAATGGAACTGAGTGATAAAGAGTGGGAAATTATTGCCCCCCTTTTGCCCGAACTCCCTAAAGACGTGCGCGGGAGACCTTGGCGTGGTAATAGAGAAGTGTTAGATGGGATACTGTGGGTGTTGCGAACAGGAGCACCTTGGCGGGATTTACCGGAAAAGTATCCCCCTATCAAACGTGTCATCGTCGTTTTCAGCAATGGTCATCGGATGGGACGCTTGAAAAAGTTCAAATGGCACTCACAGAAATGCTTGAAAAACGAAAATAAATATGAGTGAGTGCTGTATTGATGCGAAGTTCGTTTCTGCGAAGAAAGGGGGTGAATGTGTAGGCAAGACAAAGTGTGGCAAAGGGACGAAACTGGTAGCGATTACAGAAAAGTCTGGTAGGTCTGTGAGTGTTCTGATTACAGATGCTTCTTGTCATGAAGTGTGCTTGGTTGAACCTGCATTGGATGCGTGTTGGACATCCGAATCCCTCGCGGTGTTGATTGGGGACAAAGCCTATGACTCGGATCCTTTGGATGCAGTTTTGAGGTATCGTGGCACTGAAATGGTAGCACCGCATAAAAAAATCGCAAGAAACCGGCTACACAGGGTGGTCGTCGTCTCCGTTGATATAAACGCCGTTTCAAAGTGGAGCGTTTTTTCAGTTGGTGTGAAGACTTCCGGCGGTTGGTCGTGCGGTGGGAATATCATGCCGAAAATTATTTAGGGTTTGTCCTTCTTGCTTGCATACGTATGTCATTAAAATATTTATGAGATACGCTGTAAAAAAACTATCTGTGCAACAATTGACAAACTGCTGGCTGAAGATGAGTTTGAGTCTGTTTTTTTCCAAAAATGAAAAATCTACGGAAATTTCATCTGATAATGAAGAGGATTATTTCAGACGCTTCAATGAATCGTTGTAAGTATTTTATACACTTTACTGCTTCAGAAAATCGTAAAGCGAAGTCCAATAATCTTTGGGACTCTTATGTTTTTTGGTTTGCATGTGTTTTTAGATACACAGACGCCATTTTTAATAACCTAAGTTGCCACCTATTAAAGGACTTCTAAATCGATGGGATTTGCTCTA
>JAPPES010000080.1 GCA_028824125.1 Candidatus Poribacteria bacterium
CACAAAGTGCTGTTTGTAGTCGCGCAATTCATTGCGCCTCTTTAAACTTGTGGACAGCACACGGCGTGTGCCTACTACCTTTAAGCGCATATTTAACATCGGAATTATTTATGCACACCCCTCAATTATGTTACCACGGCTATATTTTTTAGAAATGGTATAAGTATCTAACCTGCCATATCCACCCATTATCTGTTATTCTTATTTTCTTCTCCCTTTGTCAATTCCATCATAGAAGGTACAAAGACGCGATCACCTTCCTTTAGACCGTGGGTAATTTCAAAGTGTGTTTTGTTGCGTCTACCAACTTTAATATGCGTTTTAACACCTTTTTCACCGTTTTTATTTTTTTGAGGTTCGCCTGTGTCGAGCTTAACAAAATGCTGACGTTCACTCCTAATTTCCGCTTCTATTTTGGTTATTCGTTTATTTTCAGAAATTACAATAGCGATTTCTGTCGGGCCGGGACGCATACCTTTCGGGGGTTCGTCAAACAAAATTTCAAGATTGCCGCGTGTTTCCGATGGGGAAATCTTTGTAACTTGTCCACCAAACTGCTTGCCGATAAGGTTTTGGACTTTTAGTTTTTGTCCTTGCTTAAACTGTCCAAGATCGTTTGAATTTACTGTGGCTTTTACAGTAAACACTTCCGGACTTAAAACCGCTGCAATCGGAATCTGAAGAATATCAGGCTTTTCAAAGACAATAATATCTACATCCGCAGACATGCCGGGCAGTAGTTTAAATTCTTCTTGATCTGGTATCTCGACTTCTATGTCAACCTCAAAGGTAATCACACCGCCGCCGCCTTGACCGCGTGGGGTAGAGCTTGGTGAAATTTCGCTCACTTTCCCATTAAAAATTTTATTGCGAAAACTATCCACACGTATTTCTACGCGTTGTTCCTCTTTTATCCTGCCGATTTCGACCTGATTGATTTGGGTTTTGACAATCATCTGTGAAAGGTCAGCGATGCGCATGATTGCTTCCCCTCGTGAAAATGCTGACCGTCCTGAAGTGATAATCTCCCCCTCTTCTACAGAAATACGTGTAATTGTGCCAGACATCGGTGCTTTAACCGTTGTCCACTCGTAGCGATCCTGCTGAGATTTAAAACGGCTTTCCGCTTGCAGCAGATTCGCTTCTGCGCTAACTTTCGCATGTTTTGTGAGATCTTTCTCTTCCTCAGTGGTATCTTCAGTTTGTTTGAGGCGGGTGTGTGCGTTTTCTAAATCTGCTTTCAATTGCTTTTGCTGTGCATCCTGAGATTCTTTGACTGTTTCAACGTTCTTTTTATTGAGGGCAAGTGTTGCTTCTCGACTCTGAATTGCCACTTTCTCTCGCTTGATGTTTTCTTCTTCGGATTTAATTGTTTCATTTTGGGATTCAACCGCTTTCTGTGCAGTTTCATATTGGGATTTAGTCGAAGCGAGTTGTTTTTGGGATTGCTCTAATGTTTGCTTGGAAATTAATTCCTTTTCAAATAATTCTTTGTTACGTTCGTGTTCGGACTGGGTTGTCTCAAAGGTAATTTTTGCGGATGTGACACTTGCCTTTGCCCGATCAAGTGTTAAATTTGCTTGTGTTAGAGAGATTTCCGCCCGCTTCAGTGAGATTTGGTCTCGGTCCAGCAAGTTCTGCGTAGTTGCAACGAGGGTTTCCGCTTCAGTAATGCGTTGTTGTTTGTTCGCGGCAAAGGATTGGAGGTTAGCCTCAGCTTTAGCGACAGAATTTTGTGCATGCAGCAGGTCACTTTTTTCGCGTTGCTCAGCAATCTTTATGCGAAGGTCTGCTTGTTCACGTTCAGCGTTTCGCGCATCTCGGTTTGCCTTTGCTTGCTTCATATCCTCTAAAATCTGCTCATCGTCAATTTTGAGGAGTCGATCTTCCTCTTCAACTCTGTCACTCTCCTCAACGAAAATTTCCTTTATTTCACCCTCTACGTTCGACCGGACATCTACTTCAATAAAGGAGCGAAGGGTACCAGATTCTTGGACTTTTACAAGGAATTGTCCGCGGCGGACAACCTCGCGCTTATCTTCGTCATCTTCTTTCTGCTGTCCAAAGTTCATTCGGGTTGCACCTATTATCGCTACCGCAATGACAATAATAGTACCTATGCCGATAATCACCCATTTTTTGCCGATCTTCATAATTACTCTAGGACCCCCATTGCATCCTGTAAGCGTGTTCGCGCAATTTTATAATCGTAAAATGTATTCACCCGATTTGTCAATGCTTGCGCGTAACTTGTTTGTGCGTCAAGCGCCTCAAGTGGAATCGCTTTTCCGACTTTAAGGCGCCCTTGAACAACATCTAAACTGAGTTTAGCGTTAACTACTTGTGTATTAGAGATTTCTACGGCGGCTTCGCTACGTTTTAGGTTCAGATAACTTTGTCGTACCCCAAGCGCAACGGAGCGTTCCAAGTCGCTTGCATTTTCGCGTGTTTGTTCCAACTGCATATTAAGTTCCTTGACGCGATTACCCAAGATACCACCATCAAAAAGTGTAAAGTTGAGTGATGCACCAACACTCCAACTCCGAAAATCCGAAAAATTTTGACGTTCATGAAGGTAATCATCAAGGTTGACGTTATAATTTACGTTTGCGCTCAACTGCGGCCAACGTCGTAATTTTGAAAGTGTCAAACTCCCTTCTTGTTGTTTAATTTGTGCTTCAGTTTCCTTAAATTCTGGGCGATTTTCAAGCGCTATCTGTATCGCTTCTTCAACAGTGATGTCTATCTTCTCAATAGTTCCACGCTCCAGATACAATTGGAAGGATTCATCTACTGCTACGGTAATTAGCAGTCCAGGGTCTAAGCCCATAAGACGTGGTAAAGTCGCTTGTGATATCTGGAGCGAATTTTGACTATTGAGTAATCCCAATTCGTCACTTGTTTCACGGACTCTTGCAGTAGCAACATCTGCGGGGATAAGTACACCTGCTTCCTCTAAAGCTTGGATCTGTTTTGTATTATCTCTGGATCGCTCTAATACATCTTCACTCACCTTAACGAGTTCTGTATCTTTAAGGACGTCATAGTACGCTTGTGTAATCTGTAGGATTAAACCCTGTTTAATTCCCTCATTTCGGTTCGTTGTAACTCTCAAACTCTCTTTTGCCTGTGCGTAATTTACTTCACGTTGTCCATTATCCCAAAGCGTATAACGTCCTGTCAATCCTAAATCGTAGTTTTCTCGTTCAAAACCGAAATCTAAACGGTCAGAGAAATCATATCGACCAGAAGAAGTAATTGTCGGAAAATAACCGGCACGTGCATTTTTTAAACGTAACTCCTGAATAGCAAGACTCAACCGTGCATTTCGCATACTCGTTGCTTTTTCTAACCCCATTTGAATACACTGTTCAAGTGTTAACGGTTGAGACAGGTCAATTTCTGTTGGCTCTTGTGCATCCGCACAAAGAATTACCATAAACTGAAGACTAAACAGGATAAACGTAAACCCAATTCCCCATCGAAGCATTAGCATCTCCTTAAAACTTATATCATGGAAGATTGTAATCTTAATAGGACTTACGTATGCTGTTCTTTTGTAGCATAACCTGTTAGGTTGTGCCACAAAAACGTCTCTGTTTTTTACCACGCTCCATCGGACAGAGTGGCATACGGGTCAAAATTACGTAAGTCCTGCTTAAACAAGCCTTTAAATTTTTTTGACAATAACGAATTGTAAAAGTTCAGCATAAATTTTCGTTAAATTTTTTGATAAAGTATATCGGCAATTTTGACGCAAATCAAGTATAAAAGTTTAGTCATTCTTCAGTGGTAATGAGATTACAAGGGTTTGTAAAGTTTTGGCACTGATTATCTTTTAGGAATTTAACTTGACAAACCAATCTATTTATGTTAATATTATTATCACATAATCAAGTAATGGTCTCAATATAGGCAAAATTTCTAAAGAACAAAGAGAAGAAAAATAAAAAAAGCTGAAAATCACGTCACAATCCTTGTCCTGATTGACTTCTGCACGTCACTAGGACGTGCAAAACGCCTAATTGTGACGTGAAATACGTCCTAAATGTGACGTGAAACGTCCTAATTGTGACGTGAAACGTCCTAATTGAAGGTGCCCATCGGGGAGGACGAAGCGAAACGCAACCAACAAAATCCTTCGTCCGAAAACTTTACACACCCGATTACAAAATTGAATTGACATCAAAATGATAGCGTGTTAGATTTATGTATGAAAAAGTTTGGCAGGCGACTTTGAAGACAAGACTGAACGTGCCATTTTCCGTGACGAATTGGCTGCACTGCAGGTGGAGTTACGCAAATATTCTCGCATGTTGGCGGATATCGCTGAGGTTGAAGATTTAACGGACCTGGAAGAAAAAGAGGGACCTGAGTAATCCAAGATGTTTTGATGCTGATTTCAGATTTACACTATTCAAAACTTATCTTGACATTTCAATTCGGACAGCGTATAATAGAGAAAACTCAATATCAGAAAGTCGAAACACAATCATACATAATGAATCGAATTGACAAAAAATTTCAGCAACTCCGACAGCAAGGTGTCAGCGCATTTATGCCGTATCTCTGTGCAGGAGACCCAACACCTGAGTTAACCGCGAAACTCCTCCTTACGCTTGAACAAGCAGGTGCTGACCTCATAGAACTCGGTGTCCCCTTCTCCGACCCAATAGCAGACGGGCCGACTATTCAACGTGCCAGCGAACGTGCACTTAAACATCAAATCTCTCTCCAACAGATTCTTGAGATAGTGAAAACACTCCGCCAGCAAACAGACATTCCCATCGCGTTGATGAGTTACTATAATCCGATCTTTAGTATGGGGGAATCAACATTTTGCCAAGCAGCACAAGATGCAGGCGTTGATGGAATAATCGTACCAGACCTACCGCCAGAGGAAGCACAACCACTTTTACAAGTTGCACCACAACATAACCTCGCTACTATCTTCCTTGTTGCGCCGACAAGTCCATCAGAACGGATGCAAAGTATCGCATCAGTCAGTACTGGATTTGTCTATTGTGTTTCGTTAACTGGCGTAACAGGGGTTCGGGCAACGTTATCAAACGAAGTAGCACCGATGATAACAGAACTCCGCAAGCACACACCGAAACCGATCAGCGTCGGTTTCGGTGTGTCCACCCCTGAGCAAGCAAAACAGGTTGCAGTAGTCGCTGATGGCGTTATTGTGGGGAGTGCTATTATCAATGTGATTGAAAAACATAAGGATGACGAATCAAAATTGCTTACTGCAGTAAAACAGTTTGCATCAGAATTGGCGGTAGGTGTGAAAGCATAAAGTGTGATTCTGTTTCTGTATCTACCTATCTTTCAATGTGTGAAGGTGGATATCGAGACCGCATGGAGGACTCAACACATGGCTTATAGCAATTTCACTTTACAAGCAGCACAAAAAACGTTTCAATTAGAAATAGTTCAGTCTATAGGTATCTTTGCCGAAACAGAGTTGGTGGAGCCGAGTTCGGAACTCATCAAGGCGTTGGCAAAGAAGGTCCCGTTAGCCGTTGCAATAGGTACAGAGAAGGCAAAGTCAGAAATGATTGTCGCCGATATACTTGTTGAACTCCGAGAACATTTTGAGCACCGTATTAGTCTCTTTTCGGGTATTGATTTTAATGTTGACACTGAAAATGATTTGACTGGTGTGTGTGATTTTTTGGTGAGTCTATCTCCAAACCAGTACTATTTGGAATCTCCTGTTATTATCCTTGTTGAAGCTAAGAAAGACGACCTCATAACAGGCCTCGGGCAATGCGTAGCGGAGATGATCGCTGCGCAACGCTTTAATACCGAACAAGAGAACGACATTTCACGTGTTTATGGGGCTACCACAACGGGGACGCATTGGCTCTTCCTCAAATTGGAAGGCAAGCGACTCCACATTGACATGGAAACTTATATGCTTGAACGATGTGACAGAATTCTCGGTATTCTTGCAAGCATGGTAGCACAAAAAGTATGAAGTCCACAACTTTGCTGTGAGACTTTTCCTTGTATCCGCGTTAATTTTGTGTAATCCGGGATTGAAAAAAGAATAACTACATCCCGCGTTTGATACCAAATTCCGTTTCAAACGCTTCCCATATTTCTTCCGGTATGTCTGCCGTTGCAGCTTCAAACCCATCTTCCACCTGTGCTTTGTCAGCAGGACCGAACATCACAACACCATCTATTGGTGCAGCGAGGCAAAACTGCATTGCCAAGTGACGGATATTTACATCGCGTTCCTGACACCATTTCCACATCGCATAAGCCTTGGGTTCAGCATCAGGATTACGTCTCCGTTCATCTTCAACGTTCGGTTCCGCACCAGTAAGGCTCCCCATCCCTAAAGGACTCGCAAGGATAATACCGACATCGTGTTCGCGTGCTAATGGTAACGTGGTTTCCGCCACAGATTGCGATAACAATGTGTAATCCAAAAAGGTGAGAATAATATCTATATGCCCTGTTTCGATCAGTTGCTTGTGAAAATCGTGAGAGCGCACCCCCGCACCGATATGTCGGATTAAGCCTTCGTCTTTCATCTCCAGAAGCGTATCCAAAGCGCGTCCTTTATCTAATACACTTTTCATATCCAACGGGTCATGGATCAACACTGCATCAAGATAGTCTGTTTGCATGTCTTTAAGACTATTTGTCACACTCCACCGTGTGCCGTCTGCGGAGAAATCTTTCCTACGTTCAGGGTGTGTGCCGACTTTTGCCTGCAGATACACTTTTTCTCTCAAACCGTCAGAAAGTGCTTCACCCCAAAGATGCTCCCTGTGTCCAGGGTAGGTGTCAATATAGTTGATACCGAGTCCAATTGCTTTTCTGATTGCACTAATAACCTCTTCATCCGGTTTTGAGGACAACCATGCTGCACCAAGTGCTAAAGCATTCGGGCGCATCTCAGTCCGTCCCATTCGACGAGTTTCTAATTTTTGTGCCATAATGAAATTCCTTGAAATTACTGCTATTGATCTTCAAGTGTCTTTCGCAACTTATGTGTTGATGTCGCAAGCGACTCTTGCAAATATGGATATGGAAAACCTCCCCATCGGTCAGGTGGTGGTTCATGGGCTTTTGCTATCTTTAGACTCACAAAAATTGGACCCTCTTGGTTCCAAATTTTTGGGAGAGCGGTTTCAAGTGTCTCTATATCATCAAATTCATAAACTTGCTCAAAACCTGTCCCCTTCGCAATTGTTGTCCAACTAAAGTCAGCATTTCGCGGAACAGGTTGATTTCCAGTAACCTCATAAGTGCCATTATCACAGACAAAAAGAAGATAGTTCGCAGGTGGTTTTTGCAAACCTGTAATCGTTGCGAGTGTACCTAAACACATCAGCATACTCCCATCCCCGTTAAGCACGACAACCTTCTTTTCAGGTTTTGCGAGCGCAATACCGAGTGCGAAATCCGCAGCGTGTCCCATCGCACTTCCAACAGAGGCGTAGTCCAATGGATGCGTTGATATTTTAGCCCACGGCACGCTCATCCCCATCGTGGTTATAACGATTTCGTCTGTTCGCTGCGATGCAATAAGTTTTAGACACTCCTCTTTGATAAGCATAATCTTGAAATAAAAAGTCTTACTTTTTCCCTTCCTCTAAAGGTAAAAATTTGATTGTTGGTGGATTTTCCATCGTTGTTGTCATAATTTGGAGATGTTGCAAAAATTCTGATTGGGTTTCTATCCCATTAATGCCACCTTCCCATATAGCCAATGCCCGATAATTGATCCGCCCTTCATCATCAGGATTTAGAACAATAGACAAACGAGATGCGTCTGTGTCGATCAAACTGCTCGCCTGTGCTATTGGATAAATTAATGCTACGCCAAGCGGATATGTTCCATCAGGGTCTGTCCCCCAACTCCACAACAAACCGTGTTCTTCATCGCTCCCTGATGAGTCAGTAAGTTTAGGAATACCTACGACGATAGCGTAATCGGCAGGTAATTCTCTATCTAATTGGATAAAGTGTTCAATCCACGGATTTCCACCATAAATAAAAGTTGTTGACGTAAGTTGATATGTCTGACCGTTAATGTTCCAGCTCGGCAGTATTCGTTGAACGACCGAACGCATACCGCCATCGGCGAGAATCCGAACATAATCTCCTTCATTTGGCAGTGGAATCAATTCCGTTTTTTCTTTATGCCATAGTGCAAATCCACCACATCCGACCAATTCATCCTGAGGCGTCAACAGGACCATTGTAGTGTTTTCTGGGTCAAGAAGTGCATTCAGGGACAAGCCAATTGATTTGGAAAAATTGAGCTGCTCCTCAGATTTTCGGATAAAGTAATCCTCCTGATTCTCCAAGTCGTGCATTACCCACCTTTGTTCAGGTTTTTCAACTTCTATTTTTAACGCCTGCAGATTTTGGGTCAGTGAAATCTGGATCCTTTCAAAATGCCGTCTAAAATCTGGCGAAATCGGGCTGTTACCCTCTAATTCCACCAAATACATCTTATCAACGCTGAAAAGTTCTTTTCGTTTTTTGCCATACGCAACTACAGCGCCGCTCGGTTTCAACAGATAGGCTATTAAATCGGATTCTATCGCCGCCATAGCATTTAGTTTAGGGAAAATACCTGCACGCGTCTGTTTTTTCACATCAAGCGTAAATGTCGCCTTAACATTTGGATCGTAAAGCACTGAAATCTCTTTCGTCTCCTCAGCGGCAAGATCTAAAAGAAAAACTAATTGGTCACGTTCGCCATCATAGTCTAAGTCATCCGCTTGGGCAGGGATCATTGCCTCCCGTGGTGCCTTACCAGTAACAACAGAATATGCATTAAGGGAAAAATCTGCACTGACCTTTTGAAGCTGCTCTATGGTGAGTACAATTGGAACGTTTTCTCGATCAATTGCAAGTGTATTTTGAATGGCAAACCGAATACGGTTAGTTTTTTGTTTGCCACCAGGAAATGTACAACCAACAAAAACTACCAAAAAAGCTGCAATAAACCAGTGCCAACATTTCACTTTTTGAATTTGAGTTTTCTTATATGTATATATCATCAATTCTTAATTATCCATCAAAAATCATACGGTAGCAATTAGACATTATAACTTTTTAATTGTGAATTGTAATCGGTCTTTTATAAAATCTAAAGTTCGTCCGTCGGGTTTCGCTGTGTTCTGTCCTTATGTGTCAATTTAAGGATTTTCCGAATGTGTGTCCTGCTCTTCAGTCCCGTAGGGACGATATGTTTATAGTAGCTCGTGCTATCCCTACTCTCTTAGTCCCGTAGGGACGAAATGTTTTCGCAGCACATTGGCAGTTGATATGTCGTTCCTACGGAACTCAAGAGGTGTTGATAATTTTTTCTATAAACATAGCGTTCCTATGGAACTCAAGAGGTCCGAGACGCTCGGTAAACCTTAATTCAACTTAAATCATTATAATGTCTATTGTTTCTTACTGTTCAGGGAGAACTCCAAGCAAATCTGCAATTTCCGCTTCTGTATTATAGAAATGCGGCGAGACTCTCACACCACTCCCACGCTCGGCAGTAATTATGTTCCGTTCATTGAGCAGCGCATAGAGTTCAGCAGGTGTATGGTGATCGCTTTCAAAAACCACGATCCCTGCGCGTTCAGAATCCGACTGAGGGGTGATGACGCGATACCCTTTGGAGTCCAATCCCTTAATTAAGCCTGCTGTAAGTTCCAAAATATAGTTCTCAATGTTCGAAACACCAATTTCAAGTAATAGTTCAATCGCAGCCTTGAGTCCATATAAACCGATGCTATTATAAGACCCCTCTTCAAAACGTGTAGCATCCGGTTTCTGTGTGAGGTCATAATCAAGAAATTCGCGAGGATTCACAACACTTGCCCATCCAACGTTGGTATTAATAAGGCGTTCCAGTTTGTCATTAGCACAATAAAAAATCGCCGCGCCCTCTGGTGCCAGCAGCCACTTGTGTCCGTCTGCCGCGAGGATATCAACATGGCTTGACTTCACATCTACTTCAATCGCACCGAGGCTTTGGATTGCATCCACGACAAACCAGATATCGCGTTCGCGACACATCTCGCCAATTGACTTGATGTCGTTTCGGAAACCAGACGCAAATTCCACATGACTAATTGTTACGACCCGTGTACGCTCATCAAGTGCGGCTACAATATCTTCAAGATAAATACGCCCTTCGCGCTCAGGCACCATGCGTGTTTCAACGCCATAGCGTTCCTTCAAACTCCACCAGGGATAAACATTCGCTGGGAATTCGACAGCAGTGGTAACAACGTTATCACCTGCTCGCCAATCAATGCCGTTTGCTGCGATGAGTATGCCTTGCGTTGTATTTTTCATAAACGCTATTTCCGTTGCATCAGCATTGATCAGCTGCGCTGCAACTGACCGACAGCTTTCAATCGTTTCAACCCAGGATTCAACGTTCACAGCACCGTTCACTGTGGCATCTTCTGCAAAGCCAATCATGGCATTCCTCACCCGATTTGATAAAGGGGCAACACCAGCATGGTTCATATAAACATAAGATTGGATAACCGGAAATTCGGTTCGCCATTTATCAAGAAACATCTTCAAAGCGTTTTACACTGTCCTTAGTGTTCAAAAAAATCTCAACTGTGTAATCTACTACACGTTTAGCATTTGCATAGGTAATAGTCTCGCCAAACAAACCGCAACAAAATATCATAATACCAATATTTATCAGAATAGGTCCAACGTTTGGAAATCCTATCGTTAGAATACCACCCAATGCAAATAAAACTGCACCGGAAGGACCGAAATATCGAATAGGACGCCTTGCACAACCATAAATAAAAAAAGAGGCGAGGGGGCTTAAATCCGCAGCTTCACGTTGTGCTTTAGCAAGTGACCATCCTGTTATCAAGCTAATTCCTATCAGAGAGGTCCCTAATCCAAGGCAACTGACAGCAGCAATAGTAGCAATATTGATCAGAAGTCCCCCGATAATAAAGAAAGGAAGACTTAGAAACGCAGCGACTCGAAAGACATTAAATTTCGCTTTCATTTGGTTGTGATATGTGTGTTGCGTGAGTGTCTGTTCATTTAGATTAGCATGCCGCGCAAAAACAGAGAGAATCAACTTAAATGCTAAAATATCTAATAAAACACGCCAAATTCTACCCAGACCATATTTACTTGTCCCGAAACGACGCGGGTGATGCTTCACAACAATTTCTGCAATACGCGCACCGACAACCGTAGACATAGCTGGGATGAACCGATGCATCTCTCCATAAAGGGGCACCTGTTTGATAATTTCAGCTCGGTATGCTTTGAGGGAACAACCGTTGTCATGAATCGCAACGCCTGTCACCTTACTAATTATCCAATTAGCAACGACAGAGGGAACTCGCCTTGTCCAAAATTTGTCCTGCCGTTCTTTTCGCCATCCACATACCAGATCATAATCTTCGTCAAGTTTTTCAAGTAGATTCGGAATATCTGCAGGGTCATTTTGCAAATCACCATCCATGCTGATAATACGCTCGCCTTGGGCGAATTCAAAACCCGCTGCCATCGCAGCTGTCTGACCAGCATTCTCTTGAAATCGGATTACAGCTAAGTGCGGTTCCTGATTACGCAATTTAGAAAGCACCTCAAAGGTGTTATCATGACTCCCGTCGTCTACAAAAAGCACTTCATACGTTTTACCAATTGACTCACATACCGCCCGAATCTTCTTATACAGTGGAACTACGTTTTCCG
The DNA here is from genome assembly GCA_028824125.1 of Candidatus Poribacteria bacterium. Classification (GTDB taxonomy): domain Bacteria; phylum Poribacteria; class WGA-4E; order WGA-4E; family WGA-3G; genus MSPOR6. The sequence goes on from JAPPES010000080.1 coordinate 11,728, forward strand.
CCTCGTTGTAAACCGGGACAACAATTGATAGATATGGTTTTTGTGTAGCGTTCAATGCGACTCCTTCCGATTTAAAAGAATCTGATGTGCTTCAGCAAGAGAATCAAAGGTGCCCGCATCAATCCATTCACCCTGTAAAAAACTATATTCAAGTTGTCCGCGATTAATATAAACATTGTTAACCGCAGTAATTTCGTATTCCCCACGTGCCGACGGTTCAATTGTCCGGATGACATCAAATACGATTGAGTCGTAAAAATAGATACCCACTACCGCGTAATTACTTTTGGGTTGCTCCGGTTTTTCTTCAATTTCTACAATTCGATTCGCATTTAAGGTTGCCACCCCATAACGTTCTGGGTCATCAACTTTCTTCAGAAGAACACGGGCACCTGTTTGTTGTGCGTGAAAATCAGAAACGGCTTGTTGAATTGAGGACTCAAAAATATTGTCTCCCAATAAGACTGCTATTCTACCTCCTGCAGCGAACCCTTCAGCTAAGGCAAGAGCATTGGCAATACCTTTCGCTTCCTCCTGCACTTTATAGGTGAATTCGCACCCGAAATCTTTTCCACTCCCCAACGCGTTTACAAAATCCCCTACGTAACCTGGATTTGTAACAATAAGAATATCGGTGATTCCTGCTTCTGTAAGTTGTCTGACACAGTGAAAAACCATCGGTTCATTACCAACAGGCAGCAGATGTTTGCTGGTAACCTTCGTCAGCGGATATAAACGGGTACCTAAACCTCCTGCAAGGATTACCCCTCTTAGTATTGCTTCTTTTGTGGTTTTCGACATTAGTCAGTTTCGAACGCAATTCACTACATGGAATCACGTCAGCACCTCATTATGCGTTTTTTCCACGCCCGGGGAATGTTAACTCTGCAACACCAGACTTATCTAAATCACCCAAGCCAAGTTCAATCATCTGATCATACTGATCTTTCGTTGCTTGCGCCAGTGGAAGTGCAATGCCCGCATCATCCGCAAGGTCAAGCGCGATCCCCGAATCTTTTGAGGCATGGGCAGCTGAAAAATAACATTCATGATCGCGTATCTGCATGTCCTCACCGTCTGTCTCTAAGACGCGAGAGTTTGCGCCAGTTTGTGCGAACACTTCCTGCAACATTTCCAAATCCAGACCAAGCGCAGCCCCTAATCCGAGTCCTTCCGCGAGCCCCGCAGTGTTGATGTTCATCACCATGTTGACCAATGCTTTTACTTGCGCAGCCTTGCCTGCTTCGCCGATATAACGGAGGGAAACACTCATTGAATCCAAAATTGTGCGCGCTTTGTCAAAAGTCTCTTTTTTACCACCACACATTAAATAAAGTGTGCCTTCGCGCGCCTGTGTAATGCTGCTCGCCATACACCCCTCAAGACTTTTCGCACCATGTTTCTCTGCAAGACTTTCAATATCTACATGAACTTGTGGGCTAATTGTAGCACAATTAATAAATACTTTTCCTGATGCTCCCTTAAGCAAACTATCATCTGCATCATCGGAATAAATCTGCCGCATTGCATCGTCATCTGTCACAACAGTAATGATGTAATCTGCAAGTTCAGTGACCTGTGCTAATTTATCTGCAGCCGTTGCCCCAAGTTCTGTCGCCAATTCCTGTGCCCGTTCACTTGCCACATCGGATACAACAACCACTTTAAACCCTTCGTCATTAAGGTGTCGGGCGATGTTCGCTCCCATTCTGCCGACACCTACAACGCCAATTTTATAATCTGCGTTTGCCATATTCGCCTCCGTACTCTATAATCAAGGTTTATAAAAGGAAATACAATCTACTATAAGTTTGCTGTTAAATCATTGTATAAATTTTACGCTGATTTGTCAACAGGTTTGTTGCACAGTAAAAAAATGACTCCGTCACTTACTAAAAATTATAAAACAGTACTTTTTTCTTGACAATTTTTGTGTAGCTGCTATACTAAAACTATAATCACAAACCAGTAAACTTTATTAACTTATATACTGGTAGGTTTTCATTATCATTCCTGAGGAGGACTAACAACGATGACCCGTTACACCCTTGATTTCGTTCTAAGCATAAACCGAAGCTATCTTATTATTCTCATACTCGGCATGTTTGCGATAACATATATCGGTTGCGTAGGCGGCGTTGACATCGTACCACTGAGTGCGAAAATTCAAAACGCTGATAATGCCTTTGATGAAGCAGAAGCCGTTTCTACCCGGTCAGATGACCCAGAAGAAAAACGGAAGATACGCGCCAGGCAGCAAAAAGCTTATGATAGAGCGATGTCCCTTTACCTTGAAGTCATTGCAAAAGACGTTAAAGGAAAATACGCTCAGCGAGCCCACTATCAAATCGCAAAAATCTACAAGAAGCATTATGAGTGGGATAAAGCAAATGAGCATTATCAAGCAATTATTGAACTTGATCCAACAGGATACTATGCAAGTGAAGCAAAAAGTAGCCTTTCGAATATTCGCAAGAACCGTGAATTAATTGCGCAGGAACTCGCGAATTATCAAAACTATAAAGCCCTTTATGACATTGAAAAAAGTGATGAAACCTATGATATTGCCGCAAAGTCGCTCTATAAGGTTGCCCAGGCGTATGAAACATTAGAAAATTTTCCCGAAGCCATCACAACTTTTGAGAGAATGGCCAAGGAATTTGCAGAGCATCCTCAAGCACCACAAGCGCAATTTCAAGTGGGAAACATCTATTTTTACAAATTGTATGATTACACGAATTCTGGTGGTTGGGGTGCTTTTATAGCAGTTAACGATAAATTTCCTGACACTTTTGAAGCTCAACAGGTAAAAAGTAAATTGATCGAGGCTAAAGATCTCTTAACTGACATCAAAAAGTACCAAGATGAAATTCGGCGTTACAGGAGCAAAAAAGCACAAGAATTTGAAAAACTTGGGAGATATGTGCGGCCATCCGAAAAATGGCTGATGGGAAAAGTCGAACTTGTTGTTCAGCTTTATCAACAAATCGCACGGAACTGGAAAAAACTCCGCCACTATCCATACGCTATCGAAACGTATAAGGAGTTAATACGCGATCTTTCACACAAAAAGTTTGCTGTTTCTGATGCGCTATACCAAGTTGGTGCACTTTACCAGCAAAGTGGTCAATACGAACGTGCAATTCAAGCTTATGACAATCTGCTTGAAGAGGCACCACAATCCACTTGGCTCAATGAATCTATATATCAACAAGCAGTTTGCTATCGCGCTATTCGTGAATTTGGTTCCGCTTACAAAGGATTCAAGACATATATGAGCCTCACCAAAGGTGACACTCCCTACTTCCGAGAAGCGGAGCAAATTATCCGTCAGTATGAACTTGACCAAGACCAAGACGGTTATAAGTTCTATGAGGAACAGGAAAGTGGCACCTCGGATCAAGACCCAAACTCATATCCTGTCGTAAAAAATTAAAGATTTTGGTGATTGAAACTTCTGTGAAGGTTGAACAGAAGGGATAGCACAAACTGTTAGTTTGTACTCTATGAGACGCAAACTAAAGTGAACTTTGAAATTATTGGGACACTTTGATAAATCTATTTTGGAACATTACGGACAATAGAGGTTGTAGCACAAACTGTATGAAGATTAATTTATTTATTCGGTAATTTTTCATTATGCATATTCGGAACATTTTAAGTGATCTTTAGTCCCGTAGGGACGATATGTTTATAGCAGCGCGGACGACCTCATCCCCTTAGTCCCGTAGGGACGATATGTGTCCGCCAACGACATATTTTTACATATCGTCCCTACGGGACTGAAGAGGCGTTGTTCAACGTTTTTCTATAAACATATCGTCCCTACAGGACTAAAGAAATTACCGAAATATTTATTTAGTTTGCGCTACAGAGTGTCCCATTAATTGTAGGTTTTACTATAAATAAAGATTAATTTATTTATTCGGTAATTTTCTGTCCAATGCAGGTGTACCCGCCTGCTGGTGAGGTTTCCTAACCTCGCCACATTACCGATTTATTTTCTTAAACTTCAAACAGTTTGCGCTACAGAGTGTCCCATTAATTATATGTTCACTATACCTAACCCAAGTTGCCACCTATTGCGAATGCTCTTGTCCGAGGGGTTTCTAACCCCGATGTATAACAGAAAACATAAGTATCAGCGGAAATACCTTGTTTTTTAGTAAAAAGCAGTGTCCGCCATCTCGAAATCTTGTCCGTAGCAACTTAGGTTATAATTATAGGTTTCACTATATCTTTAAAGTAAGTGAAAAAGAGTACGCAGCAAATCCATCATTTATTTTTGTGACAATAAACGCATTGTCACAAAAATAAATGAACACGAGAATGTTCTGCAGTCGGCAATCTTTTGAAAACTTCTTGCTGGATTAACTCATGTGTATAACGGCGCGAGAAGTGATGTAAGACAATACATTCGCTCTCAAAATGTTCTAACAGAGACGGTAACATCTCCAGGTGCAAATGTTTCGTTTTCTTAGCCCGCTCACGATGTTCAGGTGTAATAAAGGTACATTCACAAATCAGCAGTTTACACTGGGTGAGAAGTGGGTGCGCGTCAAGCGTTATGCCGCATGTATCACCTAAATAAGCAACTAAAGGCAACTGTACCTCGTATGTAATTTCAACACCTGAACGCTTGAGTGCCACAATTTCTCTACTTGATAAATCGTGGTATTCGGGTTTCAGTTTTTTGCGAACTTCACAAATCAGATAAGATACAGCCGGAACACTGTGGTTCCCCGGTAGAATGTGGGCAATTAAATTTTGCCGAAACGAAATAGAATCACCCGCTTCTACTGGTGTAAGTTGATAACCCCAATTTCGCCCCCCATCTAACGTAGAAATCTTGTCAAGGATGTTCTTCAATTGCTTGAACCCGCTTAACGGAACGAAGATATTTCCTGGCGGTATTCCAGCAAGCCAACGTTGACTTATATAGATGGGTAATCCAAAATAGTGATCAAGATGGAAATGTGAAATAAAAACATGGTTCGTCCCGATAAAATGTATTGGGCACCTGCCCAAATCAAAAATTAGATCAAGTTCCTTTATCCTGATGTAAGTCGCAACAGCTGAACTTGATCTTCCTTCAAGCACCCAATTTCCATATTGTAGCAATGGCATAATTAATCAAAAGCACAATTCTTTTTTGCTTTTCCTTTGGAGAATAAAAATAGATGCATATCAAAATCGGCATAATCGGTGGTAGCGGATTTTACCAAATGGACGGTTTGACCGACATTGAAACAATCGAGATAGAAACCTCTTTCGGCAAACCGAGTGATAAATTGATTCTCGGTAATCTTGATGGACGACCAGTAGCTTTTTTACCGCGTCATGGTGTAGGACACCCACTCCTTCCTTCTGATATTAATGTCCGTGCCAACATTTATGCCCTAAAATCGTTAGGTGTAGAATGGCTCATCTCCGTCAGCGCGGTAGGTAGTCTCAAGCAAGAAATTGAACCACGTCACTTTGTTGTGCCGGATCAACTTTACGACCACACCAAAAATCGAGAATCAACTTTTTTCGGTGACGGTATTGCCGCCCACATTAGCCTTGCACACCCGTTTTGCGCACACCTAAGCACACTTCTATACAGTGCTGCGACAGAAGTTGGCGCAACCGTCCACAATGGCGGCACCTATATCTGTATGGAAGGCCCCGCGTTTTCTACACAGGCAGAATCCAATGTTTACAGGCACCTCGGTTTTGACATTATCGGCATGACCGCAGCACCGGAAGCCAAGCTTGCGCGCGAGGCTGAAATCTGTTACGCAGTCCTTGCATGTTCTACCGACTACGATTGCTGGCACCCTGAACATGATAACGTTACCACTGAGATGATTTTGGATAACCTTCGTTCAAATGTAGAAATATCTAAGAAGACTGTTCGGAATTTAGTGTCAAAAATCTCAGATGAACAACGCGATTGCGCTTGCAGCAGTGCCCTTCAATTCGCCATCGCTACACAACAAGACAAGATTCCCATCGCCAAACGGCATCAGTTAAAACTTCTATTGGATAAGTACCTGGTGTAACGTGTTAAAAATCCTATCTGCTTCCGATTCAGTAAGAATAAGCGGAGGCGCGAAATATATGATATTTTCAGGTTCATCAACAGCGTGCCCGATTTTCCCAACAATAATCCCTTTTTCTCTCAATTGTCCCACGATGTGGTTCGTTTTTGCGGTTTCAAGATGTGAGCCATCGGTTTGAATGAGTTCTACAGCAAGCATCAAACCTTTACCGCGCACATCGCCAACAATAGGTAGTGATTTTAACGTCTTTAGTTTTTCAAGCAGATAACCACCGACCTTTTCAGCGTTTTCCCAGAGACGTTCTGATTGTAAAATGTTCAGATTTGCTACACCAGCAGCACAGGCAACAGGATGTCCGCCATACGTACAAACTTGGGAAAATTCCCGATTTTCATCAGAATCCCCAAGAAATGTGTTGAATACAGAAGTGGAAGCGACACATGCGCCGAGTGGAATGTAGCCGCTTGTCAACCCCTTCGCAAGCGTGATGAGGTCTGGCTGTACGTCCCAATGCTCACAAGCAAACATTTTTCCTGTCCGTCCGAAGCCCGTAATAACTTCATCAAGAATGAGCAACAACCCATAATCATCACAGATTTTTCGTATTTTGGGGAAATACTCGTCAGATGGTACAATCACACCGCCTCCACCGATGATAGGTTCAGCGATAACTGCAATCACGGTTTCGGGACCCTCCAACTGGATTATCCGTTCAATTTCATCTGCACATGCATCATTACAGGATTGATAGTCTAAACCGATCGGACACCTATAGCAATAGGGTGGAGTCGCATGAAGGAATCCAGGTACCAGCGGTTCAAACGCTTTCCGTCTGCGTGCCTGCCCCGTTGCTGACATCGCACCATAAGTAAATCCGTGATAGCCACGATATCTGCTTATTATTTTGTAGCGATTCTCTCCAGGATAAGTTTGTCTACCGTACTGACGCGCAATTTTAATCGCGGTTTCGTTCGCTTCGGACCCACTATTGCAAAAATAGACATGATTCAAATCGCCAGGAAGACAAGCGGCCAACTGCGCTGCTAATTCAGTCGCAGGCACATTAATCTGTGCATGTGGATAGTAACACAATTCCTGTATTTGTGCATAAACCGCATCTGCAATTTCTTGTCTTCCGTAACCGACATTGACATTCCACAGTGCCGAATACGCATCTAAGTATTCATTTCCCTCTGCATCTATCAGAGTTGTGCCATGTGCCGATTTAAAAACCAACAGATCCGTTTCGTCGAGACGTTGGTGTTGGAACAGTGGATGCCACACATGGGCTTTGTCAATTTCTTTATAATTTTTTTCCATTTTAGAAATCTCCGTTAAAGTTACATCGATTCTGGTGCTGAAATACCTAACAACCTCAACCCATTTGCCAACACTGTTCGCACACCTTGAATAAGGATGAGTCTTGCATAAGTCCGCTTCATATTTGAGGCATCAAGTACCCGATGCTGATTGTAATATGGATGGAACATACCTGCTAATTCATGAAGATAATGTGGAACACGGTGTGCTTCGCGTTCCTCCGCACTGGACAGGACAATTGCTGGAAAATCCGCCAATTTCCGAATCAGTTCGTGCTCAGATGGTTCTGTAAGCATCTCCAGAGAAACTTCATCAATCGGTTTTACCTTAATCCGTTGCTCTTCTCCTTGCTGGAAAATGCTACAGCACCTCGCGTGTGCATATTGTATGTAAAAAACAGGGTTTTCATTTGCTTGCGTAACTGCTAATTCAAGGTTGAAATCCAGGTGTGTATTGTTTGCACGCATCAAGAAAAAGTATCGTGCTACATCCACAGCAAACCTTTCCCCTACAGCATCCGCAAGTTCGTCAATGAGTGAATCGAGTGTCAAAAATTGTCCCTGCCGTTTTGACATATCCCGTCGAGTCCCATCTGAATCAACAAGATTTACCTGTTGAATAATATCAATTTCCAACCAGTCATCTGCCAAACCGAGTGCTTTTACAAAGTTTTTTAATCTCGTCACATGTCCTTGATGGTCAGGTCCAAGCAGGTCAATTACTTTATCAAATCCGCGATCAAATTTATCATAATGATAAGCTGCATCAGGAACAAAATAGGTATATTCACCATTGCTACGGATTACGACACAATCCTTATCGTCTCCAAAATCTGTCATTCGAAACCATGTTGCCCCCTCTGCTTCGTAGAGATAACCCTTTTCACGAAACATGTCTACAATTTGATCAGGCTTTCCACTCTCTCGGATTGCTTTTTCGCTTGTCCATACATCAAAGTTAACACCAAAACGTTCCAAAGAAGTTTCTTGTTGTCCAAGTAAGTGTGCCACTCCTTTATCTCGAAAAAGGGCAACGCGTTCTTCTTGGCTAAGTTTTAGATATGCATCCGCCTCTTCGGCAACGATCATCTCTGCGAACTCTTGCAAATATTCCCCTTGATAACCACCCTCTGGAATTTCTAAGTTTTCTTCTCCCAATGCTTGCCGATAGCGGACATCAATTGATTCTCCGAGTCGCTCAACCTGTCCACCCGCATCGTTGACGTAAAACTCTCGGATAGCCTCATAACCGACAGCGTTTAATAGGTTGACAAGTGTATCACCAACCGCTGCAGCGCGCCCACTCACAATGTTAAGTGGGCCTGTCGGATTTGCACTGACAAACTCAATTTGAATCTGCTTACCAACGCCTACTTTACTGCGTCCGTAAGCGTCCGTTGCCTCCACAATTGTCCTAAGTGTATCATATAACCACTCATTAGAGAGATAGACATTAATAAAACCCGGTCCAGCGATTTCAAGATCACGGATACGCGGGTGTTTATTCTGAATAACATGTTTAACAATTATTTCGGCTATTGTCCGTGGTGCCATCTTTGCACTTTTTGCCAATCCCAACGCAATCGGGGTAGCAATATCACCATGTTCAGGTGTTTTGGTTGGAGAAAAAGGGATTTCAGGAACGTCCGGTATCGGAAGTTCCCCTACCTCAATTGCAGCACTGATTGCACCTTTTAATATATCGCATATTTCTGATTTGATTTCATCCATATCCACGAAACTTCCATTTATGTATTATTTTAACCTAAGTTGCCACCTATTTGCGAATGCTCTTGTCCGAGGGGTTTCTAACCCCGATTAATAACAGAAAACATAAGTATCAGCGGAAATGCCTTGTTTTTTTCGTAAAAAGCAGTGTCCGCTATCTCGAAATCTTGTCCGTAGCAACTTGAGTTATTTTATTTTGTCCGCATTTTTTAGTAACCGAATTATATCACAATAGGCATCTCAAGTCAATTTTGTTAACGCTAAACTAAATAACCCTGAAAAAATCTTGATATTCAAAACAGATTCTGCTAAAATACAGAAAAAAGGCAATACACTGCTAAAGTACACGCTATTTACACATTCTGTAGTGAAGCAGTAAGGTCGCGATTCGGAGATCGCTCCTACAGAGGAAAGACCACATTCACACATTCTGTAGTGAAGCAGTAAGAAACATAAACCGTAATATCACCATGTGTGAAAACTACTTGGAGAATAAACGAGCATGACAGCAAACGCAATAACCCTTTTCCGCCTCTTTCTAACTTTTATTGTCATTGCCATCTTTAAACAGCACACATACATAGATATTGCGTGCATTGTAACCATCCTTATCATTTTTATCCTTGATTCTGTAGACGGTATTGTTGCCCGTAAACATAACCAAACCTCTACATTCGGCGCTGTTTTTGATATTGCTGCTGACAGGATCGTCGAAAATGTATTCTGGATTTACTTTGCGTTTATTACTGACTTCATTCCGTTGTGGATGCCTATTGTAGTGGTGACGCGTGGAATTCTGACTGACGGAATCCGTGGTATTGCACTGACAGATGGAAAAACGCCTTTTGAAATGATGACTATCCCTTGGACACGTGCGTTAACAAGTTCACGTACATCGCGCGCATTATCTGGTGTATCTAAGATACTTTCCTTCACCTTTCTCCCCGCCGTGCCTGTTTTTGAAAAGATGCAACTTAATGCCGACTTCTTGAAAATCTTCTCAACGACTACCCTCATAATTGCCACAATTGCTGTTGCAATCAATTTCATCCGCGGGGTTCCTGTGCTTGTTGATGGGTGGAAATATATTAAAAATAGCTCCTAATAAATTCAAGTCCAGTAGACTTTGGAATTGCCATTCTTTACAAAAATGTGCTATAATCAAATTCAATAAGGAAGGAAACCATGCTAACACGCAACGGATTTTCCGAATTAGCAGCACAGATGTTCAAAAACGCAGCCGATCAGGAAAGTCTTAAAGAACTTCTCACATCAAAATATTCTGAAAACGATCTGGTGGACTATCTCCAAAGCGATGATCCATTGGCCGGGCGTGCCGCAGCCACCGCACTCGGATTGATAGGTAGCCTAAACGTAGTTCCTGCATTAGTGGAAAACCTTAAGAATGATGACCTGCGCGCATGTCTTAACACTGAAATCGCGTTGTGGAACGTATGGTCACGCTCAGGAAACGAATCTGTGGACAAAATGCTCAAAGCAGGAAAAAAAGCCCTAAAGAATGAGAACTTTTCAGAGGCAGTTGAACAATTTACCGAAGTAATTCAAGCAGCACCTAATTTCGCTGAGGGCTATAACCAACGTGCGATTGCATATTTTATGTTGGAAGAGTGGAAAAATTCCCTGGCAGACTGTAAACAGACAATAAAACTCAATCCGAATCATTTTGGAGCATTTGCAGGCATGGGACACGTTTATCTCAGATTAGGTGACATAGGTAAAGCGATCACAGCTTATAAACAGGCATTGGTTATCAATCCGAATCTTGTTTCCATTGCCGATGCGCTTATGCAGATTCGCCGCGCGTTTCAAGAAGAATAAGCGCAGCTATAGGTAGCAACCATGAACGCTGTTATCAAGGCTAAGCTGCACAATATAAATGCATTCTTCGTTTGTATTGGGACTGCGAGTTTTCTCCAGTGGTTAACATTTCAATTGTTAACGCACGCAAAACTCGGTTCATCTGCGGAATGTTTTGCGCTTGCACAAACATTCGTTGTGCTTTTGGTAGCTCCTTATTTGGCTGCTCTAAGTGTGCAGTCTCAGAGCAGCGGTGATTCTTCAGCACATTTACTATCGCTAAGCCCTATCTCTTTTGGCAAGTCCCTCTTGATACGGCTTGCCATCAGTCAGCTCCCTCTCTTATGTTGGATATTTTTATCAACGTGTTTCGCGCTTTTTGCTACTGACATGCCCATCGAAAAAGCAGTGAAAATGTTGGGTGTGTTAGGGCTTTATAGTTTTTCATCAGGAGCAGTTGCTATGTTGGGCGCATATCTATTGCGTGACAACATTTTTGGAACAGCGGCTACCTATTTTTTATTCTGTATTTTGATTAGCAGTCCCTTCTTAATGATGCCGTTGAAGCGATATATTGACGACCTACAACCGATTATTCAACCAGTGCTTCATCTGAATCCTATTATTGCAGTGTTTAACATCTTTGATGGCATGGACGTTTTTAGAAACCCTTTGTTCTATGAACGAACACCGATTACGGATTATGATTTCTCGTATCCATCTTGGTATGTCATCGGTTTCTGCCAACTTTTGATAACCGGATGCTGTTTTTTCTGTGCATGGTTGATATGTATAATCCGCAAAGTTTGTATCTATATATTTAAGTTCGCAACGATTACTGCAAAGAGGCTTTATGGTTAAAACAAACGACCCAATCATAAGCGTTTCAGGCGTGCGCGGGCAGGTTGGTATTTCGCTTGATGCGCGTACCATTACACGTTTCGCGCTTGCATTTGGCACCTTTGCTGGCGGAAAAACTGTGGTAGTCGGGCGAGATTCGCGCACCTCAAGCCCGATGATTCGACATGCAGTACTTGCTGGACTTTTTGCAACAGGGTGTCACGTTATTGACGTAGGTTTATGCCCCACACCGACTGTCCTTTTGACAGCAAAAACGCTTGATGCGCAAGGCAGCATTACCATCACAGCAAGTCATAATCCTGTAGAATGGAATGGCATCGAATTTGCTTCAGAGTCTGGAAAACTGCTAACACAGACCGAACGCGATGAATTGATGCGAATCTACGAAACAGAGGATTTTGCGCTTGCACCCTGGAATAAGCAAGGCACACTTGAAGAATTCAAGGATGCTACCAAACACCACCTTAAGCAAATTTTCAGTTCTCAGTGGATTGACATGGATTTAATCCGAAATGCTAAATTAAAGGTAGCACTTGATTGCGGTAACGGTGCTGGATGTGTAATTAGCCCAGTTCTATTACGAGCACTCGGTTGTCAGGTAGTGGAAATTAATTGCGAGCCAGATGGCGATTTCCGCCGTTCTGCAGAACCTACACCTGACGCCTTAGATGAACTGTGTGAAAAGGTGCGTGAAACACGTGCAGATATAGGGTTCGCCCACGATGGCGATGCAGATAGAGTGGTAATTGTTACGGATGGCGGCATAGCATTAAGCGGAGAATGGACTCTCGCTTTCGTTGCAGATTTTATTTTAAGTAAAACAAAAGGAGACACAGTCGTCACAGTATCAACAAGCCGAATGATGGACGATATTGCTGCGAAACACGGTGTAACACTACATAGAACGAAAGTTGGGGTAGGATGGGTGGTTGAGAAAATGCATGGGGTCAACGCTGTTATCGGAGGTGAAGGCACAGGTGGGGTTATTTATCCATCCATTAACTATACCACAGACGGTATCGCCTCTATCGCAGCAATTGTTCAACATCTTGCCGAATCGAATAACAAAGTGACAACACATGTTGAAGCCATGCCACACTACGAGATGTGTCGAAAAAAATTGGAGATTCCATCTCAAGAGGTTGCAACACAACTTCTTGAGCTTGCAATGAATATGTATAAGAAAGAGAGTACATCAACTATCCAATCTGTACCGCATCTTGAGTTAACCGATGGCATCAAGCGTGTTTGGGAGGATCGATGGGTAAATGTCCGAAAATCAGGAACGGAACCCGTAATTCGGATTTTTAGTGAGGCACCGACAGCATCAGAAGCAGAAACACTTTGTGATGATACGCTTGAAAATCTAAATTGGTTAATGAAACAGATAAACCTTTAACTACGTTATTTGTCACAAATATATTCTTTAGAGTTTCACCTATAGAATAACAACTACCATCTTGGTGGTTTGGAGAAATTATGTCTTTGAAAATTGCCTGTATCGGCGGTGGAAGTGGATTATCTGCACTACTCAGTGGGATTAAGTACTATGCTGATCTGGAAACAGACAAGAAAAAAATTATTGATCTGGACAGTTTGGCAGCAATCGTTACTGTTTCTGATGACGGAGGCAGTTCCGGACGTCTCGTTGAAGAATTTGATGTACTTCCGCCAGGTGATATTCGCAGGCTACTGTATACGCTATCCGACGCAGATGAACTTGCGGGGCTTTTTGAATACCGATTTTCAAGCAATGGCGATCTCGGTGGACATACAATTGGAAATCTATTATTAACAGCTCTGACGGAAATCCAAGGTAACTTTCCAAGAGCGATCCAAGCCGCATCGCGCCTTCTCTCAGTCCGTGGGCAAATTATTCCTGTTACCTTAGATTACACCGTTCTCTGCGCCGAACTCGCAGATGGTGAAATCGTCCGGGGCGAATCAACTATCCCGGTACGCGAAAACCGAGAACCGATTAAACGCGTCTTTTTTGAACCCCGTGAGAACGGTAAAATCCATCATTCTCCTGACGAAGCTTATGAATGTCAGGCACACGATACCGCAATAGATGCACTCGTTAACGCCGATGCAATAATCATCGGACCAGGGAGTCTTTATACCAGCATCATGCCAAATCTTGTGATAAAAGGCATCGTAGAGACAATTCAACGTTCCAACGCTGTAAAAATCTATGTCTGCAATGTTATGACACAACCCGGTGAAACCGACGGATATGCTGTCACTGACCATGTCAATGCCATTCTTGACCACGCAAAATTCCCCATCGATTACGTCTTAGCTAATAATCAACCCGCGCCGCAAGAAATCATGCAAGGATATGTCCGCAATGAATTGGTTTCACAACTTACTCGAATTCGTTCTTTGTCTGAAGAAGGGCTTTCAAAACTTGCTGAAAATACCGAACACCTGATGGAGGTGCTTGACCTTGCAAAGGATATTTCTACGCTCTCTGCTGAAACCATGCAAGTCGCTGACGCTTCAAAAGTACAGGTCTCCTATAACCGAGAACAGGAGAGACTTGAAGATGAAGGCATTACTGTTGTTGAAGCAGACCTTATTAGAGATATGGTCGTTACCGAAATTGGAACGTGGTTGGGGGGAGCGCAGATGAACGTCATTCGCCATGATCCTGAAAAATTAGTCATGAACCTCGTAAATATATTCAAAAATCATCCGAAACTGAGCGAAGCAATTTAATTTGTAGCACAATCTGTATGAAGTTTAAGTTATTAATTCGGTAATGTGGCAAGGTTAGGAAACCTTGCCAGCAGCAGGTTTACATCTCTGCTGGTGAGGCGGGGAATGCCTAAATGGCATTCATACCGTTGATTTCTTCCTAACCTTGCCACATTACCCAATTTATTTTTTAATCTTCATTTAGATTGTGCATTCCTGAACGCAAACGAACAGTTTGCTCTACAAAAATTACTCATACCGAGCGCACGTTAATTTAAAAAAATTTAAGGGTAGGTTTCAAGAAACACTACCATTCTTGGAAAATAGAATTTGTGGTATTGCACTAACGTTTTACTATAAACATTACAATCCTGAATGAGATGTGTTGTTAGACTTAATATGAGACGCAAATTTGTCGCAAATAAATGAAAGGTTATCAATAAAATTATCCCAACGAAAGTCTTCTTCTTGTGCTTTTGATGCTGCAAAATACACCGCTAATTCGTAATAACCCAATTTTCTATCATCTAACGGTTGTGTATCAGCAGTCCTTTGTTTTGAATCTTTATACATCATGTACCCCCTAATGGTTAAAGGTTATCCCTCCTAAACCTTTAACGTCATCCTTAAAAACGAGGTTTCATTTTTTTAGACAAACTAACACTGATTACCCTTGCATCCAACTCAAAATTTTTGACTTTAGCACATTTTGAAGGTATAATTTATTATCATTATTTGCAGGAGGCCTGCATGAATCATCCAAAATCTGACTCAAAAAATACCAAAAACAAAACAAATACACAAGAAAACGACAACAATACCTCCGATACAAACTTTATCCGACAAGCAATTGAAGAAGATATAGCAGCAAATAGATTTGACGGTAGGGTGCATACTCGCTTTCCCCCAGAACCGAGTGGATACCTCCATATCGGTCATGCCAAAGCTATCTGCATCAGTTTCGGCATCGCCGAAGACTATGGTGGGCTTTACAACCTCCGTTTTGACGACAGCAATCCCATTACTGAAGAGCACGAATACGTTGAGGCAATCAAACGCGATGTTCATTGGCTCGGATTTGATTGGGAAGAACGCGAATTCTACGCCTCCGACTATTTTGAAACACTCTATGAATATGCTGTCAAACTGATAGAAAAAGAGAAAGCTTATGTCTGCGATCTAACGCCAGACGAAATGCGCACCTATCGTGGCACTTTAGTAGCGCCCGGCAAAGATAGTCCCTACCGAAATCGCTCTGTTGAAGAAAATCTAACGTTGTTCAACGGGATGCGCAACGGCGAATTTCCAGACGGTTCCCGCACCCTCCGTGCAAAAATTGATATGGCAAGCCCAAACCTAAACATGCGCGATCCAGTGATGTATCGTGTTCTCCGCGCCCCACACTACCGACACGGAACGAATTGGTGCATCTATCCCACCTACGATTTCACACACGGCCAATCTGATTCCATCGAGGGCGTTACGCACTCCTTGTGCGATGTTCAATTTGAAGATCATCGTCCGCTATACGACTGGTTTTTGGAATCGTTGGAAATTTATCAACCGCGACAAATTGAATTTGCGCGTCTGAACCTCACATACACTGTACTCGGCAAGCGAAAACTCAAAGTTCTTGTTGAGGAAGGACATGTGAATGGATGGGACGATCCAAGGCTTCCCACACTTGCAGGTATGCGCCGCCGAGGTTATACCTCTGAATCTATCCAAAATTTTTGCAATCGCATCGGTGTGTCAAAAGCCGATAATCTCATCGAAATCGGACAACTTGAATACTCTATCCGCGATGATCTGAACAGACATGCACCCCGTGTCATGGCTGTTCTCAATCCAGTGAAGGTGATTATTGACAACTATCCAGAAGGACAGGTTGAGATGCTGGATGCTGACAATAATCCGGAAGATAAAGATGCAGGGACAAGGGAGATCCCGTTTTCACGAGAAATCTATATTGAACGGGAAGATTTTATGGAAGACCCACCAAGAAAATTCTATAGATTAGCACCCGGTCGAGAAGTTCGACTAAAGCATGCCTACTATATTACCTGCGAAAACGTTGTTAAAGATGCAAACACAGGGGAAATCGTTGAGATTCACTGCACCTATGATCCAAAAACGCGTGGTGGGTGGTCGGATGACGGACGGCGAGTGCAAGGCACACTCCACTGGGTCTCTGCCGAACATGCCGTTGACGCTGAAGTACGCCTATACGATTCGCTCTTTACTGAACGCGAACCTGAAAATGCTGCGGATGGCACCGACTGGATTCAATTCCTCAATCCAGATTCATTAGAGATTCTTGGTAATTGTAAAGTTGAACCGAGTCTGGTTGATGCACCGCCTGAAAGTCGATTTCAGTTTCTACGGATAGGATACTTTTGCGTAGATCCAGACACAACGGCAGACAAATTAGTATTCAATCGCACAGTACCGCTACGGGATTCCTGGGCAAAAATTCAGAAAGGACAGAAATGAGCAATACCCTCTCTCCAAATGATCAAGTTAGAGTCCGTATGGCACCGTCTCCCACCGGCTACTTACACATCGGCGGCGCGCGAACGGCTCTCTTCAATTGGCTGTTTGCCAAACACCATAACGGCAAATTTATCCTCCGAATCGACGATACGGACACGGCACGTTCCACTGATGAATCCATGCACGAGATTTACGATGCGTTGAAGTGGTTGAGCATCAATTGGGACGAACATTATGTCCAGTCAGAACGGAGAAATGTCTATGACAGGTACGTCAAGCAATTGCTTGAAAGCGGCAATGCCTACCACTGCTACTGCACACCTGAAGAACTTGAAGAAATCCGCGCACAGGCTCGTGCCAATAAACAGACCCGTTCCTACGATAGAAGGTGCCGAAATTTGACGCCTGAAGACGTAGACCGCTTTGTCGCCGAGGGCAGAAAACCGACCGTGCGCATAAAAATGCCCGACATACCAATTCACGTCAATGACCTTATTCTCGGTTCACGTAACATTGATCCAGCTACCCTTGAAGACGAGGTGATTGTCCGTTCAAATGGCATGCCGAACTACAATCTCACCTCTATCATTGACGATGCAGAGATGCAGATAACGCATGTCATCCGAGGAACAGAACATCTCAATAACACTCCGAAACAGATTGCGATTGCGAATGCGCTTGATCTGAAACTTCCCCAATTCGCACACATACCACTCGTGCTTGATGATACTGGAAGAAAACTCAGCAAACGTCACCACGGTGATCTTGTCGCAGTCAACCGCTATCGTGAGCAGGGGTATCTACCCGAAGCGATGCTCAATTTCGTTGTGAGACTCGGTTGGTCCTATGACGATAAACAGGAAATCTTTTCTGTTGATGAATTGATTGAAAAATTTGACCTTGCACGGGTCGGCAAAAGTGGTAGTGTGTTTGATATCAAGAAATTAGAGTGGCTCAACTCTCACTATATTAACCAGCTTGATGTATCGGCACGCACAGACGCAGTAATACCGTTCTGGAAACAAGAAGGTTTGGTAGATTCTACTACAAACCGCGATTGGTTGGAAAACATTGTGGAAGCAGTAGGTGAACGTCTTACAACATTCCAAGATATTGTTCCACAAACTCGCTATTTCTTTACGGATGATTTTGAGTATGAGTCGAAAGCCGTTAAAAAATGGTGGGGAGGTTCAGACGAAAAGAAGCAAAAAACCCGTGAGATACTTACAAATCTTGGGCAGATTTTAGAAAAAATCCCTACTTTCGACGTGGAAACGATTGAGTCAGCAATTTGGAAATACACTGATGAAAACGACATCAAACGTGTCGCGGCAATGCAGGCATTGCGAATCGCGCTGACAGGAACATCGTTCGGCCCGAGTCTCTTTGATATTGTCCTGCTGCTCGGCCAAGATGAAGTTTTCAAGCGGATTCAAAGGGCAATAACTTGCCTATAATCTTCAATTGGATGGTTCTGTACTATTTTTATTCTTCAAAATAACAACATTTCATGGTATACTATATAGGTAGCAAACTAAGAGTCTATCTTGAAACGATGGTTATCAGTTATTTAGTAGCTCGATCAAGCAACAATGTAAAGGTAGCATCTTGCAACAGATAACACGGTAGTTTGGAAGAACTATGCATAACAATTTACATTTTGTCAAAGCATTATGTGATTTAATCGACTTCATGAGCCAAAACGAAAACCACATGCCAGTTCCATTGAGAGAGATGGAATATCAACAACTTGCTTCACGGTTAGACGATCTATTGGATATCGTTGATGGAGAAGAAAATCATCCCTTGGCACCTTTGATGCATTTCGTTGGTACACTCATTAAAAATTATAAAAATGAGCACATTCCAAAACTGGTAGAACTTTAACGCCAATCTATAAGGACATGCATAACGATTTATAGTGAAATCCGAAAATATGTGGGCATCTTAATGAAAAACAATCCCAACACGCTCGCGCTGGCGAGGCGGGGAATCATGGCGAACACCTTATGCGTATTCGCCTAAATGGCAAGGTCCCATAGCGATAGCGTGTGGGGAGACTACCGTTGATTTCTTCCGAACCTCATCAATGTCCAGGTAATTGTGGTTTTACTATATGAGATAGACTGTAGATATTTCGGATATTTGCGGTAAGTTCAGTCTAATTATTTTTCCATATCCATCGCGTCACCTTAGAGAAAAACGGACGATGCTTTGCTACAAAATGATAGATTGCTTCAGACAAAGGCGCGAACCCCGGAAGAGTATAGTAACACCAAAGAAGGAAACGGTTATTTAGAGCGCGTAAGACTGCCACCGCACCAGAAAAAACCTGTCCATTTTCTAATATAAACTGCACTGAAGACTGGAAAGCTGAAAGTGGAATCTCTGGAAATTGCGGAGCCACTTCTTGATAGGGAGCATAGTCTATACGATCTTTCGTGATATGGCGCCACCGAGCAATCCAATATCGGCAAAAATCGCAGTCGTTATCGTAAACAAGAAGCGGTTTGCTAACTTGTGATTGCATCTGTATAAAGGATCAGTTCCATGCACGATGAATTTTGGTGATTGCATCGACCACTTGGTCCATATCCGATTCAGAACTGAGGAGAAGATTCTGGAAAAGCCACACGCTCTGTTCACAAACTAATTCAGCATTTGGACACGGTAATGAACGGACAAGGTGCGGATATTTCTCAGCGACGTGTGCCATGCCGGGTTCCTCCGAAAGCGGAGAACGATAACCGATAGAACACGGTATTCCTTCTGCTGACAATGCATTGACAAATTCCTGTCGAGATTTTCCTCCGAAACCTGCTGGACTATACTTCATGCAGTACAAGTGATACCCATGTTTTGTAACCCACGTAGCAAGTTTCGGAGGTGTGATACCGGGTATCGTTTCCAACGCGTTGGAAAGGTAGGCAGCATTTCGATTCCTGAGGTCTGTTTGTGCTTCCAGAAGCTCCAATCTCACCGACAGTATCGCTGCAAGATATTCAGAGGGGCGATAATTCCAGCCGAGTCGAGGGTATTCCCATCTTGCCCCACCGGGCGCACGACCCACATTCATAAAGGCACAAACCCGGTCATGAATGTCTTTATCGTCTGTGGTAACCATGCCACCTTCACCCGAAGTAAGATTTTTGGATGCTTGAAAACTAAATGCACCAACATCGCTAAGGCTACCAACCTTTTTTGTCTGGTATTCGGCACCGTGTGCTTGCGCACAATCTTCAATAATCTTGAGTTGATGCCGCTGCGCAATTTCTTGTAATGCCCCCATATCAGCAGGATGTCCACCGAGGTGTACAGGAAGAATCGCGCGGGTTTCTGGACTAATCGCAGTCTCCACTGCTTTAGTATCAATCGTAAACGTATCAGGGCAAACATCTACAAACGCTACGGTGCATCTACGTTCTAAGACTGCACTTGCAGTTGCTACGAATGTATAGTTCGGGACGATGACTTCTCCACCTTCACTGAACCCGTCAAGGTCAAGTGCGCCTGCCAAAGCAGCACTAATAGAATCCGTCCCGTGCGGCATGAAAAGGGCGTAATTTGTCCCAGTATATTGGGCATACTGTTCACAAAAACGCGGTATCATTGCGCCACCGCTGCCTTCGCTACCACTCATATACACATCACGAAACAGTGGCTCAATCTTAGATTCCCATTCATCCGATGTCCGTATCGGCCAGGACGGCCACGGGTGCGTTTTTATATTTCGTACAGGCTCACCGCCTGAAATTGCTAACTGATTGGACATGTGAAACTCCGATGGCTCATGTCAAGAATAAGTGCGTTGGACAAGTTTTAATATAATACCATTTCTGATATATAATGTCTCTTTTTTGTAGCATAAACTTTCCAGTTTGTGCCACATTTCGCTTCATTTCTAACAACCGCTAATGGACAGAAATTGATAGAAATGGTATAAACTCAACAGTGACAGACTTGATATTAATAGCAAATTCACAGATAGTAATATATCCTGCGAGGAACTTCTTATGAACACCGCGAAATGGGCGGAGAAAGTTGCGGAGCGTTGATTCACCGTCGGAAAAAGATAAATCCCGTTAATTTGGTATTAGTCATCATCTTCAATTGAAAATTCGATTACCTGGGCAATCTTTTTTAACTTCTCTCTTGGTGTGATTATACCTATAATAGCAAATACAATAATACCTGAAGCTGCAATAACAAAAAATAGAACCCCGATAACTGCAAACACTATAGTGACAGCAGCTAAAACCAGAAGTGCCAGAACAGCTAAACCTGTTACTTTCAATGCTTTTCCCATAAAATTCCCTTCCTATCTACTGTAGTATATTTGCAAGTCTATTGTCAATTAAAGTTAAATATCAGTTCGCGTAAGAGCCTTCACATCCACCGCTGCATTTTTTTATGAAGTTTCGGACTGTCCTGAACTGATCGGTTCACAATCCACGTTGGCATTTGCCCTGAGGCAACGGCGATAATACTTTCACATGCGCTCCTACCGTTACCTTCAAAACACTCATCTGTCCAGCAAATACTGTGCGGGGTAACGATAACGTTATCCAAACTTAAAAGCGGATCATCATCACTAATCGGCTCCTGCTCAAAGACATCAAGTCCTGCACCTTGAATGCGTCCGTCTTGAAGTGCCTCAGTAAGTGCCTTTTGGTCAACAATTGGCCCGCGTGCAGTGTTTATCAGGTATGCAGTCGGTTTCATCAGTCCGATATATCTCGCATCAACGAGTCCTCGCGTGTCTTCTGTCAACGGGCAGCAGACACAGACAAAATCAGCCGTTCGCATTAAGGTCCCCAAGTCTACTATTTCTGCATTGACTTCAGCAGCATCAGCTGGTTTGATGTATGGATCAAAGGTAATATGACGCATGCCGAAAGGCTTTGCCAGTTTGAATGTTTCTTTTCCGATATTGCCCATCCCGACAAGACCGAGCGTTCTCCCGACTAACCCCATGCCCATATAATCTTTGGTATCTGTCCATCTACCGGTCCGGGTGAGTCGGTCTTTTATCAGTAACTGATGGCTTAGGGACAGGACAAAAGTGAGGATGGAGGTAGCAACAGGGCGGCGCACCCCATCTGGTGCAATTGTCAGTAAAACCCCGTTTTCAGTGCAGGCTTCCACATCTACCTTATCGTATCCGACTCCGAACCGTGCTACGATAGCCAATCTGTCAACACCTATGAACGTTTCCGCTGTAATGCCCACGCCTAATACTAAAAGAGCGTCGTAATCTTTCACTTGTGCAGCGGTTAATGTCGGTGTATTTTCGGCAATATATTCCCAATATAAACCTGCTGCATCAAATAACGGGGCGGCGATGTTGTCTAAATCAGAACTTCCATCAGGTTTCAGGAAGTCGCGCGTGATCCCCACGCGAAATTCGGGTTTTGACATTTATTATTCCTAATTTAACGAGTTGTGCTAAATAACTGATTGTTCAATATTGTTTCACAATTAGATAACGTCCTGTTAGTTTTTATCGTTGGTTGGTTCCTTCTTTAGTCCCGTAGGGACGATATGTTTATAGAAAAACGTTGAATACCCTATCTTTAGTCCCGTAGGGACGATATGTGTCCAACATAAAGTTCAATATATGTGAAAACAGGACAAACAAATAGTTAACTAACACAAGTCGTTAATTTAAAAATAGTATCTGCAGGCCTAAAATTTTGTCCGTAGCAACTTGAGTATATGTGCTTGAAAAATCCTTACACCTACTCTGACGTAAGCGAAACATTGCGGAAGTATTTCCAATTCAACGGATGAAGTTTAAGATTCTTCACCTTTTTGTTAATAACTAAAATCTGTTTTGCGTGTGCTAATGGCACCCACGGCACATCTTCGTGAAAAATCTGTTGCGCTTGTTTGTAGAGGGCGGTGCGCTTCTCTTTTTCTGAGATTGCTCTTGCCTGTTCTAACACATTTTGCATCGCATCACTACGATAAAAAGCGATATTGCCTGCTGGTTTTTCCGCTGACGATTTACTCAAGAGAAAGTAAAAAAAGTTATCAGGGTCACCGAGGTCGGCACTCCAGCCAAGCATTGCCATGTCGTGTTCACCATTTTTGGTTTTCTCAAGATAGGTGCCCCAGTCATAAGTAACGATTTTCGTCTTAATCCCAACATTTCGGAGTTCAGACTGAAGCACTTCTGCAAGTGCACGCCCATCAGGAATATAGGGACGCGGAACGGGTAATGCCCAGAGGGTCGTTTCAAAACCGTTGGGATATCCTGCTTCAGCCAGAAGTTGTTTTGCCAATTTCGGATTGTAGTCGAAATCTTTAATTGTGTCGTCATAACTCCACATTGTCGGTGGAATTGGATTTTTCGCTGGGATGCCAAGCCCCTGATAAAGATGCTTAATAATCTTGGATTTGTCAATAGCATGGTTAATTGCAAGTCTTACTTTCAGGTTATCTAACGGTGGTTTGTCCATGTTCATTGCTAAATAACCGATATTCGTTCCCGGCTGAGATAGCAACACAAGCGAGTCATCATCCTGAATTTGTTGCAAATCGTCTGGATTTGGGAACTCCATCGCATGGAGACCGCCCCGCTGAAGTTCAATGAGTCGCACAGCGTTATCTGGAATGGAACGGAAGATAACTCTATCTAACTTTGGTCGTCCGCCCCAATAGTTTTCGTTTGCCGCAAGCACAATTTTATCACCTCTATCCCACTGAACAAACTTGAAGGGACCTGTGCCAACTGGATTATTAGAATATTCATCTCCGAATTCTTTAACCGCTGTAGGACTCACAATAGAAAAGGGAGTTATCGCAATGGTATAAATAAAGGGGCTATATGCTGTTTTAAGGTGAATTTGGATTGTAAACTCGTCAACAGCGATAATTTTATCCACAATCCCTGCTAACCCGGTAGCAATCCAATAAACATAGCTACCACCAACATTGTGAAAGGGATGTGTTTTATCATGTTGTCGGTTAAGCGAAAAAAGAACCGCTTCAGCATTGAAAGGGGTGCCGTCATGGAAGGTTACGCCTTTCCGAAGGTAAAAAGTCCAAACTAAACCATCTTCTGAACTTTCCCAACTCGTCGCGAGTCCCGGTTCAATTTCAGTACTTCCATCTTTGTATTGAATGAGTGTGTCGTAGATGTTATCACAAACTTTGAAGGATTCTCCATCTTCTTCCAATGCCGGATCTAATCCGACAGAGTCCCCACCACGCCCGAAAATAAAAGTGCCTCCCTTTGCGTGGGAATCGGCTTCTGCAGGCAAAGATAGCAAACTGATCGGGAACACCAACGTTGATAATAGAAAAATTACCAGGGACGATTGTGGCAACAGATGCGTAATGTCGTCATTTATTGTAAGCCTTTGATTGAAAAAACACTTAAAAAGTTTCTTTGTCATAAATCTCTCCGATGATCTAAAAGATATGTTTCATGATATAGGTATTTTTTTCAAATGTCAAGTCAATTATAGAAGGCGTGTAAAGTTTTTGGTACAGGACTTACCATTCCCCCTTGAATGAAGATAAAAAAATAAATCGGTAATTTGGCAAGGTTAGGAAACCTCACCAGCGGGGGATCTTTTGCTGGCGAGGCGGGGAATCATGGCGAATACCATACGGGGAATGCCATACGCGCATTCATACCGTTGATTTGGCGTATTCGCCCAATGGCATTCATACCGTTGATTTCTTCCTAACCTCGCCTCTTGTCTGAATCGCGGAAAGCGCGGAGGACACGGAAAGGGGTTTGGCAAAATAAGTGCCTTTTCAAGAAATTGCCGCACATTTTGAAGAGGCGTTTGGGAGTCCCTTACACCCCTCCGCGTCTTCTGCGTCCTCCGTGCCCTCCGCGATTCAGACATAATGAAATCAGGGTAAAACCCCTCCGCCAAGAAAGAGCAACGGTTAGTGACAATAACTTTACACACCATAGGCGTCAATTTTAGAGAAATTGCGGATTATCTCTTGTTGGAGGGAAACTTCGTCCGCCCAATTTTCTTCTTGTAGGAGCGAGCTTCGCTCGCGACATCAGACGCAGGGTCGCGAGCGAAGCTCGCTCCTACAGAATGTCCGAAGTGCCAAAGTCCAAACGCGCGTTTGGCAATGAATTCGCGACTACGAACACTTATCTTCTTAAATTGACGCCTATGATGACAAAAACTTTACACACCCATAAAAGAAGGCCTGTCCAGTTTTAACATTAACTCACATTCATTCTTCAGACAAAAGGTGTATCTTTTCCGCTAAGAAATCGTTTTATTAGGGATAAGGTTTACACAAATTGAATATAGTGTGACCTATTTGAGATGCAAAATCGAAATTATCGTGAAAACCGTCCTCGCTTCATCCACGAGGTTGAAGAAACGGGGTGCGAACAATTTTATTCGTGAATGAATTATGCCATCATTTAAACAGCTTACACAGAATTTAACAGATACCTCGCAGCCGATAGCGACTCGTAGGGCAGCGGTTATAGAGATTGGCAATATAGGTGGCGCGCAAGCTTTACCCTTTCTGCTAAAAGCATTGTCCGATGTTGCCCCCGGCGTGCGTCGTGAAGCAGCTAACGCGCTACAGAAATGCAATTTTCCGGAAGCGACATCTGCAATTGTTGATGCTTTAAAGGATGAAGATAGCGATTTAACCCGCTGGACACTCATTGAGGCACTTGGAAGCATCGGAACTACAGATGCACTTCCTGCGCTGGAATCACTCTTAAGCACAGAAGTGTCACCGTTAACCCGCAAGGAAGTACAGAAGAGCATTGACCTTATTACCGCCAGATATCCAGGGACTGACGCTATTGAAACAACATCCGAAAATAGAGAACCTTTTACCACTTCTACGGATACGTCAGATTTAAGTGAATTGCCCTCTTTGGAAGCGGAGCAACTGGAGTTGAGCCAAGCGACTCCCAGCGAAGACTATCCTGACGATTTGTCCCCGGATTCTGATGAAGTAATTATCATTGAAGATACATCGGACTCCTCGGCGAGCAGTGAAGAAAATATCCTCCCTCATGATGATACTGAAACACAGATAATCGATTTAACAATCGAAGAAGATCTACAGAGTGATGAAACAACCCATCAAGAATCTGCTGGCTTCGTAGCATCTTCAGAAACCGAAGTAAAAGATGGTCCAGATCGCCGCGAAGATTCAGAGGCGAGAATAGAGACGCGTCAGCGGCATGGCTCTACACCTGCGCTACCGGTACTTGTTCCCAATACTTCTGTTGTCATTTATGAACCAGAGGAACGAAAGTTTAAGCCGAGTGTTTTCGCTATAATGCTGCGCCCAAGTTCATATCTCTCGAAGCAATGGGTCTCCCGTACGCGGCTCTACCTTGTACTGTTCTGTTTACTGGCTGCTGCGACAATTGCCCTTGTCTATTCACAGGTACAACGCCGGCCTCGATCCCCTTACCCTCTCAGCCCTGAGATGGCTTTTGTGGATACCCCTCAACAATATCTTGATGCGGGAAATTTCTTTATCCAACAAGCAGACTACCGCAGCGCGATTGAAATGTATGAACTTATTCGCGGAATTGATTCGATAGACCTTGTTTTATATAAGAATCTGGGGTTTGCACATTTTCAGGAGAACCAATACGCCCTTGCTGTGGAGGCTTATGAGTTTTATCTGCAAGCACAGAAAAATGAATCGTATCAACCCTTTGTTGCGGAAGCATCATATCCATCTTATAGCGGTATTAACGATAAAAACAATTATAAAACTTATAACATTCTGGGTACAGCGTACAAACGGCTTGGGCATCTTGACAAAGCACGACTTGCGTATGAAGCTGCCATAAATATTGCTCCTAACGAGGCGGAAGCTTACAATAATCTCGCGCAACTCTATTCAGATGGGTATCAACAGAAACATCTCTTGACCGAAGCATTGGCATACACCGCAGTTAGACTTAATTCGGATGTTGCTCCTTACCATGATACATTGGGTTGGGTTCTCAGCAAGAGTGGACAATTAAACAAGGCTACAGACGTTTTACAACAAGCGACTCGCCTACAAAGCGATTATGTTCCAGCGCACTACCATTTGGCAGAAATAGCCCAAAAATCTAAGTATCCAGATAAAGTTACAAAAGTCGTTCAAAATGCACTTACAAAAAAGATGCGCCGCACCAGGAAACCACGTCCAGGTATCGTAGGAGTCTTATCTCATATTTATGAGACAGACTCTCAGAAAATTCCTCGTTTTTGTACTTCATTCCTATATCTACGTGGGATAAAAAAATAATACCATTTCTGATAATATATCTCTCTTATGTAGCACAAACTGTCAGTTTGTGCCTTCCAACACCACAATTCATGAAATTCAGTGATGAGAAATTATTTAGAAATGGTATAACCAAACTGCTTTGTGTGCTAATTCTCCCATTTTTAGTCCTAAACTTATCGAATGACAGAAATCTTGCCAACTTGTCGCCCCGTTTCAGTTTCTAATACGTAGATATAAACACCACTGCTGACCCCATCTAACGACCAGACTTTTCTGCACCTATCCCTTGCAATCCCATCTTCAGGAGAAACGAAGGACGCGACGTGGTTGCCCGAAACATCGTAAATATAAATTTGGCTTGATGCAGGTAATCTATCAAATGTAACCTGATTGCCACGCGCTGGATTTGGATAGACGATCATTCCCGAGTGAGAGTTCTTTGGAAATTCTACCACTAATGTGCTCTCATTTTCAGGAATATCAGCTCCATATATGTCAGAAAGTTGGAATGTTTCAATCTCATAATAGTTTTCTTCATTAAAAACGTTAGTGGAAAACGTTAACACGACCCTTTTGCGTGATCTATCAAAAATAGCGGATCGAGGTACGTAGTATTTCGTGTTACTAAGTTCCGTTTCACCGTCGTTCTGTGTCTTTTGTCGGTGCAGTCGATAACGCGAAGGATTTGCTGCGGTAGTATCCATCGGTTTGTCAAATGTTAATAGAATTTGTTGTGGTGGAGAATAGACGGCTGAAATCATTTGCGGGGGGACGGTCGGAATGACAGAGACTGAATCAGATTGACTTGAAACTTCGCTGCTTTCACTTTTTGAGACATTACCGTCAGAATTCTTAAAAATGGTCAACACGTTTTCAGTATTAAACAGTAATTCATTGGTCCCATCGTTATCAATATCTGCAACAATCGGATTGAAAGTAGCAGTTGCAGAATGATGCCAAATAGGACGGTAGGATACTCCATCGTATTGCACAAGGTAGAAATTTGGAGAAGCGGCAATACACAATTCGTTTTTACCATCATTGTTAGCGTCCGCAACCGTTATTCCGCTTTCTTCATCACGTAACTGCCGAATTCGTTGATGCCATACGGCATGATAGGAATTGTTGCCGTTTGATGTAAAAATAGTAAAAAGCCAATGTTGGCGAGGCAGATCAAATTCCGTTGACCAGACTTTTGCACCGACAGCGAATTCTGGAATGGTATCACCATCTAAATCCCCTGCGGCAAAAAGATGTGGTATTCCATCGGAAAGAGTGCTTATCCATGTTTGTCTATATTGGTTATTTCCCACATTTTCATATATAAACAGCTCTCCATCACTGTCTCCAACTAAAATTTCTATCTGTTCATCTGCGTCAAAGTCACCTATAGCGAATCTGGTATCGATTCCGTTTTTTCCTTGCGTAGGGTTTTCAAGTATAGCAATGTTGCTATAGCTATTATTTTCGTTTGATTCGTAAATCCAGATAGAATTAGTATCGTCATGACGTGAAATAATTTCAGGGGTTCCATCTAAATCCATATCTGCAATCGTTCCACCCCAAATGCCTTCCATTTTCCAGATATGCTGAGAGGGGAATTGTCCGTGTGCGGGCTGTTCAAGTAAAAAAGTAAATGTTGATTCCTTTGTTGATGCATTACATAAAAGTTCTATGAGTCCATCACCATCAGTATCTGCGGTTGCCCAGAGTCGTGAAATAGATTCGTCGAGTGAAGAGATCATCATGAGATTTCCGTAGTTGTCTGTCTCAAATATATGCGCGGCAGTTGTGGCAGCTTCGACTCCAATTAGTTCTAATTTTCCGTTTCCATTTATATCTTTCGGTGTAACAATTGGATGTAACCCGAGCTGTGCAGATGCTGTTTGGCGTAGATGGAATGATTGAATCAGGTCATTGCGCACTGTAATCGGATATAATTGTCCGTCATTATCATCAATCTGGACAAGACCAGCCCGATTTTGTGCCATCAGACGATACAAATACTCACCTGACGGTAGCCCTAACCCGGAAAGATAAACGACATGCTGAAAATGCACTGAATCTGAATGCGCGACTCGCAGCGGAGCATTATTCAATATGAGTGTTCGATCTTCTGTTTTTGGAAAGATTTCGACTGCTCCCGTGGTTAGCACGTCTGTCTGCCAAATAATAGTAGAATCGTAGAGATTTCCTGATAGCCATATCCCTGCTTCATGTTTGGAAATTCGGGGTAGCGTCCGACGAATTTCAACAACTACTTTGTCTCTGATAGTTTTTCCATCTCTATCTTTAACACTGAGCCGCAACGTGTAAATGCCTTCCGCCAATGCTGAGGTGTCCCACTCGTGGAGAACGGTGTTATACTTCGGTTCTGTTTGAGAGAATCCTATAGGAAACCAAAGATTGGGGGTTTCAGAGATACCGTATTCAAGCCGGTATTGTGTAAATCCTTTGCCACCAGCACTGCCAAAAATTTCAATCGTGCTGCTTTTCTCTGATACTTCAGTTTGCAGACGGGGTGTGACAGCAATATGCGCGGTGAGTCCGATATGTTCAGTCAATGCTGCATAAGCATCAACAAGACCAGCTCCAACCAGATGTGTTATAGACAGTTCCCTTGCTGTTCCAGTCAACCACTGCTGAATTTCTGTGTTGCTACACGATGGATTCGCAGAAATCAACAACGCTGCGACACCAGAGATATGGGCAGCAGCCATTGATGTGCCAGATCGGTTTTTATATCCGTACCCTGGAGAAGATGGATCAGTGTTGAGACCTATGCTCAAAATTTCTTCGCCAGGTGCAGCAATATCTATTGACGCACCGAAATTGGAGTTCCCCAATTGGAGATTTTTATCCAGTGAGGCAACAGATAGCACAGTATTTAATGCCGCGGGATAATACGCTCCCGGTTCTGGTGAATTTCCTGCTGCAGCTATCAGAATACATCCACGATTGTAGGCGTATTCCACTGCATCTTGAATTAGGAATGCGTTTACTGTGTCTCCAAGGCTCAGATTGATAACGTCGGCACCGTTATCAGCGGCATAAACAATAGCTGCAGCCACATCGTCATTTTGTAGGAACGCACCTGCACCTATCCGAAATCCTGCTCGCAACGGCATGAGACGGCATCCCCAAGCAACCCCAGCAATACCGATCCCGTTGTTCGCTTCAGCGGCGATAATGCCTGAAACATGTGTGCCGTGTCCTGTTTCATCACCAGGCTCGTTGTCACGCTCTGTCGAATCACCGATGCCTGGCAGCGTGGGTGCATCGCTAAAATCCCATCCGTTTATATCGTCAACGTAGCCGTTTTTATCGTCATCAACTCCGTTATCAGGAATTTCACCAGTATTCTGCCAAAGTTGATTACGAAACTCAGGATGTTCCCTCATAATACCGCTATCCACAACTGCTACGATGACAGACGGTTTTCCTTGCTCAACGTTCCACGCTTTTGGTAAATTCATCGCCTTTAGATTCCACTGATCACTGTATCGTGGGTCGTTGGGGGTCGTCTCAGCAAAGAACCGACTGAGGCGGTTCAATTCAACGTTTTCAATTGAAGCATGTTCGGCATACCTTCGCTTCAACTGCTCTAACTGCGAAGTGATAGGAAAACGAACGAGATAGGTACGACTGAGCAATGGGTGTTGTCCGGCTGATGTGATCGGTGAGAAAACAGGTAAGACGAATTCTGCTCCCAATTTTTTGCTGAATGCGTTAAGTTGTGCAAAAGTGCCGTTTGAACGCAAACGGACAATGAGTTCTCCTGGTGTGTTTGTCATCTTGGTGAGACTGTGTGAATGTGAAAAGGATTGAATTTGTTCTGAAGCCTCAGTCGTGACACTACCCAGCGAAGATATTAGGAGTACGAAAAGATAAAAATAGATACGATAATTTCTCATTAATTAGACGCAACCTTCCGTTTTGAATTTTTGTTGTAAACCAATTGTTTTTTCTTCAGAAAAGTAAAATTTATAGTAAAATCCGAAAATATGTTCACATTTCAATGAACAACAATCCCACACCATCATGCTGGCGAGGTTTCCTAACCTCGCCAATGTCCAGATAATTGTGGATTTCACTATAATCTTGAATAGTTATAAATGCGTTGATACAACCAATAGAATTGCAATTTCGCATATAATCTGTTATAGTTAATTGTATTGAATCCGCGTAGGAAAAACAACATTATCGTTGTGCTGAGGAGTAACACAATGAAAGCATCAGAATTAGTTGTGAAATGTTTAGAGAATGAGGACGTTGACTATATTTTTGGGTTACCGGGTGAAGAAAACATGGATATGTTAGATGCATTATTAGAATCTAATATCCAATTTATTCAAACACGCGATGAACGGGGCGCCGCATTTATGGCAGATGTGTACGGGCGGTTAACAGGTAGGGCCGGGGTGTGTCTTGCTACGCTTGGTCCTGGTGCGATGAACCTTGTCACTGGCGTTGCTGACGCAAATATGGATAGAGCTCCGCTCGTTGCTATCACAGGGCAAGCGAGTTTAGACAGAATGCACAAAGAATCGCATCAATATATGGATGTGGTTTCCGTCTTCAAACCGATGACAAAATGGAATACACTTGTGCATCTACCTGAAATTATTCCGGAATCTATCAGCAAAGCCTTCAAGACAGCAGTAGGTGAAAAACCTGGCGCAACACACATTGATTTACCAGAAGACGTGGCAAAGATGCAAATTGATGCCGAACCGATGCGGCACGATTTTCCCAGTGAAGCGGAACCTGTTGTATCTTGTCTGCAACGCGCGGCACAACTGATTAACGATGCCAAACAACCGATTATCCTTGCGGGCAATGGTGTTGTTCGCCAAAACGCTTCTCGGATTTTAACACAATTTGCGGAGATGACAAATATCCCTGTAGCACACACCTTTATGGGCAAAGGGAGTATTCCGTGGACGCATCGGCTTTCGCTCCTCAGCGTTGGACTTCAAGCAAACGATTTCGTCTCTTGCGGGTTCGACCGAGCAGACCTCGTTATCGCTATCGGTTACGATATTGTTGAATACCATCCGCGCTTGTGGAATCCTAATAGAGACAAAAAACTAATCCACATTGACACAGAACCGAGTGAAAGTGATGCATCCTATGTCACGGATGTAGAAATGGTGGGGAACATTAGACAGAGTCTCAGACATTTAATGGCACAAGAAATTTTTCCCAAAGATGCGGAGTATGCTTCAAATACCTTACGAAAGATTATCCTCGATCAACTTTCTGAGCATCGTGATGACAAGGAATTTCCGATAAAACCACAAAAAATCCTAAGCGATATCCGTTCCGTACTTGCCGAAGACGATATACTTATCTCTGATGTTGGGGCACATAAAATGTGGATTGCCCGTATGTATCCGTGTTATCAACCGAATACATGCATCATCTCAAACGGGTTTGCCTCTATGGGCATTGCGGTTCCAGGGGCTTTTGTAGCAAAACTGATCTATCCAGAACGGAAATGTCTCGCTGTTTGCGGTGATGGCGGATTCCTAATGAACTCACAGGAGCTCGAAACCGCTACAAGAGTCGGTGTGCCGTTTGTTACACTTATTTTCAATGACGAAGCGTATGGTCTGATTGAATGGAAACAGATGAACGGTTTTGGCAGACCCGCACATATTGATTTCACGAATCCTGATTTTGTGAAATACGCTGAAGCGTTTGGTGCTAAAGGATATCGAGTTGAAGGTAGTGATGAACTTGTGCCAATACTGAAAGATGCATTCAGTCAGAATGTTCCTTCGGTTATTGATTGTCCTGTGAATTATGCCGAGAATCTACGGTTAACAAATGAACTTGGTCAGTTGACATGTCCAATATGATCATAGCAAAGACGTCAATTTTACGAAAACGGTAGGCGCGTTTTGATGAAGATTAATTTATTAATTCGGTAATTTGGAGAAAGGTCCAGTGCGGTTAGGAAACCGCACCTACCGGGTTTGGGAAGAATTAGAATTACCGAAATATTTATTTAATCTTCATGTAAACGCGCCGAGTCCAAACTTCATACACTATAAACAGCGCGTTTACAAAACGCGCCTACCAGGGGTGGAAAACTGCTAATCGACGGCTATAGGTTTAGCGTTGCTCTACCCGACCTACGGATTACTTTTTTACAAGGAGGAGATTTTACTTAAAATGGCAGTTTCAACAATTGAATGGGCAGACGGTCGGATAAAATTAATAGATCAAACATTGCTGCCCAATGAATTTAAACAGATTTATTGTGATGACCTTCCATCAATTTGGGAGGCGATTAAATCCTTGCGTGTGCGAGGTGCACCTGCGATCGGTATTGCGGGGGCATTAGGCGCAGTGCTCGGCATTTGGGATTCTACTGCAAAAACGTACGAGGCATTTGCAGCTGAGCTCAAGTCGGCAACCGATTATCTTGCAACATCACGGCCAACGGCCGTTAATCTCTTTTGGGCACTTGATAGAATGACGAGAACTTCGGAAGAGAATAAGCACCTTTCTGTTCCCGAACTCAAAGAGGTATTGCTTGCTGAAGCACAAGAGATCATTGAAGAGGATAAAGCGATGTGTCGTGCTATTGGACAACACGGCATGGCGTTGCTCAATGAAAACGATACGATTTTGACGCATTGCAACGCTGGCGGATTAGCTACGTCTGATTATGGGACAGCATTAGCCGTAATGTTCAGCGCACACGAAGCTGGTAAAAATATTCAGGTTTTTGCTGATGAAACTCGCCCGTTGTTGCAAGGCGCACGTCTCACTACGTGGGAACTAATGCAAGCAGGCATTGACGTAACGCTTATCTGTGATAATATGGCAGCGCAAGTCATGAAAGAGGGCAAAATTCAGTGCGTTATTGTCGGTGCAGATCGGATCGCTGCAAACGGGGACACTGCAAACAAGATCGGTACCTATAATGTTGCTATCCTTGCACAAGCACACGAAATCCCCTTTTATGTCGCAGCCCCGACATCAACGTTAGACTTTGCGCTGGAAACCGGTGCAGAGATTCCGATTGAACAACGTTCAGCAGAAGAGGTGACAGAAGGGTTCGGCAAACTTACAGCACCTAAAGGCGTGAAGGTCTATAGCCCCGCTTTTGACGTTACGCCTGCATCATTAGTTACCGCAATTATTACCGAAAAAGGCGTTGCACATCCGCCTTATACGGAAAGTTTGAAGGCATTACGCGACGCATAAATCAGGCGTTATGCTGCTTTGGCAATATTAGCGCGGGTACCATTGACATCAAAGCATGCGTACTGATTTGTGTGCATAATCTGCGTAGCAAAGGTCATCGCTTGTTTTTCGGTAAGATATCCGTCTGCAATTTCTGCTTCAAGCGCACGTCGGATTTCGTTTCGTGCTTGAATAGCGTACGCCATTGCACTTGTGGGCCACCCTGTGTCGCCGCCAAATGCGAATAATTTGTTTGATGGCACAGCATGAATGCACCGTCGCAGAAAATCACGCGAGCTATATGGATCTATACTCCATGCCCAGCAAAAGTCGACCCAGATGTTGCGATAATGCTTCGCAAGTGCTACTAATTCATCATTGTAAGGATAGGAGATGTGCATCAGGACGAACTTTGCATCCAGATAGCGAGCGAATAAGGCGCACATATTGCCAGCGGGGATACGGCGGACCGGCATTCGGTCATTGCCTGCATAGTAGCCGGTGTGGATCTTGAACGGAAGATTATGTTCAATTGTGAGTTCAACGCCGCGTGCCCAACACCAATCGCCAAGGCATAGGCGCGTCGCTTCATCAATCTCCTCTGCCGGTTTTGTTAGCACAGCATTGAGTGCTGTGGACGCATCGGTATCACTCCGTTGAATCCAGTTAAGTGTGCGGTTGTAAGCGTGTTGCGCTTTCACCGCGATTGCGCAGGGAGCATGTTTAGCGAAAATCGCCTCCATGCCGCTTTTCAACGAGGTAAGGTCTTTGACTTCAACCCCTGTTTCAGCATGGATAGCACTCGGATTAACTTGCCCATTGCAGAAAGTTGCCCACGAAAGGTCGTATAAGAAAAAATCGGGACCGGAGGTGTCGGGAGTACACGGCCAACTAAAATCATCCGTTTGGATATGATCGAGTTTCGCAAGATCGTGTAGGATATGATAGCGTTTACCTGGGGTGCGAATTGTTTTCAATTTATCTTGTGCTTGCGCGAGTCCATCACCAGTTAGTTCGTCAAGTCCATAGATATGTTTAGCAATAAGGCTGACTGCTTCGCCGTACCCCGTAAATTGTGTCGCTTCCCATGCTTCTCGGACACCTTCAAACCGTGGCTTGATATCTTTAGATGAATCCATTAAATCACGCATCGCTTCAGGGGTAGCACCTGCAGTATGAAGGTCAGCAGGCACATAATTCCCGAACAGATCCTGTAAGATATCAGGACCATTTTCAACCCAGTCATTTTCACGTCGCATGTGTTCATGTGTATCAACTAAACGGATAGATTGAATATGATGTGTCAAATCTGTTGCCATATAAATTCTCCTTATGTAACCCAAGTTGCCACCTATTTGCGAATGCTCTTGTCCGAGGGGTTTCTAACCCGGATGTATAACAGAAAACATAAGTATCAGCGGAAATGCCTTGTTTTTTGAGTAAAAAGCAGTGTCCGCCATCTCGAAATCTTGTCCGTAGCAACTTAGGTTTATGTAGATTTTTTGGATAGTAGGCGTTAATAGTCGTTAGTTTGTTGTTTCGTAAGATGCAGCGGCACGGGCAAAGTAGAAAGGTGTTTTCACTAAAATGCTTGAAAATATGAACAAATTGTGTAAAATAGAAAATCATACTTGACAAATACATTAGATTATGATGTACTATAGTATACTTTGGAATGTTTCCCTGTTTCAGCGAGATTGATACAGTGAGTTGTAGGTCGGGTAGAGCTTGCAAAACCCGCCAAATGCCATACGCGTATTTGGCGTTGATTTGGACAAATACCAAACGCGTATTGGCG
The DNA here is from genome assembly GCA_028824125.1 of Candidatus Poribacteria bacterium. Classification (GTDB taxonomy): domain Bacteria; phylum Poribacteria; class WGA-4E; order WGA-4E; family WGA-3G; genus MSPOR6. The sequence goes on from JAPPES010000080.1 coordinate 47,931, forward strand.
TTTAGGTCTAATATTCAAAACGGTTATATTTACATTATAGAGAAAAAGTGTTGTTATGTCAAAGGAAACGTCCAATTCAGCTGCGAAGCAAATTTTCGTGGCGTACCATTTTGTTGTTGCCCTTTTTGAGGTAACCGCAATCATAAATGCTCGCGCGCAGGGGCGCGAATGGTCATAGGCATCTTCCCGATGCGGAGGAAAAGCCAGGAGCAGATAATGCCTACAGGACGAATTAAATACTACAATTTGAATAAAGGATTCGGATTTATTGCACAAGATAGCAGCGAAGAGGATGTTTTTCTACATAATTCCGCGATTAAGTACGCAGAATACGAGGAACTTCGAGTTGGACAACGAGTCAAGTATACCGTTGTTGAAGGTGAAAAAGGATTAGTTGCTAAAAACGTTGAAGTGTTGTTAACACCGACAGAACGGCGGTGGTTGCGACAAGGCAAAACTATTATTCCACGTGGCTACTCTGGGTTTCCAGCCCAAAATCAAGATCAGTTTTTTGATGAAGATGAAGCAGCCGACGAGAACTCAGAGACAAACTCAAAACACACACAAGAACGGTGGCGAAAAAAATCGCAAAAGAGCGATTCCGCACCACAACCTGAAATCGGCACAGAAGGAAAGGAACAAACTTCCAGACAGCTAAGTTTCGGTGACCTCTATATTCTCAAGCAAATTAATTTTGAAACACCGATGTTCTTTGCACTTTATAACCATGAGCAATTACCTGCTATCGTGTTGGAAATGACACTTGCTGGATTAACGCTCAGTTGCAACGAGAAAGAAAAAGTCGTGCCGAAAACTGAGATTAAGTATTGTTATAAGGAAGTTGACGCAGAAAATGTAATGGCACTTCTTCACTATAATGAAGATATTAAAACAAAGCAACTTAAACCTGCACGCTCTCAAGATGAGGTGTACGCAATTGATGCAGAAATAGTCCGAGATGCTCGCAGAGACGGGAACACAATCGAAATAATTCTCCGTGAAGGCGAAATTTTCCAGGGGACAGTTGACTGGATCAGTCCGTATGAAATCAAAATAGTATTGAAAAACGGTTCTAAGGTCGTTGTTTTTCGACATGCTATTTGCGAATTTTCTGTTGTTGAAGAGGAAAAAATAGATGGAAACACAACCTGAACATGTCACTGAGCATGTAATGAAGGCGTATCAAGAACTTGTAGCGGAAATAGACCAAGATGTCAAACGGGTTCGTGAAGAATACGGCCGTGTGCCTTGTCCCACGGATTGTTTTCAATGTTGTCGTAATACTTCAACAATTCCGATTGGCGAAGTAGAAGCACGCGATCTCAAAATTGCTTTGGATGCACTTCCACAACAGATACGCGAACATATTCGTCAAAAAGCGCAGCGCACGATTCAGATATTGGAAGCAAAGGGCTATACACCTGAAAATATGGTAAAAGACTCAGGGATGGAAGCGATTGAAGCGGTCAAGGGAAAACCTTTTGGCGAATGTCCGATGCTTATCGGTGGGGTGTGTTCTGTTTATGAGCACCGCCCAGTGATTTGCCGTGTATGGGGTTATCCGATTGATAACGGTAAAGAATTGGCTTGCTGCAAAAAGACTTTCATCGGTCAGCATAAAAACTATAAACCTGTGAAATATGCAGATTATTGGCAGCGGTGTAAAAAACTTAGCGAGGCACTCGGTGCTGTTCAGAAAACACCAAACTGTTATTTAGTTATTCAGTTGTTAGGGGCGTAATGCGGATTGAACGCGATTTATAGTAAAATCTAAAAATATGTTTACATTTCAATCAACAACAATCTCTACACACGCTCTCGCTGGCGAGGTTTCCTAACCTCGCGAACGTAAAGGTAATTGTGGATTTTACTATAACTTTGGCAGTTTGAAAGAAGCGAGAAAAGCAACTTAATTAACCTCTGAGTCAGAAAGTTCGCGTAGAAAGGTAAATGTATAAATTCCAGTCTTGTGTCCATCGCTCCACATTAACTGAATAGCATAACGTCCAACACGTTGAATTCCCACCACATGTAATTTTTCCCAATATTCTTCCGATGGTATCACTCTAAATGGGTCATTTTCTTGTCTCACCGCATCACATCGCGCACACGGACACCTCTCCCGGAGTAATCGGTATGTGTGTTCACTCCGATGTCCATCTTTCCATTGAATAGCTAAGCTATGCGGTAAACGTTTGATTTCGGTAGGTTGATATTCCTGCATTTGAAGTCGAACGGGGATGCCAATTTGCAGCACATTAGACACATGCTTCAAGTGACAACCTCATGAACGTAGGGTTATTCTAACTTCAATAATACCACATAGACTTATCTTTGTCAAATATTATTGAGTTCGGAAAAAGTATTTTTGGAATTAGTGTGGTTAGAAACTGCACCCTAAGCGTCAATTGAGTAATCCGCCATCGCGGTAGACACCTACTTTTTTGTGTGTTTCACCATAGTTTGTGCTTTTTCAAAATCTTCTGGAGTGTTGACGTTGAAAAACGAGAATCCTTCAGCATCATACGTTTTCCAAATTTCTGGAGCGAGGGCAAAGACATTTGCGCGTTCCTGTAGCGCATGGACGCGCAAGTCAGATTCATTCAGCATCTGTTCAATAATCGGCAAGCAACGTTTTGAATACACAGCGCACAGTGTTTGGAGAATAATCTGCGCGCCCGCGTTTTTAGCGGAAGATTCTTTGTCCGTCCAGGGCATCACGGCATCGTATTTGCCTAAAGCAGAAACAAGGTAGGAAAGCAAATTCGGCACTAAAAAAGGATTATCACAACCGACACAAAGGACTGTTTCATGTGAAGCATAACTTAAACCTGCGTGAATCCCGCCTAATGCGCCCGCATTTGGAATAATATCCTTGTGCATCGCAATACCAAGATGTGTATATTCATCAGGACTGTTCGTGATAAGCAGGAGTTCATCCGTGATGGGTTGTATCCGTTGGATAACATGACCGATGATTGTTCGGTTGCCGAGCCGTAGCAGCGCCTTATTCTCACCCATCCGACGACTTTTTCCACCTGCCAAGATAACGCCTGTTACCATCTATTTTCTTTCTTTTTTGTAGCATAAACTTTCCAGTTTGTGCCACATTCTAATCAACAAGACTGGGGCCATATCTACTATTCATCAGAGAACGCAATTCTTCAACAAACTCCTTTTCAGACTCAGCAATATTGTGTAATTCATCTGGATCCTCTTCAAGGTTATACAGTTCCACGAATCCATCACTACTGTCTATGAGTTTATGTGTCTGTGTCCGAATGCAAGTGAAATTTCCCAGTCGACTAACCGTTTCTGCACGATGCGTTTCAGTTTCTCCCCGCACCACCGGCCCGATTGATTGTCCATCAATATTCTCTAAAATCGGCACTCCTACTAAATCACAAATTGTAGGATTGATGTCAATGAGTTCTACCAACTCATCTGAGATACGATTGCCTTCTATTCCCGGTCCTGTTACAATGAGCGGAACCCGCAGCGATGCCTCATAAGCTAAACTTTTGGTATAAAGCCCATGGTCGCCAAGCATTTCGCCATGGTCGCTTGAATAGATGATATAGGTGTTTTCAAGCATACCGCGTTCTTCTAATGCACGTAACATGTTACCAATCTGGTCGTCAATCAGTTCCGTAGCAGCACAATATTGTTGCCGTGTAACCTTAATTTCTTCGGGACTGATATTAATGGTGCGTTTTTTCACCCAGTCCGGTTTGCCTTCCATATTATCTGTAATAGGAGCAGGCATATCTGCATTGCGATATTTGTTGCCGTATTCCGTGGGCGGATCAAACGGGTCGTGCGGTCCTACAAAACTCACAAATAGGTGCCACGGAAAGTCGTCAGGGATATTTTCAATAAACTCAGTTGAACGTCTGCCGATATATGAATCCTCAAAATCCTCAGTCGGAAGCACAGAGTCATAAGAACCGTTTTTTATCCAACCACCAGAAGAACGGCGATTCCGATAATCTTGATGAAATTTCGCTAACAGTCCTTTTTCTTGTAGATAATGTGTATAGGGGCCAATGGGTGTTGCGGAGCCGCCAGCATGCATCTTGCCTTCACATTCTTCAGGGTGTGTAAATCCCCAGTTGTAGGTGCGGGGGCGGTCGCCGTATCGACCGTTATATCCATCCGGTTTGGCAAGGTCAAGTTTGCCCACACATCCGACGCGATATCCATGATCTCGGAGCTGCTGATAATATGTTGGGACTGATGTTGGGTAAAAGCTGCCGTTTCCCAGTGAGCCTAAACGCGAGGGTTGTATTCCCGATGCCAAACCGATCCGTGACGGAGCACAGACTGGAGCATTCACTGTGCAGTTTGGTAAATTTACGCCCATTTCTGCTAATCTACGTAGGTTCGGTGTGTTGAGCGCATCGGGGGCATTCTCATGCGTTTCCAGATAGTCATATCTGTGCTGGTCTGACATGATAAAGAGAATGTTCGGTTTATCAGTTTTTCTGTTCATATTTCCTCTTCGTTTTCATGATCTTGTGGTTTTGACGGGCATGTGTGAACATATTTTGGATTTCACTATAACACATTTACAAAAAAGTCAAGAGGGATATAAATTTTCTTAACTTTGCTGAAAAAAACATATTTCTTCCAAATAGCAAATTCGTTTGGAGATGCAACTTTTATAACCCAAGTTGCTACCTATAAGTTTTTAGACATGGAAACACCGTCTTTAATGAAAATATGCTGATAATTAGCCAATATTTGTAGAGCAGACTGTTAGTTTGCGTCCTCACAGGCACAATCTAAATGAAGATTTAATAAATATTTCGGTAATTTCTTTAGTCCCGTAGGGACGATATGTTTATAGAAAAACGTTGAACAACTTCTCTTTAGTCCCGTAGGGACGATATGTCCAAAATATGTCGTTGGCGGACACATATCGTCCCTACGGGACTAATGGAATGAGGTCGTCCGCGCTGCTATAAACATATCGTCCCTACGGGACTGAAGAGTGCTTAAAATGTTCCGAATATGCATAATGAAAATTACCGAATTAATAAATTAATCTTCATATAGATTGTGCTACAAGGTGGCAACTAATGTTACTTTAGCAAATAATCAGCGCAGAATTCTATAGCGAAAGAGCGTTGTCAATATCTTAACTCCGGCTTTGAGACTACCAATAAAAGTTCCACTGATTTTTGATGTGCCGATACGTTTGCGATAACTGACTGGTACCTCACGTACATTCATACCCATTTTGGCAGCTTTAAGTTGCATCTCTATTGTCCACCCAAAGTTTTTATCCTGCATGTTCAATGCTTGGAGTTGTTCAAAACGGATAGCACGAAAGGGACCTAAATCCGTATACTGGACACCGAAAAAAATACGCATTAAGAATGTAGCAAGTTTGTTTCCGAACTGTGCCTGTGGTAGCAATGCCCCCTTTTCACTTGGCACACGCGTACCGATAACAAACTCTGTGAGACCATCTTGGATCGGTTGCACAAGCGATGGCATCTCTGTTGGGTCATCGCTATAATCACCATCTAAAAAAACAACAATATCTGTGGTGTGAATAGCATCGATTCCAGCAAGACATGCACTTCCGTAACCTCTCTGTGGTTCGGTTACAACTTTTGCCCCGTGTTTCAGCGCAATTTCTACGGTCCGATCAGTGCATCCGTTGTCAACAACGATAATTTCTTGAACTAATGATTTCGGAATATCGTTAATGACATTCGCAATTGCTTTTTCTTCATTCAAAACAGGAATAATGACCGAAACGTTCATGATCTTGCGTTCCAAAAATGGAAAACGGAGATAATTTCCGCGTCCTTCGCGTAGAGAATTACATTTTGACCGCGGGTTCTTGCACTGTTTCAAGGAGACGTTCAATAACTATATCTGTATCAACACCTTCAGCTTCAGCGTGGAAGTTTGTTAGAACTCGGTGGCGCAGGACTGCCGGCGCAACTGCTTTCACATCTTCGCAAGAAGCATTGTAACGTCCTCTGAGGATAGCTCTGGCTTTCGCACCTAATATCAGGTACTGACCTGCACGTGGACCTGCCCCCCATCGCACCCATTGCTGGATAAAATCGGGTGCATCCTTTTCTTTAGGACGGGTTGCCCGTGCAAGTTTTACAGCATATTGAACAACGTTATCTGCAGCGGGAACTCTGCGTACGATTTGGTGTAACGCGACAATGGCTTCACCTGAAAGTGCAGTCTCTAATTCGGGTTCATCTGCACCTGTAGTTGCGGAGATAATATTTACCTCTTCTTCCTCTGCCGGATAGTCTATAACGATTTTGAACATGAACCGGTCAAGTTGCGCCTCAGGCAATGGATATGTGCCTTCCTGTTCAATTGGATTCTGTGTTGCAAGCACAAAGAAAGGTTCTGTTAGTTGGTATTCTTCTCCACCAGCAGTAACATTATGTTCCTGCATTGCCTCCAGAAGCGCAGCTTGTGTTTTCGGAGGGGTTCGGTTAATCTCATCGGCAAGAAGGATATTCGCGAAGATAGGTCCTTGAATGAACCGAATCGTTCTATGCCCTGTGGTGCGGTCCTCCTCAAGCACATCGGTGCCGATAATGTCGGCAGGCATCAAATCCGGTGTGAACTGAATTCGCTTAAACTTAAGATTAAGAATCTGAGCGAGCGTTTTAATCATTAACGTTTTCGCTAATCCTGGCACACCTTCCACAAGGCAATGCCCACCGGCAAAGAGTGCCATCAACATCTGATTGATCACTTCCTCCTGACCGATAATCACTTTTTTCAGCTGCTCTACAATTGATTCTTGGCTTTTCATTAACTCTTCAATAGCTTGGACTTCTTCAGTTGCTGGCATTTACTCACTCCTTGTATGAATAATAAAGTAAAAAAATAATATCAACGTTTTCTTTTCGAAAATACGCTGCTATCTACGGTTTTTGAATTAAGATAAATCGTTTTGTGCTTTGGCTGGAAGCAATTCTAACGACATTCGTGAGATTCGAGATTTGAGCGGCTTCCACTTTCGGTGCATGGAAACGAATCGTTTGTTTCATCCCTGCTTTCTGTCCGGATTTTGTATAATCTATATGGATTTCAGCGACATCCGTCTTAAGTTTTTGCGGATCAGGCACCATCTCCACCGTAAATGGAACTTCTACCTCCACAGAGATTTGGTCTTCAAAAGTAAGTGCCTTACCAAGAACAGCCGGATGGTCGCGTTCGTCTTCTCTCAACAACTCGGCATACGGATGTTGGACGACAGGAAGTTCCAAAATAAATTGGTCACCCATTTTGTATAGGTATTCGTCACATGACCATGTGAGGTTAATCTTTAATTCAGGTCCCAACTGCTTGACATCCGAGATTTCAAAATGTTCCACTTTGGCACGTTCATCTAATTCCAAAGCACTGCGAAGAAATCGGATTCGTTCTTCACGATGATCAGCACCCAAAAGATGCGCTCGCAATCTTGCATTGAAATCTCCAGAAACCCGTAATTCATGTGTAACTTCTACACTCAAATCTTTTTTGATTATAACATGAGTTTTTGTATGTCTCACATTTGAATCTGCTGGGAGTGCTGGACTCTTTTGAAAAGCGTAGAGGAGACTTTTGACTTTTTTTCCATCCAGTTTTTTCTGATCTTGGACAAGTGTGTCTACAGTCCCTACATCAATTCCATCTGTTGTTGGCGCATCAGTATTGACAATCAATGCCCACCGATTTTGGTCACTGGCAGGAAAATCACCGAAAGCACATGTTTGTGCAGTCGGGTCAAGCCATATCAGGTCTTTACCCTTCCCACCATCTACCGCGAGAATCATGTGGTTAAAATATGCAAGGGATGGAACTTCTGGAACAATTCCACTCGGTTTGCCCGCGGAGATAAGGACTGGATAAGAATCAATCCCTGCCACGCGCAGCATCGTTGAAAGTAGCGTTGATTTACCCTTACAATCTCCCCATTCTCCCTCTAACACCTTACCGGCAGCAATCGGTTTGATACCCCATATTCCACGTTCATCCCCGGCGTACTGGATGTTTGTTGCAACAAATTCGTAGAGTCTCTTAATTTTTTCCTGACGTGACAATGCCCCGGTGAGTATCTCTTTCGTTTTCGCCTCTATTTCCTTTGTAATTCTATCCTGTTCACGAATTAGTGTTGCGTACCACGTGATCAGTTTATCCCATGAATCAATTGAGGAGAGGCTAATGTTATAGGCAAAATCTGAAACAGCAGGCATCAAGGGTTCTCTATGCAAAGCTGGCACATCTTTCGTTTCAAATGTATAGGCGCGAGTATAATTGTTCTCCGTGATAGTTGGTTCAATCGGAGGTCCGTCCACTTGGTAAAATAGTGGTGTTTTCTTCGGAATATGCGCCGTGAGGCGATAGGACTGAACAGGCACATCAACCTGAAAATAAACTTGTCGCCAAAATTCACCCTTCATGGCACCTCGCGGGTTTCTGGTAGAATAAGCATAATCAATGATACAACCGTCAGATATATCCGGCAATTCAAAATACATCAAGCGGGTATCAACGAGCAATCCTGCTTCAGCATAACTGGCTGGTGTAAGCCCGCGAATAATTTTACGCTCATCCAATTTCACTTGTGTGCCATCAGGTTTAAACGTTCGCGCATGATGGATAGTAACATCGTCTGCATTTTGCGTATAAGGAATTTTAATTTCACCGAAGTGGTAGCCATCTTCATTGAATATTTTGACGACCCGTCGTGTGGAATAGACATGTCTGCTATCTTCGTCAACGTCATAAACCTCCGCTTCCCACAGCACAATTGCGCCTTCCTCCGGATTATTCGGTTCGGCAGGGACGTTTTTAATGTTCTCTTGGATAGCTTGTTCGTCTGCTTCGCTAATAAAATTATATGGCAGCGACGATTTCCCTTTCATTTCACCCTGTTCTTTTTTATCTGGAGGGTCCTCGCGATGGTTATGGCCATTTTCCTTTGCGTGTGGGGTTGATGATTCGTTTTGCGCCTCTTGTGGGTTTTCTATAGTGCTTTGCTCTTTTGGCGGCAGAGATGTCCGGCGTGTTCCTAAAAACGTTTTATCAGCGAGTGCCCCTTCACCATTTGCTTCTAAATCCTTACGCGAGGCGCGTCCATCACCATTATCATCCAGATGCGGGTGTTCTGCTTGGATTGCACCATCTTCTGTATACCATTCATCAACGCGAGTTTGCACCCAGAGGAACGCCTCTAAAAGCGATATTGCACCATCATCGTTTGTATCCGCATAAGGTTCAGAGAAAACATCAACGAAAATGTCTCCGAAACCGGCTTGAGAGGCATAACCTTCACGTGAAGAACTTGATGTAATGATTATGCGTCCCGATTTGCTGATGCCTTGTACTATCCTTGCACTATAAGGGAATCCAAAGACGAGTAGTTGCTGTTCTGCACGAATGTTGTTAATACTGTCGGTGTATTCTTGTTGACTGATGTCTCGCCCCGGCAAATTAAATTTTACACCTGATGAGGTTCGCGATGCATGCCCTACCATGAAAAGAATAAATCTATCTGTCGGTTGAACCTTCTCAGCAAGTTGTGCAAATGCCTCTAAAATAGGCTCTCGCTTCGCTTCACCCGTGACGAGTCCTGGGAGGTTGCCTTCATCTTCAAAAAGGAAAGTAATCTGCTCCGAATCCAATCCGTATTCCTGTGTAAGCAGCTGATGGAATCGGGAAGTTGCACTCCAAAATTGGTCATAGTAGGATTTCTCACCGCCAACGCCACCGAGAATTAGGACGTAATCTGTTGCAAAAGTTGTTGTGGAAACTGATAGGAAAACAGCAAGAATTGTTATGATAATTCGACGCATTTTTATTTCTCCGCTTTAGCATAGTGTCTGTTGTTAATACATTTTATGTTTGAACACGCTTACATGAAAATTAAAATAACTGGGCAATTTCTTAGCAATGATCAGTGCGGTTTGGACTGTCTGTAACACAAACTGTTAGTTTGTACATCTGTGGAAACGCAAACTAACAGTCAGCGCTACAAAGACTTTTACCGAGCTTACGTTATTATAAATTGTAGTCACTACTTGTACCACCAGTTTTCTTGACTAATCTTATTTCGGAGATACACATCTCTCGGTCAACGGCTTTACACATGTCGTAAACGGTTAAACCTGCGATGGATACGGCTGTGAGTGCTTCCATCTCTACACCTGTCCGTCCGACGGTTTGCACTTCTGCTTCAATCTCTATTTTCTCTGCAACAATCACCACATCCACACGGATAGAGGTAAGATTAAGGGGATGGCACAGCGGTATGAGTTCACTCGTCCGTTTTGCTGCCATATAGCCTGCAAGTCGAGCGACTTCCAAAACATTGCCCTTCTTCATCTGCTGTTCAGAGATGCGGTGGAGCGTTTCAGGTTGAGCCGTCACATGCCCTTTGGCAATAGCAACGCGCAACGTTTCTGGTTTTCCACCGACATCAACCATCCGCGTGTTGCCTTTTTCATCAAAGTGTGTTAGTTTGTTCATAGTGGCTATTCGCTGTCGGTAAGAGTATTTGACGTATTCACCTATTCTCAAGCTTGCCGTTAGTTGTTTTTGGCTATAGAGGGTTTTCTCTCATAATTCTTTCATACATTTCATGGAATTGTTGGAGATAATTTCCTTCTCCGTGATACGCCGCAACATCAGTCGGATTGGGTTGAATGAGTTCACCGCGTTTTAGGACTGCAGCACTAAATGCCTCCACGTCAAACGGTTCATCTATATGGGTACAATATGCTTGGACACCAGCAACAGCAGCACCAAGCGCAGCGCCTCCCTTTTCTACGGGGACGGCTGGTCTGTTCCAAATTCCTGCGACGCGACGCATAATTTGTGGACTCCCAGTCGCGCCTCCTGTAACATATAAAGGGTCTTGTGATGGCTTTGTGAAAACTTCAGAATAAACATAAACAGCAGCAAGGCTTGTTTCTATAACCCCGGTATAATCTTCAGCTAAATTCGGGGTATTGGAGGCATTGGTGCGTATTAAATCAAAAACACCAGAAACAGGAAAAGATTCTGTTTTTGGTTGCCAAAATGTCATGAATTGTCCGGGTGGAACGTCTTGTAAAGCGGCTTCTGCTGGTTCATATTCCTCTTTTGTAAGTCCATACCGATTTCTAACGGCATCCCACACCATAGCCCCATTGGTGCGGCACCCAAACATAAACGGACGTCCAATGCCATCGTACATTGCATTCGCAAACCCTTCTGGGTCTAACGTATTTCCATCTGTTGAGACCATATTGACAAAACTGGTGCCGAGGCTGAGAAGGTCTCCCGCAACTGGCACCTTCGCCTGCGGATTATCTCCAGAGCCTGCTATAATTGAACATTCTTCAGAGAACCCATATCTTTCTACAAAATATGTAGCGATATTACCTACAACAGAATCTGGTGGAGCAAGTTCTGGCAATTTACCCAACAATGCTTCCGAACCTCCGGGCAAACCATCGGCGGTTGCTGCTATCAGTTCGGTATCCCATACCTTGTTCCGGTAGTTCATAAGGGACATGCCGCATCCATTACCTGTGTCAATCGGCACTAACGGATTTGCCGACAGCACTGCGGGGATAAAACTACTGATAAGTTGGATCTTTTCTGTCGCCTCGTAGTTAAGTGATGACTGTTCAGCAACGCGACGGATCACTGCACCTGTAAAACGTAATGGAGCATCCGAACCAGAACGTTCAATCATCTCTGTTTTTCCACCGACTGCTTCTCGGACATGGTTTGTCTGCATAACGGTATTAGCCGTCATCCATATCGGTGCAGTGGCATACGAAAAGACACCCGCTAAAAGTGTGTTTAAATCTAATCTGCTACTTTCTGGCCTCTGTAGGTTGAAGAATATAATCGTAGCGTTTCGGTTCAGATAAACATGCCCGTGCTGTTGCCCTGACGTGTTGATAGCAAAGATATTCTCTAACGCGACACCTGCTTCGCGCATGTCAGCGAACATGGCATTGAGCGATGCAAGGAACATCAACGGAGGTTGTTCTGCTTCACCTTCAGACTTCGATGGCAAGATATAGTCCTCTCCGATACCAAAACAGTTGGTGCGTTCATCTGCACGATAGTCAATTGCGTGTTCAAAACACTTTTCTGCCGTGTCTATATCAATGACGATAGCAGATAAACTCTGTGTACTGGAGTCTAAGCCGAGGGCAAGACGTTGATTTTTGTGTTTAGTCACTGAAACAATTTCCTCTCAATTCCGGTGGATATGGATATTTGCAGTCTATGCCAACTATCCAGCTCAGTCGTCTCCTGAACATTGCCCGTTTCCGTTCATACCCAAAGTGTGGGCGAACGCTTCCAAAGTTTCTGCGCGTACACTGTGTCACACAACTACTTAAGGCTGTGAACATCATTGAGGGACATTGCGTCATCCCCCTCGTTCAGAAAGACGGTATATCTTTGCTTGTAAGCGTTGGTAGTGAGCGTGTTGTTTTTCAGTTGGCTCTTCATCAGCAAGGGCAGCGGCAACATACAATGCCTCGCCGTTATAGAAGAAATCTTGCTGTAACAGAGGTAGATTTTCAATTTCTTGTTGGTAATCATCCGCCTCGCTTGGCGATCTATCAAAGATGTCGCTCAGAGATCTACGAACTAACTCCCAATAAGCATCTACGTGGCTGCGGGGCAAGGAGACGTTGGGTTCTTTCACAGGTGCCATTTTTCCTCCATATAAGACTTGGCTTTGCAAGCCTCCATTACAAAGTATAGGTTGGTGTTCCTTGGCTATGCAGCACAGGTGCGGGAAGTATTTCCAGCGCGGCTTTCGTATGAAAACTAATCTGGTCCGCATCTTTAATGACGAACTTCTGCGGCCAAAGCGTAACGGGCCCAAACACAACATCATAATTCTTGTTGCCATGTAGCAAATGTGAGCCCATTTCAGTCCGACAATGCTCAATAAAATTCCAATAGTCCGGGTTTGATCTATCTGTCACAAAGGACAAATTCAATAAAGGTGCTAACTGGTTCCTATCTACGTCAAATCTAAGTACCACTGCACGCGTTGACAATTTAACCCTGCGACGCCTGCGCAGATTCCTGAATTGTCTATCTGCCCAACTTTCTGCTTGTTGTAGAGACGTAGTTAGGTAGAAACCTTGACCGAAATCCGTGCGCGCTCTACAAAGTGAATGTCTATGCTATGCGGCAGGGACCCCGAAGGCTGGCACAGAACTGATGCCGCAATATCAGTAGTACCGTGATAAAGGATAAGGGAACCGTTTGTCCAAGGCACAGATTTTCCTTCTTGGGTGTGCAAACGCTATCACTCAGGGATCACTCAAAATTCGATGTGAATTGAGAAAACTTAAAAAATGAGAGATTTTGATTATGTCTCTCAAAGTTTATCACAAAATTGCGTGAAATATCAAACTATTTCTGTTTAATCCACGATTTAGACATTTGGGACGTTTATATCGTGGGATCTGATCGCAAATTAGCAGTTTGCGCCATTTAATTCCCCGGATAAGAACGGTTTTCCAATTCAGCAATAAATTTTTCAGAGGCAATCGCCGCTGCTGCACCTGCCCCTGCAGCCGTAATTGCTTGGCGAAATACGTGGTCATGCACATCACCCGCGGCAAAAACGCCATCAATATTTGTCCGTTGCATGTCGTCCACGATGATGTACCCTTGTTCATCCATATTAATGACATCTGTGAACAGTTCTGTGTTTGGGATATGACCTATAAAGATAAATACACCGTCAATCGGAAAAAGTTCTGTTTCATTGGTTTTGACATTTTTAAGTTTAGCACCTGTGACTTTTTCGTCATCTCCACAAATTTCTTCAACAACGGTATCCCAAATAAACTTGATTTTATCGTTTTTGAATGCGCGTTCCTGCATAATTTGGCTTGCGCGGAGTTGATCGCGTCGGTGGACGATATAGACCTCAGAAGCATATTTGGTCAGGAAAATACCTTCCTCCAATGCTGCATCACCACCACCGACAACGATGAGTCGTTGATCTTGAAAGAAAAACCCGTCACACGTAGCACAGTAGGAAACACCGCGTCCCCCATACCTCTCTTCACCAGGAATGTCAAGTGTGCGTGGTGAAGCACCAGTGCAGATAATCACAGATTTCGCGTGATATTCTTTTTCGTAAGTGTTCACAACAAACGGGTGTTGCGCGAAATCAACTGCTGTTACTGTGTCAAATTTGACCTCAGTGCCGAACCGTTCCGCTTGCTCCTGCATGCCTTGAATGAAGACTGATGCCTCATTGCCGAAAAATCCGGGATAGTTCTCAAGATCAAGTGTTAAGGAGAGCTGCCCGCCAAGCGCATCACCTGTGATTAGCACAGGTTCCAGCATTGCACGAGAGGTATAGACGCCTGCGGCAAAACCAGCAGTCCCGCCGCCGATTATTACGATATTTCTATTTTCAATGTTATTTGTTTTAGTTTCCATTTTGTCCATTCAATTGTTTTTAAGAAAATCTTGGAATTCCATCCGTAATTGGATAAGACCGATCACATATATTACAGTGTAGGTTCTCTGCTTCCCATCTCATTTCACTTTTACACTGTGGACATACGAGAATCTCCTTCAGAGTTTTCGTTTGGCGGTTTCTCCTTTTTGCTAAAAGCGATTTTGCCCGAGACGCAATACCGCGCGGCACCACACTTTTAAGCATTAACCAAAAACCTTTGTGCGTTTGATTCGAAAACGTAGATGTCAGAAGTTCTTCAATAGTCTGCGGAGATTGCAAATTCAAAGGTGACTCTTTCTCATCCAATATCTCATAATCAATTTTACCTTCCCATTCATACTGGACAAGGAAAAGGCGGTGGTGCATGATATGGAACCGTCTCCAATATTTGTCTTTTGCTGCTAATGTATGAAAAAGTTGACCAAATTCGGTTCGTTTATCGTTCTTTTGTAATACCAAACGACCATCAATTAAGTTAACTACCCAGTTGTGATAATGCCATCCGTAGATACGTTCTCCAATCTCAGAGGGGGTTTCAATATAACCGCGAGGTGCTATCCGCATCAACTCGGAAATAAGTAAATTTGGATCCTCAACATGTTCCAAAACATGTGAACAGATGACGTAGTCAAACGCGCCATCTGCAAAAGGGAGAAACTGCCCATCCGCTTCCACCATTGACCGATCCGCGACAATCGTCCCCCCACGTTGTTCGTCATCGTCTATGAATTTATCACATAAAACATCCGAGCGTATATTTGGGTTATGACCGCTTCCAATTTCTAAAACAAAATCGTCTGCACGAATGTTCATTTCTGGACAACCATAGTGATATAAGGACTCAGATACGGAAACAAGTTTGCAACAATCTTGCCTTTTATGCCAAAACCAACGGCTTTTTTGACTATGCTGAACCCGTTCAGTTTAAAAAATTGTGCAAGATCAATCGGGTTTGCGTAATACGCACTGTCCGCATCACCCCCGATAGCATCTGCTTGTAAATCCGGATCACGATAAATAAAGTGTGGTGTTTTTGTAAAGAAACGCTTTTTTATGTAGAGTCCGCAGTTTCGCTTCAACTGTTGCAATGCTTGCCGTTTTGTTTCTCCCCAAATGGGTCTACCGGATTTACCACACATCAGACGAACCCAATCAAAAGCAGGCATTAGGGGCGAACAGAGATTTGGACCGGAAAGCACAACTTTGCCACCTTTGCGGACAACCCGAATCATCTCTTTTAATGCTGTCTCCACGTCAGGCAGATGTTCTATTAACTCGTTTGAACAGATAACATCAAAAGACTCATTATCAAAAGGTAGCTCTAAAACGTCACATACCTGATATCGTAGTTTCGGATTTTCCCAGTTCCGCGCTTCTTCCAGAAAAAGTGGGGAGATGTCGGTCCCGACAACATCATAGTTTGCTTGATTTAGCAGGTGTGCGGAGATACCGTTTCCACATCCGAGATCAAGGATTTTAGCATTAGATGGCGCATAACGAAGGACTAACGTTACGTAGTGTCGCAGATAAGCCTCATCGTGTGCTGCCAAAAGCTCCTTGTAGGTCTCTGACGTTTCGTAGAACTCGCGCATTCGCTGACGGAGTTGCAATGATGTTTCAGATACCGATGTGTCAAGCATATTTGTTCAATTTCCAAAAGGTTTAATAAATTATATTGCATTTGGTTATAGGATAACAAGAAAAAGTGAAAATCAAACAGGATTTAGCGAGTATTATGAGCGCAAGGTATTCCACGGTGCCTCATCAAAAACATCAATGAGTTGGTATCCTTCTTCCCCTTTGCTCGGGCTCAACGTAACAAACAACTTTGCTGGCTGATTTGAGACATTAAAAGATGCGTGAACAATATCCGCTGCGATGAACACAGAGTCCCCCGCATTTAGTGTTTGCTTCTTATCTTCAAGCCACTGCTCTACACTCCCCTCAATAACGTAGATAACCTCTTCCTGATCCGGATGTTTATGAAAATCATGCCCATATCCAGGGGAGAGACTAACTTCCATTGCGACTATATCTTTCGCGCCTGTTGTTTCTGGACGGCTAAGCCACCCGACTGTTCCCCAATCTAAATTATCTCTTTCTACTTCTGAAGATGCTATAAATTTTCCGTTCACGTTGTCTGTATTCTCCTTTATCTTATTAAGAGGATTTTTCCAACCTCAATTTCTGTTTCTTTTGAAAGTGTGTAGGTGAGCGTATTAAGCTCACCATAGGCGTCAATTTAGTGAATTCTTGTGGCATTTTCAAGATGTTCCAATGT
>JAPPES010000063.1 GCA_028824125.1 Candidatus Poribacteria bacterium
CAACATTGGAACATCTTGAAAATGCCACAAGAATTCACTAAATTGACGCCTATGGGTTGTGTTTGAAAGAGACCTGTCACGTGGGGATGGAACGAACTTCCACACAGAATTCGTTATCGTTGACCTCAAACCTCCCAAAGAATACCATTTTATGAAAAATCACCGGACAGATCGTTTTCCGAGAGTATCTCCTGATGGGAAACAGCTTGCTTTTCTCAGCAACCGCTTAAAAGATTGGCATATTCATGTGGCAGACTTAGAGAGCGGTGCGGAGGAGGCTATTACTGCGAAACACGCTGATTTGGGGGTACCCAGCTACATGAATTGGTCTCCCGATGGGAAACAGCTTGTTTACATACACGGGGAAAATGATCTGGGAGCGCAGATATGGATCATGAATGCTGATGGTAGTCGTCCCAGACGCCTCAGTCATCCGGTTGAGGAAGGAATCAATAGGGTTTTGAAGTATTTACCGAGTTGGTCGCCATCGGGTCAATTCATCATGTATTCAGAAGTTACCCTAACGCCTAATTTTGAAAAGGTAGGCCCTACACGGCTCATTATCCAGAGTGTAAGGACAAGACAGACCGATATACATAACTTTCCGAGGGATTATGCGATCAACAATGGATGTTGGATAAATGATCGCATAGTGCTTTTAAGTATAGAAACAGGAGAAATTGAACCAGAAACCAATTGGGAAATTTATAGGTATGACCTTATCAGCAGAAATTTGACAAACCTGACAAAACACCCAGCAAAGGATTTCCACCCAGATTGGATTAGTGGCACACTCGCTGTGTTTCCATTGGATAAACTCACTATTCGCTGGGCACACCTCAAACAGCCAGATTGAATCATCCGCTAAATTGGCACCTCCCTATCAGGTGCAATTTCCTAACTACACACTTAGAAAGACGAATCACGTTAATTGGGTATAAAATCCTGGAGGGTTATGGTGAATAGAAAATATGTTGACATTCTCCAATAAGGCGGTCTTTAAACGAATCGGACTTACGCAATGTATTCAAAAGTCCACTGATAAGGGGATTTAAAGGGTTAAATCACTGAAATAGTGGCTTTTTAACCCCCTAACCCCCTTATCAAGGGGGAATGCGTAAGTCCTAAACGAATATTACTTTTGCAAATGAACTGTTAACTTTTCTGTGCCGTGGCTGCTTTTAATATCAAGAATTAGTTCCAATGCATCCTGCTCAACCTGAAGCAACGCCTCAAGCGTTTGAACGTCAGCAATTTCTTTCCCATTAACCGCGAGGATAAGCGCACCGCGCGGGATTTTTGCATTAAATCCAGGTGCGTCTTTCTTCACCCTTTCAACAATTAGGCCACGATCTATATCTGTTAGGTAGGCGTATCTCTGGGCATCCCCCTTCTCCAACTTTCGGACTGCTAACCCAAGCATTTTCCACGAAGCAGATTCACTTTCAAAGGGTATGCCTGCCATTTCCGGTGGCATTTCATCAATAGTTACACTGAATGTCCTTTCCTGCCCGCGCCGTAACACCTTGATAACAGATTTTTTGCCAACCTGTGATTCTGCAATGAGCATCTGAAGTTCAATACTTTTTTGTACCTTTTTCCCATTATATCCAACAATAATGTCATGTTGCTCTAAACCGCCACGGTACGCTGGTGTATCCAGATAAACGTTTCTCACTTGAATACCTTGTGGTACTTCTCGCATCCGAATACCGAGGTAGCCACGGATAATTTTACCGTTGGCAATCAGTTGAGTGCCAATTGTGTTAACGAGATTACTTGGAATCGCAAACCCTGCCCCCGCTCTCGCTGGAGCAGGTGTGTTTTCAACTTTTCGGATTAGCGCGTTAATACCGATGACTTCTCCATGGATATTGAGCAGCGGTCCACCACTGCTGCCGGTATTGATCCACGCATCTGTCTGAATGAAGTTTTGGTATCTAATAAAGCGCAAGCCGCCAAGAATGGAACGCCCTTTACCACTCACAACACCAGTCGTAACGGAGTAATCAAGTTGGAAAGGATTACCGATAGCAATGGCAAATTGTCCAACCCGAACCTTTTCCGAATCCGCTAACGACAGAATTGGGAATTCCTGATCTCTGTCAACCTTTAGAACAGCAATATCTGTGTTAATATCTGTTCCAACTAATTTGGCATCAAGTGTGCTACCGTCTAACAACCTCACTTTATAATATTCCGCGCCGTGAACGATGTGGTCATTTGTAAAAATATAACCGTCTTGCCGGAAGAAAAATCCAGAACCTGATCGATTTAAATCCCTATTTGAATGTCCAGCGAAAATACCGACAATAGCGGGCTTGCTTGTAGCAGCTATATCAACAAATGCGTTTTCAACCGCACTTAACATTTCCAAATTACTCGGTTGTTCAGTTCGGTAGGCACACGAAGAGATAATAACAACAAAAAGGAGTAGAACACAATTATGAATCTTTTTTCTCATCAAACAATTCCTTCTTTCAGAAAGTTTTATCAAGATTATACCAAATCTGAGTCTTATAGTGAAATCCAAAATATGTTTACATTCAATCAACAACAATCCCTACACACGCTCTCGCCAACGTAAAGGTAATTGTGGATTTTACTATAAAGCAAAATCTAAGAATGACATCTACAAGGAAAGCACTTTGTAAGCGCTCAGCATAATATGTACGGGCACCAGGTATACAAGACTTTTTCTGACACCCGTTACAGACTAATTATTATTGAGGGTGTGCATAAATAATTCCGATGTTAAATATGCGCAGGACTTACGCAGTTTCTCTTAAAGTCCCACTGATAAGGGGGATTTAGGGGGTTAAATAACTGAAATAACGACTTTTAACCCCCCTAACCCCCTTATCAAGAGGGGCATGCGTAAGTCCTGATGCGTTTAAAGGTAGTGGGCACACGCCGTGTGCCGTCCACAAGTTTAAAGAGGCGCAATGAATTGTGATTAAACGGCACTTTGTGAAATAATGCCGCACCTAAAGTCCGTCCCTGTCTGTGTTGATGCGCCAAATATTTATGCACACCCCTCAATTATTATTTAACTCCACCGTTACCTTTTCTATGCCATGGATACTTTTAATATCAAAAGTAACATTTGGTCCGTCTTGTTTACCTTGAAGAAACGTTTCAAAAGTTTGAACATCAACAATTTCTTGCCCATTAATAGCAGTGATGAGCGCGTTACGTGGGATATTCGCTTTGAATCCAGGAGAACCATTCTTAACTTTTTCAACGATTATGCCACGGTCTTCTTCACTTAGGTAGGTATATCTTTGAAAAATTCCATTCTCCAACTTTCGCACGACTAACCCAAGTGTTTTCCAAGAAACGGATTTAGTGTTAGCGGGGCGTCCTACTAATTCAAGTGGCATCTCATCAATAGTCACATTGAGTGTCATTTCCTGTTTTTGTCGTAGGACCTTAATAGGATATTGCTTGCCGATCTGACACTCCGCAACCATCAACCTGAATGCATAAAGCCCTGGCACCTTTTCCTCATCGAATTCAACGATGATGTCATTCCGTTCTAAACCACACTGAAATGCGAATGTGTCAGGTGTTACTTTTGTAATTTTAATACCTTGTGAAACATTTTGCATATCTGCATCAATGTAACCACGGATAATTCTTCCATGTGTAATCAGTTTATTGCCGATTGTTTTCGCGAGATCACTATTAATCGCTAAGCTTGATCCCTCTCCCGGATTTAAGGTAGTAATACCAATAACCTCACCTTGAATATTCAGCAAGGGACCACCGCTACTCCCTTTGTTAATCCAAGCATCTGTTTGGATGTAATTATTATGATACTGAAAGAGTTTTGTTTTTGGTGGATGGAAACAACGGTCTTTGCCGCCGACGATACCAGCCGTCACAGTATATTTATATCCTATTGGGTGACCGATGGCGATAGCAAATTGTCCAATTCGGACCTTCGTTGAATCCGCCAGGGAGAGAACCGGAAATCCTTCTTCTCGTTCAATTTTTATAACCGCTATATCAGTGTTCAGATCGCTCCCAACCATTCTTGCATCAAATGTGCTGCCATCAAATAATCTCACCCTAATGCTTTTTGCTCCACGTACAACGTGTTCATTCGTCAAGATATAACCATCTTTCCGAAATATAAAGCCGGAGCCTGAACCTGATGTATCAATAGTTTTATTATCTTTTTGTTCTTCTTTTCTAACGGTAAGGCTGACAACAGCAGGTTTACTCTGATCTACGATCTTAGAAATAGCGTTTTCAAAAGATCTTAATATTCCTAAATCGTCAGGTTGGGTGGCTGGTGATGCCTCTGCAGCAATAGTAACAGCGAACAAGATCAAAACAGCATAAGCGATTGTATCTCTTTTCAGGTTTGTTTTTCTTTTCATTGGGATCCCTCTTTAATTTTTAAAAATTATAGTAGAACTTAAAATTATTTATACACTTTTACATATAGGGGGTTTCAACGTTCTACAAATTGGGACAGAGTTAACTATTTCAAATTCCGTATATCTATTTTTGTGTAGTCAATTTTAACAGATTCTTAAGGAAATGTCAATCTGTTTTTAGTGAAATCGCTTGTAATGTTTTGACGGATGAGATTAGATGTGCTATACTTTTCACATTAAAACCACGACGATTCAAGGAATAATCAATCAATGAAATTGCTACTTTACCCACTTATTTTTTCCCTCGCTATTACAACCACTATTGCTGAAGAGTTCACAACTTTTGGCACGCCCCCCTGGCAACCCACAGGCAAATATACACATCCCGATATTCGAGAGAGTTCTGGCATTGTCGCAAGTAGACAGTTTGAAGGAGTCTATTGGACATTGAACGACTCTGGAAACCCATCGGTAATTTACGCCACAAAACGGAATGGTGAACTAATCCAAGAAATTAAGATCCACGGTTCTCGAAATTTTGACTGGGAAGCACTCGGCATTGATAACAAAGGACAACTCTGGATCGGCGACATCGGCAATAATAGCCGAATGCGATTTGATTTAAATGTGGCTGTTGTGAAAGAACCGAACCCGTACACGGAGACAGAAGCGGAAGTCATCGCGAAATATCCGTATCGTTATCCAGATGAAAATGTAGATGCAGAAGGCTTGTTTATTGCTGATGGTGTCCCCTATATTGTCTCTAAAGAGCAGGCAGGAGCAGTGCTTTACCGTTTTCCTACATTGAAAGCGGGGACAAAGCAGGTTCTGCAACGTGTCGGTGAATTCTCAGAAGCGAAATTAGTAACGGGGGCGGGGATTTCAACGGACGGGAAACGACTCGCTGTCTGCACCTACAATTCTCTATGGGTATACCACAGCACTGATGGCAACTTAGCGCGCATGATTCAGCGTAAACCGTGGATATTGCGGCACAATTTTCTTGGAGAGGCAATCTGCTTTGAAGGATATAATCTCTATCTAACAAACGAAGCGCGCGATATCTACGCACTGCCACAATTTTGGTATGAAAAGCAGTGGAAATTGCCACCAAAGCAGACACAATCAGCAGTTTCCTTGTTAGTCAAACAGAAATCGAATGGATATAAATTAGAAAACTATCGTGACGCTGGCATTAATATTGAGGGTGGGCATGTTGCATTGAACGCTAAAACATCAGGCGCAGCGGCGCATCAAAGAATTGAAGTTCCCTACAAAAACCTATATCAAATCAGTGCTATTTTGACTCGTGGACCGGAATATGGACACGCAGAACTCACCATTAATGGAAAGAAAGTCGGACAACCTTATGACTGCTACCATCCCGAACTGATTGCTGGAACGTTGGTAACTTTCGGCAAAGTCCCGTTGCATCAAGGAAAAAATCAGATTATCTTGAGAAGTGTCGGTAAATCAACCCAAGCGATAGGGGACAAAGTTGGCATTGATTCCTATCAAGTCCTACAAGCTTCCCCGTTTGTGCGGCGTTACATGGTTTTAGGTCCATTTCCGAAGACAGATGCTAACACGACTGTTCTATCAGTTTCTCCAGAAAAATCGCTCAATTTAAATGAAACCTATAAAGGCGTTGAAAACAAGGATACTCGCTGGCGTGAAGCAGAGACTAATACAAACGGCATGCTGAATTTGCGCGCAAACATCGGCATGAATATGGGTGTGGTTGGATACGCGGTTACCTACGTCTATGCCCCAAAAGCGATGGACACCGTCCTGCTATTAGGCAGCGATGAGACGGTTGCGGTGTGGCTAAACGGAACAGAAATTCACCGAAAGCGAGTCTACCGACGTATAACACCGGATGCAGATACGATTCCGTGTCAGCTGAAAGCTGGGTGGAACGAGGTTTTGTGTAGCATTGAACAGAACAGTTGGACATGGGCACTGTATCTGCGTTTTACTGATGCAGCGGGTGTGCTTAAATATAGTCCGCAACCCAAAAAGTAGCGCGGATTTAGCAAATTTCGGGAATTTTTACTCTTAAATTCCTTAAAATTCAAATAATTTCCAAAATTATTGCATTTTTAAGTTGTTTTTTTTTTTGCATATTGTAGTATGATTATAAAAATAGCAAGCAAACCTAAACTATAAGAGTGTTTAATCCTCGGTTTGCTTGAGTCGTGTGTTTTATCTATTTCAACAGACATGCCAGAACAAAAGGAGGTCCAGGATGTATCGTGATTTTGTTACGAGTAAGTGGTTTATTGGTGGCGTAATCGCCCTAATAATGTTTGCGGTAGCGTGTGTTTTCTGGTACCGATATGATACGGCACCCTACAGACTTGACGCAGCTGAGACCGCCGAACTGCTTCGTCAATGGGCAGCTAAGAAAGCAGATACTAATGGCAAGGCAGACGATACACCTGCGGAAGATAGAACACCAACCACTGAGAAGCCAACAGCTGAGGCAGTGATGGAAACGGACACAAACAGCGAGACAGAAACCAAGACATACAAAGAAGGCGACATCTTTATTGGTCCCGAACCACCTCCTCTACCGGTTTCTCAAGATGAACTTGTTTCCCCTTATGGATTCGGTCCCTATCCCGAATTACCAGAAGGATTCGGACCGATTACATGGCCGCGCAAGAGTGTTGAATCCGAGTTAATGATACGCGTTGAGATAAAACTTCTAAACCAAGGTATTCCTGTAGAAGGAATTGCAATGAAGAGTGGCTTAGTATATCCTATCATCAAAGGTATCCGTTATGTAGAATGGGGTGAGACATCCTACGGACGTAGATATCTCCGCCGCTCTACCGGGCATCCTGATGATGGTAATTACCTACGAACTATCAGAGAAGAAAAAAGAAAGCGGCGCGAAAGTTTTACACAAGCCGACGTGCCGGGTATCCAACTGATACCATACTCAGAGGGCGGTATAGACCCCTATACCTTCCTTGATTTACCCAAATAGGAGGACAAACATGAAACGTTTTACGATTTACACACTGATTTTTGCAATATTCAGTTGTACTGTAATATCCCTTTTTGCTTACAACGACAAAGCCAAAAAGACCGTCAACAAATATTGGGCAGGATGTATCGCCGAAGATGCAGATGGACCTTTGTCTGCAAATGCCAATATTGAAGTGAATATAGAGTACCCAGGAGAACGCGGCATAGGAAATGCCATCCAAAACTTTTTTAGAGGGCACGGCGTAGAGTATTATGCAAGTGCCAGCGTCTCTGGAAGGGCACCTAACGATGATTACGAAGGCGCGTACGACTTATACGCAAGTGTCTGTTTTGATGATGATGCTAAAAGTAATACGTGGCGTAGAAAAGTAGATGAGGACGTAGCAGCAGATGATTTCGTCAAACTGGACGAGGACCTCACAAATTGGGATACTATCCGCGCTATTAATGAATTGTATCCGTGGGCGTATGGCGATATAAGCGGATCCAGTCCTGCAAAAAACTTCCAAAAGTGGGTAAATCTCAATTATCAGGATCCTGATATAGCACCGAATCCTTATGAGAGTCCCTCTACAGATAATTGGCAATTAGTCAATATGCATCGTCCGGCACTTTCACATAATGCAGTTGCGGATGTCTGGAACTTCTCATTTAGCGACGCTACTGAGTGGAACTGCTTTTTCTCAGGTGATACTACCTGTCACGAATGCAATTGAATTTTCTAAAGTACAATTCCTGGATATAACAAGAACAAGCAGGCACCTTGGTGATGTCTGCTTGTTCTTTTAATGTAATTTATACTTGCTCAACTTAATCTTGCCGGTTCACCGTTGAGTTTCTGCTCAAGACTGAAAGCGTTTTCACCTGGTGATTCAACGACCTCTGTAATTCACAAAAAGCAGGTATATCGCGCCGGATACAGATATAATTCCGTGTCAGTTGAAAGTAGGATGGAACGAGGTTTTGTGTAGCATTGAGCAGAACAGCTGGACATGGGCACTGTCCCTGCGTTTTACTGATGCAGCGGGTGTGCTTAAATATAGCCCCATAGGCGTCAATTTAAGAAGTCAAAAGCATGATTTCTGAAAGAAATAGTAGT
>JAPPES010000081.1 GCA_028824125.1 Candidatus Poribacteria bacterium
GCTGGCGAGGTTTCCTAACCTCGCTAAACTACCCAATTTATTTTTTAATCTTCATTTAGTTTGTGCACCGTTATGACGCAAACTGGAAGTAGACGCTACAAAAGATTGCTTATACCGAACTCACGTTAAAGTTAACACTTGATGGCGGAGAGAATGTTCACGATTGAAAAACCACTTCATAGTGTATAGGACAAAGGACAATAGATATCAATGCAAGCCCCTATGAGCCGCGAGAATATGATTCGCGGCGTTATTCTGTTTACATTATTTACACTGGTCGGGTTATTTCTGAGTTTTGTATGGAGTGGTACACAAGATTTAAAAAGCGGGGCAGAAGATTTAAAGCAGGTCTTTCTGCAGATGCAGTATAAATTTCTCATCGTCACGTGCATGTGCATGTTCGTAGATTGGTTTTGCGCAGGACTCCGATTCCACATTTTCGTACGGTTAGTGACACCAACAATTAGATTCCGCGATAGTTTCAGGGCTCTTTTGGCAACACTCTGTGTTTCGGCTATCACCCCTTTCCAGACTGGCGGAGTTGGTCACCTCTATATTTACGCTCGATCCGGTGTTCCGTTGTCAGGGGCTATCACTGCCGGTATCGTTTCCTTCCTTTCTACCTTGGTCATCCTTATCCTTGCCGCCGGTGGTATCTTATTTTTAGAGCCGAGTTCTCTACCGAAAGAAACCACATTGATAAGTCTGTTGGGTTTTGTGATATTCGGTTTGGTATTCACAACTTTTTTACTACTACTATTCAAACCGGAAATTGTGCTTCGTATTTTTAATTGGCTTTGCAATGTTGTAGGGCAAAGGTTTAAACCTGTCGCGCCTTTTTTAAACCGGGCGACATCCAAAGTTGAACAGCTCATCACCGAACACAAAACTTTTGCGACAACGCTGCTACGCCATCATAAATGGACCTGCGTGCTTAGCTTGTTCCTTACGTGTGGATTTTTTAGCGCACGAATTGTTGGTAGTTACTTCATCGTAAAAGCATTCAATAAACATGTTTCCCTGCGGGACCTTGGTATTGTCGGCATGCTGCTGAACTTTGTGGTTCTGTTTATGCCAACGCCCGGGGCAAGCGGGTTTGCAGAGGGAACAACGAGTCTATTAATGAAGAATCTTATCTCTGGGATATTTATCACGCCGTTTGTTTTACTGACACGATTTTTTACCGTCTATTGTCCTGTCGTTATTGGTGGGATTGTAATCAGTTTACAATTGGCAAAAGATTTCAAACTTAGTAAAAAAGACGTAGCTGAAGACGCTGCGCCGAAAGTGCGAGCGCATCCAATAGGAGAGCTCAAAAAGAAAAAGGGGCATAACTGAGATAATGGCTATCAGTTATCGGTTTTCAGTAGTCGGTAAAGAACGTGTGTTATCATACCATTTCTGATATATGAGGTCTCTCTCTTGTAGCATAAACTTCCAGTTTGTGCCACATTCCGCTTTATTTCTAACAACAGGTAATGGGAAAAAATTGATAGAAATGGTATCAGACACTCTTGACCGATAGTTGATTATCATTGAACTATGTCCGAAAGGAGAATCATGGCAAACAGTATTGAAAAAGTTGATCCTAAAACAACAAAACTTGGTTGGATTGGTACGGGTGTGATGGGACGTTGGATGTGTCAACACCTGATGGACCTTGGATACGGGACGACTGTCTATAACCGCACACAATCTAAAGCGCAACCCCTGATTGATGCGGGTGCGACATGGGCAGATTCACCGAGCGAAGTCGCAGCTGCTTCGGATGTGATCTTTACTATCGTTGGATTTCCACCGGATGTGCGTGAGGTATATCTGGGCGATAATGGTATTCTAAAGGGAACAAAAGCTGGCAGTATTATCGTAGATATGACGACAACTGAACCTTCTCTTGCGCAAGAGATATATGCCGAGGCTAAGGCACAGGATATCGCTTCTGTGGATGCCCCTGTCTCAGGTGGAGATGTCGGCGCGCGGGAAGCACGCCTCTCTATCATGGTCGGAGGTGATGAATCTGCGGTACAAGCTATAATGCCCCTCTTCTCTGCTATGGGAAAAAACATTGTTCACCAAGGCGGCGCTGGGGCTGGACAACATACTAAAATGTGTAATCAGATTACCATCTCTGGCACAATGATTGGCGTATGTGAAGGGCTAATCTATGGTCACAAAGCGGGTTTGGATCTGGAAACAATGCTATCCTCAATTAGTGGTGGGGCAGCTGCGTGTTGGTCGTTAGACAATTTAGCACCGCGTGTCCTGAAACGTGACTTTGATCCAGGTTTCTTTGTCGAACACTTCATCAAAGATATGAGCATCGCTTTGGATGAGGCAAGAAAAATGAATCTGAGTCTCCCTGGACTTGCATTGGTGCATCAGCTTTATACTGCAGTGCAAGCGCAGGGACACGGACGCTTAGGCACGCAAGCATTGTTATTGGCATTAGAACAGATGTCTGGCACAGAGGTAAGTTAATCATACACGCTGTTGATTGATCAATATCTCTCTTTTGTAGCATAAACTTCCAGTTTGTGCATCTCTGGATGAGGATTAATTCATTAATTCGGTAATTTTCGGTCCACACGAGACACACGGACCCCGCTGCTGACGAGGTTAGGAAACCTCGTCACATTACCGATTTAATAAATTAATCCTCATGAAGTTTGCGCTACAGAAGTGTCCCTATAATTGTAGGTTTACTATATTTCACCATAGCTAAACGCAGACACAATTTGAGGTTTTATTACTGAGCGGTTGCTAAACGCATTGGCGCGATGAAACACGTATGCCCATCATCTCCCACAGGTTTAACAGTCAGAAAACTAAACTCTCCCGAAAACTCAAGGACTAAAGATTCCGTTTCAATATGTGCAAAAATCTCTGTTAGCCGATTAGCATCTAAACCCATCCGCACGTTCCCATTACCAGATTCCACAGCAAGTGTTTCATGTGCCTCACCGAGTTCAGGAGTTTCGGTTGAAATCCGAATTTGTTCAGGATCAATCTCTAAAGAGATCGCAAAACTCTTCGGGTTTGAAAGTAAAGCAACCCGCCGCGTCGCACGTAAAATAGATTCCCGCAATACAACTGCCCGCCCCTCATAAGATTCCGGAATAAGGGACTGATAGCGCATATCGTATTCACCTTCAACCAATCGTGTCATCAAGGTGGCGTTATCATCGGCAAAAAGAATTTGATTTTTGAGATGTAAAATCTTAACTTCAGGAGAATTAGCAAAGGTTCGAGCAATCTCTTTGACAGCTTTCAACGGCACAATAAACCCACTGACATCTTCAGATGTTTTAAGGGCAGGACAATGTGCTAAAGCCAGGTAATGCGTATCCATTGCAACCACTTCAGTTCTATCCTCAAGAAGGTTAAAAAAGAGCCCGTTAAGCAGGTACCGAAACTCCTCCGTAGATGCTGCAAATTCCGTCTTACGAATAACAGAGCACAAGGTTTCACCGTCAATCGTTACCCCTTCTCCATCAGCAGATGGAAGTTCCGGAAATTCTTCATCGGAAAGTCCAATGATCTTGTAAACGCCATCACCACAAGTAAGTTCAACACGGTCATTTGCTGTGGTAACAAGACTTATCGGTTTATCTCCAGGTAATTCTCGGACGATATCCGTCAATTTTTTTGCAGAGACCGTGATTGATCCCTCTTCCTTGATAGTGCCGACAACTTTAAATCTAATACCGACTTCCAAATCGGTTGCTGCGAATTCAACGTTTCCATCTTGTGCACGAATAAGGACATTTGCAAGAATAGGCAAAGTGTTCCGCCCACTTGCCACACCTTGAACTGTTTGTAAAGCATATAAAAGTTCGTCTTTTTCAAAAGTAAGTTCCATTCCAATACTCCTATTTTTATATTAAGTAATTGAGGGGTATGCATAAATAATTCCGATTTAAATATGCGCTTAAAGGTAGTAGGCCCACGCTGCGGGGAATGCCTAAATGGCATTCATACCGTTGATTTGGTGCTGTCCACAAGTTTAAAGAGGCGCAATGAATTGCGCGACTACAAACAGCACTTTGTGAAATAATGCCGCACCTAAAGTCCGTTCCTGTCTGTGCTCATGCGCCAAATATTTATGCACACTCCTCAAGTAATTAAAGCATATTTTTAGAACCATTCAATTGTCGCTAAGCACTCTTGCAGAAGGGTTTGTAACTCAATTTTTACGTCACAACATTCACAAGACTGAAAACTGAATGGCTTTGAGTAGATTTTATTCTGATTCTGACTGTGAGGATGTCTCTAAACGCATCGGCATAATGATACAAACATGGCCATCATCACCAACAGGTTTAACAGCAACCTGACTCACCTCTCCAGAAAACTCAAGAACTAAAGACTCCGTCTCAATGTGTGCCAATATCTCCGTCAGAACCCGTGCATCAAAACCGATTCGGACGCTACCTGTTCCAGATTCCACCGTAAGCGTTTCAAACGCTTCACCCAGTTCAGGTGTTTGGGCTGATATCCGAATCTGTTCTGTATCTATATCTAAACATATCGAAAAATTCTTCGGATTTGACAACAAAGCGACTCGCCGCGACGCGCGTAAGAAAGGTTCCTTTGGTACAACAACACGCCCCTCAGGGGCTTCGGGTATGATCGATTGATAAGGGGGATAATCACCTTCAACCAAACGAGTCATCAAGGTAGCGTTATCATCAGCAAAAAGAATTTGATTCTTGAGATGTAAAATCTTAACATTAGGAGAATCCGCAAAGGTGCGTTCAATCTCTCGGACAGCCTTGAGTGGCACGATAAAACCCGCTACATCTTCGGACGTTTTGAAAGGAGCACAATGTGCCATCGCCAGATGTCTAACGGCATCAGTTGCGACCACTTCAGTCTTATCTTCAAGAAGATTGAAATAGAGACCGTTCAGATAATACCGAAACTCCTCTCTGGATGCAGCAAATTCTGTTTTACGGATAACAGCACATAAGGTTTCACCATCAATCGTTACTCCTTCTCCATCAGCAGACGGGAGTTCTGGAAATTCTTCATCGGAAAGTCCAATAATTTTATAAACACCGTCTCCACAAGTAAGTTCAATACGATCATTTGCTGTCGTAACCATTTCAATCGGCTTATCTGGTAATTCTCGGACGATGTCTACCAATTTTTTGGCAGAGACTGTGGTTGCTCCCTCTTCCTTGATAGTCCCGACAACTTTGATTCTGATACCCACTTCCAGATCAGTGGCTGCTAATTCAATGTTCCCATCCTGTGCGCGAATCAAGGTGTTGGAAAGAATAGGCAAAGTGTTACGCCCACTTGCCACACCCTGAACCATCTGTAGAGCATGTAAAAGTTCATCTTTTTCAAAAGTAAGTTCCATTTCAAAAGTTCCTATTTTTATTTTAGTAACGAGTTGTGCTAAATAACTTTTTGTAAAATATTATTTCACATAAGCAGAACGTTTTATCCGTGTTTCCTATTGGTTGATATGCTCTTTAGTCCCGTAGGGACGATATGTTTATAGAAATACAGCAATAAAGCCCTCTTTAGTCCCGTAGGGACGATATGTTTATATGACAATACCTAATATCTGTGAAAATAACAAAAAACAATGAGTTAACTGGCACAAGTCGTTTTAGTAGATTCTACAATCAACGATACACTGTCGCTCGGTGCGTGGACAAAACTCGTCTAATTATACCTACAGTTGCCACTTTGTAGCACAATCTGTATGAAGATTAAGAAAATATTTCGGTAATTCTAATTTTTTCAAAACTCGGTAGGTGCGGTTTCCTAACCGCACTGGATATTCTCCAAAATTACCGAATTAATAAATTAATCGTCATTTAGATTGTGCCTGTGAAAACGCAAACTAACAGTTTGCTCTACTTACCCTCATAACCATTCAATTGTAGCAAAGTCCTCTTGTGGGAGAGCTTGTCCGTCCGATTTTAGTTCAAATTAGCAACAATCCGTTTATAGTTGTGCCATCTTAAGGCTATGTGCGTTTAATCGTAATTCATTGCGCCTCTTGAGGTGTTGTTTCGCATTTCTGTGTTCAAAACTGAAATTGAATGACTCTAAAATCCCTAAATTCACCTTGACAGACTTTTGATTGTTTAGTATAACATATTACAGAAAATATATCCATTTTATTTTGATATATTACCTTCAACAGTTTCGCTCAAAGACCCGTATCTTCACCTTCCTACAAGCATGCGCCAAACTAACTTTCAGTCCTCGTCACCAATTTCTAAACGGGCAGTCCTGATTGGTACTGTTCTAATCATCGGCAATAGCTACTGGATCGCTTATGTTGAGATGATTTGGCACACCGCACATCTGACAACAGTCGCTATGTCTGTTAACGTCATGTTCGGCATTTTCGTTATCACGATGCTAAACATGTGGGTGCGTAGTTTTGCACCGAGTGCTGCCCTCACACAGCGGGACCTAATTGTTGTTTACAGCATGCTTGCCGTTGGCAGCGCGTTTTCAGGACACGACTGCATGCCGCGTCTGATGGGGCTTATTCCGTATGCTTTTCGCTTTGCCACTCCTGAAAACGACTGGGAAGCACTACTTTTCCACCATCTTCCTGAATGGCTTGTTGTCAAACATCCAAAAACGGTCAATGATTTTTATGAAGGTAACGTTAATTTCTTTACTGAAGGCTACATAAATTATTGGATCGTGCCTATTCTTTCATGGTCAGCGGTCATCTTTCTCTTAATGTTGATCTTTCTCTGTTTGACCTCTTTAATTCGCAAACAGTGGATAGAAAACGAAAAACTCGCGTATCCGATTATTCAGATTCCACTTGAAATTACTACCAACCGCCGTCCTTTCAGAAGTCGCCTGCTCTGGATCGGTTTTGGCATTGCGATGGGGATAAATCTACTCAACGGGTTACATTTTTTCTATCCAATATTACCGGAAATTCCGATAAGAAAATACAACCTTAATATGTACTTCACACAGAAACCTTGGAATGCGATGGGTAGCACGCCACTTCGGTTTCATCCTTATCTGATTGGTTTCTCTTTTATCTTACCGCTGGATTTAGCGTTTTCGTGTACATTCTTCTATTTGATGAAAAAAGTGCAGCTGCTATTCGGAAGCGCGACAGGCATATCAAAGTTACAAGGATACCCATTTTTAGGTGAGCAAGGAGCAGGCGCGTTACTTGCACTTCTTGCTATAGCATGCTGGAATGGACGAAAGCACTTTGCTTATGTGTTATCACAAGCAATTCGACCTAACCGTGCGGAGGCAAAAATTGAAGCAATTTCCTACCGCACGACTCTAATTACATTGGCTTTATCCCTATTTTTGCTCGCTATTTTCTGTATTCAGGGAGGTATGTCGTTATGGGCATTCGCAGTTTTTATCGGTATCTACCTGTTGATTGTTGTCGGGCTAACCCGTATGCGCGCTGAACTCGGGCCGCCGATACATGCAATCGGCTATCTTACACCACAATACATGATGATCTCACTGCTCGGGACACGACGGTTACGGGCAGGCAATCTCACAATGCTCTCGTTGATGAATTGGCTGAGTGGTGCAAGTTACGCTTCATTCCGCACACATCCTATGCCCGACCAGTTGGAGGCGTTTAAGCTTGCGGAACGGACCGGTGTCCGAAACCGAACAATGTTTACTGTGTTAGTGATTGCAAGTCTCGTCGGTATTCTGTCCAGTCTAATACTCTATCCATACACAATTTATCGAGAGGGTGTTGCCGCTGGTTCTGAGCAGATTCACGCGGGTGGCGCTGATACATACAATTTTCTGTCCTCGTGGTTAGTCAATCCGAAACCGACAGATTGGTTAGCAACGACTGTGCTTGGGGGTACGTTTGCTGCGAATTTAGGTATCATGTTTCTCCGCTCGCGCTTTGTGTGGTGTCCACTTCATCCCGCAGGATATGTTATTGGCGTTGCTCCTGGGACAACTGATGTAATTTGGTTTCCATTGCTAATCGCGATGGTGGCAAAATGGATTATCTTACGGAACGGTGGTATAAAAGCGTATCGGCGGGCGGTCCCATTTTTCATCGGGTTAGTTTTAGGGGAAGCGTTGATGGGGTGTTTCTGGCCGTTATTGAGTTTAATTTTGCGGTCTGCGGTGTATAGTTGGATTTGATTATATTAACCCAAGTTGCTACCTATAAGATTTTACACATGTAAATACCGTTTTTATAGTTAAAACCACAATTACCCGGACATTGGCAAGGTTAGGAAAAAATCAACGGTATGAATCATGGCGAATGCCATACGCGCATTCGTCTTTAGGCAT
>JAPPES010000033.1 GCA_028824125.1 Candidatus Poribacteria bacterium
CGTTCGAACTTGGTAAACTTGGTATTGTCTCCGTTGTGGGACCTCGCAACTTGCGATACATAGAACCTGAAGAAGGGTTTTCCATTGATTACCTCACCTGGTCAGCTGATGGTCAGTACCTTGTTTACACATTATACAACCATCATGATCCCGCATTCACCAATTTCGCAGTGCATATTGACAGTGGGGTGACTGAGCGAATTTTGGAAACGTATTCAAACGGTGGTTTGTGGGCGTTTGAATGGGCAACCAGGCGGTACGCTCTTGAACCTGAAGGATTATTGACGACGGTTTGGGGAGAAATAAAACAGAGAAAATGATCATGTTTTATAGTGAAATCCACAATTACCTGGACATTGGCAAGGTTAGGAAGAAATCAACGGTATGAATGCCATTGGGCGAATACGCGTATGGTATTCGCCATGATTCCCCGCCTCGCCAACGAGAGCGTGTGTGAGGATTGTTGTTCATTGAAATGTCCACATATTAAGGTGCTACCGACTTGGCACAACGAAAACCGATCAAATGGCTCGTGCGTGCTGGCTCATTACTCCGGCGATAGGTAATCCATACGCGAGGTTGTCCACCCTCAACCCATGAACCGCCGCGTAAAGCACGAGAAGATGTAATGTTCTTAAAATTTTCTACTACTTCCTCAATACTGTCGGGACCAGCAAAAGGGTTTTTGTTAGGCGGATCGCCATAATAATCTTTGTCGTACTTATCAAGACACCATTCCAAAACATTCCCTACTATATCAAATATACCGTATCCGTTAGGTGGATAATCACCTACAGGAGTTGTACTTCCAGCATATCCAACATTCAGGCTGTAATTTGCTTTGCTATCATCAATTGAATTTCCCCATGGATACCTTTGTCCTTCAACACCACCGCGTGCAGCTTTTTCCCATTCAGCCTCAGTTGGAAGCCGTTTGTTTACCCAATTTGCATACGCTGCGGCAGCATACCAACTCACAGATACGACAGGGTGGTTTGCTTTTCCACTTGGATAGGTATTTTCAGACCAATTGACAAGATAATTCCCATCGTGGAACCTGCTGGCAATCGTCCCTTTTTGCCATTCCGGGTTGGCATCTACAAACTTTTTGTAGTCTGCATTCGTTACCTCATATTTATCCATATAGAATGCGTTGAGGTAGACTGTATGTCCGGGTTGTTCGACGTTCCCCGCATCTCCGCTGATATTACCTAACTGAAATTCTCCTTCAGCAATTAGCACCATGCCTTCAGGAATTACGGGTTCGCCCACCTTGTCTTTTACGGTATAAGTGAGTCTACGATTGCCACCTTCCCATGTGAGTTCTATGTCAAGCTTTCCTAATGGGAAGGGACCTGAAATTGTGGCAGTATTATCAGATGTAGTCACTTCTCCTTTGGAAACCGTAAGATTTTGTGGGGGCGCGCTAAAACTCACAGTAATAGTAGCATCTGTAGCTATATCACTTGCATCAGGGGGATCCACAGATTGGATTTCCACCGAGTCATCTTCTCCACATCCAATTATTGACAAGGTAAGAATACATGCAAGAATTATTGGTGAAAAATATAACCCTTTTTTCACAAATTATCTCCTTTCAAACATAATCTAAATGAAGAGTAAAAAATAAATTAGGTAATTCCATAGCCATGCTCGGTGCGGTTAGGAAACCGCACCTACCGGGTTTGGGAAAAATTAGAATTACCGAATTAAAAACTTAATCTTCATACAGATTGTGCTACTATGTAGCAACTTAGGTTATAGATACATTAGTTTATATTAAACACCTGTTGCATTTCTACCTGCAACATATCAAATAATTCGCTTTTCAAGTTGATTAAATCTCTGTCTGTGATGCTTCTGGGGCGTGATAATGAGACCTCAATCTCTGCCTTTATTGACCCCGGCCTCGCTGTTAACACATAAATTTTATCAGCAAGCAGAAGTGCTTCCTCAATGTCATGCGTTATCAACAGCACCGTCTGCCCACCTTTGTCCCAAATATCCAAAAGTATGGATTGCATCACAGTACGCGTCATTGCATCTAACGCGCCAAAGGGTTCATCTAAAAGCAGAATTTCTTTTCGAAAAAGGAGCGTCCGTACTAGCGCGACACGTTGACGCATTCCGCCTGAAAGTTGCATTGGGTAACTATTCGCAAATCCTTGTAAACCAAGCTGCGCTAACAGTTTGAGTGCCTCTTTTCTTGTCTTATCAAGCGATTCCTTCTGAATTTCTGGTCCAATCATTACGTTCTTTAAAACTGTCCGCCACTGTAAAAGAAGGTCTTTTTGTTGCATATATCCGAATGGCCCTGGACTGCTCTGAATATGTTTCCCATTGAGGTGAATTTCTCCGGCTTGCGGTCTGAGGAGTCCAGAGATAATATTGAACAAAGTGCTTTTCCCACACCCTGAAGGACCGAGCAAAGCGACAAACTGTCCTGTATCAACTGAAAAGTTTAACTTGTCCAGCACCTGCAATTGCGTATTGTTTTGGACGAAGGCATGTGTTAGATTCTTAACTTCAAGTTTGGTCATATTAGTGTGGTGTCAGCTTTGCGTGGTTTGTCGTCGCGTAATTTATTGCGCCTCTTTAGATTTAGTTACAACACGCGTTGCGTCCGGCCTACCTTTAAGCGCATATTTACCATCGGAATTGTTTATGCACACCCCACAATTAGCTGCAGTGTTACGTCCGATTCAGAAAGTTTTTTATCCTAACGTCTTCGCGAGTTGTTTTAGTAAATCTTTCTGTTTTCGTGATAATGATTTAGGGATTTCCACAACAATACGGACTCGTAAATCACCGTTTCGTCCAGATGGGTCTACTATACCTTGTCCACGCAGGCGTAATTGCTGTCCCGGTTGTGCGCCTGGTGGAATTTTAAATTCCACGTTCTCCATTAGGGTTTGTACTCGAACAGTGCCGCCTAAGGCTGCGGTTGTCATCGGTACCTTCACATCTGTTACCAAATCAAACCCGTCGCGTGTCAAAGTTGGATGCGGCTGTACCGATATTTTGACCAACAGATCCCCTGATACTCCTGCGTTGATAGTCTCTCCGTGTCCACGAACTCGTAGTGTTTGACCATCTTTAATACCGGGAGGAATTTTAAGGTTTATCCCTTTACCTTGGACGCTGACCTCTTTCTGTGCGCCAAGCACTGCATCAACAAAGGGAATAGTCAGGTTAATGCGGAGGTCACGGCCACGATAGTTACGAGTTGTCTGGCGTCTCTGTCCAAACACATCACCGAAGGCATCACCAAACCCACCGTAAGTTGCACGTCCAAAAATGTCGTTGAGGTTGAGGTTTGCAAATATGTCGTCCATATTGGTAAAACCCTCAAAACCCATACCGTGAATACCAGCATGCCCACGGGTATCATAGACTTTTCGCTTTTCAGGGTCAGACAGCACCGAATAGGCATTGGATGCCTCTTTGAATTTCTCTTCAGCAGCTTTGTCACCAGGATTTTTATCGGGATGGTGCTTGACTGCTAATTTACGGTATGCCTTCTTTATTTCTTCTGCGGTGGCGTTTCGCTTAACGCCAAGTATTTCGTAGTAGTCTCTCATTATATCCTATACTATTACTTTTAGCAAAGTTTGTTATTTTTTAGAATATCGTTCTACAATAATTCAACCATTTCATCAACAGTAGTGATGTTATGGCGTTCTTTTACGAGTGTTTTACCGAATTTGAGTATAGCGGTTTCTACCCGCGTTTTTCGCTGTATATCTATGATACTTTCAATGTCCTTGACATGCGCTGCCCCGATAACCCGTCGTAACATCTCCATTCCTGTAAACCCTACCGATTCGTTGAAGATAATTTGTAAAGCACGAAACTTCACGGAGGGATCCATCTTAAATTCTTTTGTGTAGGTCTCCCATGTTTGAATAATGGCTGTCTTTATTTTTGACTGCACATCAGCATTTTCTGTGTGTGAAAAATAGGATAATAGATAGTTTGCCCAAAATAGACCAACATCAAAACCTACAGGCCCGTAAAAAGCAAACTCTGAATCTATTACCTTGGCAGATGTGTTGTTGACCATTACACTGCCAGTATGGAGATCTCCGTGTGTTAACCCGCGCTGTACTTTAAGAAAAATACGCTTTAATATTTCTGCCTCTTGTAAGAAGACCTCATCCGTTTTTAATTGCTTGACATGAGATTCCAATCCATCCGTATAGAAATTCGTTTCATGATCGGTAAAGGGCAGTGTGAAAACGTAGTCCGCTGTAATTGATTGCATGACGGTGTTGGCAAAATCATCTCGGTACTTATCTACTGAAACACTGTCAAGATTGTCGGTATAGGTTTGGCTATGGACACGCCCCATAAATCTGGCGATCAGTTTAGGAACCTTTTGGTTAACTTTCCCAGCAATGAGATCATCTCGTAATAAACGGTATCTGCGAAGATCCTCCATCGCAATTATTGCTGCATCACTGTCAAAATAGTACTGTGCTGGTACTGCCCCACTCGCAAACCGATTGTACACCTCAAGTGCCCGAGATTCATAAGTCAAGCGTTCAGATGGTAATGGATAATCAGGCCCCAATATTTTAATATAAGGAGGCGCCTGTTTCAAGACGAGTGAACGTTCTGGTTGTTTTGTATCGGAAACTCGATAAACAAAGTTGAGATTTCCGTCTCCGATTTCTTCGGAATGCAGGTCTGCATCCGGATCAAAAAAACCTATTTTAGACTGACGTTCACGTAGATACTGGATAATGGTTTCTTTGTTTAGTTCCATCTTTTGAAAAAAACAACCGACAAGAAGTCTCTATCTATAGTAAAAGTTTTTCTGCAATCTGAATTGCATTCAACGCAGCACCTTTACGAAGATTGTCAGCAACAACCCACATATTTAAGCCGTTTTGTATTGAGGCATCCTCTCTAATTCGTCCCACATAAACATCGTCTTTTCCTGCAGCCTCTATAGCCATCGGATATTGATAATTGTCCGGATCATCAATCAGTTGCACGCCAGGGGCATCAGCAAGACACTTGCGCGCTTGTTCAGGTGTGAGTTTTTCATGTGTCTCAACGTTTATTGATTCAGAATGCGCGAAGAACACAGGCACCCGAACAGTTGTTGCGGAAACTCCGATCGAATCATCAGCAAGGATTTTATGGGTTTCGTTTACCATCTTCAATTCTTCTTCGTTATCACCTGTGTCAGTAAAAGGCCAATCAAAAGCGACGTTAAACGCCATCTGATGCGGGAACCGATCAAGGGTAATAGGTTTGCCTTCCAATGCCTCAGTTGTCTGTAGAATCAACTCATTCACTGCGCGTCCACTTTTACCAGATACGCTTTGGTATGTGGATACAACGATTCGTTTGATGCCGACAGCGTCGTAAATCGGTTTGAGTGCGACCATCATCTGGATAGTTGAACAGTTCGGATTTGCGATAAGCCCGTTGTGTTCTAAAGCAGCATCCATGTTGACTTCTGGTACAACTAAGGGGGTCCCATCGTTCATGCGGAAGGCACTTGTGTTATCAATTACCAATGCCCCTTTTTTTACTGCTGTAGGCATAAATTCCCGGCTTACAGACGCACCTGCGGAAGAAAAGACGAGGTCTATCTCCTCAAACGAATCGTGTGTTAACTCCTCAATCACTATATGTGCGCCTTTGAAAGTTAAGATTTCGCCTGCTGACCTGTGTGACGCCAACAGTTTGAGACTACCAACAGGAAAGGAACGTTCTTCTAAAAGCTCCAACATAGTGTTGCCAACTGCCCCTGTTGCGCCGACAATTGCAACACGAAAACTCTCATGCATTTTTATTTTACCTCAAAAGATCAACTTTTGTATTATATTACCACAAATTTATGACTTAAGCAAACCTGTTTTAATGCTGGGGTGTGTAAAGTTTTTGTCACTTATCTGTCTGAATCGCGCTTTCCGCAATTCAGACAACAAACAACTGTAGCATAAACTTTTAGTTTGTGCCACAAAGCGCAATCTGGAAGATTACGCTACAAGAATTTGAAAACGACTCGGCAGCACCAACGCCCTTCCGTGTCTTCCGTGTTCTCCGCGCTCATCCGCGATTCAGACAGGCGAGAAATAATCCGCGTCTTCCGTGTTCTCCGCGCTTTCCGCGATTCAGACACACATGCAAAAATGAGAAACGTCTCAGACAACGCCCTTAGCCCAAACTTTTGCCAAAATATTTACACACCCTTCATACCCAATTCTATATTGACGTTTTACCCGGTATCTGATAAATTGGGGCGTGAACGTGTCTAAGTTTGTTGAAACGAGAGATGCAGCAGATGAATACTGAAGCGAGTGCATGCCTAATTGTTTTCGCGAAAAACCCTGTCCCGAATCAAGTAAAAACGCGGCTACTTCCAAAATTATCTCCAGAACAAGCAGCATCGTTATATGGTGCTTTTCTTACAGATTGGTGTGAAACGCTTGATGAGCTCCCTAATATAGATTTGGTGATTGCGTATACACCACCAGGAAGTCAAAGCGATTTACAAGCGTTAATTGAGACTGATGTTACCTACATCCCACAAACAGGCATAGATTTAGGTGAGCGTCTTACTTCTGCCACGCAATGGGCATCCGAAAACGGATACGAAAAGATATTAATCGTTGGTTCCGACAGTCCGACAGTCCCACTTTCATATATTCTTGAAGCGGTTGCCGGTCTCGACTCGCGCGATATTGTTATCGGTCCAAGTGTAGATGGCGGTTATTACCTTATCGGTTTCTCAATAGAAAGTCTGAATAAAATAGTTCCATCCATTTTTGAGGAAATTGCGTGGAGTACACTGCAGGTTTTTCAGCAGACAATCGAACGTATTGGTTCTGTAAAAGCTACGCTCAAGCTTCTACCACCTTGGTACGACGTGGATACACCTGAAGATTTAGCATTTTTGCAAACACATCTCTCTGCAATGCGCCTTGCAGGAAATAAGGTGCAAGCAGTTAGAACAGAAAGTTTGTTATTAGAATTGTTGGAGGAGAATCCGTAATGGGACAATTAGATGGAAAGGTTGCAATTGTAACAGGTGGCAACAGAGGGATTGGAAAAGGCATAGCGAAAGGTTTTGCAGCTGAAGGCGCGAGTCTAACGATTGCTGCAAGGGATGCTGAACTGCTTTCGCAAACTGCTAATGAACTGCGCGCAATGAATGTTAAAGTCCTTGCTGTTCCTACTGATGTTACTGATGAAGAACAAATTAAGGTGCTCTTTGAAAAAGCGATGGCTGAATATGAACGCTTAGACATCCTTGTTAATAATGCTGGTGCGTTTGACGGTGGTCCAATAGACGAACTCTCAACAGAGGCATGGGACAAAGTGATAGGTGTTAACCTACGCGCGCCTTTTCTCTGTTCGCGTGAAGCGATGCGGATTATGAAGGCACAAGGTGAAGGCGGGCGCATTATTAACGTAGGTAGCATTTCTGCACACCGTGTGCGTCCACGGAGCGCGCCTTATAGTGCAAGCAAGTTCGGGATATGGGGATTGACACAGGTAATAGCATTGGAAGGGAGACCGCACGGT
Organism: Candidatus Poribacteria bacterium; assembly: GCA_028824125.1. Classification (GTDB taxonomy): domain Bacteria; phylum Poribacteria; class WGA-4E; order WGA-4E; family WGA-3G; genus MSPOR6. The sequence goes on from JAPPES010000033.1 coordinate 7,546, forward strand.
ATTACGGCGAGCTGCTTGCAACCCGGCAACACTTATGTTGAACGGATTCAGAATCATCCATTTCCTCCATCTGAACCGATGATGGAGGTTGACGAACTTGCCAAAGCTGCTGTCCTTATGGCAACACTACCACCTAATATCAATATGTTAGAAGCAACGGTGTTACCTGTGGGACAACTCTATGTTGGGCGTGGCTAACGTTTAGCAACCAGAACGGCTTTGTTAATGCTTTGTGTAGACACATTGGAGAAATCATGAAGGTAAATCGAAACCAATTCATGGAAGAAGGGTATCTCGTTCTGCGAGAGGTCATTCCTGCTGATGAACTGGATGCACTTCGGCAAAGTTACGAACTCATGGTGTCACGACAGCGCGACATCTGGGCAAAAGAACGACAACCAAACGATCCACCCGGAGGTGTGTGGGAGACTTCGGCGCAACCGCGTTTAAATCTTGGACATGAACCGCTTGCTGAACTTGTAGATGAAAAAACGGCGAGTGCCATCGAAATTTGGGCACACGAAAACATGCAAGGCATCAGTTGCGAACTGCTGGGCGTGGAGGACGCTGGTGTGACTGAAATGATGCTCCATAGGCGTCAATTTAGTGAATTCTTGTGGCATTTTCAAGATGTTCCAATGT
>JAPPES010000016.1 GCA_028824125.1 Candidatus Poribacteria bacterium
AAGACGAATGCGCGTATGGCATTCGCCATGATTCATACCGTTGATTTCTTGATTTGGAAATCCTGAAAATCCTGGTTCAGACAGTCGGGTAGACAAGGAACTCCCACAAGAGATAATCCAGCAATTTTTTCTTAAGTTGATACCCGACAAATCTGCATACAAAGTAGTAGGCACACGCCGTGTGCCGTAAACAAGTTAAGGCGGACGGCATACGGATGAAGATAAAAAAATAAATTGGGTAATTTGGCAAGGTTAGGAAACCTTGTCAGCAGAGGGGTACACCTGCCTCATGCGGGCAGAAAATTACCGAAGTAATAAATTAATCTTCATGAGTATGCCTGCTACCTTTAAATCAACGCTAAATTGACAGTTATGGGTTTCGTTTTACTCTACCCGACTTACAGTCTAAATAGTTCAATAGGAAGGAACAATGGTTACATTAGAACAACGACTTGAAGCTTATGAAACGGATGGCTTCACTGTTTTTGAAAAAGTTTTTGACGAAACACAGATGGAACTGTGGAAAGAGAAGCACCAAGAACTCTCTGCAGCACATAACGGGCAAACATGGTTCGGCAACACGCTTGAATTAGCGCCTGAACTGATGTGGCCCGCTGTCTCACATCCTACTATCCTTGAGTTTATAGAAAAGGTGATGGGACCCTTTGTGCAGTTAGACAATCTAACACTTGCTGCATTTCCCTCAATTGAACAGGAAAAGGCGGAGGGCAGAGTTTCGGGATGGCATCGCGATCGGTGGGCGCATGTGCCTTTCACGGATGCGTATCATCGTCCGAATGCAATCAATGCAATCTCATACCTACAAGACCTCACAGATGAATTCGGTCCGTTACGCGTGATTGTCGGTTCGCACCGAAAACCGATTACTATTGAAGATGCAAACCGTGGAGTCCCGCACCCCGATGAAACCCTTATCCACATGAAAGCTGGGGATGTCGTCATTACGCACAACGGGCTTATCCATTCTGGTACGCCAAACACCTCTGGACAACTGCGCTACTTTTTTAGCATCTATTACAACTTGACATGGTTGAAACACACGGATCACCATACCGGCCCGCATACACAAAAATTGCTTGAAGAGGCAAAAGCAGCAAACAACCACCAACTGATGCGCCTCCTCGGTGTTGACGAACAGCTACAACCGCGATGCAACTCAGGCTTTCTCCAATCCGACGAAGAACGGTGGGAAGCATGGGCAGCTGCTGATCGCGCGGCGATAAAGGAGGAATAGATAATGGCTGAAGGACCTGTAGTACCACCAACGCTTAATGTTGAACTTGACCACCAATTGCAGCAAGAGGTAAATTTCTTCCTAAAATGGGGTTACCTTATTGTCAATGATGCGGCAACCCCCGAACAGATTGAATCGTTGCGTAACGCGCTTGATGAAAGTTATGAGCGACACGACAAAAGCCAATTCATCGGTGAACTGCTTGAAGAGGACGATAGGTTTGCATTTTTGCTTGATAATCCGCCTGTGATGAAACGGATGGAGGCGATATTGGGAACGTGTGTGCAACTCCATAGTGCAACTGCCCGCATCACCGAACCCGGAACACCCGACCAAAACTGGCATCGTGATGGTCCTTGGCCGGTTGACCCATTCGGAACACCCTATGGAAGTCTTCCCGCGCAGATAAATTGCGGATACTACCTTGACGAAGTCACCGATGAAGCAGGACCAACAGTTGTGCAGCCCGGTAGTCACAGAGCACCGTTCCGTCCACCGCCAAGCCCAGTTCAACTGCCCGACGAAAAACGTGTATTAGTTTCCCCAGGACAAGCAGTCATGTTTGATGGATGGACGTGGCATCGCGGTGCCGCAAACACCTCTTCACAGCGCCGCCGCGTTTGTTTGATGTGTTATCAGAATGCTTGGATGAAATCTCGTGAACCTTTTAATGGACCGCGCGTAACAAAACTTCGGGAAGAAGGCACACCGCAACAAAAATTGCTGCTCGGTGCTATTCCAAAATGGTAGTAGGCACAATCCTTGTGCCGCAACTAACGGAGAATTTATATGAATATCGCTTATATTGTTATTGATACCCTACGCTACGACCACATCGGCGCAAACGGCAATGATTGGATAGAAACACCGAACATTGATAGGTTTGCCTCTAAAGCATGGACTTATGATCGTGCTTTTTGCGCAAGTTTCCCGACAATTCCCTATCGCACTGATGTTATTACGAGCCAATACGGCGCGCCCTTTCATTCGTGGAAACCGTTGCGACATGAACGCCAAACTCTACCGTGGACGCTTGCACAGCGCGGCTATGCCACACAACTTATTCACGACACACCCCATCTCGTCAATGGTGGACATAACTTCGACTGGCCCTTTCATGCATGGACATTCGTACGTGGTGCTGAAGTAGACCGGGACTGGATTATGGATACCGTACCGTGGCCCGACAATTGGGTTAAGGAAGAACTTTTTGATTGTCTTAACGATCAGGCGTTTCAATCAAATATGCTTCGGAGTTATGCGCGTGCCAACCGAAATCGTAAAAAATTAGAGGATTGGAACTGTGCTAAACTTTTCAACACAGCCGCACAATTCCTCAAAGATAACGCAAAACGAGAGAATTTTTTCCTCTGGGTAGATTGTTTTGATCCGCATGAACCTTGGGATGCACCGCCCGAATTCATGAAAAAATATGACAAACGCCCCGGCTACGACGGCAACATTGACCCACGCAGTCTCGGCGGCAGGAATAAACCAAGCCTCTCTGATGAGGCGAGACAACATGTTAAGGCACAATATTCTGCAAAGTTGACATGGATGGATCATTGCTTCGGACAGTTCTTAGACGCGCTGGAATCTACAGGGCTTGACAAGAATACCGCTGTCATTTTGACGGGGGATCACGGCACAAACGTCGGTGAACGCGGATCATTTGGCAAAGGGCAACCTGTGCGTGAACAGGAAGGGCATGTCCCGCTCTTTGTTCGTCTACCAGAAGGCGATTCAGGCCGTAGTAACGTTATCGTTCAACCACAGGATTTTTTCCCGACTATTTTGAGTATTCTTGGCGAAGATTATCCCGAAGGCATTGTCGGACACGACTTTTTAACCCCTGCTCGCGAAGGAAAATCGGGGGAAAGAGAACTGGCACTATCAGGTGGAAGCGTTGAAAGATGGAAACAAGCATCAAATAAGGAAAAATTCGTCCTTTTCACCGCTTTCGATCAAGAGTGGAGTTTAGAAGTTGCCACTAAACCTGAAAATTCCAAACTTGTCAAACTCGGTGAGTTAGAATATGTTCAGGATCAACATCAGGATATCGTTGCGAAACTACATGCTGCCGCTGTTGACGAAATAGAACGTCGCGGCACCGACCCCGCACTCATCGCATGGCTCCGAAGTGGCGGAGAGGACGCGTTTCCTGAAAATCCTAATTATTGGGATGGATATCCTGGTCCTGCTGGGTTCCGCCCCTATTTCGGAAAACTCTATTCTGGAGAGTAGCAGCTATCTAATATTGTCTTCAATATAGGAGAATTGGCGATGCCGAAAACGGACTTAAAACAGCAAGTAATGCAGAAATTGTGGAAAGTTTAGAACGTGCTGAGGCTGATGAAAACGTAAGTAGACTCAAAAATTGGAATGATGTTAGACGTAACGTTTAAAATTGATCAGCGCGCTAACAAAGCGCGCTTACATGAATTTGGAGAAAAATATGCCATACACATATAAAACCTGTCTCATCGGGTGCGGACGGATGGGCGCAACCATTGATGATGAAGTCGCAGATCGCCCCGATAGTTTCATCTGGCAACCCTTCTCACACGCTGCAGCTGCTGTTGCATGCGAAAGAACTGACCTCGTCGCCGTTTCGGATGTGTTTGCCGACAAAGCAGAAGCCATTCGGCAACGTTATGGAGCTGAGCGTGCCTATACAGATTATCAAGAGATGATTGAGAAGGAGAAACCCGACATCGTCTGTATCGCTACACGTCCCGGCCCGCACGCGGAAATTACTGTTTTCGCTGCCGAAAACAACGTCAAAGGCATCTACTGTGAAAAACCGCTCTGCTGTTCTATGGAAGAAGCAGATATCATGGTAGATATTGTTGAAAAGCACGGTGTAAAATTCAACTACGGTACGCAACGCCGCTTTATGCCGATTTACCGTAAGGTGCGCGAACTCGTTGATGCAGGCGAAATCGGGGACATTCAGTGCACCATCGCGCAATACGGTGCAAGCTCCGCACTCTGGGGATTAACGCACGCTGCCGATATGCTCCTTTTTCTTGCTAAAGACCCAGAAGTTGACTTTGTGCAAGGCACCGTCTCATGTAAGGATTCTGATTGGGATGGTAATCGCTTAAACGTTGACCCGGCAGTTACCAGCGGGTACATCCGTTTTTCCAATGGAGTCCACGGCTACAACACAGCTGGCACCGGACCCGAATATGAAGTCTGCGGCACAGGTGGTAAAATCCGTATCCAAAACAACAGTAGAGAAATCCAATTTCGGAAGAAACAGGGAACTTTTTATGAGGATGTGCCGTTTCCAGAAGTTTCTCGTGCTACTGGCACCGTGATGGGCATCACAGACATTGCCGAAGCACTCGACGAAGACAGAGAAACAAAGGGCCCCGTTCATCTGGCACGGCGCAGTCAAGAGACATTGATGGGTATGATTGAATCACATCGGTTGGGTGGACAACGCGTTTCGCTGCCTATGGAAAATAGAAGTCTTTATGTAACCAGAGATAATTGGTAAATTCATAGACATAGATTCTGCGTGCCCTTATGTGCGCTTTGTAAACGCGCTGAAAAATATGAACTTAGAGACTCAAATCCAAGAATTCCGTGATACCTTCTACCGCGTCAAGACGGAAGTCCAAAAACGTATTGTCGGTCAAGACGCGATAGTTGAAGGTGTGCTTCTTTGCTTACTTGCCAATGGACACGCGCTGCTTGAAGGTGTCCCTGGATTAGGCAAAACCCAACTCATTCGGACGCTTAGTGAGGCACTTAATCTCACCTTCAAACCGATCCATTTTACACCGGATATGATGCCGTCCGACATCACTGGTACAACCTTTCTCGTTGAAGACGAACACGGTAAAAAGCAGTTTGAATTTCAACAAGGTCCCATTTTTGCGCAACTTATCCTCGCGGATGAGATTAACCGTGCTACCCCGCGCACCCAATCTGCACTTCTTGAAGCGATGCAGGACCGTACCGTCACTGTTGGACGAACAAGCCACAAATTAGAAGAGCCGTTTTGTGTGCTTGCTACACAAAATCCGCTTGAAATGGAGGGCACTTATCCGCTTCCAGAGGCACAACTGGATCGGTTTCTCTTCAAATTACTCATAGAATTTCCTGATGAGGACGAAATAGTTCAAATTATGCGGCGCACCACATCTGGCGTGGACATCACAATCGACAAAGTTACAGATGCCGAAACACTTAACCAGATGCGCTGCCTTGTCCCTCAGGTTATCATCGCAGAGCACGTTGAACGACACATCATTAGACTTGTCCGCGCCACGCATCCTAATTCCGATGACGCGCCAGAGATCGTCAAACGATATGTACATCTCGGTGCTGGTATCCGTAGCATCCAAGCGATAACTCTTACCGCAAAAATCAGGGCACTCCTTGATGAACGTTATAACGTTGCCTACACGGATATTGACGCTGTGCTTCTGCCTGCTCTCCGTCATCGTATCCTTCTCAATTTTGAGGGACAAGGTGAAGGGATTACCCCGGATGACGTTATCAACGATGTCTGCAATTCCGTTTCACAGGGATAAGGTCATGCTATATTATCATTTTTGCTAATATGGAATTCTATATTTTGAAAATTTTAAAAAAATCAAAATATAGAATTCTATATTTTGAAAATTGGGAGAATCGTAATATGAAAAAATTTGTAGCAGGTGAATATAAGCGGCAACAAGATCATAAGAGTTTTACGCCTTCCTTTATAAATGACTGTTTTGACTGGGATAACCCGCAGATAGATGTTCTATTAGAGCAGGCAGGGCGACTTTTAGGTGAATTAAACGCTTATGCAGAACTCATACCCGATGTAGATTTTTTTATCCAAATGAAAGTTGTGAAAGAAGCACGAGACTCTAATCTTATTGAAGGCACAAATACTGAACTTGATGATATTTTACTGCCTCAAGAGGAAATTGAACCAGAAAAACGTGATGATTGGGACGAAGTCCAGAACTATATCAAAGCAATGAATTTCGCTATAGCCAAACTACCTGAACTTCCACTTTGCATTCGACTAATAAAAGATGCACATAAGATCTTGCTCTCCGGTGTCCGTGGCAAACATAAAGCCCCTGGTGAAATTCGTAGGAGTCAAAACTGGATCGGTGGTTCATCGCCTTCTGACGCATTTTTTGTACCGCCATCACCGGAAGAGTTGCCGGATCTTTTAAGCGACTTAGAAAAATTTTGGCACAACCAATCGCTACAACTCCCACATCTTATCAAAATCGCTATCACTCACTATCAGTTCGAAACTATCCATCCATTCCTTGATGGTAACGGGAGGTGTGGTAGGTTGTTAATTGTTTTGCAACTCCTTGATGCACAGATATTGCAAAAGCCAGTACTCTATATGTCCACTTTTTTTGAAAAATATAGAACTTCCTACTATGACTCACTCTCCAGGGTCCGAACATCAAATGACTTAGAGCAGTGGATCGCTTTTTTCTTAAACGGTATTGCTGACACCGCCCAGCATGGAATTGAGAAATTTCGAGCAATTATTTCACTCCGCCGAGAATATGAAGAACAGATCCTAACGCTTGGTTCAAGAGCAAAAAACGCACACAAATTGCTTAGGATGATGTTTGCACAACCAATTGTTAGCGCAAACTGGGTTGCTGAGGAATTAGGAGTGGTTTTTTCAAGTGCTAATCTGCTCCTAAAGTCATTGGAGGAACTGGGCATACTAAAAGAGATTACGGGATTTTCTCGAAACCGTCTCTTTGTATTGCATAAATACCTGAATCTCTTTAGGAGTTAGCAGGTTTAAGGTGACGTGAACCACGAGGCAGGTGTACCCCTCTGCTGGCAAGGCGGGGAATCATGGCGAATACCCATACAGCGTCAATTTAAGGATATATCCTCTTGTTGGAGTGAATCAACGCAGCATGCGCGTTTGGCATGCTGCGGGTTTGTAACCCCGATTTTATAGGGTGAGGTGGACAATATCGGGCTTCCAAAGCCCTCCAACAAGAAAATCTGGCACTAAATTGACGCTTATGGGGAATCATGGCGAATACCATACGCCTATTCAAAATGTGCTGCAATTTCTTGAAAAGGAACTTTGCTTGCCAACCCATCCTCCGCGTCATCCGCGTCATTCGTGTCCTCCGCGATTCAGACAATGAAAATGTAGCACAAACTTTCCAGTTTGTGCCAAAAAACGCAAACTAAAAGTTTGCTTCAATCTTTTGAAAAGGAACTCATCTTGCCCCCCATCCGCGTCCTCCGCGATCCTGACAACACACATGCCAAAAACTTTACGTACGCACCTGTTGATTACTCCTTGAAATTTCAACAGGTATCGTGTATAATTTTGAATACGCAAGAGCACACAGTTTACTATCTCAAATTGAACAATGTTGAAAATAGGCGTTGATAGAAAATCTGCCTAACATGAAAGGTTTTGCATGATACTTGGAAAGGTTACGGGGACAGTCGTTGCAACGCAAAAAGACGAGAAACTTGTCGGGAGCAAGTTGCTGATTGTCCAAGATGTGAATTTAGACGGGGAATTAGAACGGAAGTACACAGTCGCAGTGGACGCGGTCGGTGCTGGCATCGGTGAAATTGTGCTGATAGCAACAGGTAGCTCAGCACGTCAGACGAGTGTAACCAGCAATAAACCGGTTGATGGCGTTGTCATGGCGATCGTTGATACCATTGAGGTCGATGGTGAAATCCGTTACATGAAATAGAGAGAACGACTGATATGGAACAGGCAGAATTGTTCCCGGAAAAAGCAGTCGATGACGAACTGCCGTTAAAACTGGAGTTAATCAAACAGATCGGATGGTTAGTCCGCCTTCGCTGGATTGCAATCGCAGGTGTTTTTTTTACTGTAACGGTTGCCAATTTAGCGAGTGATATGATTGCGAACCCCATTCCATTGTATATCATAGCCGTGCTGATGGTGCTTTACAATTTTGAACCGCAGATGTATCGCAAAGCACCAGAACAGCAACGGTTGATGTCTATCAAACGGCAAGCGTGTATTCACATTATCCTTGATCTGTTGTCGTTGATTGCCCTCATTCATTTCAGTGGCGGCGTTGAAAACCCATTTATATTCTATTTCGTTTTTCACCTAATTATCGCAAGTATCATCTTGTCAAAACGTGTGAGTTATGTTTTGGCATTATTGAATACTGTCCTACTAAGTTCACTCATTTTCCTTGAGTATTTTGAGATTCTTCCACACTATCATCTGAATGGTTTTTTACCCGAAGAACTATGGCGCGATCCAATCTATATCTTTGGCGTACTATTTGTCTTCACAAGCACGCTCTTCTTTTCTGTATATCTGGCAACCACAATCACACAAACCGCGAGAGAACGGGAAGCAGAAACGCGGGAACTGAAAGAGAATTTGGAAGAAAAAGTGGACGAACTCGTTGAAACGCGAAAAGAGGTCGTCTTTGAACGAAATAAATTGAAATCAATTATTGAATGCATGCAGGAAGGTGTTGTTTTTGTAGATTCTACTAACCAAACAACCCTCTTCAACAAAGCTGCACAACTGATTCAAAGAGAGCAATCCGATTTAGAAATGGATACAGATCTGCAATTCGGAAGTGCTGAAACACTTGCCCAAATTTCACAGGATTTTTCCGAAGGAAGTGAAGCAATTGAAAGAAAGAACCAGCAGATAGGCGAAAAATACTTAGAAAATACTTATGCTGCAGTTCGCGATGATGAAGACAATTATCTTGGCACCGTTCTCGTTTCGCGTGATGTAACTGATCGAAAACGGATGGAGCAGCAACTTATATTTTCAGAAAAAATGGCCGCTATCGGTGAATTGGCAGCAGGCGTTGCACATGAAATAAATAATCCACTTGATGGTTTGTTGAACTGCATCCTGCGTATACAGCGAAACCCGAAAAACATTGAACAAACACAAGAATATCTCGGTTTAATGGAAGAAGCCATCCGTCGTATTGAAGCAACAATCGGCAAATTGCTTGATTTTTCGCGACCACATGAATTAACCTTGACTGCAATTAATTTGAACGATGTTGTTAATGAAACAATTGGACTGATTGAATATGGTGCCTCCGAAAAAGGGGTAAAAATAGAAATAGACTTCCGAGATCAAATTGCACTGATCCACGGTGATAAACACCTGTTAGAACAAGTTGTCCTCAATCTGGCATTGAATGCTATTACCGCAATGCCAGATGGCGGCACGCTTTTATTCCAAACGGGTGAAATAAATTTGGATGCTTTGATAGGAAAACCGATCATTTACGTTAAGGTAATTGATACAGGAATCGGCATATCAGAATCCGTTCAAGACAGAATTTTCGACCCGTTTTATACAACACAGATTACACAAAAAGGGACTGGCCTCGGCCTTTCAGTGTCCGATCGAATTGTTCGACAACATCAAGGAGTGATTGAAGTAGAGAGCGAAGAAGGTCACGGTTCAACATTTACAGTAAAATTGCCCATTGCACAAGAACAAACATAGGAGGTCAAAATGAAAATCCTTGTTGTTGACGATGAAAAATTAAAACGCATGACGCTCCGGGATGATTTACGAGAATCTAATTACGACGCTATTGCAGTCGAATCACCATTAATTGGGCTTCAACTTTTGCAACAAGAGGCGTTTGATGTATTGGTAACCGATTTGCGGATGCCACAGATGCACGGAATTGATTTCCTCAAAAGAGTTAAAAAGGAACATCCACATATCACTGTAATTGTGATGACAGCCTACGCCAGCGTTGAGACCGCTGTTGAAGCACTTAGATTTGGCGCGTACAACTATATAAAAAAACCTTTTTCAAGCGATGAATTAATCCTCATGCTGGATAAACTCAAAGCGTTGCGAGGGAAAACACCTGTTGAAAACACACAACCGTCACTCAAAACATCCGGTACAAACCAAGAACCTTCTCTTTACCAAACACTCATCGGAAAAAGCCAAAAAATCCAAGAAATCTTCAAATTAATACCCAAAGTTGCAGCTGCTGATAGCAACGTTATGATTTACGGAGAAGAAGGCACCGGGAAATCTCTCTTAGCGAAAACAATTCATCTACAAAGTCCGCGGCAGCATCAGCCTTATGTTAGCCTCAATTGTTACGGTCTTACGGTTGATGCTATTGAGTCAGAACTTTTTGGTGGACAGTCTCGGCAAGGAAAACTACAATTAGCAAACCACGGCACACTTTTTATTGCAAATGTAGACACTATCTCGCTTGACGGACAAGCAAAATTCTTAGCCGTATTAGAAGATCGGAAACTTGCAGTCCTATCTGAAATTGAACACGTTGCGGTGGATTTACGTGTCATATCAACATCCCGTGAAAATTTGAAAGAGAAAACAAAACGTGGTGAGTTTCTTGAGGATCTCTACTATCAATTAAATGTCATTCCATTGTTCCTACCGCCGCTACGGGAACGAAAAGGTGACATTCCGATGCTTATTAACCATTTTTTGGACATTTTCTCACCGCACCAAGCTATCCGAATAGAACCTGATGCAATTAAAGTGCTTACTGAGTATCCGTGGCCAGGGAACGTCAGCGAACTCGAAAACATCATTGAACGACTTGTTGCTGTTAACAACGGCACTGACATTACGGCAGAAGAAATTCCGATCGAATTAAAGCTACCGACATCTCAAAAACTTGAAAACACGCCAAATTTGACCTCTTTCCACGAAATTATCAAATCTACTGAACGGGAACTCATTGCTTGGGCGATGCGAAAGACACAGGGAAATAAGACGCGAGCAGCTAAGTTACTCTCAATGAAACCTTCTACTTTTCGCGACGCACTTGCCAAACATATACACCAAATTGAATGGGAAGAATAGAAAAGTATTATATGGAAATCACGCAAAGACGGGAATCTATTCGCGGAGTAACATTAAGGCAGCGTGAAAGCCTACCATCTGCTGAACGTGCTACGCGCAGTCAACGGATTGCAGCACATGTGATAGAATGGATTCAGCAAAGTGAAAAAAGTGATTCAGAATGTTCTTTTAAGACGGTGATGGTGTATTTGAGCATGAAAAGTGAGGTAGAAACACACGTCCTAATTGAATTACTTCTCAATCAGGGCAAAAAGATCGTCGCGCCAGTTGTTGACACGAAAAGCGGTCAATTGATACCGAGATGTATTCAGAATCTGGAAGAAGATTTAGTTACACACCGTTTTGGAATGCTTGAACCTAATACAAATTGCCCTATTTTCCCACCTGACCAACTTCAACTTATTTTTGTTCCCGGCATCGCTTTTGATTTGAATGGCTATCGCCTCGGATATGGAAAGGGTTTCTATGACCGCTTTTTGCCTACATGCCCGAACGCAGTTACAATCGGTATAGCATTTCAGCTACAACTCGTAGAAGACACATATCCGCAACCGTGGGATATTCCAGTGCAGCATATTTTTACAGAAGAAGGCATATTATAATGGTTTAATTCCAAGCAACATGTCATTCAACACTAATAAACGGTTTCAGTTTCTCCAACGTCTTTTCTCCCAAACCCTTTACTTCAGTCAATGCCTCAACTGAAGCGAAATTGCCGTGTTTCTTACGATATTGAATAATCCTTTCAGCCATTTGTGGACCTATCCCTGAAAGTGTTTCAAGTTCTTCTGCGATGGCGGTGTTGATATTGAGAAGTGCCGGTTTTTCTTGGACAGATTGTTGCGGTGGTTGATCTTCGTTGGGAACAGCGATAAAATCCGGTTTTCCGAGGAATAGAGCAGGGTTGAACCGTCGCAAACTCCAAAATCCTGCTCCGATTAAAATGACCGCTACCAGAAAGGTAACCGCACGCCAATAGTGTTTTGCAACGATACCTTCAATCTGTTTTGCCACCGTTGTCCTCCTTAGGATTTCCAAATTGGCTCTGGCATCTGAGATCGGTGATTCACCACGCGTGCCAATACAAACAATAGGTCTGATAACCGATTTAGATAGCGGATTATTTCGGGGTTTATGTCCATTTCGCGCGTGAGACGCACAACACACCGTTCACTTCTACGGCACACAGCACGCGCAACATGTAAAACAGCACCAGTTTGGCAGCCACCGGGCAAAATAAAGTTTGTTAGCGGTGGCAGTTCTTCAGAAAGTGTATCAATCGCTTTCTCCATCTCTGCTGTTAAATCTGCAGATATTCGCATCTCAGTAGATTTTGCGTGAGTCGCGGGTGTGGCTAAATCTGCACCGATTGAAAAAAGGTGATTTTGAATACGTTCCATCAAGGCACAAAGATCCGTATCATCAATCAACGTCTGTGCATAGCCGACATAAGCGTTCAGTTCGTCTATAGTGCCTATTGCTTCAATTTGCAGTGCGTCTTTTGGAATCCGCTTTCCACCATAGAGTGCTGTTTCACCAGAATCACCAAATTTTGTGTAGATTTTCATGGTGATTTATTTTATACTGTGTTGCGAAAGGAGTCAACTCAATTATGGACAATCAGACGACACAACTTGCAAATCAAGATTGCAAAATTGAAAAAGTTAACGTTATAGATTTACGCGTACCTACATCCGATACACTGCTCGGTTCAGACCCGTTTCACAAAAAACCGAACTATTCCGCAGTGCTAACTACTATTGAAACGAACACAGAACATACCGGTATTTCAGTGGCTTTCACTGCTGGTGCTGGCAATGATTGGATCGCTTACGGAGTTAAAGACCTCGCCCAACTCGTTACCAACATGGAAGTCAAAACCTTTATAGAGGATCCAGGAGCATTCCACCGACTCCTCATTGATCATCATCAATTGCGATGGCTTGCAGATGGTGTGAATCGGATGGCAATCGGCAGTATTGTCAATGCGATGTGGGACCTTTGGGCGAAACTTGTTGAAAAACCGCTTTGGAAACTCCTTGTTGACTTACCGCCTGAGAAAATTGTGCAATGCATCGATTGGCGGTATCTGCGAGATGCGTTGACACCCGATGAAGCAGAAGAAATTCTGAACAAGCATTGGAACAGCCGCGAAACCCGTGAACAAGCACTCCGTCAAAAAGGTCCGAAAGCGTATTCCACTGCTGGTTGGCTCGGTTTGACAGATGCACAAATTATTGAGACAGTGGATCAGGTAAAAGCAGCAGGACTTGATTGCTTTAAAATGAAAGTTGGACAGGATTTAGATTTTGATAAGAAACGACTTGCATTCATCCGTGAAGCAATCGGTGACGATGCACTTTTGATGCTGGATGCAAATCAGGTGTGGGGTGTTGACGAAGCAATCGCTCACATGCAAGCACTGGCAGAATTCAGGCCGACATGGATTGAAGAACCTACCGCGCGAGATGATGTTCTCGGCTTTGTGAAGATTGCACGCGCATTAGAAAAATATGGCATTGGCGTTGCGGCAGGGGAGCAGGTCCCGTCACCTGTCATCTTCAAGCAGTTGATAACAAGCAATGCTATCCAATTTTGCCAGATTGATGCAACACGTCTTGGTGGTGTAAACGATGTATTGGCAGTGATTCTGATGGCAGCAAAGTATAACGTACCTGTTTGTCCGCACGGTGGTGGCATCGGTTTATGTAATATGATTCAACATTACGCTATGTGGGACCAAATCTGCGTTGCTGCACATTCTGATACACAGGTAGTGGAATATCTCAATTTCCTACAAGATGAAGTGTTCATTGAACCGATTAAGATTCGTGATGGTGCTTATGTTGCACCTACAGTATTCGGATGGGGTTTGGAAATATACCCAGAATTTGTTGAAAAGCATATCTATCCGACTGGTGCTGTTTGGCAAGGAAGAGAAGAGTCTGGCGGAATAACGTTTTTGGCATAATCAATAGAAACCAATCGGCGCACTTGGAAGCGATCCCTTTACGATTCCTAATTCATACTTGTTTAATCTTCATTTGACGAGTTGTCTTGGTTGCCTTTATCTTGCTGGGATTTTAACAAACCTTTAATATCTTCCAGTTTATCGTTAACGGAAAACAGGATTATTAATAATTCACAGTATACACGCACAATAATTGGACCCAAAAAGATATATCCAAATCCTACAAGGACCATCTCCCCACCAATGGGTCGAAACTCACGTAACTCACCAGTAGTCCCCGTAATGATCATAACAAGTCCAACAATTATACAAATAATAGTCCCAATCCAAAACAGAATTGGAATGATAATCGGTGTGATCATCTTTTTAAACTTTAGAAAGTCTTTCATAATAAATCTCCTTCAAACAATTTAAGATGAGCTCAAGTTTTTGCATCTTCCGCCCGTTGTTTATATTCCGCCGCCCCCGATGAAATCCATCCACCAACACCAACAAGCAGAAACTGCACACCTGCCCTCACATATTTCTCAACGGTATCATCCAGTGCCAGTGTGCCAGCGATACGTCCCGCATCTTGAATACGTGCCAATGCCGTATCAATAGTGTTTTGCACATCGGGGTGGTTATGATTGCCGATATGTCCCATTGACGTTGCTAAATCTGAGGGTGCTACAAAAAACACATCTATATGGTCAACAGTAAGAATCCTGTCCAAGTTGTTTACAGCGGCAATATCTTCAATAAGCACAATGAGCAATGTCTGTGAATTGGCAACATCAAAATAGTTGTCCACACCGTACCCTTGCCGACTCGTGAACATGCCTCGGTGTCCAATAGGCGCGAATTTCCCGCCATCAACTACATTTTGCGCTTCTGCTTTTGTGTTTACATGTGGCACAACGATTCCCATTGCTCCGCAATCCAAGGTGCGATAAATGAGTGCTTGATCGTTACGATTGACACGCACCACAGATGTCATGCCCCACAAATCACAAGCACGTGTGAGATCGCCAAGGTTTGTTGCATTTACATTGCCATGTTCACCTTCCAGCCAAACACCGTCAAATCCGTTGGGACCGAATGCATCAATATCATCTGCGTTTGTCAAACCTGCGATGATATACGCAAGGTCTCCATTTGCTAATTTCTGTTTAACCTGATTGGGTCTTATTTCCATTATGTTCTCTCTTTCAGTTGTTAGATTTACAATTAACGACATACGCTTGCACAGCGTGTTTCCAAAGTATCTTACAGTTTTGACCATAAGTCGCGACCATGAGGTCGCTCCTACAGAAAGAGAAGAGGCGCAATGAATTGCGCGACTACAAACGTCTCAATTTCACAGAAAATTTCTTAGTATTTGTAAGTTTTCAAGTGAGGAATTCTGCTGGCAGCACTTGATGTACAGTATCAACCACTAGTTGTTCAACACCGGGTGCAAACCGAGTAGGTTGGCCGAAATAGATCATTGCACCGACACCTTCATATCCACCTTCTGCTAAAACCCGTTCTGATGGGATATAGCCAGGAAAAGCGTTTGCGTAAGCACCGACCCATAATCTTGTAGCATCAAACTCCTTTTTCAGACGCAGCGAAAAGTCTACTACCACCTCACTTGCAAGAAATATCATAGCCAATTCAGTACCGAACGTCCATGCTTGTATCGGATAAGAGATTTCTGTTTTAATTGCTTCTCCATTCTGCAGCATTTCAAGATGTTTTTTGGCATGGTATCCGATTGCACCGCCTTGTGCAGCTCGTGCTTTCCACTCTTCACGGGTTGGTAGTTTATCAAACGGCAAATTCACTCTCTCAAATGCACCTATTGGGACATCAGAAATGCTTTTTGTATCCCGTTCAAGTTGGTGTTCAACCTCTTGTGCAAGTGCCTTTCCGTGTTCTTTTGCATAGGCGAGACGTGTTTCAAAAACCTCTTGCTTTCCTTCAGGCATTGGTCGCATCCGTGACTCTGGGTTGGCATCTGCTCCACATCCAATCGTTATCAATGCGGTTACATCGGGATGTGTTTTCTGAATCTCTTCTTGGGCAAATCCTGCCCAGTCCCCACAAATATGATTGTCCGCACCTGCTAACGTTGTGCAATGGCAGGCATAACTTACCCAAACAGCCTGCAGATTGTCTTCGGCATCAATAAATTGCATGACAGGCAGCGAGTGATCAACAGGTCCACCTTCTGTTCGTCTGTTCTTTGCAAAACTGAGTTCACCGATGTTCCAAGCTAATCTACAAGGTTTTCGTCTTGTGAGTGCCTCCAGTGTCACAGTTTCCATCCAGTTTTTCAGTTGTTGGGTGTAGTCGTCAATCTTTTCCTGTTCCTCAGGCGAAATATCGGCACTGAAGATGAACGACGCAGCGTTTGTCAAGCACGGCGCGCTGTGGGTATGTGTGTAACATGCAACGAAATTCTTTCGCGGAATACCAGTTTTATTTTTCACGCGTTCGGACACTTCTTCAGTCAATTCATCAGGTAAGCCACAGTTTTCTACGGTTATCATTACCACAGGGCCATCGTCATCACTACCGATAGTGAGTGCTTTTGCGTATATCCGCTGGATAATTCCCTCGGATTCTGTTCGTCGACTGCCGTAGCCGTTGAGCCGAATTGGGTAATCGGGGGTAATGTCTATTTTTGCTACGCCAACTTCTATGAAATTTTCTTTGTCTGCCATTTGGTTTCCCTTTCTAATTTCCTGCAAATGATTTACTACGGGACACATCCACTAAACTGATATTATCATTACTCCATTTCCATTGCATCAGCAAAAACATCCTCAAGAGAATGCTTTACCTCACGCAATTGGCGAAGTTGGACACCCGTTTCATGTGCTAATCTAAAAAAGAACGTTCCCTCTGTTTGTTCTTGATCAGTTGATGTGACGCGGACGTGCCCGTCTGGTCGTAATTCAGTATCGTAGGGATAGCGTTCTAAAGCGGCAACATAAGCATCGCGATCACCAACAATTTTTAGGTCAAATGCTTGTCCGTGATTTTTTCTGAGTTCTTCAATATTACCTTGGATAACAAGACTACCGTGAGAGAGAGCCATTACATGCTGACAAGCGGACTCTACATCAGGCAACAGATGTGAAGATAACACCACATCAATTCCTTTATCCGCTGAAATATCTTTAACGAGTAAAAGCATCTCCTCTCTGCCAGATGTATCCATGCCATTCGTTGGTTCGTCAAGCAGTAGCAGCTTCGGATCATGCACCAATGCCTGCGCTAACTTCACACGTTGCCGCATCCCTACTGAATATCCGCTGATGGGACGGTAACGTTCTTCATCAACACCGACATAATATAGCACTTCGTGTGCACGTTGCATCGCATCACGTGAAGGCATACCACAGAGTTGCCCTGCATAAGCGACCAGTTGAACAGCATTCATCTGCGGGATTAAGCAGTCGTCTTCGGGTAAATAGCCGATCTGTTGTCGGATAGCTACCTGTTCGGTTCGCACATCCAGTCCAAACACCTTTGCTTCACCTCGGCTTGGATTTATAAAACCGAGAAGCATCTTAATCAGAGTGCTTTTTCCAGCACCGTTAGGCCCAAGTAATCCGATTGCACCACCCTCTAATTCTACCGAAAGATCGTCTAACGCAGGGTTAGTGCCAAAAAAGACTGAGACGTTTTTTGTTTCAATTAGCATTTTGTATTATGAATAAATTCGGTTCACACGTTTTGCTATACTTATCAAAATTTCATAAGGAATTGTATTGGCTCGGTCAGCAACTTCATAAATTGTTATTTCTTCGCTTCCCTGTTTTCCAATCAGGACAACTTCGTCACCCACAGCTACGTTATCTGAAGACTCTAACTGAACTACCATCATATCCATGCAGATACATCCAATTATCGGACACCGTTTTCCACCAATTAACACCTCACCAATACCTGAAAGGGGGCGCGGATAACCATCACCAAAACCAACTTGTAGCCCTGCCACACGGGTTCGAGACGGTGCCTTATATACCAATCCATAGCTGACACCTTCACCTGCTTCAATAGAATCTACCCATCCGACACGTGCCTTCCACGTCAGTGCTGGTTGCAACTGGATCGGTTTTTCGTTTGCAGGATAGATTCCGTATAAACTCAAGCCGGGACGCACAGCGTCAAAATGAGATTCGGGTATTGCCAAAGTTGCTGGACTATTCGCGGCATGCGTCATCGGTCCATTCGGAATGCTCGCAAGCACGGAAGAAAATCGGTCCAGTTGAAGGTGTGCGAAACTTTTATCGGTTTCATCGGCAGTTGCAAAGTGTGTAAAAATACCCTCAACTTCAAGATGCGGCAATGTTTTTAGTTTTTTCAAGAATTCTGCTGCTTCGGTATAACGAACCCCACATCGGTTCATTCCGGTGTTAACATCAACGTGAACCTTTACTCTTTCTGTAGATGCCTGTTGTGATCGCGGCTTACCATCTTTAACAGCTTTGTTCAACTTTTGCGCCAGAGTGAAATTATCAATCGCGGGAGTCAAGTTGTATGCGACAATATCCTCTGCTAAATCTGGCAATGGACTAAAGAGAGTAAGAATAGGTTTTTGAATACCCGCCTTACGTAGTTCAATGCCTTCCTGGACTGTTGCCACTGCGAACATATCTGCAATGGTTTGTAATGCCTTTGCAACAGGAATAGCACCGTGTCCGTAGGCATCAGCTTTCACAACCGCGATTAACTGCCCTTGCGAATGTGTCTTTATCGCTGTAGCATTGGCTTGAATAGCATTTA
Organism: Candidatus Poribacteria bacterium; assembly: GCA_028824125.1. Classification (GTDB taxonomy): domain Bacteria; phylum Poribacteria; class WGA-4E; order WGA-4E; family WGA-3G; genus MSPOR6. The sequence goes on from JAPPES010000016.1 coordinate 18,838, forward strand.
AATCAATTTCTACATGTGCATGAGTGGTCACGTCCAAAGCAATTTCCTATGTATTAACGTAGCTCAGCTATTGTGCCTTCAACCCCAATCAACGTCAGTTTCCGTAGCAACCAAGCATCTTCCATAACATTCACGACCTCCAGCGTAAGGGCAAGTTCATAGTTGCCCGGTGCAGTTAAAATTCGCGAGACATCTACGTCATCTGCAATTGTTAACGGCCCATCGGGCTGCACAGTGCCAATTGCGCGATTTCTAATAACTGACGTCCCGTTGATAGCAATAGTCAAAAATGCACCTGCGCGTGCTGTGTCCTGCAGTATTTCGTATCGCAACGTGATGTTATCACGGAATAACTCTTCTACGTTCAACCGATATGTCAGAGTCTGTGTGAAGGTGTTCCCTTGCCAATAACGATTTGGCATTGCAACAATCGCATGCCCGATTTGGACCTCAATTCGAATATCAGTCTGTACTGTTACTGTGCCATCAGAGACTTCAAGGGTAATCGTATAAGTGCCAGCGGATTCAGGCGCGACATAAACCACACTTGTGCCATCACCGACAATTCTGCCACCGCTTGCTTGCCATTCGTAAACCAGCGCAGCTGAATTTCCAGAATAGTTTACCGTTGCCTTAATGGTTGTGGTATCACCAATATTGAGCGTTTGAGACTCGGATTCTAAATCAAGGTCTATCATCTTCTTATCTATGCTCAGTAGGTTTTCTGTATCGCAAGCAGATACAAGACCAATTGCACACAATAGACAGAGGATTTGGAGATATGATCGAAGTTCTTGGATTTTCATATTGATATTATATCATAATTTGAAGTAATTGGGTTAACTCGTTTGTGTATTTCGCCCTCGAAACCACAGGAATAATAATATAAGGACGATTGAATTGACCAATAACATTGTTGAAATGGCGTTAAGCTCGGGCGTGAGACCAAACTTAAGACTGGAATAAATATACACCGAAAGTGTTGTATATCCAACCCCCGCGGTAAAGAAAGTAATGACAAAGTCGTCTATTGAAAGTGTGAAAGCGAGCAGTGCGCCGCCGATGATACCGGGTGCGATAAGCGGAAACGTAATCCGCCAAAATGTTTGCCACTGATTAGCACCGAGGTCGAGTGCTGCTTCTTCAATCGTATCGTCATAGCCCTCTAAACGCGCGCGGACAACTATTGTAACGTAAGCGATATTGAAAACTACGTGCGCTAAAATCACAGATGTTAACCCGCGCGGAAATTTGACCTGCACATAAAATGTCAACAACGCAATTGCTAAAACGATATCTGGAATAATGAGTGGTAGATAGAGTGCCCGGGTTAACGCAGTGCGAATCCGAAACCGATATTTTTCTATTGCAAGTGCTGCAGCGGTTCCGATAACAGTTGAGATGAAAGTTGCAACGCCAGCAATAATCAAACTATTTTTACAGGCACGCCACACATCAGGATTCTTGAACAGTTTCGCATACCAGGCGAGCGAGAATCCTTCCCAAACCGAAATCTGATCTCCACTGTTGAATGAGAACACAACAACGACCAGTATCGGAATATAAAGAAAAAGAAAAACTAAGAGGATATTGATTTTAAAAAGTCGTTTCATTGAAAGTGCCGTAACCTTAAGATTCACTGCCTTGCAAAGCACGAAAATATAGCACAGTCCCTACAAGCACTATCGCCATTAGCATGAACGAGAGAGCAGATCCGAATGGATAATCTAACGCTGTTTTAAATTGGCGTTCAATCACATTGCCAATAAAACTTACCTTTCCGCCTCCAAGAATATCAGGTGTTAGAAATGCACCAACCGTCGGAATAAAAACCAACATTGACCCAGCAAGAATACCGGGCAGGCTAAGGGGTAGGGTTATGTGCCAAAAAGCATGGCGTGGGGATGCGCCTAAATCCTTCGCCGCATCTATCAGAGACAAATCCAGCTGCTCTAATGCAGCGTATAATGGGAGAATCATGAACGGTAGATAACCGTAAACCAGACCGATCTGCACTGCCAAGGGTGTATTGAGTAGTTCTAAGGGTTGAAATCCTGGAATTAGAAATGTGAGAAAACTGTTCAGAAGTCCTTCTGTGCGTAAAATCAGTATCCACGCGTAGGTGCGAATCAGGAAGTTAATCCAAAATGGGACTACCACTAAAAGCAATAGCGCATTTCGCCATTTTGGTCGGTAGCATGCCAGATAGTAGGCGAATGGATACCCGACAAGCAGACAAATCGCTGTGCAGACGAATGCTGTTGATACTGAACGCCAAAGGATACCGAGGTAGAGTCCATCAAACAAACGCTGATAGTTTTCCAGTGTGAAGTTCCATTCTATTCCGCCGGAAGTGCCACGCTCCACAAAACTATAAGTAAGGACAGAGATGAGTGGAACAAAAAAGAAACATAATAGCCAAAGGATAACGGGGGAGAGTAGGATTAAGAGGCGGTAATTGCGATGCATTTTCCTTGTTGATAACTGGCTTTTCTATTGTAATTTTTGATATTATCGCTCTGATTCATCCTCGATCTTTATCGTTATCTTGTGCATGTTTTCACTGTGCTGATCTTATTCATCAAAATCATCAAGTGTTTCAATGGTTGCGGCTTTCTCAAAGAGTGAATTAAGGCGTGAAAGGCTACGTATTTTGTTAACTTTTTGGGTAACGGTTTCAGGGACAGTATCAAAACGGATTTGCAGTAGTTTGATGATGTCCTCTCGTTTTGCTCTTTTTTCCCCTCTTTTTTCCCCTTTTATTTCCCCTCTTGTTTCTCCTTGTTCACTGAGGATGTCTGCCATAGACTTTGCCATGTTTTCTACCTCCATTTCGTTTGCTTGTTGTTCAACAAGTCGTATCAAGTCCTCGTGTTCTGCAGCAGGCCGCCGATGTAGGATAAACAAAAGCAAATAGGCGATCGCCTTACGTAGATGCTTAACGTGCGGCACCGCCTCAAGCAAGGCAGTGCTTAGCGTTTCTATATCAGCATTTTCCTGTTGAAGAACTGTTAACAACCACCCTAATGGATGGTCAGTTTTTGTTAGGTCTGCTGCTTCTGCTTCATTTACACTTAGAAACAACGTATCAAATTTTGGAACAAACCGCGCGAGCACATCGGGCATATCCATTATTGCATCAAGTGTAAGTGGGTTGCTCCACCGCCTTTCGCCCGTGTAATACACAATCGGGAGGATCGGACGGAAACGCCACTGACTTTTAGGCACATTCTCAGACTCCCATCCTCTGCGTTGAAAATCCCAAATCTGCATCATGTAAAACAGCACCCGGAACCCCATTATCGGGTCAACTGTGGATTGATGTTCAATAAGGATATAAATTAGCAGCTCATCTGTTCTCGATTCAGTCTGAAACGGTGCGGTAAACACCATGTCAGACTCCTGCTCGCGCAGTGTGTCGGGGATAAAACTCCTGTTAATCTGTGATAGGCGGCTGAAATCAATACACGCCGCCAGTTCACTTGCAAGGATTTCTACCAAGTCCCGGACGTACTCTTTGTCTTCAAACAACCATCGTGTGCTTCGGTCAGGAAAAGGTTCAATCGGGATGTCGGAAAAGCTAAGTATTTCCGGTTCTTTTTTCATAATCTCTGACAAAGATGTGTGCAGTGCGTAGATTACAATAATTATACACTACTGCGGTTATTCTATTTACATCAATACATCTTGCACAGCCTCAGACAACTCAACGCCACTCGGATAATCAAATTAATCAGCAGCAGGAGCGAAGGTCTCCGGATTCTCCGCAGCTGCATCGTAATCATCAATTAGTTTTGTGATACTCGGGTTTTTACCACACAGCGGGCAATTTTCATCTCTATTGACTTTCACTTCGCGATAGGTCATACTGAGTGCATCATATAGGATAAGTCTACCAATCAATGGTTCACCGAGACCGAGAATATATTTAATCGCTTCAGTTGCCATCATCACACCAATTACGCCTGGGAGCACGCCCAGGACACCAGCCTCACTTCAGCTCGGCACCAGGCCGGGTGGCGGCGGTGTGGGATACATGCATCGGTAGCACGGCCCCTCATTCGGTTTGAAAAGTGTGACCTGTCCCTCAAATTGGAAAATACTGCCGTGCACAATCGGTTTATTCATAAGCACTGCAGCATCGTTGACAAGGTAACGGGTGGCGAAGTTATCGCACCCATCCACAATCAGGTCGTATTCCGAGAAAATCTCTTCAACGTTGTCAGCGGTGAGACGGAGATTATAAGGTGTAATCTCAACATCCGGATTAAGTGATTTGATAGTCGTTGTCGCGGATTGAACTTTTGGTGTACCAACAGCCTCTGTGCGATGTAAAATCTGACGCTGCAGATTGCTTAACTCCACTACATCCGAGTCAATCACACCCATGTGTCCAACACCAGCAGCACCCAGATAAACACCAGCAGGTGAACCCAATCCACCTGCCCCGACAAGTAAGACCTTCGCATCAAGTAGCTTCGCCTGTCCGCGTTCGCCAACTTCAGTCAGCATAAAATGGCGGCTATAGCGGTCAAGCTGCTCATGCGACATCTCTTTATCTTGTGCAGTTGGAAAACCAGCGGCACTCCAATCCCGGTATCCACCTGCCATGGACACGGTATCTGTATATCCCATTTCACGGAGCGATTTTGCAGCAAGGAGTGAACGGAGTCCTGCAGCGCAATAAACGATTACTTTTTGGTCACGGTCAGGGATGTAGTTTTCAACAGAAAATTCCAGCATGCCGCGTGTGACGTGCACAGCATCAGGGATATAGCCAGCGCGATATTCATCTTCATCGCGAACATCCAAAAGTACAAAATCGCTGCCATTTTCCTGATCGGCTTTCACGTCAGCAATAGTCACTTCTGGAATTTCTGTTTTTGCCTCCTCTACGATTTGTCTATAGGATTTCATATTTATTCTCCAAGGTTTTAGGTTTCTGTTTACGATGGTCTGATAAGTCAATAAATAACAGAGACTGTAATACGAATCCTAAGACGATTCGCATTCTCTATCTTCGCCAGTAGTGTAAAAAAATGTCATAAATCTGTCCCTAATTCTGAAAAGATTATACCACAAAAATATGATATTGTCAATTGTGCTCAGGACTATGAAAAAAGCCATTCAATTGTGGAGAAGTATTTAGTGGGAGGATTTTGTAAACCGAATTTCTTTTACAAAATCCTGTTTTTTCGTAGGAACTAAAAAACATTCAGAAATTCATCCTAAGATGAAACTTCTTTATAACCTTTTGGCAAAGGTTTTCCTGCAACAAGGGCGGATTTAAGAGGGCGGACATGTCGACAGCTACCACGATGGGTAAACCCTGGACAATCACATGTTATATCTGCACCGACTACTTCCAGCGTGTAAAATTTACCTTTTTGTGATGCGCTTTCGGCATGATAGACAGACCGATCTGGTCCAGAGAGGACTTCTGCTAAAATACGGATGGCTTCTTCTGAATATGGACGGAGTTGCTTACGTGTCGCTTCTTGCAGGTGTGAGGTGTTCTCTTCAAGATATACGTCACCTGCTTTCTGAAGCACGTCATGGATATTGGATTCCTCAATTTTATTGGGTTGAACAGACAAAGCATTCATCATCCGCTTGAGTTCGCTGAGAACATCCAACTGCAGCGCAGCCTCTCCACCCGGCACCATAATTGAACCTTCAACGATTGCATCCATCAACGCAGCTTTTGTTTCCAACACGGTCTTTACAAACGAATCGACTGTGCCATTCGCAATCATATAGGTAACGTTGACAGTGCCAGTCTGTCCAATACGGTAGGCGCGATCTTCTGCTTGCCAATGGTTAGCAGGCACCCAATCTAAATCGTTGAAGACAACCTGCCGTGCTGCCGTAAGATTTATGCCTACGCCTGCAATGTGCATGTTAGCCACAAACAATCTGATGTTATCATCGTTTTGAAACCGATCAACTCTGTCCAGTCTTTCATTCACAGGAACTGCACCGGAAACATAAACCGCCCTATCCTTGAAATACTTTTGGAAACGCTGCATCGTATTGATGAAGGAGGTGAAGATAATGACCTTTTCACCCTGTTCCAAAGCGTTTTCCACGAACTTAATGGTGTGACGGCATTTGACAAATGCAATCGCTCGACGCACTTGGGTTATCCTGCCCATGCCAGTTCCTAAATCCGTAGTGTCTATTGATTCATCCAATTCTTCGCTTTGTTCCGAGGATAGACCAAGGGATTCAGGTAATCCAGCAACGGCTTCTGGTGTCTCAAATTTAGATAGGAATTCTTGTACTAATCGATTATAGTGCTGGATTGCATAAGGGTGCAGTTCAACGTCCATCCAAGTTCGCACCTTAGGTGGCAGGTCTAACACTTCATCTTTTGTGCGGCGCAGCATAACACCGTGTAGTTGTACGGTTAATTCCTCAATATTACTTGCACCATCTGCCACTAATCCAAAATCGCCTTGATACGCCTCACAATAACGTTTGGCAAAGCTGTAAAAACTCTTGCCAAGTGGATGGTTCAGAATTTGCAACAAAGGGAAAAGATCGCGAGGGCGACTTGTCATCGGAGTACCAGTCAGTGCATGGACAACGGGATCATCCTCAATCGATTCAACAAGTTTGGCACCGTTTTTACTTCGCTGGCTCTGATAATTTTTTAGGTAGTGTGCTTCGTCAAAAACAACACCTTTCCAGTCAAACGCAAGCAGTTGATCGAGGTTTTTGCCGAGAATTTCATAGTTGATAATAACCCAACCGTTATGGTCTGTGGAGGGGAGTGGGGCAGGACCAATGATTGTAGGTTCGACATCTGGGAAAACGATTTCGATTTCGCGTGCCCAATTCCTTTTGATAGAAGCAGGACATATTACGAGGTAAGGACCTTCCGGTTCTGCTTCAACCATCGCGATGATGGACTGACGAGTTTTGCCCAAACCCATATCATCGGCAAGGAGAGCACGGCGGCGGCCCAATAGGAATGCGATGCCTTCTACTTGATGGGGAAATAAACCTTCTGCAATTTCTTCGGCACGTTTGACGCTTATTTCCTGCATGCAGTTTTCCTTTGTATCAAGATTCCTAATCTTAATCCTACCTATCAACGAGCCAAAAATCGCCTTTACTCACAATACTCAGCTGCTTTAGCATCACCGCACCGGGAAAATTCGGAGCCATGCCGATGCCCATCGCAAAAACCTTTCCGTTTCCTTCGGCATGCTTGCCTATCAACGTAAGGTCGGGTTGCGTAATACTTGTCGGGATTCCATCACTAAACAGAACAACGATTGTTGGTGAAGTTTTGGCAGTTTCTGTCAATACGGTGAGCATATCGTGGTCAGTGCCTTTTGTCCGAATTTGTGATTTAATATCCGACAAATACACTGACGATGCATCTACTGTCTCTTCAGTCACAGACACAAACTTATTCTGATAGGCAATTAACTCAGTGCTAAACGCCATAATGTTAAAACTATCGTGTAGTTCCAAGAAGGTTAGCGAATCTCGCATAATATCCACAACTTTTTTCAACTTCCGATCCTGCAAATTCTGCATGCTGGCAGATAGGTCAACACAGTAGACGATACGTTGTGGTCCCTCTTGTGCTTCAATAAACTTAACCAACCGACTCTTAATACGTTCAGGAACCTTCTTCTGTTTCTTAATAGGTTGTTCAACCCCTCTCTGTATACGAGGGGCTCCTTCAAATTTGATAGCAGCCGGACCAGGGGCAAACCCTTCACCCAAATTGACTTTTTCAAGAGGTTCAAACGCAGTCGGTTCTTCAGCAGAAACAACACCACGGTGTGTTACGGGTTGATTACTCGTTAATATCTTCAGCTGCGGTTGACTGGTATTCTGTGAAGTTTGGTGGCGGATTTGCGGGCGTTTTGGTGGTGTTATCCGTTTCGTTTTCGGTTCTTCCACAGCGGTGAAGATTGCATCAATACTGTCTGCATCGTGACTTGGTACAGTGCTAAACCAGAAAAAGAAACCGATGATGCCAATCATGAGGTGTAAAGCAACTGAAATGAGTAGCGATGTGCTTGATTTATATTTCATAATAGAGAGGCGCTGTTATTGGTTGATTTTGGATTGACAATCACAGATTTCTTTTACTCATTAAAACAAAAAACTAAGTGTTCCTTTCAACCACTGTATAGCCCGTTTGAGGAAGGAGATATTGTCTCGAAAATTGCCGAGTCCCGTGTTACATCTGTTGCAAATATAACCTCTTATCTTTCCTGTTTGATGGTCGTGATCTAAATTTACATCTCTGGTTGTCTGAATAGTTATAGTTCTTTCACAAACCCTACAGTAAAACTCATCGCCTATTTTGGGTTTAGGGTGCTTAGCTTCATATTCCCGTTTTGCTTTATTAGGTATGCTGGGAAAGGGCTTACTATTCTTACGACATTCTTTACATTCGCTCCGCCAAACGTCTGGACGGTTTCGTTCAAAAGCGTCTATTGGCTTGAGTTGCCCGCACTCCTTACAGATGCGGGGTTTTGCTTCTTGAGCCACATTATGTCTCCAATAATTGTAGTTGCTTTGCGGAGACACGATTTCTTCGCAATCTTTCTTTTGCAATTTCGCAGTAATTCACGTTTATCTCACTCCCAAGATAATTTCTATCATTTAACTCAGCCATTAGCGCGACAGTGCCACTTCCTAGAAATGGGTCGTATACTAAATCTCCTGGATTACTCCAAGAAAGTATGTGGTCCTGAGCCAATTGCTCTGGAAATATAGCTGGATGTTTATGTGCAATTTTATCCGATGCTGAGTGTCCATTTCCAATCATATATTCCCAGACATTCGTTCTTCTTCCGTAATCGCCGTAGCCTTCTCGATTTAATTTCAATAAAGACCCATCAGGTAAGCGTTTAGTGCCGGTATCTCCCTTACGTGATTCCTTGTTTTTCCTGTCTTTAATCAGATTGATTGTTTTCGGCTGCCCTTTGCTAAACACGAACATATACTCAAACGATTGCCAGTAAGTTTTATTGTTGCCAACTGCCCCTCTGGGCGGTTTCAAGTATATCATTGTATCAAACAGGTTAAATCCGATTTCTTTGAAATGAAGTGCCTGGCGAAATGAAGTGCCCGTCTCATTTCCTTTTACCGTTTGATCGCCAATGACCCATACGACCACACCACCAGTCTTTATAACTCGGAACAGCTCAATAGCAATTTGTTCAAATTCCTCTAACCTATATCCTTCATATTCTCGCATCTCGTCATAAGGAGGCGAAGTTACAACGAGGTCAACGAACTCAGCATCCATCTTTTTCATGGTGTCAATGCAGTTTTCGTTTTTTATACCGTTCAATTTCATCTTACATCTCCTTTAGACGTTGTCCCTTCAATGTCCTGTCCAAATTATACTACAGATATGAACATGTATCAAGTTAAATACCTATACACCCAGAGGCATGCAGTTTTCGGATTTTCAAGCCCAAAAGTAAAAGAGGGCAATGAATTGCGATTAAACGCTTTTGTTGTTAAATCACGGTTACAAACCCCTTCCGCAAGAATATTTCGCGACAATTAAACACCTCTGCTGCAATCGTCTTATATATAATCATAATCGCAAGTTTCTTCACAGTGGTTTTGTCCTCATTGAAATTGTCATAATCCGCGCTAATTCCATCTCTCCACAACAACCTTTTTCTGCGTGAAGAAATCAACGGCATCCCAACTCTGTCCGTGCAAATCACCGAAGAAACTATCTTTCCAACCACTAAACGGGAAGAACGCCATCGGTGCAGCAACACCGATATTAATGCCGATGTTTCCTATCTGTGCTTCATAGCGAAATTTGCGCGCTGATGCTCCACTGCTTGTGAACAGACATGCCATATTACCGTAACTACCACTGTTGATAAGTGAGATCGCATCGTCTATCGTTTCAACATGGATGAGTCCTAATACGGGTCCAAAAATTTCGGTTTTTGCAATCTCTCCTTGTGGGTCAATATTGCTGAGAACAGTTGGACGAATGAAGTTTCCGTTTTCATATCCACTGATGTTCGGGTATCTGCCATCAACGAGAACGCGTGCGCCTGCATCTATACCTGTCTGAATTATTCCCTCAATCCGTTTTCGGCTTTCGTCTGTGATGACGGGTCCCATCTGCACATCTTCTTCTAACCCGTTTCCGACAACTCTGTCTGTAGCAATGTCGCTAATAGCTTTTGGAAACCAGTTCCGTGCACCACCCACAGCAAAGGCAAGGGACGCAGCGAGACAACGCTGCCCTGCACATCCAAACGCACTATCTGCAGTAGCGTTTGCGGTGAACTGCGGATCAGCATCAGGCAAGACAATTAATGGGTTTTTGGCACCGCCTTGACACTGAACCCGTTTGCCATTTGCGGCAGCTTTCGCATAGATCGCTTTCGCAGTAGCAGTCGAACCCACAAAACTGATAGCGCGGATTTCTGGATGTTCCAAAATGGCATCTACAGTCTTTTGCCCGCCATTGACAAGATTGACAACACCTTGCGGGAGTCCAGTCTGTTCAAGGAGTTGAAATATCTTCTGCATGGTAAGCGGCACTTTTTCGGAAGGTTTAACGATGTAAGTATTCCCGCAAGCGATGGCATAAGGCAGAAACCAGAAAGTTATCATCCCAGGAAAATTGAATGGGGCAATTACCGCACAAACACCCACAGGTTGACGGATCATGAATTCGTCAATACCGGTAGCGATGTCTTCCAAATTTGTGCCTTGCATCAACGTAGGAATACCGCACGCCACCTCAACGTTTTCAATAGCGCGCCGCATTTCGCCCTTCGCTTCTGCAAGCGTTTTTCCACACTCCATCGTAATTGTTTGCGCGATGTCGTCTATGTTTTCTTCTAAAAGATTTTTCAATTTAAACAAGTATTGAACACGCTCGACAGGTGGGGTGCGGCGCCATTCGTCAAGCGCAGATGCAGCAGCAGTCGCCGCCTGATGCACTTCATCACCCGGTGACAACGGGACTTGGGTCAAAATCTCACCAGTTGCTGGATTTGTAACATCAAGTAGGTCGGCTGCCACAGATTCGTGCCATGTGTTGTTAACATAATTCAGGATTGGTTTTTGTAGGTTCATTAAATTCCTCATAGTAGAAGTCTGAGGACAGCAGTTATGTCTATCTATTACAGTCCTTATCAACAGCGCGCTTACAAGTGAGTGCCAACATATTTGTATTTTTCATCAATCATTATAACCCAAGTTACTACCTATAAGTTTTTAGACATGGAAACACCGTCTTTAATAGAGAATAATGCATATTTCGCAAGTTTTCGTAGCGCAAACTGTATGAAGATTAAAAAATAAATTGGGTAATTTGGCGAGGTTTCCTAACCTCGCCAAATTACCGAAATATTTATTTAGTTTGCGGACTCATAAGCACAATCTAACAGATTGTGCTACATAAGCAGCAACTTAGGTCATTATAGCACTTTTCTGTGAAATTGACGACTTTTTTTATGTCCAATTGATTTTGGTTCTTGACATCTTCCCTGAATTCGTATAAATTGAGAACAAAATAATAGGGAGACCTACCAGTGCAAGAAAAAAGATATTTTACAGTTGAAGAAGCAAATGAATGTATTCCTGAATTGATTACGGACATATCAGCATTATTGGAATTGAAAAAAGAATTGGAAAAATTACACGCCGAACTCACACCTTTTTTAGAAGTGATTCCATCTAATGGCGGCGGCAAAAACGCACTTTTGCTTATGCAAACCGGAGATCAGTTCAGAGAGATCGTTGAACGTATCCAACACCGTGGATGCCATCTGAAAGGACTTGATCCTGCCTTAATCGATTTTCCACACATGCGCGATGGAAAAGAGGTCTATCTCTGCTGGCGGTATGGAGAAAGGGAGATCCGTTATTGGCATGAGATTGAGAGCGGTTTTGCAGGACGAAAGCCTTTGTGATTAGGTCAAAAAATAGAAATGATTTGTCGGTCCATGTCCTTTGCCGATATCTAACGCGTGTTGGATAGCATGTGTAATGTACGTTTTTGCATCATCAATTGCCGCAATTAAGTCCTTTCCAAGTGCCAGATGCGTTGCAATCGCAGCGGAGTAGGTACATCCTGTGCCGTGTGTGTTTTTCGTCTCTATCCGATCCGCCTCAAAAAATAACCACTTTCCATTGCAATAAAGTACATCTGTCGCTTTTTCATCATCAAGATGCCCACCTTTCACAAGCACTGCCTTACAACCGAGGTTAGCAATAGTTTTCGCTGCCGTTTTCGCATCATCAATAGTTTGGATTTCCTGATGTGAAAGCAGTTCTGCCTCGTAGACATTCGGTGTGATTACGGTAGCAATCGGAATTAATTCATGTCTTAGGCTATTGATAGCTTCTGCTTTCAACAGTGGAAAGTTACTTTTAGAAATCATGACAGGGTCTACTACGATTGCCTCCGGCGTATATTCGCGTAACTTCCGTGCCACCGTTTTCACAATCGTTGACGATGAGAGCATCCCTGTTTTGACGCTTGCCACTTCAAAATCTGTAAAAACAGCATCCAGTTGGGCATCAATCAGCGGAATTGGCAGGTCAAACGCGTCTGTAACGGCAACCGTATTCTGTGCTGTTACAGAGGTAATCGCGGACATAGCAAAACCACCGTTTGCCGAAATTGCCTTGATATCCGCTTGTATCCCCGCACCCCCACCAGAATCTGAGCCTGCAATTGTTAAAATCTGTTTCATGTTCACCTCTTTAGCCAACTTAACGTTCTCCAAACGGAATTCTTTGCCTCTATTCTATACCGATTATATCACGCCTTATTGATTTTGTGCAAGTTCGCAGTTAAATGGGTGTGTCAAGTTTTGGCATGTGTGTCTGAATCGCGGATTATCACGGATTTCGCAGATGACGCGGATTATTTCTCTCCTGTCAGAATCACGGATTACGCGGAGAACACGGAGAACGCGGATTTTGTCTTTTGTACCGCAAACTGTATGAAGATTAATTTATTAATTCGATAATTTTGAAAAACTCCAGCAGAATACGCCAAATCAACGGTAGCCTCCCCACACGCTATCGCTATGGGGCCCTTGCCATTGGGCGAATACGCGTATGGTATTCGCCATGATTCCCCGTATGGTATTCTGCATTGGTTAGGAAACCGCATCTACCGGGTTTGGGAAGACTTAGAATTACCGAAATATTTTCTTAATCTTCATAAAGTTGTGCTACAACTTCGTTTATCAAGTGTCTCAATAATTTGAAAGTTTACTATAGACACAAGTAACCACCAAGGCGAAGGTTACGTATATCTTAACATATTAGTAGACAGTGTCGCAAATTATCCATCATAATTCTTTTTATTGACAGTGTCAGGATTAAGGTGCTACAATTTTAAACGTTTTATGCGTTAGCAGGGAGAATTCAACTATGGACAGAGTGCTGGTTAGCGATTTGCTATCACAGCAGGGTTTAGATGTTCTCATCAAAAGCGGTGATTTCAAGGTTGACGTTGTATTAGCGTTAACCCATGAGGAATTGTTGGAACGTATCGCTGATTATGATGCCCTACTGATTAGAAGTGAGACGAAAGTAACAGCAGATGTTATTGATGCCGCAAAGCGGTTGAAAGTAATCGGACGTGCTGGAGTCGGCGTAGATAACATTGACGTAGAAGCTGCCACGCGAAACGGTATATTGGTCGTCAACACGCCGACAGGGAATACGATTGCAGCGGCGGAACATACCATCGCGCTGTTATTAGCCATAGCACGTAACATTGTCCCTGCGGGTATTTCCCTTAAAAACGGAACTTGGGAACGGAATAACTTTATCGGCGTTGAATTATACGGTAAAGTTTTCGGTACCGTTGGACTCGGTAGAATTGGGCGTGAAGTTACAAAGCGAGCGCGCGCTTTCGGCATGCAACTTCTTGCCTATGACCCTTTTATCTCCGCAAACGCTGCAGAAAAAATGGGGGTACGCCTTGTTGATCGAGAGACCTTATTCCGAGAATCTGATTATATCTCAATTCATACTCACCTTAATGCGGAGACATACCACAGCATCGGTGAATCCGAATTCCAACTGATGAAACCGACAGGGCGTCTGATAAACTGTGCACGCGGTGGTATTATTGACGAAAAAGCACTCTATCACGCGCTGAAAGAGGGACAGATAGCCGGGGCTGCGCTTGATGTTTTTGAAGATGAACCCGCAACGAATAGCCCACTTCTTGAATTAGATAATTTTCTTGCACTCCCGCACCTCGGTGCCTCAACAACTGAAGCGCAAGAACACGTTGCTATTGAAGTAGCACAACAGGTAATAAACGCCCTACGAGGCAAACCCGTTGCCAATGCAGTAAATCAACCCAAAATTGATCCAAGAATGTTTGACCTCTTGGGGCCCTACCTTCAACTGGCTGAAAAGATTGGAAGCTTTCATGCCCAAATCGTTGAAGGACAAATCTCGGCAATCAAAATTCATTATAGCGGCACCCTCTTTCAGAAAGAAGATGTAACACCCATTACTGTCGCTTTGCAGAAGGGGCTGTTATCACCAGTACTCACAGAGGTCAATTATGTGAACGCGCCTTTTTTAATCAAGCAACGCGGCATTTCGATCACAGAAACTAAGAGCGACGCTGAAGCCGATTTTGCGAACCTAATGACTGTTACCGTTGTAACAGATAGGGGTGAGACAATCCTTGCGGGGACAACCTTCGGAAAAAAAGATATCCGTATTGTGCGCATAAACCAACTGCACATGAACGCGACCCCGAAAGGGTACATACTTCTCATTTACAATAGCGATCAGCCAGGGATGATCGGACTCATCGGCACTATTTTGGGGGAGCATAATATCAACATTGCGGATATGACAGTCGGACGTTCACGCATCGGAGAAGTCGCACTGACACTTATTAATGTGGATAGTTTGGTGCCACGTAGCGTTATAAAAACGATTGCAGCGCAGAAAAAGATTGATTTCGTTAAGCAGGTTATTCTATAGTGCTTTTCTCACTTCATGGTAGATGCGGTTTCATGAAGTTTAAGTGAATAAATCGGTAATGTGGCAAGGTTAGGAAACCTTACCAGCAGGGACACCTGCCTCGTGCAGACCGAAAAATCCCCACGCTCGCGCTGGCGAGGTTTCCTAACCTCGCATGTCCAGATAATTGCGGATTGGACTATAAATTGTATTTGTGGAGACGCGAAACGCAACTATCCCCGCCGTGCCTTAACAGCATACATCGGCCAGGAAAAATAAAAATCGTCATCAGCAGGTTCAACTGTGTAATACTTTTTTGCTTCATCAGGAGTAAGTTGCGCAAACGCATCGCGGATTTCTTGCACTACTTCTGGTGGATTTTTCTGTGGACGTACCCACCACAAAAACGACATAAGTGCATTTCGCGTATGTGCTGTCTTCTCAATTTCAAATCCAGCATCCGTTACCATTGCATCCCACTGGGAAGGTGGATACCCGAATACGTGAGAATCATCGCGTAATGTTTCAACGTGGTTCTGCCATGCTATTAACTTTTCTGATTCAGGGGATACAGAATCTACAAGGCAAAAAAGCCCATCTGTGCGTAGAACCCGATGAACTTCACTCAAGAATTTGGGGACATCTTGAAAATGGTGTGGGGCAAGTCGGCAGGTCACTAAATCTATTGCGGCAGTCGTAAAAGGTAGAGACTCCGCAGCAGCAACAGAAAACGTAACATTGTCTATCGCTTGTCCGTGTGCTAATTCGGATGCCTTAACAACCATCTCTGGTGTTAGGTCTGTGGCGACTACATGCGCTACCTTAGGGGCAAGCGCGAAAGCCGTAAAACCTGTGCCTGTTGCAATATCAAGTGTCTTTTCTGTGCCTTTTGGGTCCGCAAAGTCAAGGATAACATCAAGGGTATCGCCTTTTGCATGCGCGCTGCTCTGGGCATAATAATCGGCATGTTGGCTAAACTGTTCACGGACAGATGTGTGTACGGATTTCATTGTATTGTGTTCACTATTTTGTGTGAAAAGGAAGGATGTTAATTAAAAAGAATAACGCCACGCGCATTTTCACCGGCTTCCATATCGGCAAAAGCCGCATTAATTTGATCAAGCGAATAGTGACGGGTAATCAGCTCATCTAATTTCAACTTCCCTTCCGTGTAAAGATTGAGAAGTTTCGGCATATCCACCCGCGGTTGACACGAACCGTAGAATGACCCAACGATCTGTTTTTCAGATGTGACAAAGTGTTGAGCAGGTATACTGAATTCCTTTTCATGATGTGTTATTCCTACAATCACAGCAGTACCAGCAGCACGTACCATTTGATATGCTTGAACGATTGTTTGCGGGTTGCCGATTACTTCAAAGGCATAATCTACACCTCGCCCATCTGTTAACTCACGAACCGCTTCGACTGGGTTATTATCAGCAGCGTTGACGACATCTGTCGCACCAAAACCTTTCGCAAAATCAAGTTTTTTCTCTGCAATATCAACGGCGATAATCTTTTCTGCTTGTGCAAGTACCGCACCTTGAATGGCGTTTAAACCGACTCCGCCTGTTCCGATAACTGCGACTGAACTTCCGGGTTCTACTTTCGCTGTGTTGAGGACAGCACCAACGCCTGTTGTTACGCCACACCCTACAAGTGCAGCTTTTTCTAAAGAAAAATGATCGTCAATTCTTACAAGGTTTTGTTGCGGCACGACCATATATTCCGACATCGTTGCGATCCGCGCCATCTGTAGGATACCCTCACCCGATTTGTTATATAGGCGATAAGTACCATCTAATTGAAACCCGCGCGGCACATTGTAACTTTCGCACAGACACACTTTTTCTATCTGACACATGTAACAATCACCGCAATAACTGACAAAGGACAAGATAACATGGTCACCCACACGAAAATCTGTTACATCGGCACCGACATATTCGATTATACCTGCCCCTTCATGTCCAAGAACAACGGCCGCATCATAGTAGATGGCACCTGTAACAACCGACAGGTCAGAGTGACACACGCCACTTGCAGCAGTCCGGACGAGGACTTCGTTTGCTTTTGGATCCTTTAATTCCAGTTCCTCAACAACTACAGGTTGATTATGTTCATACATAACAGCGGCGTGTGTTTTCATTTCATCCTCTACGATGTAGTGATTTTATAGTAAGGATTCCAAATAATTTCTGGCTTTGCGCATGGATTTAATCGGATCGGATTGACCTTCATAGACAACAGAGAGGCAACCGTTATACCCAACACCTCGCAAAATATCTAAAACCCGTGGATAATCCAACCATTCCTCTATACCACTATCAATTTCATAAAACTTAGTCCGGACATAAACGGCATGTGGGGCTGTCTGTTCGATACTTGCATAGCAATCATAATCCGGATGTGACGAGCCGCGATGTCCACTTGCCCCAGGTGAGCCGGCGTATTGTCCCGTATCCAAGATGTGTGTGAAATATGGATGGTCGGTTTCATTCAACGCGCGTAAAACCGCATCCCCATCGCGTGTAACGTTATTGTGGTTGTGATTTTGCAGACCGACCAGAATTCCGGACTCATATCCATATTCAGCAACCTCTTTGAAACCTTCAATCATCGGGGGCCATAACGTTTCCTCATCATCGCAGTCTGCAGGCACATAAGCTGCAAAAACCCGTACTATGGGACAACTCATAAAAGCTGCAACGTCAATCCATTTTTTTATCAGTGCGATTTGTTCGGGATGTTCGGCAACGGGTTTGCCAAAGTTATTGCTAATGCCGATGTAACCTAACGGCAGCCCCTTCCGCATTAAGTTCATCTTGAGTTCCCGCAGATAGTTAATATCAGTTGATTCAAATGCCCTGTTATGGAGTTCAATTACATCAAAGCCGAGATCGTATACGATCTGTGCGAAATCGGTTGCCGTAGCACCTTTAACATTCAAAGACATTGTGCCAATTTTCATCATGAAACGGTCCTCCTTGCTGTATATCGGTTTTGTTTTAATTGAGGTGTTTATGTATCAGAATTAATATTTTCCGTTTCATCATTAACTTCATTGAGTAATGTTCGCGTTTGCCGATTTGATGTTCTAAAATACGTTACTAAGGTCTGTTGTAACTTGTTCAGTTGATGCCGAATATCTTCAAGAGAGTGAATCCGCTTATCAAAACTTTCCAGATGATTAAGCCGTTCGAAAATCTCTTGTAATAGGTTTTCTTGTTCTTGGTAGTGCTGCCGCTCTTCTTCTAATAGTTTCAGTCTTTCTGTCATTAACGCGAGATTTTGCTGAGTTTCTTTCAGTTCAGATTGCAACGTTCGCGTAAAAACGATTAATTTTTCCAAGGTATTTGTCGTTTTATAAACTGGCACATCTGGATCCATTCGGGGAAAATCTTTTGGGATTATAGGATCCTCGTCTTGTGCTTCCTTTTCAGAGGGATCTATATCAATGTCTTCAATAGCATCGGGGGCAGGAACTGACGGCTCGACATCTGTAATTCGAAAGATACCTAACATTTTGATACTATATGAAGCGGGGATATAGCTCTCTTTGCGTTCAGTATAAGTAATTTGAACACGAAGCTCTTCATCAATCTTCAACGAATTGAGGCGGGTATGGATGTTTCGGATAGCAACCTCATTGTATCCAAACGCTTGATTATATTTCGGGTTTAGCTGTCGGAGGTATCGGTAAAGTTCCATCACATCGGTGCTTTCTCGTGAAATACCTTCTTTCGTCAAAACCCCAATTATATCTTTATCATCGGAATCTTCTGAATCTGATGGTGTTTGCAAATTCGGTATGACGATATCCAGAGGCACTTCGCCTTGAATCGCTTTCATCCCAAGAGTCCAACTGTTTTCTGAAAGCCTACCACTGAATGCCACGAAGTCATAACTAATAGTCATTTTCAACCTTATTACTTAACATTACTTAACTTTATGATCACACAAACAAGATTGTGGATACCTCACATGTTCATGCTTTTGCCACCTTATAATTCAAACACTATTTCCATCTGTGCCCACCATTCACCTGCTTGTGCTCCTTCAACCGGTTCTTGAAAAGTCCGCATTAATTCATCCCATTCTTTACACTTCGGATGTTCTTCAAGATAGCGCGGAAAATCACGTTTGATGTCAAACGTGTCCACGGTCTCCATCGCCATAAACAGGTGCCTGCCTAACAGATAAATATTCATTTTTGTGATGCCAACAGCTTTCAGCCCAGCTAATGTCTCCGGCCAAGCATCTCTATGATATGCCTTGTATTTTTCAATAATTGCTGGATCGTTTTTCAAGTTCAAGGTTAAACCGAAATGTTTCATTTTAATCCTTCTAATGCCTTTTCGATTATATCGCTATGATCAAATGCAAGTTGTGGCAAATCCAATACGGGAAACCATGCAACTTCAGCAGCATCGGAACCTGCTGCAATCTTCTGCTGTTCCGACTTAATAATGCCAACGTAGGCGACAGTGATAACACGTCCACGTGGATCACGATCAGGATGTCCGAAAGCTGCTATTTGTTGCAGCTGAACATCTGATATGTTCGTCTCTTCGTGTAATTCGCGTAATGCGCTTTCTTCAAGCGTTTCATTGATTTCCAAAAAACCGCCCGGTAGTGCCCACAAGCCTTCGAATGGCGGATTCTTGCGGCGAATCAACAATACCTCGCGTCGCGGAAAAGCATCCGTAAATAACACAATATCAACAGTTACTGAGGGACGTGGATAATCATAACAGTACACTTAAACTATAATACCAGATTTTAATGTTTTTTGTCAATAATTTAAAATAGTGAGACCAGAGGTATTCAACAAAACTTGACCTTAAATTGAAAATTTGATATAATACTACTATAAACAAAATACGCAGGAGACAAAAATTGGAGCAGCAAAGACCTATTGAGGAACAGATTGATCTTCCATTTTTAGAATCACTACGGATAAGTTTTCAAAGCCTAAAAATTCGCTTTGGCCGTTCTATTATTACAACAGCTGGCATTACGCTTGGCATTGCTTTCCTCGTTTCCGTTTGGACAAACAACGAAATTGAGTTTGCACTTCAGGAAAGTGGACGCAGTTCCGAGATTACCAATATAGACGAAGCAGCTGAACAAGGCATTTCAACCAAGGATATATGGCTTATTATTATGTCCTTGATTGTTTGTGTTGTCGGGATTGCTAACTCTATGCTGATGGCAGTGACCGAACGGTTCCGTGAAATCGGGACAATGAAATGCCTTGGGGCATTAGATGGGTTTGTCGTGCGGCTGTTTTTATTGGAGTCGGGTTTCCAAGGATTTGCTGGCGCGCTCATCGGGGCACTCATCGGTCTGCTGGGAGCTGTTATTTTAGGCCTGAAAAACTATGGACTGGATCTGTTCTTTTACTTTCCGTTGCTACCTGCGCGTCCAGAAAACGGACCATTTCAACTGGGTGTGTTGTTGTTGATTTTATTTGGGTGCGTGCTCGGTATGATTTTAGCTGTAATCGGGTCATCGTTCCCTGCGTGGCGTGCGGCAAAACTTCCACCTGCAGAGGCTATGCGGACTGAGGTTTAATCCAATCAAAATTATTCAGTATCGGGCTTATAAAGCCCTCCTACAAACTATCCAAACCAAAAAAGGATTGTTATGCCGGATATTGTTGTAAAAACTGAGGATGTCGTCAAAGAATATCGAATGGGTTCGAATGTTCTCCGCGCTTTGGACGGTATTAATATTGAAATTCAACGCGGAGAATATATCTCGTTGATGGGACCCTCCGGGTCTGGAAAATCAACTCTGTTTAATATGATTGGTGCGCTTGACCGACCAACTGAGGGAGAGGTTTATATTGATGGACAAAATATGTCCCATCTCTCACAACGACAGATCGCAGCGTTTCGGTGCCACCGCGTCGGCTATATCTTTCAGAGTTATAACTTGTTAAACGTGCGCACCGCACACGGTAATGTTACTTTACCGATGATTTTTGCTGGCATCCCCGAAAAACAACGAAACGAAAAGGCGGAGAAACTGCTGGATAAGGTCGGTTTAGGTGACAGGATGTATCACCTTCCGGATGAACTCTCTGGTGGACAACGTCAACGGGTTGCCATCGCCAGAGCACTTGCGAATGACCCCAGCATTATCCTTGCTGATGAACCCACGGCAAACCTTGATACGATTACGGGACGCGAGATTATTGACCTTATCAAACAACTAAATACGGAGCAGGG
This sequence comes from Candidatus Poribacteria bacterium, assembly GCA_028824125.1. Lineage (GTDB taxonomy): Bacteria > Poribacteria > WGA-4E > WGA-4E > WGA-3G > MSPOR6. The sequence continues at coordinate 40,050 of JAPPES010000016.1, forward strand.
AGTTACTGTAATATCTGCGACACATGACCTAAAAATGCTTGATGTCTCTGATCGCATTGTGGATATACGCGACGGTCTTGTGGAACGAATTCGGAATCGTGATGAGATTGAAATTGAGGTTGGGGAAGTTGGAGGGCATGAGTGATACACAATTTTATTGATTCGAAGGTTTGCTTATCAGGAGTTAATAACTTGATGTGGAGATGAATGATGCAGAAAAAAATCCAAGCTGCGCCGACAATAGTCTATCCGGAATCGGACGGTAAACCAATGGCAGAAACAGATGTACACCGGAAGTTGATGATGAATTTCATTCAGATGCTTGAAAACCATTTCCAGAATGATGATGAGGTTTATGTATCGGGAAATCTGCTCATGTATTACGAAGAAGGGAACCCGAGAAAATCTATATCTCCGGATGTGTTCGTTGTTTTTGGGGTTGAAAAGAAACTGCGGCGAACTTATTTGACGTGGGCAGAAGCAAATACGCCCGACTTTGTGCTGGAGATCGCAAGTCCGAGTACCTTTACGGAGGATATGGGGCCGAAGAAAGATATTTACGCTTCTGTGCTTGCGGTAAAAGAATACTACATTTACGACCCGCTTGGTCAAATTGTGCCGAGTTTTATCGGTTATCGGTTGATTGATGGCGTATATCAAGAAATAGATTTTGTGAACGAGCGTTTACCTTCAACAGTGTTAGGCTTGGAGTTAGGGGAACATGAAGGGATGTTGGGATTGTATAACCCTAATATATTGCAGTGGTTACAAACGCCATCAAAACGTGCTGAAACTGCTGAAGCACGCGCACTACAAGAAGCAAACGCACGGCAAACCGCTGAAGCACGCGCACTACAAGAAGCAGACGCACGGCAAACCGCTGAAGCAGAACTTGCCAGGGCTTTAGCAGAAATTGAACGTCTTCGCGCAGAAAGAAATAATTGAAATCGGGTTTGCCTGCATGATGTCCGATAGTTCAAATTGAATTCAGATATTGGAAATTCCGTTTGGCACTTTCGTAGGGGCTGCCCATGCCCGGCACTATATCCTGCTCAACAACTATCCATCCATCGTAGTTCCGATTACGCAGTTCCGCTATGAACGCTGGAAAATCAACATCGCCTTTGCCTAATTCGCAAAAAACGCCACCGTTAATTGCCATAAAATAATCCCAGTCTTCCTTAAGAGCCTGCGCAGCAATTTCAGGGTGGCAATCTTTGAAATGCACGTGCCAGATACGTTCTGCGTGCCGATCAAATATGTCAAGCGGATCGCCCCCACCGAATCGGTAATGTCCCGTATCAAAACACAATCCGACCAGATTCGGATCGGTGCGTTGCATCAACATGTCCACTTCTTCGGGTGTTTCTACATACCCTCCACAATGATGGTGAAAGACGGTGCGGAGTCCTGTCTTGTCTCGTACTGATTGCGCGACACGATGCACACCTGCTATAAAAGTATCCCACTGTTCCTGTGTCAAGCCGTGTTCAGGAAGGATACGTCCTGCATTTTCCTTGCGTTCTTCCACAGTAACGTTGTCATCTGAAAGCACGATCAACGCTGTGTCAAAGCCAGCATCTGCTAATAAGCGCGCATGCTGTCTTGCTCTCCACTCACCTGGTTGATGTGCCCAAGGATCCACAAACGGGATTGGCACAAAAGCAGCTACCAATGTTAAGTCGCGTTCTGCAAGTTCGGCGCGGAGTTTTTCGGAATCCGTTGGCATGAAGCCCCAATCTCCCAATTCGGTACCGCGATAACCGATTGCTTGCATTTCGTTTAGGACTTCGGTATAGTCGGGGTATCGGTCTTTCGGTTCGAATTCAAGTACTCCCCAGGAACATGGGGCATTTGCTATTTTCATTTAGTTACCTATTAGGTTTTTCACCAATGTTACAAAGATTCGTAGTATTTACGTATTTTCTTTGTTATGAGTATTCTACGCTTTTCCAAACACTCGTTATAATTTTCAAGAATAAATATAAAATAAAAATTTAATTGTCTTTTCGGGACAAAAACTTTACTCACCGTCATTGCCTAAAATTTTCTTGAGATTTTCAGTAAATCCTTGTATACTTTAAAACTATAGGACGATTAACGTCCAAAATAGGAGTTACATAAATTGAATTTAGACATGTCTAAAAAAGGATATAAAAAATGGAAACGATGAACGATTTGTCTGAAGCGGTAGTCCTTACCTCTGAGCAAAAACAGTTTGTTGAAAACAATGGTTATCTTTTAATTAAGAACGCCCTACCTTCAGATGTTGTAGCAGAAATTAATGCAGCAGTTGATGAAGTTTTCGAGAAGGAATCAGCAGCAGGAAATCTGGACCCAGACGGCAAGCTGAACCTACGTAATTGCATTACGCATCATGAAGCGTTCCTTCAACTTCTCGACTGGCACAAGACTTTTCCCTATGCTTGTGGCGTTTTAAATTGGAATATTCAGATGATAACGTCACATCTGATTGTGCTCCCTTCAAAAGAAGAACCACCGGACGATGTCAAGACCAAGATTGGACTTCATCGTGATGGTGGAACGTCATACCGTGAGATGCAGGAACCGCATCCGCGTATTCTGCTAAAGATTGCTTACGCTATCAGTGACCAGTCTGATCCTGCCTCAGGCGCAACGGTGTTAGTGCCGGGAAGTAACCGATTAACAGGGACACCTGCTCGTGATCCAGAAACAGGTTGGGCACGTGGTGCGATTTCTATGAACGTCAATGCTGGTGATGCCTTTCTCTTTGAACAACGGACGTATCATGGCATCGGACATAACTGGTCAGGTTTGCCGCGTAAAACTATCTTTATGGGATATGCCTACCGTTGGGTTAAACCGATGGATTATATACAAATGCCTGATGAATTGGTTACCAAATGTAACCCGATTCAGAAGCAGCTGATCGGTGTTGTCACCGACCCGATGAGTTTCTATATTCCGCAAGATAAAGATGTTCCGTTGAAATCGGCACTGAATGGTGGCAGTTAGAATTCTGTCTCTGCCAAATCATTAACAAAAGCGTTTACTGATCTTTGGCAGGACTTAATTGCGGTTTTAGAGAAAGACTCTGCTCTAAAAGTGCCCGGGCATAAGGGATATTGTGTAAACCGTAACCGCTGTCTCCTTTCACCATGTCATAGTTTAGTTTCGCATCTTTATAGGTTTGTGAGGTTTTATCTTCTGCGTTGTCCAACATTGTTTTGACTTCCTTCATCTTTGCCTCAATTTCAGCGCGATAGAGAGGGAGTTTTGTCGCCATATCGTTGTCAGCACTATCATGACATCCGGCGCTGCCACAAGTTGAGAAGTCCGCTTTAAAGGTATGCCCGCCATGTTTTGTAATAGTTTCTTGGTCGTCTTTTTTTGCCATGTGGCAATGGACACACCGTTTTTTCATGGCACGCACATGGGGTGACGGCATCCGTTTAACGCCTGCACCTTCACGCCCTAAAAACATCTCTGTTTGCGATTGGTGCACAATACCAGCACCAGCACACCCGCAGTCCATCTTGTGGCAGGTGACACATAATTTTTTGGCTGGTACTACCAATAGATGTTCCTCTTTACTGGCATGGGAATGGCATGAAGAACAAGCAACAGCATTGACTGCTGTATTTTCGTTATACGGGTGTCCTGGAATGCCTCTCTCGGCAAATAGGGTATACCCAGAAGAGTGACAACTCAGACAAGACGTTTTTACCTCATACGGTCCTTCAAGCAGATTGACAAGTGCATGCGAATGCCCCGCATGCGTCCATTCTTTGTAAGCATCTTCATCTCCATGACACTTGTTACATCCTTCAGCAAAAGGTGTTTTTGTATCTTCCGAAGTGCTTCCCTGTGTATCCGTAGTATCCGCTTGTAGTGTAGCAATTTTAAAAACAACGAGCGATCCCATCAACATGGATAAAATTAAAAATAAAAATGCTTGTTTCATAGACTCTAATTGTCCTTTTAAATTACCAATTATCCATATAGGATATACCATTTTCCAAAATTTGTCAATGAAAAGTTGTGGGAAATATTCCTTAAATCTTACTATAATATGCCAAAGTTTAGGCAATTTATGTGTATATCAAGTCTAAAAGGAAAGACCGATGAAATTAAATCAGTTTTTAGATTTACTTTTCTCGTCTTTCTATTTGCGTTACCTTCTTTTATTGGTTGTGACGAAGGCTGTGAAATGCATTTCCCGGATATCGAACTACCTGACAGCACTTCGTCTGTGGTTGGACACAGCAAGATATTGCCTATCCTCCGAAAAGTGGAGTGTACTAACACCGATGGGACCACCCAGATTAACTACTCCTTTTATTGTGAATGTACGCGCGAGGTCCGGTAACCTCGCGCGTCGAGATGTTGTGCAATGCAAGCAGCATCGCTATGTAATAGATGAATTGACGAGAAATGTTTATGTGTTGATAAAAGGTTTCATATCCCAAAGGAGAATAGTGCCATCATAACTGCTACTTGCCAGAAGTTCCCCATCCGGTGAAAAATTGATCGATAGTATATCAGTAGGGTGTGCCCAGAAGGTATGAATGTTTTCACCAGTGGTAATATCCCACAAACGGATGGAGGTCTTTTCCCGGTTCTTTTCCCATTGCGGGTCCCATCGAGAACCCGAGGCAAGGTAGTTACCACACGGTGAAAAAGCAAGCGCGTAGGGTGATTGACAGCCTGTAGGTTGAATTAATGCCATTCGTACTTTGAAGGTAGTTGCGTCCCAAAGTCTAATTTCTCCCCACATTCCACCAGCGATAATGTCATGACAAGTAGAAGTCTGGAGTGCTCTAATGCGACGGGGACCTTCCCTCTGGCGCTCTTGGGCACGTTGAAGGTCTTGTAGCATGCCTTTATATATGGAAGTATCTATACATGGTTCAATATCAAGCAATCCAATTTGTTCGTTGCTTTTGAAATTCCATACTATAGCTGCTCCTCTCGGAGGACGAGTGAAAAACTGCTTACCATTCAAATCAAAATGCAACTTCCAGCCCGGATATGTTTGTGGTGTTAGTGGCGCGTGATAGAGTTTTTCCCATTGCTGCACATCCCACACAGCGATACTATCTCCATAGATGATAACGAAGTATGTCCCTGTAGGCGGGAACCCTATCTTGGACACATGTGAAGATGGTCTTCTGGGAAGTTCAGTGACTTGTGTGCCGGATGCAACATCCCAAACTTTAATAGGGGTAAGGTTGTTTGCACTCACAAGATATTCCCCAGTCGGTGAGAACACCATTTTTCTGACCCTCAATTTCTTTCCGGTGAATTCTGCAACTTGGGTGTCAGATGGAAGATGCCAAACACTAATGGTATCTTCCTTTTCTTCGTTGGTTGCCAATAGTTCCCCACCGGGTGAGGTAACGATGGCACCGGATATATTGGGGTTACTGTTTTCGAAGTGGAATGTGCGTTTAACCTGTCGGTTCGTAACATTCCATACACAGACAGCAGAGCGGGTTTTGTGGGTACTTACCAATGTCCTACTATCGTTAGAAAAACTCACTGGACTAACGTTCTGATGATGTACAGGAAGAGATACAAGTGTTGACGGTGTCCCTTCTGTCCAGACGTGGAGTTCTCCGCGTCCATTAGCGACAGCGAACCGTGTGCTATCTGCTGAAAAACAGGCACTTCGCTGAAACGGATTCCAAGTTTTAAATGTATCTATTGTCTCCTGTTGAGCTGCATCCCATAACACGATTTCAATGCCACCGATACCAGCAACCCGTAAATTGCCATCCATCGTATAGAAAGGTAGGCCAAACTTTATGTAACTATTTCCGCCATAAGGTGTCGGTGCAATTTCCAAGGCACCATTATGTATATTCCACACATGCACCTTGTTTCCAATATTACAGGCGGCAAGATACTGTCCACAAGGAGAAAAAACGAGTCTGTGGCATCCTCCTATGGATTGTTCGGTGTAGTCGTCGTGAAGTTCTGCAATCTGTTCGCCTGTCTCCATACAGATGACGGATGTCATGTTTGCATCAGACGTGTATGCAAAGAGACTGCCATCTGATGAAATTGCTATGGGAGTAACGTGGTCTCTTTCCCGCCCAGACTTTATTGTGTAGCTTTTGATAGGCGTGTCGGTGTCTGTACGCCAATCGTAAACGGCACACTGTCTATCATAGAATCTTGGAGTCTGGTCGGGATATGTGTCAAAATAGTACATGGCTAAGTGTTGTCCATCAGGCAAAAAAGTGAGATTGGTAGCCGCCACTCTCAGAGCTCCCGAATCCTCGGACGCATCTATTTCTGCGACACATTGTAGGTTTTGTGTGTCCCATATCTTCACAACACCGTCCCAATCACTCGTGGCAACCCATTTTGCATTGTCAGAAAACGCAATGGTAGCTACCATGCCCCGTTCAGTTGCCCACAACGCTTGATTTGTCATCGTGTCAAGATTATACAACCAGCAACCGATACGTGTTGGAACAGCAAGATGTGTCCCATCAGGTGAAAACGCCATTCTACCGATCTGACCTCTACCTAAACGTGCAATAGCCCCGGCGGGGAGTTCCCAAGTCGTTACATCGCTGTTTGTCTGAGGTGATTGTGCAGTTGACTGTGCTCGTCGATTATCCATGAAAGACCTCCAAATTTATTGTTTGTCAGATGTCTTAAGTGCATATAAATGGTTTCATATCCCACAATAGGACGGTGCCATCAAAACTTCCGCTTGCCAAAAGTGTACCATCTGGTGAAAAAGCAACAGATTCCACATCACTCTTATGTCCGGAAAATTCTACAACCAGTTGCACTGTCTCAACATTCCATATCTGTATCTTTGGTTTGCGTCCTGTACCACCAACGGCAAGTAGCGAACCATCCTCCGAAAAAGCTAACGACTCGACTCCTACTGTCTCAAGTTTTACATTTTTCTGCCATGTCTTAGTATCCCACAGATGGACATCTTCTCCAGAGGCAGTTGCAAGGCAAGTACTATCTGGCGAGAAAACAAGCGTCTCAACTTTGGAGATATGTGTGAGTGTTGCGATCTCAGCACCTGTTTCAATATGCCAGACCCTTGCTGTTCGATCTACATGACTATCGGCAGTCGTATAACCATAAACGACTCCATCTTCTTCTTGTTTTTTCCATTCACGACCACCTGTGCTTACTAAGTGTGTGCCATCAGGGGAGAATGCAAGGTTAATTATTGGTCCTGTATGACCGGAAAGTGTGTTAACCAACTTTTGTGTTGCTCTATTCCATAAACGGACCTTATTATCATCTCCTCCTATAGCCACAATTTCGGCATCAGGTGAAACAGCGGTAGAAAATATGTCTACATGAAGTTCTTCATATAGAAAGTCAATTTGTTGTTCCTGATCTTTCCAAAAGGTCACACAATTCCAAGAGGTCCCACCTTTGGTTGATCGACTTACTCCAAAGCAATATCCATCGTGTGAATATGATAGTGCTTGTGCCTGTCCCATATCTTGGTCAATTGTCTTGATGTTTATGCCAGATGCTAAATCCCATATCTTAAGGGAAGACAGTTCTTCTATGGCAGCTAAGTGCTTTCCGTTTGGTGAAAAGCTAACGAGCCAACCGTACAATCCTCGTGGGTGGCTTGCAGGCGGTTTCTTTTTATGTTTTGCCCAATTCCCTTCTTGAATTGGTGCCGTTGTGCAATCGGCAATATGACGGACATCAGTGTCTCCACCTGAAAAACGAGTTGCCATGTATTTATTGTCAGTTGAAAAAGTAATTGATGTCGCAGATTCCTCATGGGTAAAATCCCAGACAGCCATCCCGCTTTCAATATCCCACAATGTTGTAACACCCTTACTATCGCTTGCGATGCGATCACCTGTGGCAAAATATCGTCCATTCGGAGAAAAGGCAATGCAGTTAATTCCGAGACTGTTAAAGGTTTCAACCATCCCGGAGTCAAATGATATATCTACTTCCTTTTTCTGATGGGTGAAACACCTTCGAACTTCTCCTTTTTCAACATCACATAGATTTGCTGTGCTATCCCAACTACCGGTTGCTAAAAGTAAACCATCCGGAGAGAAAGCAACTGAAGATACAAGGTCTTTGTGAGAAATAGACCAACGTTCTTTACCAGTGTTAATATCCCACAATGTTGCCTTATGATCCCGAGTGCCAGTTGCCAAAGATTTTCCATCTGGAGAAAAAGCGACAGAAGTGACATAATCTTTATTCGTGAAGGTAGCAAGCTTTGCTCCAGTAGAAACATCCCATAGTGATGCAATGCCATCCCAATCACCTATTGCAATCTGAGTGTTATCGGGAGAAAAAGTAACCTCTGACAGTAGACCTGTGCCTTCTACAGCAATTAGTCTTATGAAATCTTCAGTATGAGCATTATAAAGCCACACACCGATACGGGTTGCTACTGCAATAGTATTCCCATCGGGAGAGATGGCAGTAGCTTGTACACTACCTCTACCAAATCGAGCGATCGCATCGGATGGTAGAGAGATAAGGTTTTCTTCAGGATAGTTGTGTAATGAAACAATTGTAGACATATCAAATCCTCCGTCTAATTGAAAGTGTCTATAAATATAGTGAAATCTAAAATTTTTTGAATAATCTATATACTTACCATAGTTTGGACAGTTCTTGAGTTTTCATCGTAATTGCAGTTATACACATTTCGCCCCGCTGTGGCTTGAAAGTAGTGGCGGTATAGGTTTCTATGGACATTCCGCCCCGTTGGGTCTCACTACTATGTATATCTTATGGTTTATCCCGCTTGTATAATAACCCAAGTTGCTACCTATAAGATTTTAGACCTGTAAACACCGTTTTTTATAGAGAATGATCCATTTTTCGCAAGATTTCGTAGCGCAAACTGTTAGTTTGCGTCCGCACAGGCACAATCTAACAGTTTGTGCTACAAGATGGCAACTTAGGTTATAATAACTAATAAAAATACATTTTATCCTATCAAACATTAGTCCCAGAGGGACGACAAGTGTATAGAACAACGTTTTGATTCAGACTAATACCAGCGTGTGACAGGTGTATAAGATGCAATCAAGTTTAGGCTTTTGATGTTGCATTTAAAAAATATGATAACAATAATTCTAAACTGTCCAAACTATAGTTATTATTAGAATTATCATTATTAGCGAATAAAAGGCTTCATATCCCATAATATGACGGTACCATCATAACTCCCACTTGCCAAATATTTGCCATCTGGTGAATAGGCTAAATCTTGGACATCCGAAGAATGTCCCCAGAAAGTATGGATGTTTTCACCAGTAGACATTTCCCACAAATGGATAGGTGCTTTATCCAACCCCCATTTCCACCAAGCACCAGAAACGAGATATTTTCCACACGGAGAAAATGTTAGTGCCCATGGACGAATACACCCGTGAGGTTGAAGGAATATCATGCGTGTTTCTAACGTTTCTGTGTCCCACAATCGGATTTCATTGATTAATGCATCAGCATTCCAAGTGCCGAGTCCACCAGCAATCCAGTTGCCGCAGGGTGAAAAAACGATAGACTGCATGTGTTGACCATCCTTCCATTGAAGATTCCCGCCATTGATGACTCGTTCAATTTCGTCTGGTTCACCTCTGTATAGAGAGACATCCTCTAAGGTTTCGGGTAAAGGAAGTGGTGAGATTTGTTCTCCTGTTTCAACATTCCACAGCAAAGCGGTTCCGTCCCTGGATGAGGTAACGAACCTATTTCCATTAGGATGAAATGCTATTGCTTCAACTGAACTTGTATGTCCTATAAGTGTATGCTGCTTTTCCCAACGTGCGACATCCCAAACGTATAGTTCGTCTTTCAATCCTCCACTGACAAGGTATTCACCGGTAGGAGAATACGCCAGTGAAAAGATCCAGTTTTCATGCTCGGTGAGTTCTGCAACTAATTCTTCAGTTTCAATATGCCAGATTTGTATGTCATTGTCTTCCGTATCAATAGCCAAAAGTTGATCATCTGGAGACAATGCCATGCTTTTTCGTAATGAGCTGCGCTTAGCTTTCGGTGGAAGTATCCTCTGTACTTCCCTGTTTCTAACATTCCAAAATATTTTACCAGTACTTCCCCAATTACCTCCGATCAATGTGTTGCTATCTTGCATAAATGCCACGAAATAGGGAACACTTCCATAACCAGAAAAGAACGATCTTGTGGTAGAGGTATCTTCCTTCCAAATCTGAATACTGTGGTTCCAACAGGCAATTGCGAATTTGGATCCATCGTTTGAAAAACGGGCGTTTTCTGCTGTAGTCCCAACAGTGTTGAAAGCATCTAACTCTTTCTGCTGTGATGCATCCCACATTAATACTTTATCATTATAGATGTCGGCAACTCGTAATGTCTCGTCAGGTGTATACGCAAGTCTTACTCGGTTTCCTTCATAAGTTTTGGGCATCATAACAAAAGATTCACTCTGAATCTCCCACACTTGAACGGTAGCACCAAGGCTTGCACTGGCAAGGTATTGCCCACAAGGTGAAAACAGGAGGGTATGTAATGGGGCAGTGTATCCTGTGAGATGCGCTATGTCTTCACCTGTGTTTATGTCTGAAACCGTTACTGTTTCCGGTGAAGTCACATAAGCAAATAGATTACTTTTGGGTGAAAAAGCGATGGGAAAATGTCTGTCATTGGAAGTCCCTTCTTTCCTATAATCACTTAATTTTGGATTTTCAAGTTTAAAATTTCTGATAGGTGCGTTGAGTTCTGTGTTCCATGCATAGACAGCACTATGCCCAAAACCGGAAGCAGCGATATATTGATCGTCCGGAGAAAACTGGACATGAAGAATGACATTGCGTCTCTCAGTCCCTCCCCAGTCTGTTCTTGCAACACACTGACCGTTTTGTGTATCCCAAACCTTAAGAATGCCGTCTTGGTCGCCAGTGGCAATCCAGCGTGAATCATGCGAGAAGGTAGCGACATTCATCATGCCGCGTTCGGTGCCCCACAATGCGCGGGGGGCAAGTGTTTCCATATCATATAACCAAAATCCGATTTTTGTTGCAACGGAAAGATAGTCTCCATCATGTGAAAATTCTACATCAAGTCGCAAACCGTGCCCAAATCGGGCAATTGCGCCATCAGGAAGTTCCCAAGTGGTTACATCTGTGTCGTCAATAGGTCTAAGTGCTGGGTTTACAAGTTTTCTGTTTTCCATAGAGGTGGTCTCCTTTTATTGCGAATGTACGCGCGAGGTCCGGTAACCTCGCGCACCAAGATGTTATGCAATGCAAGCAACATTGCTATATTATAAATGAATTGAGATGGCAGACTTAGGAGTTTATAAATGGTTTCATATCCCAGAGAAGAATAGTGCTATCATAACTACCGCTGGCAAGAAGTTCCCCATCCGGTGAAAATGCAAGATCATGAATGTCTGTGGGATGTCCCCAGAAGGTATGGACGTTTTCACCTGTGGCGACCTCCCATAAATGTATGGACATCTTCTCTAAGCCTTTTTTCCACCAAGTACCGGAAGCGAGATACCGCCCACAAGGTGAAAATGCAAGCGCATAGGTACTAGAAACATCTACGGGTAGTAGTATCGCCATTCGTGTTTCTAAGGTTTCTGCATCCCATAATCTAATCTCATTAGCTATTCCTTTCCATCTCCGTTCCCGAGACAACCTGCCGGCGATGAGGGTACCGCACGGAGAAAACTTTATACTACCAACATTTGAGAAAGTTGGCTGCTGAGTCCCCAACTTCTGTTTCCAATCAATGAATTGTTGGATTTCTTGGGGGCGCCCTTTATATAGGGATGTATCTTCTAAGATTGCGTCTAAAGGGAGTGAACCTACCTGTTCACTATTCTCAACATTCCAGACCCGTGCAGTTCTATCATAGGAAGCGGTGACGAGCTGCTTACCATCAGGGTGAAATACCGCACTTCTAATCCCATCAGTGTGTCCTATGAGTTTGTGTCGCTTTTCCCATTGCTGCGTGTCCCATACATAAAGCTCACCGGATCTAGATCCACTAACCAAACAGTCCCCTGTCGGTGAGTAAGCCGTCTGTACAACAGGTTTTTCAGGTCCAGTCAGTTCGGCAATTAGGGTGCCAGATGTAATATGCCAGACTACGATAACAATGTCAGTGCTATGGCGGCTACCAAAAACAGCTGCAGCAAGAAATTCTTCACAAGGGGACAAGACACTTCTAAGGCCCAAAGAGTACCCCTCTGTATCGGGACGGAAGATTCGTTGTGTCTGATGATTCACAACAGACCAGAACAAAGTATAATGTCCGCTGTGCCCACTAATTAGTGTCTTTTCTTGTTGAGAAAAACGCAACCACCTAACAATGCTTGGATGTGCATCAGGCATAGGCACGACTCTAATTGATTTGTCAGCTGTCCATACTCGGAATTCTTGTGAGTTAGCGATCGCAAATTGTGTGCCGTCGCCTGAAAAGCAACAAATAGCCTTATTTCCCTCAAATTCCAAAGTGTCTATCTTCTCGTGCTGCACCGCATCCCATATCACAACCTTTCCCCCATGGATTTCAGCCACATGCAATGTTCCATCAGGCGTGTAAGCAAGTTTCACATAAGTTGCGTCAGGTGCAAGTTTCACGTAAGTTACGTCGGATACGGTATGTACTATTTCTGAGGTGGAATTGTGAACATCACACACCTGTACATCGCCATTCCTGTGCGCCGATGCCAGGTATTGACCACACGGGGAAAATACAATGCCTTGAAATCCCAAAGGGGCAGGACAACTAAAGTCTGTGATATGTTCACCGGTGTCTATATCTGAAATCGTAATAGTGTCCTGGGGAGACACAGAAGACACATACGCGAGTAGATTCCCATTAGGTGAAAAGCAGATAGGAAATCTGTGTCCCTTCGTATCCTCTGCCTCAATGGGAAACCACAGGATGGGTTCGTCAGTATTTGTACGCCAAGAATAGATAGCACTTTCTCGGTGGCTGGACATAGCAAGATACTGTCCATCCTGCGAAAAGTGGAGCGCGCTAGCTCTGAAATCTATCTTAGTGATGCACTGCAGGGTTTGTGTGTCACTTACCCTAACGATGCCATCCGCGTTGCTGGTAGCAATCCACTGTGCATCGCGCGAGAAGACGATCTTCTGGATCATACCCCGTTCTGCCTCAAACAATGTAAGTGGTTTAAGTGTGGGTAAATCATACAACCAGCATCCGATAGTAGTTGCGACGGCAAGATATCTCCCATCGGGTGAAAATGACAGATCGAACAGACGGCCCCGTCCCAATCGAGCAATTGCCCCTTCGGGTAGTTCCCAAGTTGTTACATCCGTGTCGTCAAATGGTCTAAGCGCGGGAGTGAAAGCGGTTCTATTTTCCATAAAACTATTTCCTTTTATTGCGAATGTCCGCGCGAGGTCCGGTAACCTCGAGCGTCGAGATGTTGTGCATTGCAAGCAGCATTGCTATATTATAGATGAATTGACAAGAAATGTTTAAGAGTTGATAAACGGTTTCAGATCCCAGAGGAGGATGGTGCTGTCATGACTGCCACTCGCCAAAAGCGTACCATCAGGTGAAAAGGCTAAATCCTGAATGTCAGTGTAGTGTCCCCAATAGGTGTGTATACATTCACCAGTGGTGATCTTCCATAACTGGATAGGCACCTTTTCTGTTCCGCACCACCAAGACCCTACGGCAAGGTAACCACCGCATGGAGAAAATGCAAGAGCACATGGCTGCCTACACGCCTCTGACAGACTGATCACCATACGTATTTGTGAGGATGCAGCATCCCATAATATAACCTCGTATAACCTTCCACAAGCAATAACGGTTCCGCACGGTGAAAATGCAATTGAACGTAGGAGGACTTTGTCCACGCGAGGTATCTTGTCAGGGTCTTTCCCCAGCTGTATTGACCCAGGTTCACCTTTGTACATAGGAGCATCTTCCATATTTTCTGGTAAAGGGAGTGTGGAAAGATGTTCACCGCTTTCAACATCCCAGATCCGCGCCTTGTCATTATAGGAGATAGCGGCGACTCGGTTTCCGTCTGGGTGAAACGCAACTCTTATATCACCCATTGCCCACCTTGCTACTATTGCTCCTTTAGGAAACTCCGAGAGTTCTTTTTCAGGCATTTGGAGTGAATGTTGCTTTTTCCAATGTACAACATTCCATACAAAGAGTTCACCTTCAGTGCCAGCACTGACAAGATATTTTCCGGTAGGCGAGAATTTCATTGCAATTACATATTTATGTCCGGTGAGTTCAGCAACTAATGTTTCTGACGCAATATCCCATATTTTGATATTTCCCTCATCTGCATCTGTCGCCAACAGTTCCTCACATGGAGACAGAGCCACCGTTCTGCGTAAGGTAGGTCGTTCAGTTACGGATGGGAATATTCGATGTGTTTTTCGGGTCGCAATATTCCAGAATAACTTACCAACCCATCCCCAGTGGCTACTGACTAATGTGCTACCATCTTGCAAAAATTCAACCGAATAGACTGGGCCGTTAGAGTCAAAGTATAATACTCTTGTTGAAGGCGTTCCAGCTTTCCATATTTGGATCTTGTTATCTATGTAGAAGATTGCAAATTGTGATGCATCGTTTGAGAAGCGTGCGCGCAAACTTGCAACTCCACTACAGTTAAAGGTATTTAACTTTTCCTGCTTGGATGAATCCCAAATAATTACCTTACCTTTGTAGATATCTGCAACCCGTAGTATTCCATCAGGTGTGTAAGCAATTTTTACTCGCTTTCCTTGGTATGTAATAGGTGCTGTTTCTAAGGATTCGTTCTGAATATTCCACACCTGAACTGTAGTACCTAAGTTTGCACCGGCAAGGTATTGTCCACAAGGTGAAAAACGAAGAGAATGTACTGGCGCAGGATGTCCAGTAAGGTGTGCAATTTGTTCACCAGTATTTATATCTGAAAGTGTAACTGTGTTTGGAGAGGAAACATACGCTAATAAATTACCGTCAGACGATAAAGCGTTTGGAAAGTATCTGTCATCAATTCTTCCATCCTTTTTATAATCATCTAACTTTGGATCTTCAAGGGTAAAACTTGCGATAGGCACATCAGGGTTTGTGCGCCAGTCATAGACAGCACTGTGTCCAAAACCGGAAGCAGACAGACGTTGACCGTCCAGTGAAAAGTGGACATGCAAGATATTTTTTTTATACTGTCGAGTACTCCCCCAATCTATTTGTGTTATACACTGGCCATTCTGTGTATCCCATACCCTAAGATAACCGTCGATGTCCCCGGTTGCAATCCATTGTGCATCGTATGAGAAGGTAGCAACTTGCATTTTACCGGTCTCAGTCCCCCACAATGCCCTGGGTGTTAACGTTTCCGTGTCATATATCCAAAATCCAATTCCACTTGCAAGGCAAAGATACTCTCCATCATTTGAAAATTCGATAGCAAGCAGCGATCCTTGTCCCAATCGAGCAATTGCCCCTTCGGGTAGTTCCCAAGTTGTTACATCCGTGTCGTCAAATGGTCTAAGCGCGGGAGTGAAAGCGGTTCTATTTTCCATGAAGCTATCTCCTTTTATTGCGAATGTCCGCGCGAGGTCCGGTAACCTCGCGCATCGAGATGTTGTGCGATGCAAGCAGCATCACTATACGATAGATGAATTGACAAGAAATGTTTAAGAGTTGATAAACGGTTTCATATCCCAGAGCAGGATAGTGCCATCATAACTGCTACTTGCCAAAATATTGCCATCAGGTGAAAAAGCTAAATCTTGCACGTCCGTTGTATGTCCCCAGAAAGTGTGTATATTTTCTCCTGTTGCGACATCCCATAAACGGATGGAGACTTTGTCTGTTTTATTCCACCAAGAACCGGAGGCAAGATACCGACCACACGGAGAAAACACAACGACACCAACAACAAGAGAGCAACTCTCAGGTAGAATCATCCCCATGCGCGGTTCTAAGGTTGCAGCATCCCACAGATGAATCCCACCTTTTAATCCACCAGCCAACAAAGTGCCGCAAGGTGAAAATGTAATTGAATGGAGATTGCTTGAAGGTTTGTGACGTGGCTGGATTTGTCGCTGGATTTGTCGCATATCTCCTTTATATAGGGTAACAAAGGTGGAGTCTACAGAAGGTGAACCAAGCTGTTCACCGCTCGTAACGTCCCAAAGAAATATACTACCTCCGTCAGTAGTAGCGAATTGCTTTCCGTTGGGGTGGAAGGATGCTGCCCGAAACGGTAGTGCATGCCCTATAAATGTGTGCTGCTTTTCCCAACGTTGGACACGCCACACAATGAGTTTTCCATCTACATCTCCGCTGATGAGGTGTTCCCCTGATGACGAAAACACCACGGTGGTGATAAGACTTTGGTGTCCGGTGAGTTCTGCTATTCGGGTTCCGGACATAATGTTCCAGACTTCAAGCGTTTGACCGCCTTCTCCGATGAGAGCCAACAATTCTTCACAAGGGGACAGCGCACACCTTTTGCCCCTGCCTCTTGACGGGATCAGGAAAGGTATCACCTGTTTCTGAGTAATATTCCAGAAAACGACGCCTTCATTCCAATATTTGCAAACTAACATCTTGTCCGATTGAGAAAAAAACAGAGAGTCAGGTACCCAATTAGGCACTGTGTGTGGTGCTACTATGGCAGGGGAGCCTGCACGCCACACGCGTATCTCGCGGATAGTGGCAATTGCGAACTGCTGTCCATCAGTCGAAAGACATTCTGCCCGATGGTCTGTCTTATGTCTTCCCAGATGTTCAATGGTATCAAGTTTTTCACCCCGTGACGCATCCCACATCACTACCTTGTCTTCATAAACATCTGCTACCCGTAATGCTCCGTCAGGGGAATAGGTGAGAATCGCCCGAGTTCCGCCGTAGTCGGTGTAAGTTGTTTCCAAGGTCTCTTTATCAATATTCCATACTTGCACCTCAATGTTCTCAGGTATCGTCTGGTCCTGAATACTGGCAGCGAGAAACTGACTACAGGGTGAAAAGACGAGATCGTACACATGTTCTGATTCGCGCAGATCACGCTCTGGCTTCAGATAAGCGAAGGATTCTTTCGTTTTTAGGTTTCGGACAGTAAGGGTGGTCCTGCCAGAAACATAAGCGAGCAGCTGCCCATCCGGTGAAAAGCATAGCGGAAAACGAGTAGGATGCTTTTCACCTTCCTTCAGTGTGACTCTCACTTCAAAACTTGTGACGTATTGACCTGTTTTTGTGCACCAGACGTAAACGTCGCCGGATTCGCGACCGGATGCGACGATGTATTGGCTATCCGGTGAGAAAGCAAGTTGGGAGGTGCCTTTGTGCCAGCCTCGTATCTTCGCGACACACTGCTGGGTCTCTATTTCTCGCACCTTGATAATGCCATCCCCATTGCTGGTGGCAACCCATTGCCCATCGGGTGAAAGAACGACATTACCAACTATGCCTCGTTCGGTCTCTAATAATGCTATAGGCTGCATGGTCTCGAGTTCATACATCCATACCCCGATCCAAGTTGCGACAGCAAGAGACGCGTTATCCAGTGAAAACGCCATGTCAAATATGATTCCTTGTCCCAATCGAGCAATTGCGCCATCGGGAAGTTCCCATGTTGTTATATCGCTGTTTGTTTGTGATCGTCGATTTTCCATAGAAAAACCTCCAAATTTATTGTGACGTGAGATGCCTTAAGTGCCTATAAACGGTTTCATATCCCAAAGAAGGATGGTGCCATCATAACTGCTGCTTGCTAAAATCTTGCCATCTGGTGTAAAAGCTAAGTCCTGCACGTCCGTTGTATGTGCACAGAAGGTATGGATGTTTTGACCGGTTGCGACCTCCCATATTCGTATGGACACTTTCTCTAATCCTTTTCTCCACCAGGCCCCGGAGATGAGGTATTTTCCGCAAGGTGAAAATGTAAGCGCAAACGGCCTGCTACACGTTTCGGGTAGTAGTATTAGCATACGTGTTTCTAAGGTTACTGCATCCCGCAACCGAATATGTTCCTGTATCCCGCAGGCGATCATCGTGCCACAAGGAGAAAAGGTAAGTTTCAAGGGGCAACACTTATAACGGTCCCCGATTTTTTTATATTTTTCAATATATTGGTGTATCTGTTCTGGATCACCTCTATAAACGGAGATATCTTCTGGCAGTTCTGTAGGGAACACGCCGATCTGTTCTCTGGTAACAATATCCCAAAGCATTCCGGAACTCCCTCTTGGCACGACGGCAAGTTGCCTACCATCGGGGTGAAACGCAGTTGTCAAGATATCGCGGTTGTCTCCTGGTAGCGTATTGATTTTTTCCCCAGACTGTGTATTCCAGACATCAATATCACCTGTACGTGCTGAGCTGATAAAGTGTTCACCTGTAGATGAAAAACTCGTTGCACGCCAAGATCTACTTAAATTACTATCGGAGAGTTTTGTTATAAGGGTCTCAGATACAATATCCCAGATTTCAACTGCCCCTCTTGGTAGGTCGCGAAGTGCCAGTCGTTCCTCACAAGGCGACACAGCACTGAGACGATACCACTGCTGTTTTTCTTCTGCCGTGAGGTTTTCAGTGAGAGCTGTGCGTTGTGCTTGTATCTTCGGCGTTGGAAATATCTGTTCTGTTTTTCGCTGTGCCACATTCCAGAATACATGATACATACCAAACGCGTGTCCGCTTGCTAATGTCTTACCTTTATTAGAAAAAGCGACTGAGTGTGGAACAGGTTTATGATCAGCAGGACTTGTAACTTTGGTTGATGGATTACCGACTGTCCATACACAGAGTTCGCTGCGGGAGAGGATCGTTGCGATGCGCGCGCCATCGGTTGAAAAACGAAGATGTGCAGTTGAAATACGACCAAATGTATCAAGTTTTTCTTTTTGGATAGCATCCCAAATCGCAACTTTATTATCATAAAGCTCCGCAACACGTAGCATGCCATCAGGTGTATAGGCAGGAATCAACCTTTTCCCGTTATAAGCGGTGGGTTCCATTCTTAAAGCGTTGTTGTAAACATCCCACACTAACACTTCATTGTTCTGATTGGCAACAGCGATATATTGCCCACAAGGAGAAAAGACGAGACCTTGGTAAGCCAATGGTGCTAAGCAATTAAGTTGTGCGATGTGTTCATCGGTTTCTATATCCGTAATTGTGATTGTATGATTTGTGTTTCCAGATGAGACGTAAGCAATTAAGTTCCCTATCGGAGAGAAACAGATAGGAAAACTGTGTCCTACCGTATCTTCTACGTCTATAGGAAAATTGGTGAAAGATGCTTCAATGTTCTTTCTCCACTCATAGACAACATTTTGCTTGTCAAAAGAGGATGCTGCTAAGTATTGATTATCTTGGGAAAAGCAGAGATTTATAAAACGCCCTGAAGTTGCTCCTACATTCTCACGATGGTCTATCTTAGCAAGGCATTGTAATGTTTGCGTGTCCCATACCTTCATAACACCATCAGAATTACTCGTTGTGATAAGTTGGTTGTCGTGCGAAAAAATTACAGCACTCACCATTCCGTTTTCTTCATCAAACAAAGCAACTGGTTTCAGCGATGATCGGTCATACAACTAACAACCTATTGGCGTTGCAACAGCAAGATACTTATCATCTGATGAAAATGTCATATCCGTTACCCTTCCTCTTGCTAATCTACCGATTGCACCATCAGGGAGTTTCCAAGTTGTCACATCTGCGTCATCAATAGGTCTAAATCCAAGGGTTATAGGTTTTTTGTTTGCCAAAATTTATCTCCTTTTATTGTGATTGGACATCAAGCGCTAAGGTATTATCAATACTATAGTAGACTTTATATTGTCATTCGGCGCTTACAAAGCATCCTACAGTTTTTATAGTAGGTTCTACAATTAACTTTACTTATGATCTGTAGGAGGGAACTCCGATTCCCGACGGCTAATAGGTTGAGTCGTGATTCGGAGATCACTCCTACAGAATAAGTGTCCAATTATTTTTCTAATTCACTATAAAAATTGTGACCGGGAGGTCGCTCGGACAAGAAGAGGCGCAATGAATTGCTTGCCTACAAAACAGAGTATATTGTAAATCAGGAGCACAAAACTATTTCATCGTTGATGAGATATCATGTAGGTATTTTCAGATTTTGAGAATAAATGTTAGGTTGGATTAAAAACTTATGTTTTTTGAAGAATATAAAAAATGGGCTTACCTGGAATCGAACCAGGGACCTCGCGCTTATCAGGCGCGCGCTCTAACCTTCTGAGCTATAAGCCCCTGACAGAAAAGAGAAAAAGTGTGTTCTTTGAAAGTTAAATAGGAAGTCGTATATGCCTTGTAAAGTTTAGAGCGTTCTGAACAAGGAGATTGTGTGAGAATATCCTTGTTAAGGCTCCTTAGAAAGGAGGTGATCCAGCCGCAGGTTCCCCTACGGCTACCTTGTTA
>JAPPES010000071.1 GCA_028824125.1 Candidatus Poribacteria bacterium
CCTACCCGGGGAAGGTGTTGAACGGATCATCAATTTTGGTGGACGCGTCCGCGCGCGCCTCCAACAAAACAGGGAAGTTGTCGGCACGGACGAAGCCTTCTTTGAAGACGATGGTGATGAAGGTAATGAAACAATCGTTAATCTCTATAATGAGCAGGCAGGCTTACTTGACGATGCACAGGACAACGATGTTGACCTTGGGTCTCATGCCTACCAGATTTGGAAAAATGCCATTACGCAAGATCCAAGTTTAGAAAAGATTGTTTCTGGGCTCCCACCTGTTGTCTATTCAACCCAACCGCACGTTCCAACTGATAACGAACCCGAAGGTGCGTTAGTCTACATCCGAACGGGTCAGGAAAACGATGCACTGGCATGGATAGATCGGGATGGCCAAAGTGTGACGGAATCCCAGTTTGCGATTCTCCAAGCCGGGGCGTGCGAACCCGATACAGAGGCACTCCCATCGCTTGAAGAACACCATCGCCTCGTAGAAGAAGCGGCCAGGTTGATCGCTTCTGAGGAGCGATCAGTTGGTGGGCAACTCGGACGACCCTCCGGGGCGCGTTTCTGTACGTATGAACGCCTGAAAGACTACGCTTCAGAGGTTGAAGGAACCCTGCTTGAGACACGAGCCCTCAGGCAAGTTATTGAAATTATCTATCGGTATCCGCTGCGTCAAACAGCCACCGATACCCTCAACCGCCAACTTCGTAGTGGTATTTCCAACGAAGACCTCGCAGCGTTAGTGATTGATTTATGGGAAACGGATAGACTCTGTATTATTGAGGAAGAACGGCAAACGAGCGAACCACAGATTGTTTGCTCATTAGGACTTCGCACAAACGGTGCCTGAACGGATCCACTGCAACACTTGCGGGAAGGATTTGCAACTCCGACATCTGAAAAATCTTGAATTTCATCAATACATTAGTGTATAATTGGCATAAATTTAATGTTCTTGCCATACAGAGGTTTCACATGAAAAAGCCTGAACTCGTCATTGGACACCAAATAAACGGCCGATTGATCGTCAAATACATTCCTACTGCTAAAAACTTAGACTGGCTTGAGTGGTTGGATACCAAAGAAGTTGTTGAGTTTTTCGAGGAATTGCTCACACTGCTAACACACATCTCGGAGGGCAAGCAAGAGCCAGACACACTCGCAATTTTTCTCTCCGGATGGCGTGAAACCGCCTTGATTAATTCAGAACCCGATGTCTTGGCAGATATTGCTGAGGCAGAACGTGAATTGAACGCTGGTGGTGGAAAACCTTGGTCACAGATTAAGAAGGAAATCGGGCTGTGAATCATCAACCATACACACTGGCACCACTGCCAAGGAAAGTCGAAAACTTCATCAAGCGACGAGATCAGGCAACACAGGAACGAATTAATGGTGCTTTTGAACACATCCTCCACTCTCCGTTTAGGCATGAAAATCCTACTACGATCAAACCCCTGTATGGAAGAAAAAAAGACCGCTATCGCTATCGGATAGGAGATATTCGTTTCATTTACCGAGTTGACAGAGACAACCGACTGATCCGAATTTTACAAATTGATAATCGCGGTGATATTTATCAATCTTCCCGTCAAGACCCCATGCTTTAGGTCTTACTGTTACCCACAAGTTTTTTGTGGTGTATGTCGCTGGGGGGTCAGTACAAAGTCTGGACAACATACAATTTATTATACACCTAAACTAAGCGGGTTTGTTCAGATTTTAGATTTTGTTCCAACCATATATGATGAGAATGACGATATACGCGAACCATCTCTATTAAAAGTAATTAAATTCGAGACCGATCAGGATAGGGATGTTTTCCTTGCTTTATTAAATTCTAATCTATTTTACTGGTTGGTAACAATTTTCTCGGATTGTAGGAATCTCAATAAACGAGAAATATATTCCATACGTTTTGACATAGAAAATGCTTCAGTGGAAATAATTAATCATCTTGGTATCTTAGTGAAAGAATTGATGAGGAATTTTCAACACCATTCCAAAATTATCAAAATGAATTACAAAAACTTAGGGACTACCCTATCTATTCAGTGCATCTATCCAAAAATGTCCAAGATCATAATAGACAAAATCGACCGTGTACTTGCCGAACACTACGGCTTCACAGACGAGGAATTAGATTTCATCATCAACTACGACATCAAGTATCGGATGGGGTTGGGGAATTGATGCAGCTAAACGGCAAGGTCTCATTTTTTTGTCCTTTGTAATGCGGTTGCATTTATTGTCAATTTTGTGTTAAAATAATTCATCAAAGTTCACGAGTAACCCACATGAGCCTGGTTTAATGCTATACATAACACAATTACAGATTTTCCTCATGGGAAGAAAAAATCAATAGCAATTTCGGGAAGGAAAACTATGCTAAATGAATATATAAACACTCAATCCCCCATAACAGTGAATACTGGTTTTCTCTTCACCGAAGGAGAAAAATCGGATACGCCAAAACTCCTCTGGCAAAGTACAGAAGTATTGCTTAAATTCGGAGATATTACAGCAACAAAAGTTGAAAGTATAAGTTTTCCTTCTGATGAAAAAGAAAAACTAGAGATTCTATCACCTTCTCTCGCAAAAAAACGTCTTGCTTTTCCTACCTATGATGAAGAAGACATCCTTAAGTGGGATGTCGTTATACCTCCGCCTCCGCGTCCATCTGGGACAATACGAGTTAGGTTAAAATTCAAAGGGCGAAGGAAACCGATTCCTATTGAGGACCCCTGGGAAGAATAGGCTTGATCATTTATGACCGTATTAGAAACAACTTACCCTTGGTATTGCTTAGTAAGTGGGTCTGAGCTTGAGCAAGGAGACATTCTGGAGAATTGTCCCGTATTTTCTCCACCTGCCAATCTTACATTAAATTCTTTAGAAGCAATAACAGATTTTACATGGGAACAACAGGATGTAATTATCATGTCTCAAAGCTGCGATTTAGTTGAGGGCAGGGAGAAAATTGAAGAGATATTACTTTGTGCTGTCTGGAATCGATCGGAACTTACGGAAGGGCATCTTTCTAAAGACAAAGGTATGGAAGATGCTCGTAGAGGTCAACTTGAAGTGCCACCATTATTAGAAATGCTTATTGCTGATATGAAGGTTACCACTTACGGTTTTCTCTATGCTAAACTCCAACTTCGAGTGGCGAAGGTAAGTATCCACGTAAATATAGCAACTGTCCACGGAAAGTACGTTGAGGCAGAAGCAGGCGGGAGTTTCACTTTACTTAAAGCGGCAGAGGCTTTGGAGGCCGGGCAATTGACTGCCGCCGTTGATCCAATGATCTTTTGCGAGAATGGTGTAGCACTCCTTCACCTTCGAGAGTTCCAAACGGCTCTCGAAAGTTTTGATAAAGCACTTAACGCAGTGCCAAACCCAATTCAGAAAGCAATTGTTCTGAATAACAAGGGATGGGCTTTTATTAATCTCAAACAGTATCAAAAAGCAATTAAATGCTTTGAAGAAGGGATTGCGCTTGATTCAGACAATGAAATTTCACTATTACGTGAAAATAAACAAGTAGCTGAGGAATACTTAGCGCGTGCAACTGACGCTGACAACCTAACTCAACATACCCAAATTCGTTTTACTCAAGGACAACTTGTTCCCTTTGAGGAAACGCGCCTCTACGAATTTAAGGAGGTCAGGGGCAGAAATCCAGCTGGTTCAATTGCAAACACCTCTGATGAATATACTGTCGCCTTTCTCAATAGTGCAGGTGGACGTATTTTCTGGGGAATAAGGGATAGTGATCGAATCACAGTAGGCATAACTCTTAATGACCAACAGAGAGATGAAGCTCGACGTAAAGTATCTGAAAAACTTGGGTCTATAGATCCCCCTATCAGTGTTGAAGATTGGTGCCTTGAATTTCATAATATTTATGATTTACAAGGAAATACTGTCGAAGATTTATGGGTAGTTGAACTTGTAATTTCACCCCAACAGGAAAAAAAGGTTTTTTACACAAACAGTGGAGAACTTTTTGTCAAAACTGAAGGTGGTAAACGGAAATTATTAGGACCGCAGGTAACAGAATTTATACGCAGGTATTTGCAAAATGATACAGAAACGCCTTAAATACAAAACACGCAAACACTGCAAGACACCCAAAATCCGCGCAATCCGTGTAATCCGCGCCAATCCGCGATTCAGGCAAACACAATGTTACACTTTCCGCCAAATTATTTTTTTCATAAAAGTGGTTGGAAATAAAAAGCCTGTAAACCCTGATGAACACTGGGTTCATCCAAATAGCGGTTGTACACCAAATGTTACACTGGTGTAACATTTTTAAGGAGTTCCCTAATCCTGATTCAGATAATTATTCCCTCGGAATTGATGCCGCACCGCGTCAAAACGTAGAACAATTCAGCACTCACCTTCCGCCGATTGCTAATTCACCCGGAGGGTATGCGTGAGATATTTCGTTAAATCCAATTTATCATTTCGTATTTTCACAAAGAGAGAACATATTGTGTTCCACGAACCTGTGGACCACCTGATCTTAGAAAATCCTCCGTGAAGCCTCCGTGAATCGTGCCTATCAAAAGCCTCGCGAGCTCGGTTGACTCCTACAAGAAATTGTCAGCGATCAGCGGCAGTAGTCGGGATTCAGAGATCCCTCCTACCCAAGAATGACGGTTGACTGTCTATCTCTGAAATTTCAGAGTAAACTTCCGAGAGACCTCCTGCAAAAACCGCCTAAAACCCAGTCACAGTCTGGGTTTACGACCTTTTCTGAAATCTATCATTTTTCAGATTTACTCTGAATACTCTGAAACGCCCGCTATTTCCTTTCCGAGACCGCTGTGTAATACGGTTGCATACATTCCCAACTTCTGTTAAAATTGTATGCAAAAGGAGTTCTCAAAATTTCATGAAAACCGCACAATCTACAAACACAACGAACAAAAAACAAAAGCAACGCCTTGCTTTCCCTGTCTATGATGAAGAGGACATCCTTAACTGGGACGCGGTCATACCCACCCCTCCACCGCGTCAATCTGGCACAATAAGGGTTAAGTTGATATACAAGGGACGCAGTAAACCAATTCCGGTTGAGGATCCCTCGGAAGAATAGATTATTGGCTTACTTCAACGGCAACATCAAATGTTATGATGGAATTGCAGCAATCGTAATTTATTTCTAAAGGATTCGGTATGAAAGAAACCGAACAGGAGCACGAGATAAAATCGTTAGTTTGGGTAGGTTCATCACACGAGGATTTGACGGAGTTTCCACCTGAGGTTCAGCATGAAATGGGATACGCGCTTTATGTCGCACAAGAAGGAGAGAAACACCCTAAAGCTAAACCATTAAAAAGGTTTTCTGGTGTTATGGAAATCCGAAGCAGTTACCTTACGAATACCTATCGAGCAGTATACACAACCAAAATCGGTGATGCAATCTACGTCCTACACGCTTTTCAAAAGAAATCCAAAAGAGGCATTCAAACACCACAGAAAGAAATTGCGCTAATCAAACGGCGGTTGAAAATTGCTCAAAACTTAGCAGAAGGAAAATAAATTATGGCAGACTACACCCTCAGTTCAGGCAACGTATTTAAGGATTTGGGACTTCCTTCACCCGAAGAAAAATTAGCAAAAGCAAAATTGGCATATAACATCAATCGCTTAATTGCCACGCAAGGCATGACACAAAAGGAAGCAGCTGTTTTCTTGGAAATCAGTCGATACAAAATGACGCAACTGAGAAACGGGCGTCTCAAGAATTTTACGATTGAAGATCTGACTTCTCTGCTTGAGAAATTTGAGTATCATACTCAACTTAAGGCTCATGACTGTATACGACGTGGTATTGAGGCATATCAGAAAGGCGAGACAGATGATGCTATTAACTACTACAATAACGTCATAGCGTTAGACCTAAATGCTTCCACTGTTTCAATAGGTTATTCCATCCGCGGTGTTGCTTATCTATCCAAAGAGGTATATGAATCTGCTATTAAAGATTTTAGCAAAGCATTAGAACTGGGCAGGGATGATCCTCGTGTTTATTTCGTTCGCGGCTGGACCTACTATTTACAGAAGGATTACGACCTTGCCATTGAAGACTTTACTAAAGCGATAGAACTAAATCTACATGATGCTGATGTTTATATCTATCGTGGTATAGTTTATTATCACCAAAAAAAGTATAACAACGCTATTGAGGACCTTACTAAAGCGATAGAACTAGAGCCAGAGGATGCTGACACTTACAACTATAGAGGAGCCGCTTATTATCACAAAGGTAAGGTTAACAATTCAATTGAAGATTTTACCTATGTGATAAAACTAAATCCGGAAAACACCGATGCTTATAACAATTTAGGACTGATATATCGCGACAAAGGTGAATATGACAATGCTATTGAAAACTTTACTAAGGCGATAGAACTAGAGCCACAGGATGTCAGTATTCACAACAATCGCGGTGTTGTTTATCGTGATAAAGGTGAGCTTGACCTTGCCATTGAAGATCATAATAAAACAATACAACTCAAACCGGACTATGTGGAAGCCTATAATAATCGCGCTGCTGTTTACCGCGACAAAGGTGAGCTTGACCTTGCCATTGAAGATCATAATAAAACAATACAACTCAAACCGGACTACGCGGAAGCCTATTACAACCGTGGCTTGACTTATAGTAAAAAAGGTGAACTTACCCATACCCTTGAGGATTATACCAAAGCTATAGAAATCAAACCCAATTACGCAGAGGCACACAACAATCGCGGTAATATTTACGACCAACAAGGGAATATTGATTGGGCACTTGAGGATTATGATAAAGCAATACAACTGAGTCCTGACTACGTAGAAGCCTACTACAATCGTGGTTTGACTTACAGCAAAAAAGACGAACTTGATAATGCCATTAAAGACTTTAGTAAAGTAATAAAACTTAGATCGCGTGATGCTGAAGCTTATAACAATCGTGGTGTAGCCTACAGCAACAAAGGTGAACTTAACGCTGCCATCAAGGATTTTACCAGAGCAATAAATTTGAAGCCCAATTACACTAATGCCTATTACAATCGTGGTGTAGCCTACAGCAACAAAGGTGAACTTAACGCTGCCATCAGCGACTTTACCAACGTGATAAAACTGGAACCTAATTATATCAATGCCTTCAATAATCCGTGGGAGACGCGGTTACATATAGGCGTATGTGAAGATGTCAAGACAGATTTAACTACTGTCAGAAACATGGAGAGAAACTTCATGACTCCTCTGCCGAGAGACTACGAACTACTGGAAGGGACCGCCACAATGTTGGCATCTAGGCAGGTATGAGCTGTTATAAAATAATTTGAGGTTTCTCAGAAGTTATCCTAAAGCAAGAGGCAGCAAGGTTGTTTTGGGTTAATTTATAGTATAAACCTAATCCATCCTCCTACCTCTAAAATTTCAGAGTAAACTTCCGAGAGGCCTCCTGAAAAAACCGATCAGAATCCAGTCACAGTATGGGTTTACAACCTTTTCTCAAATCTATCATTTTTCAGATTTACTCTGAAACGCGCACTATTTCCTTTCCATGTTTTTTGTGTAATACGGTTGCACGCGTTCCCAACTTCTGTTAAAATTACGCCTTGTGCTAATTAGCATTTTATAGATTTTTGGTTATGCGAGAATGAGG
>JAPPES010000124.1 GCA_028824125.1 Candidatus Poribacteria bacterium
TCGTCCGAACTCCCACTCGCGAGCATTTGCCCATCCGGACTGAACACTACGCTATAGACACTACCCGTATGCCCTTCAAGGACAGTATGTACATTATGTGATGTGTATTGTGCATAGATGTTTAAAGTAAGGACAGTAAAAAGTATAAGTGCCGTTATCGTAGTAAACAAAGACCTAAATTTCATTCACATCTCCTTTTAGAGTAGGTGCAAAGGTTTCGCTTCTGCCGCTGGGCTTTGCGGGTTGTTACATTTCTTCCCACAATTTCTGTCTTTATAACCTTCGTCACATTGGGTGATGTTGAACTTGTGGCACACCCGATCTGCTACATATCCAGCAAACCAGAGTCCGATAATATTGACACTGATCCCTGCGCCAATAATAAGAAAATTTATAAGTGTATCCATGAGTGGTTGACTCGGTCCGTCCTTTCAGTCTGTTATGTTTGAAATTCCTAACTTTCCAACCCCTGCCCCTCTTTCTGTAGCGTAATCTGTTAGTTTGCGCCTTCACAAGGCACAATCTAAATGAAGATTAAAAAATAAATTGGGTAATTTAGCGAGGTTAGGAAACCTCGCCAGCAGAGATGTACACCTGCTGCTGGCGAGGTTTCCTAACCTCGCCCCTTACCGAAATATTTATTTAAACTTCATACAGATTGTGCTACAACAGAACGCTCTCACAATAATTTGAGTGCCAATCGTAATGCTTCACTTCTATGACTGATTCGATTTTTAATTGCATCACCTAATTCTGCAAAAGTTTTCTCATAACCGACAGGTACAAAGATCGGATCGTATCCAAACCCACTGTCCCCAACCGGGGCATGGATAATATGTCCTTCACATTTTCCCACGACCACTTGTACTCTATTGTAGGAGGGGTTTTCAACCTCAATAGGCTCCGCAATAGCAATCGCTGCAACAAATCGTGCAGTCCTATTGGTCTTACCTTCCAATGCGTCAAGCAATTTTTGGACACGGATAGTATCTGTTGCGTCATCACCTGCCCAACGTTTCGAGTGAACACCTGGCGCACCATCAAGCGCATCAACTTCTATACCCGCATCATCCGCAAGCGTTCTTAACCCAGTATAATCAGCAATGGCTACGGCTTTCTTCGCGGCATTTTCTTCATAAGTTTCACCATCCTCAACCACCTCTGGCGCATCAGGAAAATCCTGTAGCGACAGAATCTGAATATTCTGTCGTTGTCCATCCGGACTAAGCATTGCGGTAAGTTCTTTCACTTTGCCAAGGTTACGGGTTGCCAAAACTAACTTCATCAAGGTTCTCAAGCATCATTCGGTTCTGTAGGTGGATGAGTTGTTGAATACCACCAACAGAGAGGTCAAGTAATTGGTCAGACTCTTCACGAGAAAATGGGTTTTGCTCGGCGGTTCCTTGAATTTCAATAAACTTTCCACTCCCTGTCATCACAATGTTCATATCAACATCGGCAGCAACGTCTTCAGAATAGCAGAGGTCAAGCATGGGGGTTCCATCAATAATTCCGACACTGGTTGCAGCGATATTGTCTAAGATTGGCAGTTCATCAAGTTCCCCTTGGTGTTGCAGCGTTTTACATGCGTCCCAGAGTGCCATAAATGCGCCTGTAATTGCTGCAGTACGGGTGCCGCCATCTGCCTGAATAACATCACAGTCTACCCAGATAGTTCTTTCACCTAATGAATCAAGGTCAACAGCTGCACGGAGTGATCTGCCGATGAGCCGTTGAATTTCCTGTGTCCGTCCACCGACTCTACCTTGTGTTGCTTCACGCATCATGCGTTGAGAAGTGGAGCGTGGTAACATTGAATATTCGGCTGTAACCCATCCTCTATTTCGCATTTTCTGGTCGCGCATAAAGCGCGGTTGGCGTTCATCAACGGAGGCAGTACAGATTATCTTGGTATCCCCAGTTGCTATAAGCACTGCGCCTTCAGCGTGTTTAATGTAATTTCGTCTAATTAGAACGGGACGCATCTCATCTATTTTTCGTCCATCTTCTCTGATCATGTAGTCCTCATTTCAAGATTTAATATTGGTTCAGCATTCGTTTTAGATTGATAAGGCAATACTCGTAAAAGTTGGTCCTGCCTTATCGGTGGAACTGTTCAGAAACTATACCATAGAATTCCAGAATTTGTCAAGGGGCACTTACATATTACATATCTTTGGATGTGTAAATATTTTGGCAAAGTTTGGGCTAAGGTGCGTTGTCTGAGACGTTTCCTTTTTTGCTGTCTGAATCGCGGATTGTCACCAAATCAACGGTATGAATACCATTTAGGCATTCCCCGGATTTCACAGATTATTAAGTTTGGGACTCCTAAACTCCTATTCAGAATTGCCTAAATCTCTTGAAAAGGAACTTATCTTGCCAACCTTCCATCCGCGTCTTCCGCGTAATCCGTGTAATTCGCGATTCAGACACACATGCCAAAAACTTTACACACTCTTACATATCTTTTAGGACTTACGCATTTTCTCTTAAAGTCCCACTGATAAGGGGGATTTAGGGGGTTAAATCACTGAAATATCATTGAAATAACGACTATTTAACCCCCCTACCCCCCTTATCAAGGGGGACTGCGTAAGTCCTGATCTTTAAGAAAATCCAATGCTTTTGTATAACTCTTCTTTTCAAGATAGTGCTTAAGCATTTTGGGGGCAGTTAATTCAATATCAACGGATAACTGCTCAATTCTGAGAAGTTGTTCAGTGATGTCATCCCCTTTAGTGATACGGTTCATCATATCTTCCAATGTGTTTTGTAGATCAGTTGCTTGTTCTGTTGTCATCGTTTACTCACTTTCCGCTTCAATGGGCGGCAATTCATCAATCGCTTTGCATGTTCGCAACCCTATGCTTTTAGGTGGATCATCGTAACCTTTCCACGAATAAGGGTCAACACCAGATACAGGAATAATACACCGACGATCAGCACTTGCGGGACGTTCTCCTTCACGGATTGACCACGGAAGCAACGACCATGAATTACAGTAATGATTTACAAGGACGCGGCGGAATGTGTCCCCTCTGTTTTTGCGGGAACGGTGTAGTAAATAGCCGTTGAAAAAGACAAGCGTACCTGTTGTTACTTCAACGGGTACTTCTGAAGAACCGTCAAATCCGTAGCTTTCTTGCGCGAAATCGAATTCATCAGGGTTTTCGTGATTACGTTGTGGATATAGGTAACCTTGCTTATGTGAACCCGGTAGCACCCATAAACACCCATTTTCAACAGTCGCATCATCCATAGCAATCCACGCACCGATTAAGGAGCGGTCGCGCGTAGGGATATAAATTTCATCTTGATGCCATGCCTGTCCCTGAAAATTAGGCGGTTTGACAAAAAGCATTGATTGCATACACTTGACACTACCATCCCAAAAAGGCAGATGTGCAGCGGTGATTTGGCTCAGGATACCACATATTTTGGGGTGTTTGACGTACTTTTCAATAGTATCGCTAACGAAATGTGGTTGATGAATGCAAAGAATTCTGCCGATTGCCTCTTCGTCAGTAACACTATCGGGCAAAGGTTTCATGTTATCGCATTCATATTCACCACGAGCAAGTGTGACTGTATCTTGCCGAAGTTCCTTAATTTCTTTATCGGATAGCAAGTTTGGAACGACAAGGTATCCGTTTTCAATAAAAAATTGGCATTCCTTATCAGATACGATATTTGGAACTTCAATTTTTTCTGTTGTTTCAGGACCCATTTGTTTACATTATCCTCCTGCGTTTTATAGAAGCATGAACCTGTAAAATAGATATTTATTGTAAAATTCTCTTAGTCCAGACCATGAGACAAATTTTGATATTGTCAAAGTAAAATTGTAGCGAATTAAACACGATTCGCAAGGAACATTTCCGTTATTGCAAGTGCGAAAACCGCTAAAAGAATATAAGTTGCGATACCTTGGTTTTTCTCAACATCTTCGCGGTATTGTTGTTTAACTTCATCGGTAAATTCAGCAGGTGCCCGGTCAACTTCAGTAGAACCGACAAGCATGCTGGTTAGCTCTTCAGGATTACGAAGTGCTAAGTCCGATTCAGCAGTATCAGCATTGACAACAAAATAGTGGGTAGATTTACCAGAAGCGTGTACCGAATAGATACCAGGGTTTTCAGTGTTTTCGTAAAAGAGATTACCTTGTTCATTCAACGTCATCCGTGTTTCTTTACGATTCGGGTCGAAAACTGCAACTTCTTTCCCCGCATCATCTTGATCTCCGTTGGACTCTACACTGTCCCCAACGCGATAGTCTGGAACTTTCCCCGCTTGCTTTAGCGCAAGATATTTTATAGTTTCATGCAGAAACGGCAAATAGACTCCGTGTATAGGTAGATCGTTCCACTCACGGTCAATTGTAGAAGTAAAACAGAGCACGCGTCCGTTGCCGTAAATTTTTTCAAGCACTGCTGGGTTTCCGTCATCAAAAGCGGCGATAGCTACTGCTTCTGAGGTAGGGGCCGTCTGAAAATATCTATAAAATCGCCCTTTACCAAAATCCCCATGGTTTGGATTGCTGAATGGCATAAAAATAGGATGACGATAATCAACACTGGCAATAACTTGGAACTCTTCCTTACCGATTGGATCCCCGACTGCTTGCATTAAGGTACACGGCATTAGGGGGTTTTCTGCTCCGCCAAGGAGTTGCTGGTAAGCACTTGCATCAACTTTATCACCGAGCGTGATAATTAGTCCACCACCTGCATTCACATAAGTTTTCAATCTTTCGGCTTCTGCAGAAGTAAGAGTACTAAGGTTAGCGAGAATTAGTACATCGTATTGCTGCAGCGCCGCCGCCGATGGAAATGTAGTAGACTCTGTATAATCAATCGGTGTTCCTTCATCGCCAACATTTTTCAGTGCTCTTGTCAAAAAGAAGGTTTCATCTTCAATGTCAGCTCTTTTCTGTTCACCATTGACCGCATGCACCTTGATAGATTTCATGCTTTGCACAGTAAAATAGTATCGGTTGTCAATTTCAAGTGTATCAGTCTCAATTTCTACCCGTCCTGTATGAACAGACTCTGATTGAAGATCAATTTTCATTTTAAAGGTGGCATCCGCACTATCATTTGGCTCAATATCCAATTGCGTTGTTTCGCTCCTACTATTATCAATATATAAAGTAACAGGAAGTTTTTCGACCCGTTCAGTGCTAAAGTTATGGATACGTGCCACTAATTCCGTGTCTTTCTGCTCAATTAGTACCACAGGTGGAACGTTGATATCAGTAATCGCTCGGTTATTCGGTTGTTCTACTGCAACATTGACAAATTCGATGTGGACATCGGGACTCAGTCTGTCAGTCTCAAGGAAGTTTTCCCATCCGCTTTTCTGCAAATCTGCAATAAGGTATATCTGTTTCTGCCCAGCTGCAACCTCCTGAAGAATTTCATCTGCAGTTTGGATAGCGTCAAGGTAATCTGTTGTATAGTTAGTGGTCTCTGCCCCCTCTATTGCTGTTCTGATATGATTATGTTCGGAGTCAATAGGCAGAACTTTCCGTACTTTGTCAGCGGACAAGATAAGTGCGACAGCATCAGCACTTTCTAAACTGTCAAGTCTATCTATCGCCTCTTTTTTCGCAGTTGCGAAAACGTCTTCATATTGCATGCTGTATGATGTATCTAATATGATTACTGCGTTCCGCACACCGCCTAATTCGGGCGCGTTTGTGGGATCAGCTGCGATAAAAGGTCGTGCAAAGGCGAGACCAAGAAGGATTAACATCAAGATTCGCATAAGCAGCAGAAGTAACCGCTTGAGTCTGTGGCGTTGCACATTTGTTTGATGCGACATCTGGATGAATCGAACAGTGCTAAAAATAAGCCTGCGCGCACGTTCCCGGTTCAATAAGTGGATAATGAGGGGGATAGATGCGCCTATAGCTCCTGCAATAGCAAACGCTCCTGCTAAAAAACTCATTGTTTTTGTCTCCTTCGTGCTTCCTTGTAGCACAAACTTCCAGTTTGTGCATCTTTATGATGCAAACTAACAGTTTGCGCTACAAAATCTTGTCCGTGGTAACCTGGGTAACTTTATAAAAATCCTTGTCGTTTCGCTAAATATGCTGAGAGTGATCGGTCAATCGGTGTTGACGTATTTATCAGGTTATAATCAATATCCGATTGATTCAACGTTGTACGGTAGTGGTCAATAAATTCGTTAAAATTGTTCAGATAACTTTCCTGGATAACCTGCGGTGTGGTGATAATTTCTTGGTCGTTTTCCGCGTCAACGAAACGGATAAGCCTTTCAAACTCAAAGTCCACCTCTTCTTTTGATAGAATGTGAAAAACGATTACTTCGTGTCCATCATAGCGCAGGTGTTCAAGTCCTTTAATAACTTCATCGGGATTTTCATCGTAAAGGTCGGAAATGAGAATTACCAATCCACGTTTTGTCAACCGTTCAGCAATTTCGTGTAGCGGTTCCCCAATACGGGTTTCTTTTGCGGTCTGGAGATTTTCCAATGTCAATAAGATAGAATGCATATGCGATGCACTACTGCGCGCAGGCAAGTACTGATGTACTTTTTCATCAAAGTAAGCGAACCCGACAGCATCTTTCTGTTTCGCCATAAAATAGGAGAGGGAAGCGATAAGAAAACAGGCATAGCGGAGTTTTGATAAAGGTTCTACATTTTCAGAAGTCCCAGTTTGTTGGGTGGCATCTATCTCTTGTAAATCCTCAGGGGATGGATGCGCCATAGATTGGCTGGTGTCCAACAGAAGATAGCAGTTAAGATTGGTCTCTTCTTCAAACTGTTTGATGTAATAGCGGTCAGTTTTGCCGTAAACTTTCCAGTCAATGTGTTTTGTGTCATCCCCCGGCATATATTGTCTATATTGTGAAAACTCAACACTGAAGCCGTGGTATGGACTTTTGTGTAATCCAGATATGAATCCTTCTACGACAAATTTTGCAATGAGTTCGAGATTACCGATTTGTGCAAGGATTGTGGGATTTAAGAATTGCCGTCCTTCTGATCTCTGTTGCATGGTTTCAGTTTCCTATTTTTTTCGGAGAACAAGCAGGGTTAAATCATCAAATTGATCCGCATCACCCTGAAAGTCCATCACTGCTCGATAGATTAAGTTACATATATGTGAGGCATCCCTTTCGGTGCATGTTTTGGCGACCTGTTCAAGACGTTCTTCATCATAATATTCGTCCTCAATGTTAACGGTTTCGGTAACACCATCAGTATAAAAGATAATAAGATCACCACTTTCGAGTTTTATCTGTTCAGCCTCATATTTTGCGATGAGTGGTACCATGTCATTTGGAAACATTCCTAACGGCAACCCGCCGACTTCTTCCCCGAGCCACACAATGCCCCCATCGTTTTTTACAATCAGTGGTGGGTTGTGTCCACCATTTAGTGATGTTAGGATGTCTGTTTCTGGATTAAGATGGCTATAAAAGAACGTAGCATATTTTTCCTCTGTTCCACTAACATAAAGGAGTGAATTAAGGATCATTGCCATATCAATTAGCTCATTTTTCATGTCTATCGATTCGTTGTTTTCACGACCTCTTGAACTTGATAACTCAGAGAGCAATCCGGCGCGGAGTGTTGCCATCAAAAGCGCTGCTTGCATTCCTTTACCTGATACATCAGCGATAGCGAGTCCCCATCCGCCAGTTGGCAGTTGGATACAATCATAATAATCACCCCCGACAGGGCCGCGTGGCTCGTAATGTCCAGCAACTTCGTAGCCAGGTATATCTGGAAGTGTGTCGGGTATAAGGTTTTCTTGGATTTTCCGAGCTTCCTCCATCTCAGCTTGTAATTGCCGCGCGTCAAGAGCTTCTTGATGTAAATGCGCGTTTTCAATCGCAACCCCTGCCTGTTTAGCGAAAGAATCAAGAAGTATCTCATCTTCGTCTGTAAATTCAGCTATTCTACCACCGCGCTCTTCTTTGTCTCCGACAACGAGTACACCTAAAATATCACCATCGCGTCCCTGTATAGGGCCTGCCATTAAGTTTCTCCCGCCCAAAAAAGTCTCCGTTTTGAAGGCACTGCGGACTGTTCTGCCTTCTTTGACAACACCTGCTAACATATCAAAGGCAGTTTTTTCGTTTGCTTCTGCTGTGTCTGCTTCTATATCTTTTAATGAAATAGAGATTGGCTTATTTCCGTTTTGGTCATCATTTTCTGAAATTACTGTTTCGGGAAAAGCGTACCGTAGCTCAAGATTTTGCTGCTGGGGCTGAATTAACATCAGTCCACCTACATTGGCATCAAGGAGTGCAACTGCTTGATGGACTACTTGTTCTGCCGCATCTTCTGGTTGTAACAGTTGGCAAATTTGAGGTGCACTTTCAGCCAACATAAACAACCGAAACTTTTCACTTTGAATGCGTTCCGCATTGCGAGAATATGCAATTGCGATTGATATTTGGTGTGCCAAAATGGACAGTAGTTCTTGTTCCCACTCTTCTAATACTGCACGCCCTAAAAATTTTCCTAAACTTAGGATTCCCAGAAATTCGTCATGGATCTTTAAGGGCACCCACAGACGATGCTTTGTCTTGCCATTAAACAATTCGGTATTCCGATTAATAAAACGTTTGAGAGCTGTGGGTGGCGTGTCTAATTCAATAAGCGAACATTGCAGCAAGCTATCAACTTCATCTGGTTCAATTTCGATTGGTGGGACTTCTACTTCTGGGGTTGAGGCAGCAATCGTCAGATAATTATCTGTCGGATGGAAACACAGGATCGCGCCCCGAGTTGCCTGAAGCGTGCCGAGTGTAATTCGAAGGTATGTTTTACTTGAAACATTAAAATTGCTATGTCCGGAGATCAGCGTTTGTCCTAACTGTTCCAGTTCGGATAAGCTAAATATTAATCTTTGTATAGTTTCTTCTGCTGAACTTAGGTGCATGTCGGATTGTTCCTTTTGCCTTCTAACTTACGTGTAGGGTATTCAATCCTATCGACCCGTTTTGTAAAGAATGGTGATTTTGGCAGTACAGGTTTGTAGTGTCGTATGTTGAGAGTTCAGAGTTTGTTAGAAATTTGCGACAGCAGCCTTTTCATCTGGGAAGATTCCAGCGTATTTTGCAATTGCCATCATACGAAAAGTGCGTTCCTGAGTTGCGGACAACCCACAGAAATTCAACGTGCCGCTCCGTTCTTCAAGCGCTTCTATAATTTCTATCAGAATGGAAATACCAATACTGTTAATCAAGGCGGTTTTATCCAAATTGATTACCAGTTGCGTATATCCTTTCTCAATGAGTTTTTGTGCTTCCTTTGAAAGTTGCTCTCCGAGTGCATCATTTAAGTATCCCGCTGTTTCCAGTATCGCGTATCCTTGTTCAGCACGTATTTGTATATCGAATTTGTTTGCCAAACCTTTACCTCCTCAAGTCAAATAGGTTCGTTTTGAAACTTACGATGCCATTCTTTTTATAAAACTCACAGTCGTTCCGTTTTCACTACTTTCAATATCGAATTCATCCATAAGAGTTTTAGTAATCTCTAAACCCCATCCACGCTTTCGCATCTCTGAATGAATTTCTTGACGTCTAGCTATGCTGTTGTGCTGATCTTCTGGAGTAAAACCGACGCCGTGGTCAGTTATCTTGCATTCCAATTCATCAGCCTTTACTATGTATTTAATAATAACTGTCCGGTCTTCACTTTGGCTATGCTCAAAGGCATTAATGCAGGTTTCAATGATTGCCAATTGAATTTCTTCAGTCTGTTCCTCGTTAAAGTGATTTAGTTCGGCGAGAACAGAACCAGTTTTGGCTGCTACAAGTTCCATATCCCGGTCCATCGGGATTGTCAAACAAACTTGATCCTTCAAAACTATATTTTCCACGTTGAGTTGCCTCCTTGTTTAGAATAATCCGATTCACATGCGTATAATGTCAATTCCCTTGTCCGTAATTCTGAATTCCAATTCATTTGTCCTTATGACGGACTCAATGACTGCCTTTTGATCCGAACTTCTACTATGTTCAAAGGCGTTAATGCAGAATTCAAGCATCCCTAATTGTATTGCTTCAATCTGTTCATCGTTAAAACTCATTGATTCAGAGATGATAGAAGCCAATTGAACAGCTGTAAGTTCCACAACTCGGCGCATCGGGATTGTCAAACAAACTTGATTCTTTAAAACTGAATTTCCCATGCTGAGTTACCTCCTTGTTATATTAATCCGATTCACATGCGTATGATATATGATAAAAAATTACTGAGGAATTACTATCTTTTATTACGTATAAAAAGGATACCAAAGTTTGTAAAATATTTCAAGGTCTTTTCAATTGTTGCTTTCAAGGTATTCATTCTGTAAAACAATAATATGCTATATATCTTAAATTATTACATATCAAGATTTGATTAATCAAGATACTTTGATATTTCCCCAAATCTAAGAATGTCAGGTAAATTACTTGAAAACTATGGAATTGGTGTTTTTGTTTCCTCCACAAACCATCGAGCATCTACCATCCGCGCATCTGCTTCTGATCGTTCAGGTTGATATTTGGTAAACTTTACCCTATCACAGTTGGCAAGAAATTGCTGGATCCGTTCAACATATAAATCACCTATCTGTTCACGTGTCATCTGTTGAAGAAGGCCTGTGGTTGTCAATTCTAATGCTGGAATTCGATAGCGTGCTGCGATGTATTCGCGTATAACATGAGAAATTCGGGTATGGTAAGTTTCCATATCGCACGAGGCACCATCAAGTGTTTTCAACTGTTCAAGAGCAATCTCATGCGGTGGACGCGTAGCTACTTCTATAACTGGAGGAGATACTTCGGTCTGACGACGTTTTCGGAGATATACCCATGCAATTCCAGCAAAAATAGCAAAAATAAATCCGCTAAGAAGTATATAAGGTAGATAGTTTGATGGTACATCCAGTGGTGGTTTGATGTCACGTAGGCTTCGCGCGTTTGGAGATGTCTGCAAAAGGATTTGAGGGAAAAAGGTCATGATGCTATTCTAAAAGTGGTAGCGGCTCAATCACTATAGACTTAGGATCTGTCGGACATGCGTACTGACATACGCCGCACCCTGTACACCCTGAATCGAGGACTTCTACCATCCCGTCCCGTGAAAATTTAATCGCGTCTTCTCCAATAGGGCAAGTGTCTATGCAGTAGCTGCAATCAACCGATTTTGTGCGGAGGCAGGTTTCAATATTGAAAACTGCAAGCCCGATCCTGATATCTTCGGCAAAGACAAGTTGTAGCGCACCACTTGGGCATACATGCATGCATGCCAACGAATCGCAAATCACACACGGTTGTTCTTCAGGATCAATGTAGGGTGTGTTAATAAGGTTGGAGCCACGGCTCTGTAAAGGATGTATGGCATTTGCGGGGCAATTTCTGACGCAATTTCCACACCGAAGACATTTTTCGAGGAATTCATCTTCCGGCAAAGCACCCGGCGGGCGCAAAATTATACGGTTCGGTTCATCAAACGGAAACTGATCACCTACCTTTTCATCAAGGAATTCGGCGACAGGTTTCATAATTTGATTCAAGGCTTCTTTGAAAAAGTCGCGCCTACCTGTTTCGTCAGACATTAAAAGTGCCTTTAAATGGGTTTAGGTAATTGAAAAGCGAACACACATAGCACTCTATCAGTTTTGGCTCAACGGTTCATCAGGCGTTGACTTAACATCCTGATTTTGGCAATTGCCTTTGGGAATGCGGTAGCAGCACCTATGACTGCCTTGCATCAGATGTTCAACTCGGTATACCTTCGTTCCTAAAGATTGTCTGAAGAGTGCCAATTCAATCTCACACACGTGTGGATATTCTTGAGCAATCGCAGCAATAGGGCAATTGTGTTCTACTAAAACATAATCGGTATCGTTTTCATCAAAACGGGCCATATAACCTTCTTCATCACGAATACGGGCAAGTTCTTTGATGCGTTCAACCATGTCTTTACCGTGGAGCCGTTCTTGGTACATCTGCAGTTGTGATTTCATACGGCTTCGGAAAACCTTATTGATGAACCCAGGCCCATTGAATTTTGCTACTTCGTTCATCAAACCGACCGCAAAGTTTGCGTAAGTTGTCGGAAAGAGGCCGTTTGCATCATCAGTTAAACTATAAAGGTGATGTGGGCGTCCCCGGCCATGCTTTTCACTATGATATTCAACTAAGCCTTCCTCTTCAAGAATTGTAAGATGTTGTCTAACTCCCATAGCACTGATATGTAATGCTTCTGTCAATTGACTAACGGTCATGTTACTACGCATCTTCAATAACTGAAGGATTCGCATTCGCGTTTCACTCATTTCGCAATTCACGTGACTTTCCCTCTTACAGTTTTGAGTTTGAAAGTATTATAACATATAAAAATTTTGAATTCAAGGTGATAAGGAAAATATCAATTTTACAGCAAAGCATCCGCCAATTCTGTAAAATCGCTTACCGTCACATCAGGTTGAAACTGTGTATCTTCGTAAGGTAAATTGTAGCGGTTAACGTACGCACCCCGATATCCACACGCCCGCGCCCCCATAATGTCAAATGAATTCGCTGATACCATTAGGCACTCACTAACTTCAAGACCCAGTTTACCTGCAGCACCGCGATAAACTGCTGGATGCGGCTTAAACGCGCCGACTGATGTAACCGAAATTACATCGTCAAAATCCCACGTGAGTCGTTCTGTAATAAGATATTCCAAAAACTCTGGATCCCCGTTGGATAATACTACTAACTGATACCGAGAATGCAGTCGTTCAAGCGCAGGTAAAACTTCTGAAAAAGGAGATAGGTGTTGCCATCCTTGCATGAATTCTTCAACCGTACTACTTGAAGCATGAATACCGTTCCGTCTTAACGTGTAGTGCAATGCGCGGCGCACCGTTTCCAAATAACCGCTATGTCCAAGCATCATTATTGTGTCCTGATACTGCTCAATCCGTTGCCGATAACGCCACTGTTCCCAAAAATCACCTGCAAATATGTTGGAAGCATCGTGAGCATCTAAAGATTCACGGATGAAAGGCGTGAGGCTACCTCCTAAATCTAAAATTGTGCCGAATAGGTCGAAGGTGAGTGTCTTCGTTTCTGATAAATTCATTTTCAAAACCTAAAGGGTGGGAACAAAACCCATCTATAACTGTCAACTTAAGGTGTCCAAAGCGCGTTTTAACAGTGTAAGTCCAATGCGCGGATGGAATTCAGCGTTGGTTTGGACCTACTGCAAGATAAGTGATGATTTCATACACGTATCATAAATCTGTTAGAAGTTTTCTGATGTGGTTTCCTGTATTCCCATCCCACAGATGGATTTCACCCATGCCGGCAGTTACAATAGTCGTTCCATCCGGACTATATAGCACGAAAGGACCGGGCCCTGCATAACTATTAAGCTGTCCTGTGAGCATTCGGATGTGTTCACCCGTGTCCACATTCCACAGATGGATGGCAAAAACCCCCGCAGTTACGATAGTCTTTCCATCGGGACTGAACGCCATACTGTGGACAGACCCCATCCTGCTGAGAATGACCTGATTATCTATAAGCGGGCGCAATGCCTTCCCGCTGTCCACATCCCATAAAGTGATAGTAAAGATAGATTTGCCTGTAGTTTGCATAGCGATAGTCTTTCCGTCCGGACTGAATGCAACGCCTCTGACAAATATTGCATGATTTATATGCGTTCGGATATGTTTTCCTGTGTCCACATCCCATAGACGAATGGTATCCCGAGTTCCAGTAGCGAGCGTTTTCCCATCAGGACTAAACACCATAGTTCTGATCCGCTTCGTATGTCCGGTGAGAGTGTGTAGGAGTTTGCCTGTGCGCACATCCAACAGATTGATGATACGGTCAACATTGCTTGTTGCGAGCATATTGCTATCAGGACTAAATTCGACGCTCGTGAGTCCTGATTTGAAAATGTCTTTGTATATTGGAAGTTGTCCCCCTATGTTTTTATTTAATTGCGTAATGGTATTATGTCTACCAGCACTTGCAAGCATCGTTCCATCCGGACTAAACGATACACTCCATGCGCTCTCCGGTTGGTCTGCAAGCAAATCTGGTTTCTCAACTGTCTGTGTTTTGTAGAGTAAAACACCGTTGTTGGAACACGCTACTGCGAGTCGTTTGCCATCTGGTGAATACTTTATGTCTCGGATTCTGATAGAACCTTTTCCGGTGTGTACTTTCACATTACTGGGTGCCTCCCCTTGCTGCGGATCTTCTTGAGCGGAAGAGTCAGTTGTGAATGTGAATATGACGATTAGTGTTATCAAAGTTGAAAACAGTATGTTTTTCACTACTCATTTTCCTTTTGTGTATTGCACATCATTTGTTATTTTATATTGATTTTATTGTATTTTGGGTTTTATGTCAAGCGGACACCTCCGAATCCCCAGAGGCATTCTTGTGCCATGTTGTTTTCTTAAGATGAGATTGATATGTTTTATTAGACATGTTATTATGTTAACATAAACTTTTTGGTTAGTAAGAGACTTTCTACCATAAAATAATGCCGTAGAAAACTTATTCAATTGAATCAGAACCGCATCATTGGTTAATTGGAGCAAATATGTTAGGACAGAGCGATGCATCGCTACAAGGCAATAGCGAATCTGCTTTAGGAATGACACCCCTTAAACCGATGGGATTTGGGGAAATACTTGATACCGCATTTAGTCTCTATCGGAAACATTTTTCGCTATTTTTGGGCCTTGCCGTATTTTCGGTCTTTGGGGAACTCACAGTACATCTTTTTTTGGATTTTTCTGTTTCTTTCTTTTCTCGCTATTTTTTATTCGGAATAGGAATGGTCATATTTGCGGTCACTTTTTCCACTATAGGTATAGGTGGAATAGTTATCGGAACAGGGACAGCCTATCTAAGTGAAGAAATTACAATTCGCTCAGTTTTGCAAAGATCAATTCAGCGGTTTTGGCAATTGTTAGGATGTTTACTTCTTTGGTGGTTAGTTACTGGCGGTTTGGCACTTACGATCATTGGAATCCCGTTTGCAATCTATTTTGCAGTGCGTTGGGGACTATTTCTCGGACCAGTCATGTTTGAGGATACCAAGGTAAGCAATGCCCTGAGACGCAGTAGCGAACTTGTCAAAGAAACATGGTGGCAGATGTTTGGCATGTTACTTGCGCTCCTGTTATTTAGTACACTTATTCACATGATATTAGAAATCTCTATCGGATTCATACTAATTTTAACAAACCTTGGTGGTGAAATTGGCTTTATTGATATTCTTGAATGGGGATTACTCTCGGAACCTTTTGAGAACAGCACACCGTTTTTTTCTGCGATTTTGTTTGCTATACATCTCTGTGTTTATGCGGTTTCATTTCCGATCTGGATCATCGGTATCGCCCTTCTTTACTTCAACCAACGTATTCGAAAAGAGGGTTTTGATATTGAAATGCAAGCACGGGACACATAATGTCGTTGAACGTTTTTTGATTTGTAAGTACATTAACAACATACGTTAGACTGTTAGGCATCAAGAATTAAAGGAAATGGATCTGATGTTGTAAACATTTCAGAAAAATAAGGTTAAAATCATAAATTCTAAAATTCAATAGGAGAAAAATGAAATCTGTTACATTTCACGGAATTATCGCTGCCAGAAAAGTAGTGTCCCACTTTTTAAAGTCGACACCTTTAACACACTATCCCGAATTATCAGAAAAACTCGACTTTCAGGCATATATCAAACATGAAAATCATCTACCGACAGGCAGCTTCAAGGTGCGCGGCGGCATTAATTTCATGTCTAATCTACCGACAGAACAGAAAAAACAGGGTGTCGTTACGGCAACGCGCGGCAACCACGGACAATCTATTGCTTATGCTGCAGCACAATTCGGCGTAAAAGCAACTATTGTTGTGCCACATGGGAACAACCGAGAGAAAAACAGCGCAATGCAGGCATTTGGCGCGGAACTCATTGAACACGGTAACGATTTTGACGAGGCGCGTGAATTGTGTGACACACTTCAAGCAGAACGCGGTTTATACTATGTGCACCCATGTATGGAACCAGCACTTATTCATGGTGTAGGCACCTATTCGCTTGAGATTTTTGAAAGTCTTCCCAATGTACACACAATTATTGTCCCGATTGGGGGCGGTAGCGGTGTCTGCGGAGCGATTACCGTCGCCAAGGCTATCAATCCAAATGTTAAAATCATCGGTGTGCAAGCAGAAAATGCATCTGCAATTTACCGTTCATGGAAAGCGGGGGAACACATAGAGACTGATTCTTGCAGGACAATTGCCGATGGTCTCGCAACGCGAGTTCCATTTCCAATTCCGTTCTCCATCATTAAAGACGGTATCCACGACATTGTTACGGTCAGCGAAGAAGAAATAAGATCGGGTATCCGATCAGCACTGCGATGGACGCATAATTTAGCGGAAGGCGCAGGAGCAGCATCACTCGCAGCTGCATTCAAACTTTCGGATACGTTGGTTAGACAGAATGTAG
Organism: Candidatus Poribacteria bacterium; assembly: GCA_028824125.1. Taxonomy (GTDB): domain Bacteria; phylum Poribacteria; class WGA-4E; order WGA-4E; family WGA-3G; genus MSPOR6. Next base: position 16,508 of record JAPPES010000124.1, read on the forward strand.
TGATGGTGATGAGCGGTGGCAACTTAGATATGGAAACACTCAAAGAAGTATTAACCGATTCTTAATCGTGCCAATTGTGAATCACGTAAACAGGGGCGGAGTTTTCAGTTAATTGAAGTTTCGCCCATTCTGCACCATCAACAAATTCGTTCCGCAGCGCGTTTGTCAAGTCCGGATGGATATGTAACGATGCTAAGTCCCAACGTAAGTTTTGACTACTTTGGACTACGACATTAGCTTCCTCCGCGATGAGAGAAACACGCTGCAAACCTCTGTTTTTTCTGACTAACCGTAATCCTGATAACACATAATGGATAGTTTGCAATGGGTCTCGCATTTCAACTTTGTAGTCAACATGCTTATCGTTGACGAGGTAGTGGCCAAAACGCATCAGTTTCAAATTTCCGAGAAAATGATCCGTTTCATATTCTGCTGGACGTGGTAATCCACCATATAGGACAATATGTCGGCAGTTGCCCGTGTCCACAGCATATTTAACGGCTAATTGTCCATCAGTATAATCCTTGTCCGTTTGTCCAACCCATTCATCAACTATCAGTTTCGCTTTTATCCCTGTGTCGTTTACAGAGTCAAGGTCCCCGATTAGGATATCTGGAATGAAATGTATGTTATTTATTTTATTCAATTCATCAAAAATGTTTATCCCACCATCCGCGCAGATGATAGTAGCACCTTTTTTCATTCCTGTCTCAATCTCTTGTTGATAGAAATCGAGATTTCTAAAATCGTAGTAACCGTTGAGAAAGATAAGTGCAGGTTTCATTTTAACTTAGCACCAAATTATAAGAAGGCAGCAAGCGGTGAGGATGATACGCGAGTTTTACCCGTTTTAAATTCTCTAATCCAGAATCATCCATTGCGTTAATCCATCTGTATGATGCCATTAACTCCTTACAGAATTCACGATAGATAAACTGGGCGAGTCCCTTTATGTTTAGGTCTGATATTTCAAATAGTACACAAAACATTTCACTGTTCAATTCATATCCGAAGGTATAAGCGCGTAGTTCACCATCAATACGAACAACCCTGCCAACAAGTTCTAATTCTCTGGCATGTGTTATACCAACCCGATGTGCAGATTGCGAATCTTCAAGCATTGCTTGATAGATCGGGTCATCATATTTTGCTGATCGCGACTCTTGCCATCTCTCGTATAGCTGAAGGCAAGCATCTCGATCAGTTGGTTGATACGGTTCACATTTTATAGAAGGGGACTGTGCTGTAAAAGTGTTGTAAGCATGTCTTTGCTGTTTGTAGCGATTTCCCCGCAGATCACTCAGATCCTCTGTCCTATAAATATATTCAGTTTCCTTTAGGATAGCGTCAAAACCTGCATTTTTGAAAACAGAGAGTAACTCCTCTGGTACATTTTCAATGCGTGCAATCAGAGGATTCTGATTTGATTTCAGCATGAATTGAGATGCATCGCGAACTGTCTTTAAATATGAACGGTTGCCAACAACACACGGTATTGGCAAAATCGGCATAAAATAGTCATCTTCCTGCTTGGCAAAGATGCAGAAATGGTCATGTAGCAGTGCCCAGTAGAACTGAAAATGATTTCGCCATACATAAATCGGTGCAAACGCATAACTTGATAGGTGAACACACATCTGAGATGCGTACGTTTCAAAAACAGGTTTCTCAGCAAGAGTTAGGGGATGGAGTTGCATGTGTCAAGTTTTGGTTGAGCGTATGGAAAACCTTCACTGTATTTTGATAATCGCCAATGAGACTCCAATTTGCAGCAAGTTGTTCTCTCACTGCCTCCGATTCAACGTAACCAATAACATGCTGCAGATGTTGCTGAAAAGGCTCCGTTTCAAAATGTGCTTCACTAAACGGGCAGAGCATATCTACACCTAACACTACACTGCTCCTGTCCTCACTGAACATCAAAGCAAAGGGATAGAGTTGACAATCAAGTGGACGATTGGCATAGATAGTACATCTACTGGTTCCAGGCTCAAAGAACGGACAGACGTAAAAATCCTTATACGGTTTTAGCTTAATCTGTGAGCTTTTTCCATCTGCTTGTGGTTGGAATAAAGCAGAGTTTGCCCCATAAGAAATTGCGTGCTGTTTCTCTGCTTCAGTAAAAATTGGCGCGAGAGGACTATCCGACTCTAAAAAACGGCAACAAACGTCGCAGGAGAAACATACTTCACTCGGAATGATCTGGTAGAGTTTTGAGATAGACATGTCGTGCCTTATTCCGACAAGAATAATACACCAATTAAGTGAGGGGTGTGCATAAATAATTCCGATTTAAATATGCGCTTAAAGGTAGTAGGCACACGCCGTGTGCCGTCCACAAGTTCAAAGAGGCGCAATGAATTGCGCGACTACAAATAGCACTTTGTGAAATAATGCCTCACCTAAAGTCCGTCCCTGTCTGTGCTGATGCGCCAAATATTTATGCACACCCCTCTCATAAAGTCAATAACCATGTGGGTTAAATTTTTATTTGCACTTATTCTTGACGTGAGCCAAGATTTTAGACCTGCAAACACCGTTTTTTATAAAGAACGCCCATTTTTCACAAGATTCCATCCCGCAAACTGTGAGTTTGTGTCCTCACAGGCACAATCTAAATGAAAATAAAAAATAAATCGATAATGTGCGAGGTTCGGAAGAAATCAACGGTATGAATCATGGCAAATACGCATAAGGTATTCGCCATGATTCCCCGCCTTGCCAGCAGTGGGATATCCGTGCTCGCGCGGACAAAAAATTACCGAATTAATAAATTAATCTTCGGACAGATTGTCCTACTGTGTGGCAACTTGGGTTAAAATAACTTAGACATTACAGATTCTTCACGCGGATCGTCATCGGTTTTTTCAGCAGTTACATATCCATAAATTTCAATTTCACTAATTTTAGCTGAGGCAATGCGCTTAGGACCACCGGTCCCGGCTGGAACCCCTCACGAAGAGCCGCTTGAAGTAGAACAGATTTGTGCTGCGAGATCAACTTCGTCCCGTGTAAAAGAAGCATCGTCTTTCGTTCCTAAAACTACAAGACGGATACTATCTGTAGGAAATGAGTCAAAAACCGGGATGATAATCTTGCCGGTTTTGGCACTTTGTACCTTCCTTACCAGCTGCCAATCTGTCCCTGAAATTGGACTACCGCCTTTATCGGCATAAAGGTTAAACTTCTTAATATTATCCGAGTGAATAATGACTTTTCGGATAACCTTCTTTTCTGGTAATGTTATGACAACTTCAGGTAAGGCGGTTTGGCCCGTGGGACTAACCGCTCCATTGGTTGATTTTGTTTTTCCTACGGTACTGATATCCCCATCAATCATTTGTGGAATAGTTGATTGAGAACCATCAAGTAGCGCGTAGTTTTCGCTCCATTCTTGTTCTAAGAGCAAAGCACTACAACCTGTCATAATCACTATAAAACAGACAAGTGAAAGGGAAAGAACACACTTGTAAATCATTTTGTAACTCCTTATTGCGCGCAAATTTAATTTAGATGTTCTTCTGCCAAATTTCATATATTTAGCTTTAATTATTATTTTAACAGATTTTTTGGCTTATGTCAAGAATAAATGCGTTGGACAAGTTTTGATATAAACTCAATAGTGACAGACTTGATATTAATAGCATAATTAAACAAAAATCGCACATATCTTACATGAGCCTCAGAATTTTACCGATAGCATCAATTACAAGATGCACGTCCGATTCAGTTAGTCCAGGATGGAGCGGAAGGCTGACAACTCTCTCAAAAACTTCCTCCGCATACGGAAAATCACCGACACTGTAACCGTACTGCTTCTGATAAAATTCGAAAAGGTGTAATGGGATATAGTGAACACTACACTCAATATTTGCTTCACGCAACGACTCAACAAATTCGTCTCGGTTGCCGGTATGAAGTTGAATAATGTATAGATGCAACGCATGCTCAGCCGGATTATCTGGTACAAACGGCGTGCTAACTTGCGGAAATTTTGCCAATTCTGATTGATATATCTGTACGAAATTCTGACGGCGTTCATGCTGTTTGTTGAGTTTCATGAGCTGACACAACCCCATTGCCGCCTGAATATCGGTCATATTGTATTTATAGCCTTCAGTGGTGATGTCGTATCGCCAAATACTGCGTCCAGATTGCCGCGCCCATGCGTCTTTGTCAATACCGTGAAGCCGCATCGTTCGAAGTGGTTCCGCGAGTGAATCGTTATTAGTGGTAATCATCCCACCTTCCGCTGTGGTTATATTTTTATTTGCATAAAAACTGAACGCAGAAAGATCACCAAGGGCACCGATATATTGTCCCTTATATTCAGCAGGGATTGCGTGTGCAGCATCGTCAATAAGCACGAGGTTATGTTTTTTACAAATTTCCCGTAATGCATCCATATTACACGGAAGCCCAGCGATGTGCACAGGCATTATCGCTTTGGTACGTGAGGTAATTGCAGGTACAATTTTCGTAATATCAATGTTCAATGTTTCAGGATCAATATCTACGAAAACAGGTTTTGCTCCGACATATCGTATTGCCTCAGCAGTTGCAGTGAAGGTATAAGGTGTTGTAATGACTTCATCGCCGACACCAATACCGCTAACGACAAGACTAAGGTGTAGCGCTGCAGTGCAAGAACTCACGGCAATTGCATGTTTGACACCAAGATATTCGGCAAAAGCACGTTCAAACTCACGTACTCTCGCACCTGTGCTAATCCATTTAGATGCAAGCACTTCGCTAACTGCTTCGATTTCAGTGTCGTCAATCCACGGACGACTAAAAGGGATAAACGGCTTTTGTTCCACAAAAAATTTCCTTCAATTTATTCATCTACATTATCAGTTGAATTCGGACCTAAAATATGAATCATCGCTTCAAGGGCAAGGATGTAACTATACGCACCAAAACCACCAACTACACCTACCGCAATACCCGATACATAAGAATGATGCCGAAATTCCTCGCGCGCGTAAATATTAGAGAGGTGAATTTCAACAACAGGGACACCGACAGTCGCAAGGGCATCTCGAATAGCGATGCTGGTATGTGTATAGGCTGCAGGATTTATTAGAATACCATCTGCCCAGTCCATGTGATCACCGATGATGGACACGATCTCGCCTTCATGGTTAGATTGTAAGATTTTCAGCACAACATCGTGAGGCGATGCTGCCACAAATTGATCAAGGGCACCATTGATGTCATTCAATGTTTGGTGTCCGTAAATCTCTGGCTGTCTTCTTCCTAAAAGATGCAGATTCGGTCCGTGTAGGACAAGGATGTTCATATAACTAATTCCTTATACATTGTTCATCTTCAGGTAACCGTTATGATTTTTCAGTAAATAAGAAATCTGTGTTGCATTTTATTAGAAATACGATTTGAAATCAATAGGAAATATTGTTTTTAAGAATTGCTTAATCGTTAACCGAATCATCAACCCGTCTAAACCTTGTAATAGTAGGGCATGAAAGCATAATCATTAACTAAAAATAGAAAAAATCGTCAACCAAATCATCAACTGCTGTAAACATTGATATAGTATGGATTCATAGCGTAATCATCAACCAAAATCAGTTAGAAATCATCAACCAGTACATAATGTGTTCCTCGCGCTTTTCCTTTTTTTACTAACACACCACTTTCTACCAATATCATCAATTCCTTATGGACTGAGGCATGTGAGAGATTAGCAAGTTGCTGTAATTCCCGATTGGTAAGAGGATGAGGTTCGCGAGTGCGCGTGCTGTTCTGCCATTACCATCAAGAAATGGATGGGGGAATGGACTTTTGAACCTATATATGTAAGTTTTGTATATAATATAGTGAAATCCAAAAATATGTTCACACATGCCCGGTAGGTGCGGTTTCTAACCAATGCAGAATACCATATGCGTATTCTGCCGTATTTACACCAGTTCGGTTAGGAAACCGAACCTACCATGGTGTGTAAATAATTACGGATTTTACTATAAAATTTAGCGAATCAACCATTTTGGGAGGAGATTTCCAACTGAACCTGTTGCGACTTTGCCATCGCGTCTTCCGCTTCCTGGATCATCCCTTTGCGTTGGTAACAGATAGATAAACTGGTATAAGCAAGTGGGTCATTCGGATTGATTTCAATCGCTTTTTGGACAGCGTCAATGGCTTCATCGTATTGACCAAGCCGTTCGTACGCATGCCCCAATCCGAGATACCCTTCAATATAGTCTGGATATGCCGCAATAAGTTCCTTGAAAGCATTAACAGCCGCCTCCAAGTCATTTTCTGCGAAATGTGTGAGTGCCACATCGTATAATTCTGTTTGTGTTGACATTTTTCTTTCCTTACAAAATTTGGGGAAATTCTAACAAAAACCCAAGTAAAAGTCAATTGAGTTTTAAGAGATAGGGTATGTACAACCTATCTCATAAATCGTAGGAGGGGTTTCTAACCCCGATCCACCGGACACGCGATCCAGCGAATTTGGACAAAATCGCATTTATGAGATACGCTGTAAATATTTTGGCAAAGTTTCGGCTAAGGTGCGTTGTATGAGACGTTTCTCATTTTGCTGTCTGAATCGCGGATTTCGCGGATTATTAAGTTTGGGACTCCTAAACGCCTATTCAAAGTTTGCCTAAATCTCTTGAAAAGGAACTTATCTTGCCGATCTTCCATCCGCGTCTTCCGCGTAATCCGCGATTCAGACACATGTCAAAACTTTACACACTCAAGCAATACGTTCCAGAGTATCAAAATTTCAATTCGACTAATCCGCGATTCAATGGCAATAAGGTCACAAGGTGAACTTCATTACCACAAGAAGAAACGTGCTTAGGTCCCTGATAATCGATTAATCAGTGCGGCACTGTATCCTGCCCCGAAGCCGTTATCAATGTTGACAACAGTGACCCCAGACGCACAACTGTTCAGCATACCGAGCAGCGCCGCGAGTCCACCGAAACTTGCACCGTATCCCACACTTGTTGGCACAGCGATGACGGGACAATCAACCAAACCGCCAACAACGCTTGGTAATGCGCCTTCCATGCCCGCAATTACGATAATCACACGCGCATTCAGTAATTTCTCGTGATTACCGATAAGTCTGTGTAATCCTGCAACACCTACGTCGTAAAGACGTTCAGGGGGACTGCCCATCATAAAAGCAGTTTCAGCGGCTTCTTCTGCTACAGGTAAATCGGAAGTGCCAGCAGAAATGACAAGAACGCCTGGCTTACCTTCTGCATCAGATTGCACAACAGAGATTGTCCTTCCGAGTTCGTTATACCGTGCTTCGGGATGGATCGCTTGGACAGCTTCGTACATTGAGGGTGTAGCACGCGTTGCCAGTAGCGGATGTCCAGCACTTAGGATACGTTCACTAATTTGGGCAACTTGAGCATCGGTTTTCCCTTCACAGAAAATAACTTCAGGAAAACCGGTCCGAAGTTGTCGATGGTGGTCAATTTTGGAAAAGCCGAGGTCTTCAAAAGGGAGAGTGCGGAGAGATTGAAGTGCATCACTGACTTCAATCTCCCCACTTTTAACTTTCTCAAGGAGAGTTCTTAACTTTTCAACTTCCATACGGTTGAAATGAATAAAATAGTTTGTTAAACTTGTCTACTACAGACAAATAAAAATGGCAGTGCCAACCTTAGAAATTCAGACATTACGCCTCTTCGGTTGATTTTTTATCATTGTTAAGTCCAGGAATCGTCTCAGTGATTTTGTTTCTAACTTCAGAAGAGACTTTTTTCCCAGTTTCAACTGCAGATTTCACTTGATTTGTTGCGTCTTTGACACGTTCTTTGCCAACTTCAACAAGGCCTTGGACACTTTCTTTCCCCTGATCCACTATGTGTTGCACATTTTCTCTTGCTGCTTCACTAGCATGTTGAGCGACTTCCAGTGTCTTATCTCTTGCCTGAGCAGAGGTATCTCGGATTTTCTGTCGAGTCTCTTTACCCGGTGCTGGCGCATAGAGTAGACTAATTACCGCACCTGTCAAAAAACCGGTGCAAAAAGCAAAAATCATTGTCAATCCATTATTGCGTCCATCGTTACTCATGAGTTTGTCCTTTCTTTATGTAAGTGTAAGCGTTAATATAATGTTGATTTACCACGTTTAGGATAAAATTGTTTTTCCTTTAGTATATACGTTTATTTTTAATATTTCTTTTCAATTAAGTGGATTTTCACCAAATCTTTTTCAATTTAATTGCTGATGCGTTCTGATGAAGCGGTTAATTTATAGAAATAAGCCAATTTGCTACTCGGCAACGGCTTCAGATTGTTCTGACGGCATTTCTGTTTCCGATTCGTCATTTTGGATAGGCGGTTGCGAATCACTGTTTTCTGCGTTAGGTTGAGTCGCGTCATTTGAATCTGCAGATTTATTATAAAGTTTGTCCCAACCGGCTTTCAACCCATGCCACATACTCACAATATCTGCAAGGGAGCCTGCGATTTGATTACGAAAATACGCTGCTTGCTCAATAGTTTGACCAGAAAAAGTAGAAACCTTTTGGACAACCGACTCAAGTTCCTGCACGCTTTGATTCAGTGTCTCTGTCAATTCTTGCACACTATGTAAAGTCGGTTGAACCTCATTTTCACTGATCTGCTGCATTGATGCCGTAACACCGTTGATATTTTGCAGCAGTTGCGGCAATTCTTTGTTGATCTCTTTCACAGTTTGACTAACATCATTTATGAGTATTCCAACTTCTTGGTTGACAAGGTTTTCCGTAGAATTAAGCGTATTCTGAATGCTGCTCAGCGAATTTTTGAAACTACCGAGTATTGCACAAAGATAAACAAATAAGACAGTTAAAGCAATTAGCGCTACACCAAGACTGCCTTTCCAAAAAAACGATAGAATTACATCCCACTCTGTCATATATGTATTCCTTATTTTGTGCGTTTGAACACGGAGCAACAATAACTGATACCATTTTCAAACGCGATTTTCTTTTATGCTTGTAGCTGGTTTTCAATAATTTGTGTGGTTGCAGCGATGGCTGCGTCCACTTTACCAAGGTTTTTACCGCCACCTTGCGCCAATTCTGGACGACCGCCGCCGCGCCCATCGGCAATTTCCGTTATCGCTTGTATCAGTTTGCCTGCATGCAAACCACTATTTTTTACAAGATCAGACGTTACACCGACAATAAAGGCTGCATCATTTCCTGTAACTGAAGCAAGAGCGACAACACCAGATTTTAGTTGATTTTTAAGCGCGTCTACCATCTGTCGCAAACTATCTCTATCAGTTTTGTCTATCCGTGAAGCGACAACCTTTACACCTTCAACAAGTGTTGCACCATCAACTAAAGTCCCAATGTTCGAGAGTGCGTTCTGACTTTTCAGTTGTTGATTTTGCTGCTCTAATTCACGTTGTTCCAATAGTAGTTGCTCAATTCTTTCGGACAAACCTGTTTTTGGCGTTTTTAGCAAATTTGCAACATCAGCAAGTAGTGCCTCATCATCCTGAATAGTTGTAACTGCAGCGCTACCAGTGAGTGCTTCTACGCGGCGCACACCCGCGGCGATACTGCTTTCACTTATCAGTTTGACATAACCAAGTTCGCCTGTTGCATTAACGTGCGTGCCACCACATAACTCTACGCTATATTCCCCTGCTTGCACCACACGAACAACGTCCCCATATTTATCACCAAAGAAGGCTAATGCGCCTTTTTCTTTTCCTTGATCCAACGACATTTCACTGATCTCAAGCATATCATTTTCGCGAATCTTCTCGTTGACAAAGGTCTCAATTTCACGCAGTTGTTCCGATGAAACAGCTTCATAATGGTTAAAATCAAACCGTAATCTGCCTGCCTGAACAAGCGAACCTGCTTGTGCGACGTGAGTTCCAAGAATGTTCCGTAATCCACTATGCAGCAAATGTGTTGTGGTATGGCTTACTGCTATAGCGTTGCGACGATCAATGTCAATCTGTGCCTTAACTTTCGTAAACGGTGTAATTTCACCTTCAACGACTTTACATTTATGGACAAACAGATCGGGAGAAGGTTTTATCGTGTCAAGCACTGCAAGTTTCGCATCAGAACTTTCAAGTATTCCGACATCGCCAACCTGTCCGCCCGATTCGCCATAAAACGGTGTGCAATTGAGCAGTACAGAGACCTCTTCATTTTGTCTTGCCCGTGCAACAGACTCCGTGCCAGCAATCAACGCCACAATTTCCGCATCAACAGTCCGTTCAGTATATCCGACAAATTCTGTGCTGCCGGTCTCTTTGAGCACCTCCGCATAAACAGCGATTTCATCGTCTTTTGCACCACTCCCTGTTGCTTGCCATGCAGCGCGCCCGCGTGTACGTTGTTCCGCCATGCTATTTTCAAAACCAACTTCATCTACTGTAAAACCTTCTTCGCGTGTCAAAAGTTGCGTCATATCAAGCGGAAATCCGAAGGTATCATACAACTCAAATGCACGCTTGCCATCAAGTTCTGTTTCACCTTTTGTTTTGAGCGTGTCAATTGACTGTCCAAGCATGTCCAACCCGCGTGCCAACGTTTGATGAAAACGATTCTCCTCACTCTGAATAGTGCGTGTAATGAACTCACGTCGTGGCAAAACATCGGGAAAAACATCGCCCAACAATTCAATCACTTTATCAACAAGGCGGTAAATGAACGGCTCGTCCATCTCCAATTTTTTGCCGTATAAAACAGCGCGCCGCAAAATTCTGCGAATTACGTATCCCCGTCCATCGTTAGAGGGCATCACACCATCACCAATGGCAAACGTTAAACACCGGATATGGTCAGCGATGACCCTATGCGGTAGCCCATTGATGTCGTGTAAGTAGGCAGTTTCTGTCATATCCGAAATCGTTTCCAAAAGCGGTGTAAATAGGTCTGTCTTGTAGTTTGAATCTACTCCTTGTAGTATAGAGGTGATTCTCTCAAACCCCATCCCTGTGTCTACATGAGTAGCAGGAAGCGGCTCAAGTTTCCCATCTTGGTCACGATTATATTGAATAAAGACAAGATTCCAAAATTCAAGAAATCTATCGCTTGTGTTGGGACCAGCGTCGGGATCGTTTGCAGTTTCAGGAAACGCTTCTACGCCTAAATCAATAAAAAGTTCACTACACGGACCACAGGGACCGGTTTCACCCATTTCCCAAAAATTGTCTTTATCACAGCGGCGGATGCGGTCAAGCGGCAGGTCAGTCTCTTGCAGCCACAGTTTTTCTGCCTCATCGTCTTCAATGTAAACCGTTGCCCAGAGCAATTCTGCGGGAATTTTCCACAACTCCGTTACTAATTCCCATGCATAAGCAATCGCTTCCTGTTTATAGTAATCTCCGAATGACCAATTTCCGAGCATTTCAAAGAACGTATGGTGGCTTGGCGAGTGTCCCACCTCTTCAAGATCATTATGTTTTCCACTCACGCGCAGGCATTTTTGTGTATCTACTGCCCGCGTGTATTCCCGTTGCCCAATGCCAAGGAAGACATCCTTGAATTGATTCATACCTGCATTTGTAAACAACAACGTTGGATCGTCAGCAGGAATTAACGAGGCACTCGGAACAACTGTGTGTCCCTTTTTTTGGAAATATTCTAAATAACTTGCTCTGATTTCATCTGATGTCATATTTTGACTTACTCCCGTAAATCCAATTATAGTTTATTTTTACGCAAGAAGTCAAGATAAAAAGAATTTGTAAGAAGAACCATTCTGTTTTCGGTTTTTTCTTTATATTTTGACATGGTCGCTCCTACAAGATATTTCCACAAATGGCGCATTATATATTAGAAATGGTATTAGAAATAACAGGAGAATTGTACGGCTCTGAATTTGTGAAATCCTATTGCCAATCATAAAACCTTCTCAATTACCTGTAAAATAGTTTCTGATTCAAAACCACGCCGTGCCAAAAACCCGTGTAACCGCCGTTTCGCAACCTGTGTTGATAAATTCTTATATTTTTTGGATTGTTTTTGAGCGATTTGTAGTGCTAACTTTTTCTCGTCTTCAGTCTTAACCTCAGCTAAAACCTGTTCTGCTGTTTCTGAATCAACGCCTTTCTCAATAAGTTCCTGTTTTAGCACCGTTCGCCCGCGCGGATTTGACTTTAGTCGACGTTGTACCCATTTCTCTGCGTATAGTCGGTCTCGAATATGTCCTGACTGGATCAACTCTGCGATGATTGTTTTGATTGTTCGTTCTCTAAACCCTTCCCGTTCAAGCTGCTGCGTCATCTGGGATTTGCTGTAGATATCTTCACGTAATATATTAAGCGCATAATTTTTAGCGCGCATCGCTTCGTCTGCTGCAATAAGTTTTTCAATTGTCTCCGCTTCAATTTCTAAACCGACCCGCAACCCTAAATTTTCAACAAGGTTCGCGGGAATCACGACAAAAGGTTTCTTGTCTAAAAAAAGTTGACAATGTAAAGGAAATTTATTATGTGGCTGAATATCGGTGATTTTCTGCTTCATCTTGTGTTAGGAAGCACATTGAGGCTGATAGAAATTAGGCATCCATAGTGTATAGACGGATATGAAACCGTCTATACATCTACAATGCTGATAGGTTTCTTATCGATTTTCAAGTTGGTGAAAGTAACAGGATTTACTCTCCACCGTTAGTACCTGCCCAAAGCGCACCCCGTTGGAGAAGGGTACTGAACATCTCATGCTGACATGCTGCTGGGTCGTGTCCGAGTGCAAGATAGAAAACCTTACCTTCACCCCAATTCTTTGTCCATGCAACCGGCATCGCTTCACCTTTCCACAGCGCAGAAGCAAGCACGTGATTACGCGGATCGTAATTGAGAATATACTGTTCATCTGTCACGACAAATTCATCAAGCCCTTGTGTGATTTCGTGTTCACTATCCACAATACTAACCTGATAGTCACGATAGCGTGGATGTGTCGTAAAGTATCCACCGACCATTGAACGATATTCTGGACATCCACGGAAAGAATCGGCAGCCGAATGGACACCGACATAACCTTTTCCTGAAGCGACATAGTTTAGCAACCCATTCTTCTGTGCATCCGAAATTTCGCCTACCGTATAATAAAAAACGATGAGGTCATACGGATCTAAGTTCGGTGATACGAGAGCGTCGAGATCATCCTCAACAGTCGTAATCTCAAATTCGTCTCGTTGTGAGAGTGCTTTGACAATTTCTTCGCTGCAGCCTTTCCAGTTATGAATTGCACCGCCTGCGAAAACGAGTGTATTAATCTTTGCCATTATTAGCCTCCTTGATTTATAATAACGCTATTATAGCATAGACATATCAAAATTACAAACCCGAGTTAAATAAAAAAATGTGAAGTTTTGTTATAATAACCTAATGTTCTGTCCATATCAAATGATAGGTAAAAAGTATTTAGAACGCGTTAAGATACTCCACTGTCCGCGGATCTTCTTGTAGGAGCGAGCTGTGCTCGCGACTTCTATACCCTTCAACTTTGGTGTGACAAAGCACTAAGTTGCTACATAGTAGCACAAACTTTATGAAGTTTAAGAAAATAAATCGGTAATGGGGCGAGGTTCGGAAGAAATCAACGGTATGAATCATGGCGAATGCCATACGGGGAATGCCATACGCGCATTCATACCGTTGATTTGGCGCATTCGTCTTTAGGCATTCCCCGCCTCGCCAGCAGCGGAGTATCCGTGCCGTGTGCGGACCGAATTAATAAATTAATCTTCATTTAGTTTGTGCATATTAGTCATTGCCAAAATTCACGTTGACGTAAAATCTGGCACGTGGTATACTTTAACGAACATATAGATGTATCAATAATATAAACAGCGTGGTAATGAAGCGCATACCACCGAATTTGTGTAAATGTTATTCAGATTATTGTGATAGGAGGAATTTTCATGAAGCGGGGAATATTTTATTCAATCATATTAACTTTCTTACTCAGCATGACACCGTTTGTGTTCGCTCAAAAAGAGTGGGTTACGGTCAGCGAATCTCAGTGGCAAGCCAGTTTTTCTGATGTCTTTTTTGTAGATGCTCAGCACGGATGGATAGTTGGGAGCAATTCAACCATTTTGAACACCACTGATGGCGGTAAAACCTGGAACCATCAACCGAATCAACCCTTACCTTTTAACATTGAATTAAAGAAAGTCCGGTTTATCACGTCAAAAATTGGTTGGGCTGTAGGTGAAAACGGGACTGTGTTAAAAACAGTTGATGGGGGACAACAGTGGAGCAAATTATCCACAAATACTCTCGTTGCCCTATTAGGAGTCTCATTCGTAGATGAACTGCACGGTTGGGCATGTGGTGACGGCGGCTTCATCATGCATACACAAGATGGTGGTGCCTCGTGGGCACAACAACCCATTGATACTAATAACACGATTGAAGGTGTTCATTTTGTTACGCCGGAAGTCGGTTGGGCAGCTGGCGGTGGTGGCACTTTACTTCACACAACCGATGGTGGGAACACATGGCAATTCCAAACCAGTGCCACGGTAAATACGCTTGATGCAATTTCCATGCTTGACAACACAACCGGTTGGGCAGTCGGCGCGGGCGGTGCAGTTGTTGCAACAGTGGACGGTAAGAATTGGGAAGTCAAACAGAGTAATGTGCCAAATTCCAACGGAATGCCAGAGCCAATTTGGGATGTTCATTTCGCAAATAAAAATGTGGGTATTGCTGCAGCAGAATTTGGTGTGATTCTGAGCACAAAGGATGGTGGAAAAACGTGGAAATCCTTCAAAGATCGTCTTGTCGCTGCGCGTCTTCAAGGTGTCCACATGATTAGTCCAACCGAGGGTTGGATAGTCGGAAATAAGGCGACAATCCTTCATACAACCGATGGCGGCACTACATGGGATGTCATCTCTAATGCGAATGAGTTACGTGCTGTTCACTTTTTTGATGATACACTCGGATGGGCAGTCGGTTTAGCAGGAAGTGTTCTGCATACGAATGATGGCGGTAAAACATGGAAATCTCAAAATAGCGGAGATGTTTTTGAACTTTTCGGAGTCGGATTTGTTAACGCAAAGAAAGGGTACATCGTTGGTAGTAACGCAGCCTTACTGGAAACACTTGATGGCGGAAAAACATGGAAAAGTGTCAGCGACCCTGGCGACGAAGGACACGGTAGAGCTGAGCGGATAAAATTTAGTGGTGCTATGAGTTGGAAAAGTGCCATGGCATCTTACGCGATGAGTTTTGGCGCATCAACACACGCATGGGCAGTTGGTGAAACAGGCAAGGTAATGCGTACCAATGATGGTGGAAAAACATGGGTTGGCGTAGACATAGATACAGGGTTTACAGGAGCAGGTTTTAACAATCTGTTCGGGGTTCATTTTATGGACGAAAAAAATGGTTGGATTGTCGGGTTTGGAGGGATGATTGCAAAGACAACTGATGGCGGCGAAACATGGAAAATTATTATGGGTTATGCCGAATTGCAGGATGTTTATGCAATTAACTCCCAAACTGCTTGGGCTGCCGGTAACCAAGGCACAATCATGGTTACCACTGACGGTGGCGAAACATGGATCGATCAAACTGTTCCGACCCAAGAAAACCTCAACGCTATTCTCTTCGTAACCGAAAAAACAGGATGGGCAGTCGGTGACAAAGGCACGGTTTTACACACTACTGATGGCGGCGTTACATGGTTGAAGCATAGTTCTCCCACTCTAAATAACCTCAGAGATATTATAAAAACCCCGAATGGGACGTTATGGATTGTTGGTGATTCAACGACAATTCTCCGTTACTAAAGTTTTTGGTCTGTACACCTTCAAAAAATTTTAGCAATTAACCTTGAACAGTGTTCAAAAGTATAGTAAAATACATGACTACTATCATGCAGCATTTGGAATAGTCAATATGGTAACTTGGAAAGTCGTATTAGTTGTGATCGGCATCGGCATTCTGTTTATGGTAATCGGAATGTGGTTAGGATATCGATACATATCAGAACAGGACGAAATTCGCCCAAGCGCACAACATGAACCTTCTAACCAGGAACCCGATTCTACCTACACATCTATCAATAAACAATCTACTCAGATAGTGTTATCTTTTCTAACACTACTCAATTGTATTCTTAAAGGAGAGTATGAATTATGAAAATTACCAAACCTATGTCTTGGCTGAAACTGATCTTAGTGTTAAGCCTTGTATGTAGTTTTGCACTCACAGCCACAGCACAGGATTATTATCCTACAACTGTCGGTAACACCTGGGTTTTTCTAAGTCAGGATGGTGGTGAAAGGCGCACCTATTCTATTGAGGAATCCGATAATGATAAGGAAAAGGATGCAGGAATTATTGTTCTAAAAATCGTTACTGAAACACTCGGTACAGACACAATTGATACTGATTTATATTTTATTTCTGATGATAACGAAGATCTAAAACTGCACCGTGTAAGGACAGAAGAAGGCGCTTTTGGCGTCGCAGCTGTAACGCTTGATCCGCCTGCACTTTTCTTCCCCGCAGATTTACCTGTCGGACGCACATGGGATATCATTACGGTAGCAGAACTCAATCTGGTTGGTACAGCCACAACTACCAGTACCATAGAAGTTGTAGATTCTGAGGTGCTTGAAACCCCGGCTGGAACATTTGAAAACTGTGTCAAACTTGAGATACGGCGAAAATCCGCTACGGCACTCGCAACTATCCGGACCAATTCTTACCAATGGTTAGCACCTGATGTCGGCCCTGTCAAATTCGAAGACGTTGAGTTAGGTATTGTCTATGAATTGCAGAGTTATAACTTAGTCGAAGAAACACCGGAAGACCCCGCAGTGGAAACGCCAGAACAACCTATGGTAGAAACACCCGCAGTAACCCCTGAAGAACCTGCAGTGGAAACACCAGCGGTGCCCCCTGAAGAACCTGCAGTAGAAACACCAGAACAACCTGCAGTGGAAACACCAGCAGTAACCCCTGAAGAGCCTGAAACGCCAGAAGAACCTATGGTGGAAACACCAGAACCGCCCAAGGTAGAGGATGCCGTTATATCTTTGCAGCCTTCGTCGCCCACTGCTCCAGCTGTCGGGGAACAACTGAAAATTGACATTAATATAACAGGAGGCAAAGGAGGCGCATCGTATGGAATACTTCTTGCTTATGATGCAACCGCACTGAAATACATTGATTCAACCGATGGGAACTACCTGCCTAAGGGCGGTATATGGATAAGACCCGCATTAAGTGATGATGGAGATTATGAACTTAAACTCAGTCTCGGTGATTCAACACAATCAGGAAAGTCCATTAGTACGCCTCTTCTTGAGCCTGGGGAATTATCAGTAGATGACTACTTCTTTGCGATCCCAGAACCACCGCCAGCGGAGTTTGTAATGCCCGATGCGCAATATAGAGCAATCTCTATGCTTGCTTCATCACCACTTGATGCTGATGGAAATCTCATCCCCGCAGATGGCGATGGCACGCTTGTCACACTCACGTTTGAGGTCGTCGAAGCAAAACAGACTAATATCGCTTTAGTGAACGTTAACCTTTCCGATATCAATGATGCACCGCTTGGAGCTGTTGGCCAAGGTGATGAATTCGTCTTTAGTGTGCTGACCATTTATGCACCTGCTGAATCCAGTTTTGATATTGCCCTTGAGTCAGGATTAAATATGATTTCTATTCCACTGATGCCACCAGAACCTTACACAGCAAAATCACTTGCTGAAATGTTAGGCGCGACGGTTGTTATTAAATTAGATGCCGCCAAACAGAGTTTTGTCGGTTACTCCGTTGCTGAAGATGGCGAAGGTTTCGGAATTGATGGTAACAGTGGTTATATCGTGAATACTTCTGCTGGTGGTGTTGTCACATTTACAGGTACAGCGTGGGCAAACAAGTCCGATGCCGTAGCTGCTGCACCTAAAGTTTCTACAGCTAAGAACGCATGGGCATTTGTCGTCACATCTAACTTGCAGCATAAAGAGACCGGTGCAACTTACACTATTGTCGCCAAAAACCTTCGGACAGGGGTTGTTGCTACTAAAAAAGTTGCCAACGACAAAGAATACGGTTCTGCTGTATGGACAGATATAAATCGCAAGAGCGTCATTAAAGCTGGTGATAAAATTGAGATTGCACTCCTTGATAAACTCGGCACCATTGTGTCCGGTCCTTTCCAGCGCACTGTAACCGCTTCGGATATTCACAATGCATATCTGAGTGTACAGATGAAGGTTGGGGACTTACGTCCCAAGGAAACGATTCTCGGTCAAAACTTTCCGAACCCATTCAATCCAGAAACTTGGATACCTTATCAGTTGAATCGTGATGCCAACGTAACGATTCAGATTTATAATGTTTCTGGTAAGGCAGTTCGGACGTTAAACTTAGGCCACAAGTCGAAGGGTTTATACCTGACAACCTCAACTGCAGCTTATTGGGATGGCAAAAATAGCACAGGGGAAGATGTTGCGAGCGGTATCTATTTCTATACCCTCCAAACCGCGAACTTCTCGGCTACGCGCCGAATGGTAATCCTTAAGTAAGCATAGCTGCAAAATTGTTTGAGTGAACGCCTTGATTTCACGAGCAATCCGGTTAACTTTACAGATTGTACTGAGATGGCTAAATCAAGGCGTTTTCTTTTATACAAAGCACATCAGTGTTCGCGAATAACTTTGAGCAATTTTACGAAGGGAGGATTAAATGTTTAAAAATGCTTTATTGGTGATTCTTGCAGCAGCAATACTCATCTCTAATTGTATTGATATGGCAATAGCACAAAATTATTATCCGACAACTCTCGGCAATATATGGGTCATGGAAAGCGAAGACAAAGCTGAACGACTTACTTACACCGTTGAAACATCTGATGAGTCCATTAACGGTCAAGCCCTCGCGCTACTCAAAATTACAACTGAAACCTTAGGAACAGATTCAATCATAACCGAGAAGTATCTTATCTATTTTGATGAAGATGGGATTAAACTCTATAAGCTTGAAGTGGAACTCGGCCCTGTATTTGGGGTAGCAACTGCTGTGTTATATCCACCTGCCCTTTTCTATCCATTTGCTTTAGCAGCCGGAGTCTCGTGGAAGTTTACCGCTAATTCAGAGGTGGACTTAGTGGGACCTGTTACGTTCACAAGTACTAACGAAGTTGTAGCTGTAGAAAATGTTGTGACACCAGCAGGAACGTTTGAAAACTGCCTAAAGATTAGGATAGGGACAAAATCTATGACTACTTTAGGCGTAACGCGCGGCACCGCTTACCAATGGCTTGCCCCAAACTTTGGTCCCGTGAAATTTGAAAATACTCAGGATATTGTTTATGAATTGGTGAGCTCCAATCTACTCTATGATGTAACAGGGGACGGTGTTGTAAATATCTTAGACCTTACTTTTGTGGCTTCTCAGTTCGGTCAGGAGGGTGCGGAGGGAGATGTAAATAACGACGGGACAGTTAATATCCTGGATTTGGTACTTGTGGCACAGAATTTCGGAAAATAATCAGGGACATTCCAGAATTATTTGCGTGAGATATTTTTACAAAGTCCGTTTTTGAATCTCGTCTGCCGCAAGTGTCTCCTCGTACCACAGACTCTCTTCAACCTTCTTACCTGACACATTAATATAATTTCGTGGCTGCCACGAAAATTTGAGAGACGAATCACCACTGTTGTAAAAGATCGCTTCTGCTTTGTTTTCTGTGCCGATAATAGGACGGACCAAGGAGAAAAGTGTTGATGGCATCTGACCTGTCCCATCTGCTTTTTTGATGTCTATTAGTGAGACGACCTGCCCTAAAATTTCACGAGTGCCGAGAAGTAAAGGTCCATAGCACGCGGTCACTGCGCCTTGCCCCCAATTGCGCCCGTGTCCTGCAGCAACAGAGCAAACTGCACCTCCCATATCTGCATGTTCCCTTCCACCGCGTAACACACGACGTGCCATATTCAGACGTATGGAGGCATTTCGCAATGCTCTCACAGCATAAGCAACTTCGCCTGTTATTTGATAGGCAAGTGTTAATGTTGCTGTTGACGGTTCTTGAATAGGTTTAACGGAACCATCATCTGACCATTCTCCCCAATACGCCATATCTGATCGCTTTCCTACACCGAGTTCTCGACGGCGCGTCTCTTGCGGAAAAACAAGTGCTAACAATTCAGGTGAAGCAGATGGAAGTTCCTGTAAACCTTCAGTAATGGCAGCATCAAAACAAGTATCATTAAATGCCCATCGATAATAACTGAGTGCTGCAGCTGCAGGGTCATTGTAGGGATCGTTGAGAGATGTTACCAAAGGTTCAACAATACGTTTTGCTGCTGTTTGGAAAATTTCTTCTCCAGACAAAAGATAAAGATCGCCTAAAGCATAGATGGCACCCGAAGCCAGTAGGTTTTCAATTCCTGCCAACGGATCTCCGGGAATGTGATGCGAACTTGCGACAAGTCGGTGTAAATTTTGGGCATCAACTTCTGCTTCGCTAAGACCATTTCCATCCAAATCCCAGAGTAGCGGCATCGGATCTGGCGCAGCGATGATCCGCTCAGCCCGTTTTCGTCCATACCGCAATGCCCATTCCATATATCGCTTTTCGCCCGTAACATTATACGTTGCTAAGGCTATATGGATAAAACGGAAGTGCTCTGCAAGTTCATAAGCGTTCTTTTCATCGTTTTCTACAAATTGCGTGCCGATATTGTAGCCGATAAAGGTGTCTCGTGTGTAATCGTACCAAGACGGTATTTCCGGCACCCAATTTCCGATATGTTCAGCTGCATCTGTTAAAAGAGAAATCGCCTCAGTATCATCAGGCTTTATCCCAATATAACGAGGCAGGAATAATAGAAAAGGTTCTGTCCCGTGATGTGCTTCCGCCTTCGGTTCATATCCATGCACACAATCCCGTTCTACCCAACCGAGAAGTGCTGCTTTAAGCGCGCCAAAATGTTGCAAAACGGTTGGGTCGCCAGTGATTAAATAGTGTGGAAACCATGCCAGTGCATAGTTTGCCTCATCCTCTCCACCATTGTTCGGACCGGGTGGGTCAAGCAGCATGCTCTGTTTGAGCCAACGCCCCATTTCTATTCTGAGTTTGCTATAAACGTTATAGCATTCACGGAATTCAGATATCATAATTCAAGTTGCTACCTATAAGTTTTAGGCATAGAAACACCGTCTTTAATGAAAACATGCTGATAATTAGCCAATATTTGTAGCGCAAACTGTCAGTTTGCGCACTTGCAGGCACAATCTAACAGATTGTGCTACATAGCGGCAACTTGGGTTATCATAATAGAGAGTTCAAAAATTCAATACTTTGTTTAGCGATTGTCTTTGGGTCGGGTTTGAAATCAAAAACCTCAGTTGAGAGATAACCCTGATAATCAATCTCTTTCAGTGCTTCAATAATTGGTGGATAGTCTACATTGCCAGAACCGGGGAGATAACCGTTATCATCGTTAGAATGGAAATGTGCCACATGTTTGGCACAGTTGCGAATCTGTGTCGGCATGTCTAACCCCTCTTTTGCGGTACTACAAACATCCAAAATCATCTGGAAATTGGGATGGTTCACAGCATTAACCATTTCAACGGCTTTGTCAGGGTGGGAAATAAAGTTAGTTTGATCGCTTGACAAAGGCTCCATGCACAATATTACGTTTCTTTCACCAGCAAGTTCCGCCCCTTCTGCAAAGGTCCCTTGCGCATAGCCCCACGCCTGTTCAAAGGTAAGCGGTTCCATGACGTTCCGTTGCTGCGGCGACCCAAAAACCAGTATCTGCCCATCTAAATCTGCACAGAGTTCAATGAGGGCAAGTAAATAATCCCGTGTTTCCTTGCGGATGTCAGCGTCCGGATGGTTGATATAGAGTCCTGGCGGTGAAACGAGTAGCCAGTGTAGTCCTGCGATTTCTATCTTTGCGTCTTCGGCGGCTTTGCGGATCCGCGCCCGTTCAGTTTCACTTATGTCCAAAACCGAGTCTGCCAATGTGAATGGTGCTATTTCTACAGCATCATATCCAAGTTCTGCAGCATAAACAAACACATCTTCAACTTTCCAATTTTCAAACATCTCGTTGCATATTGCGAGTTTCATTTTTGTCTCCAGTCCGTGTTTTTGTGAATTCTAAACGGTTTTTGAGTTTTTGTCAAGTATTTTGGAGATCGCTCATTGACACATAAGGATAGAGCGATAACGAAACCTATAGGTGTAAACTTAAGGATTTTCTATCCGGGTATTGGCACTTTCTGAATCACGGATTTTCGCGGATGTCACCGATTTCGTGGATTATTGAGTTTGAAACTCCCAAATTCCTATTCAAAGTTTGCCGAAATCTCTTGAGGTACTCATCTTGCCAAACCCCTATCCGCGTCTTCCGTGTTCTCCACGCTCATCCGCGATTCTGACAAGTGAGAAATCCTAAAATTGACACACAAGGGTAGAGCGATAACGAAACCCAACCTGCAATTGAATCCGCATTCACTCTTACATTAGATATAATAATTGACGGTAGCAGCAAATAAATTCGCTGCTACCGTCAATCTTTACATATAAGAAAATCCTAAAGTCGTGTTACAACTTCTCTCTAAGTGAATCCATCAACCCGTCGG
Organism: Candidatus Poribacteria bacterium; assembly: GCA_028824125.1. GTDB lineage: Bacteria > Poribacteria > WGA-4E > WGA-4E > WGA-3G > MSPOR6. The sequence continues at coordinate 39,108 of JAPPES010000124.1, forward strand.
GTGGTTCAAACGGTAGATCAATAATCTGATTTGTTATACCGCTATAGTACATTCCTAAAAGGAGATTGAACTCTGCAAGAGATTGTTTGAGATGTGTCGGATGCTCATTTTTCTCGTCGTCAAGCCAATCAAAGACAGCCTCTGTGAGGTTTCCTTGTGCTTCAACATCCTGTTCGCCATAGTTGAGTGGACCACCTTCGTATCCACCTTTTTGTGTCGCGCGTTCCCAACTGCTAAATCGCCAATGTACGAATCCTTCTGTGCCAATGACAAAAACGCGCTTGTGGCAATAAATGCCTTGATTATCGGATGCCATCGTACCCATGCCTTGCCCAAATGCAAGAGAGACGTGAAGCCCATTTTCATATATGACTTGTGCTGCGGCATGCATCGGTGAAGGTTGCGCTGAATCCAAATGATCTCTCCCAGAGATTTGCCCGAGCACACTTACAGGACGAGAGTTATCAATGTAGGAGGATACCAGCTGAAGCACGTGCGGTCCTTGATCAACTGGCGTACTCCGCGCGCTCGCATCAATGAACTTAAGCTCACCTATCTTACCGTCCGCAACATCTCGCTTTAATTCAAGGTTTTTGGGATGGAAGTTAAGCTGTGTGTTGACAACGAATTTTGTATTTGTCTCTTCTGCTAATTCGGCAATTTGTTTCCAATCTTCGCTTTCAACGGCAATCGGTTTCTCAACAATTGCAGCTGGCACACCGTGGTCTGATGCTTGCTTCATTAACGAGTAACGTATTCGCTCATTGTAACCGCGCAACACTGGCGCAGTGACAATATGGAGAAGATCGGGTTTCTCTTTTTCAAGCATCTCGTCTAAATCTGTGTAACGGGAAGAGATGTCAAAGTTATCACCGAAGTTATTTAATCGTTCTTCGTTCATATCGCAAATTGCTGCGAGTTTTCCACCTTTAACAAAACGATAGGCACTTGCATGGCCGCCTGCGCGTCCACCGCACCCTAACATCGCACTTTTATACATAAAATTCTCCTAAGTTAGAAACGTATTAGTTTGCTATTAGATTATCAAAAAGAGGTGTTCTTGTCAAATATAAACCTTTTCACCACTTTTCGCGCTATCGTAAAGTGCATCCAATATCTGCATAAAGGTATAAGCATCAGATACATCCACATCGGGTGCGACTTCCCCTGCTATTGCCATAGCGAAATGATTAAGTTCATAGTAAAATACAGGCACTTCCTCAGGCAATTCTCCATGATCAATCTCAATAGGTTCATCAATCGCTTCTCGGACGAATTCGCCATCTTTGAATCGTGAAATGCCGCCGTTTGTGATTGCGCCAGTAGTGCCGTAAAGTTCCACAACACTGCCAGAATCTGAATGACTCATACGGGAACAGTCAATCTGGATAGTTTTCCCACCTTCGCAACCGAGGAGACCAGTGAAATAGTCTTCTGCTGCGCCTTCAGGTCCATCGTATTGCGGATAAAGCACATGCTTTGAAGCAAATGCCCACTCAGGTTTTGGACATCCCATCCACCACCATGTCAGGTTGAGTTCATGTGAGTAGTGCTGTCCCAACGAACCACCTTTCTGTCCATAAACATGTAGCCATCGACTGTTGGCATCAAGGGCAGGAATAGAGTTGAATTTTCCAAAAACGCGAGCGTGAAATAGGTCTCCAATTGCCCCGTTTAGGACAGCGCGCCGAATTTGGCGGTTATGTGGAAAGTGGCGCATAAAATAGCAGAATTGGAGTGTTTTGCCGGACTGTTGTGCAGATTCCTCCATTTCTAATACTTCCGGTGCGCGGATTGCATGCGGTTTTTGGACTAAGACATGTTTACCTGCATTGAGCGTATCCAACACTTGCTGGAGCCTCCCATCTGGAGAAGTGGCGAGATAAACAGCATCAACGGAGGGATTATCTAACAACTCTCGATAGTCAGTGTATTGTTCTTGGACTGCGTAGTCATTTGCTGCTTGCTCACGACGGGTTGGATCGCGCTCTGCGATTGCGATGACGTTCAGTCGAGAGCTGGCATTGGCAGCATTGATAGCTTGGCAGCCTGCCCATCCGCACCCGACGACTCCGAGTTGAATGATTTGGTTTGTCATAAATGTGGTCTCCGATACTTTTCTGGAAGACTGTACTAAAAAAATTTTCTTAACTCTGAAATACTGTCAAGTGTCCATGTCGGTTTTGCGGCAGGATTTTCCAATTGATCAGGTTTAAACTTCCCTGTCTTCACAAGGATACTCTGCATGTTCATTCTTTTTGCACCCACAATGTCAGAAGTGATGTCGTCACCCACTACAACCACTTCGCTTGGAGTAAGTTGAAGACTTCCAAGTGCAATTGTGAAGAATGTCTCACTCGGTTTGCCCATAATCTTAGCGGTTTTACCTATGGCTACCTCCAAAAGTGTCACGAATGCGCCACAATCCAAGAACATTCCTTCAGAAGAAAACCAGTAGAGTCCCTTCTGTAACGCTATGAGTTCTGCACCATCCATTAACAAGCGAAAGGCGTGATTTAAAGCGTGAAAATCAAACCGTTCACCGTAATCTCCAACAACAACAAAATCAGGAGCATCGTTATCTATCGGTATCTCTTTGAAAAACGTCTTGACGGCATCATCGACCATCAAGTGACAACGGTTCTTAGGTTGCGAACGCAAATATTGGAGGCAGGCGTAAGTTGCATTAAAGATTTCATTTTCATAAATGTCGAAACCTAACGCTTGCATCTGTTCATGAAGCATCTTTGGAGTCTTAGCAGTCGTATTTGTCAAAAAACGGAGTTGATATTTCTCCTGACGTAAGTAGTTGACAGTTTCTATTGCACCTGGATAAGGTTCACCTTTAAAATAGAGCGTTCCATCCAAGTCAATCAAAAAAGCCTTAGGGCGCGTTGATGATATCTCCAACATTAGTATCTCTCGCGTGCTATGGTTCCACAACTTTGTAGTGTTGAACCTGCCCGTTTTGGATCACTTGAATCGCGAGGCTTTTGACGGGGTGACGGTTTGCATCATAATGCGAAATCGTTGTCGCGCCTTTGTAATCTTTGACTTCTGCAAAAGCATTGCGAACATCTACTGGATCAAGCGAACCCGTGGTCTCTATAGCGCGTGCCAATAGCCGCATCGCATCATAGCCAGATGCTGCAACGCCATCAGGGGGACTTTCGTATAACGCTCTGTAACCTTGCACAAACTCTTGAACATCTGCATCTTGTGTTGCTACGGAAAAATTAGTCGGATAATAACTGCCATCCAACATAGTGCTATCACTTAAGACACCAAGGAACCGTTCTCTGTCATCCCACGCACTACCACCGAGAAAAGTTGCTTTGATACTAAGCTGTTCTGCTTCATTTATTAATCGTGGCACTTCTGGTTGATGACCGGGGCAGAAGATAACGTCTGGTGTAACGCCCTGAATTTCTGTCAGTAGTGTGGTAAAAGTGGTATCGCCAGCCGCGTAGGAGCCGCTGTGAACGATTTGACCACCGATTCCCTTAAAAGCTGCTTCAAACGCTTGGACAAGATCGATAGAGTAGTTATCACCTTCTTCATAAACAGTTGCTGCAGTTTTAGCATTGAGCTCGTTAGGATTCATCGCGAAACTTGCCATTACCTTTCCTTGAAATGGGTTTGGCACCGTAATGAGAAAAATGTAATCACCTGATTCTGGTACATTTGAACCGCTTGAGCCTGGAAGCATGAGTCGCTGCGCCTGCTGTGCAATTGGTCCAACTTCAAGTGCCATGGTTGAGCGAACGGGACCGAGTAGTGCAAATACGTTCTCCGTCTCAATGAGTTCTTTCGCTGCGCCGATGCTCGCTTCCGGTGTTGGCGGTTCACTTGCTGTAGGTTGATTATTTCGAGTGATAAACTCTACCGGCATGCCAAGTACCCCACCATTTTCATTAATTTGGACACGCGCGGTTTCAGCACCTTGACTAAAGGTCGTGTAACTGTGCAATGGTTGAATAACACCTATTTTTAGTGTTGTTTCCATCGGAGGCGTAGTGTCGGATGGAATCATCTGATCAATTCGTTCACACCCTAACAGAGATACACTTAGAATTGTTAATAAGACAACTGAAACTGAGAATAGATTTTTTATATTCATTATGTGTAATTTTCCTTCAGCGTAAAACGCTTGAAAAATATATAGATTTTTGGTAACCTCTTGATAGACTTGTAAAAACAATAACAGATTCCGTTGATCTTGTCAAGTTTAGAAATATATCCTCAAATTATCTATTCAAAAACAACATATCGCGTTTCAATTAATATAGTCCAACTTATAGGAGCACAGACAAGAAGCTTTTACTTACTCCGTTCGTTTTATACACATAAAGGAGTTTATTTATGGAACTCGGTTTTTTCACAATGCCTTTACATCCGCCCGGCAGCGACACTACGAAGACATTAGACGATGACCTTGAACAGGTGGTGACGTTAGACAGGTTAGGTTACAAGGAAGCGTATATTGGTGAACACTTTACGTTTACATGGGAAAATATACCGTCTCCTGACCTTTTTATCGCCAAAGCGCTTGCAATGACAGAGAACATCATTTTCGGTACCGGTATAACGTGCATGCCAATACACAATCCAGCAGTTGTTGCACATCGTATCGCGCAGTTAGACCATCTTGCACACGGCCGTTTTCATTGGGGGGTTGGCTCCAGTTCCACACCGAGTGATGCAGAGATGTTCATGGCGTCTGCAGACAGACGACAGGCAACTCGAGAAGGAATTGATGCCGTTCTCAAAATTTGGACGGATCCTAAACCAGGTCATTATAAAAGCGATTTCTGGGAATTTAAAATCCCCGAAGGGCATCCAGACATCGTGAGTATTCACATGAAGCCGTATCAGAAACCGCATCCGCCGATTGCATTGGCAGGTTCGTCTCCCAACTCCGATACGCTTATTTTTGCTGGCGAACGCGGTTGGATTCCGATGAGTATCAATCTCGCACCTGTTTCTGTGATAAAAACGCATTGGGATGCGGTTGAAGAGGGTGCTGCAAAAACTGGGCTCTCCCCGTCTCGGTCCACATGGCGCATCGCTCGCGAGGTATACGTTGCGGATACCGATGAGCAGGCACGAAAAGAAGCTATTGAAGGCACACTCGGACGCGATTTTCGGAATTATTGGTTTAGACTCTTTGGATGGGAGAAATTCAAGATGGGTCCTGATATTCCCGACATAGAAACGTGTTTAGAGGTCTTATTAGACACGCTATGGATTGTTGGTAGCCCTGACCGTGTTGCAAATCGTTTGCGTCAACTCTATGAGGATGTTGGTGGGTTCGGTGTGTTGCTTGCGATGGGACACGAATGGGAACCTAAGGAGCAGTGGCTGCATTCAATGGAACTTCTCAAGAATGAAGTGATGCCGCAATTAACGGATTTGACTTAAAGGTAGTAGGCACACGCCGTGTGCCGTACCCCTGGATCTGGAGCAATCTTGTGAAAACACACCTCATGGCAAGTGCGTCAGAGACGAACATCACTGCTATAAAGGATAAACCAGAAATTTACGCTGAACTGTATGCACGCGCGCTGGTGCTCTCCGATGGTGAAACGCAACTTGCTATTGTAACCGCAGATTATGGACAGTTTCCGCTTCAATATAACACACGCCTCCTCAATGCAATTCATCAAGTTACCAGCATCCCAACTGAACACATCGTTATCAACTGTAGTCATACGCACAATGCCCCTGGTGTTGATGGACGCTGGATAACCGAGGAATCTGAGGAATGGCTTCCGACGTGTCTTGCCGAATTAGTAAAAAATGCTGTAGACGCACTTGAACCAGCAACGTTACGGGTTGGACGTGCCCCTGTCCAAGTTGGCTATAACCGCCGCCTGATGAACGATGAGGGTTATATTACAATGGCACCAAATCCTGAAGGCGCGGTTGTTCCGTGGGTTGACGTGTTTGGAGCTTACGATGCAAATGGGCAAATCATTGCTGTGCTATTTTCGCATGCTGCGCACCCGGTAATTGTCCACTGGTCAAGTGAAGAAATAGGTGCTGATTTCCCTGGTTATGCAGTTGAACATCTCCGCAATTTCTTAGAACTAAAGTCGGAAAGCGTTTTGCTGTTCGCACAAGGATGTGCGGCAAATATCAATGGATATCCGTTGCGAGGTGGCTTTAGCGCATGCGATGTTGCTGGATTTTCACTTGCATTTGCAACACATCAAGCGTTAAAGACTGCAAAGGAGATTCCCGCTGCACCGCTTAAAGCCCGTTCAGTTCTTGTCAATCTCCCGTTTCAAGATCCACCATCAGTGGAGGAATGTAAACAACTCATTCACCAATTTCCCGATGATGAACGTTATGTAGCCTTGCTGGAAGTTGCTAAAAGTGGTGAGAAACGTACTTTACCCTTCCCTATGAGTGCATTCGCTGTTGGAGATGCGTTATGCTTCCTGTCTGTAGCACATGAACTTTTTGCTGAGTATCAACTCTTTGTAGACGAAACATCACCATTCTCTCACACATTCGTTTTTGGATACACGAACGGCAGTGAAGTCTATATAGCAACAAAAAAGGATTATGAATTGGGATTGCGTAGCGGTTATGAAGCGGGACCACGGAATCATGCACTGAGTGGTCCGTATCGGTTGGCATTACTGCCATCTGTTGAAAAACATATCCACACGGAGATAACGGATTTATTAGGACAATTGAAAAACGCATAAAGAATCCTGTCTGCAAGCCGACGGATTCCCACCGTAACTTCGTATTATTCCGATGCACGTGGCGTGAGAACCAACGTCCTGCGATTCTTTTCAGTTAGGTATTGATTGACAACACTCGCAACATCAGCCGCGGTGACATCACCAGATGTCTCCGCAAGTTGTGGCATGGTTTCACCATATTGGTATTCCAACATTCCCCAAGTTACACCAAGTTGCAAGAGCATGTGAGTCTCTGTTATATTTTTGGGTTTTTGCTGCATGAGCATTGTCAAATCGGGCGGCGCGCTGAGTTCTGCAGAAAGATACTGGGCAAGTACAGGAACTTGCACGTTATTCTCTGATTGCTTTAAAGGATTCATCAGCTCCCGAATCCGTTGTTTAACCTTTTCTATATCTGCTTCTGGCTTGAGTGAAGCACTGACGTAAAAATATACCTGTTCAGGCGTGACAAGGTCAACCCCACAGTAAACGTGACCTGTTAATTTTTTCAATTGGACATCCTGCATGCATGCTAATCGTAAAAGCACACTTGCGATATAGAGTGCGGGGTAGTCTTCGTTTTCAGGACGCGGTATCGCGTAGGTTTCCATGTAATGCGTTACATTAATATCCCAAGTCGCGTTTTGGTCTTTTGCCATATCTGGAGATGCTGTTGGATTAGGAAACGTTTTCGCTGTTAATTTGATAGGGCCGAGTTGTTTTTCCATAGTATCTTTCAGCGTTTTGGGATCAACACCACCAATAACACACAAAAGGACACGGTCTGCTTGCACCAAATGCATATCGCGATATTCCTGGAGATCACTCAGTTGCACTGATCGAATGCCCTCGCGCATCACTATATCGGTTTCACCATGCCGAAAAACTTGATTCCATGCAGCATGTGCTAACTTATGCGTTGCCAAGTTCTTTTCAATATAACCAAACTCAGCTAAAGCATTCGGAACTGCTTTGGCGAGACTTTCCGCTGAGAACGGTAGCCCGGAAAGCCATTTTGCATGGAGAGCCAAACCCTGTGTCCATGTATCCGTATTCCCCCGGAACTCTAAGCGCGTGTTGTCGGCCATTGTTTCTGCGCTACTTGTGTTGTAATCAATAGGGCTTGGTGTTCGGACTGATAGACGCATAATTAGATTGCTCCACTGTGCCTTTGCTTTCCCATCATTGACAAGTCCAAGGGGTAAATAGCTGAAAATACCTACATCCTTGGAGTTCTCGACGTGGAGATTGACAACTCGGATACCGTTGCTTAAAGTAAATCGTGTCACTATAGGCGGCCCGTTAGAAGCGGCAATCATTGGAAAATCTTCGGACGCGTTAGATTGTGAAACTTGCTCAGAGGCCGGTAAACTTGTGCTGTTGCTTTTATCAAGATCAGTAGCCCGTCCAACTTGATTTCGCACTGCCGGTTTTGCGTCAGTATCAAGAATTGCAAGTGCCTCTATAATTTCAATAGTAGGTTCGGACTGTGCATCAAGACTATACGGTTTCTGAAATCTGGCAAGATACTGATTACCCATACCGAGCAGCAATATCACCAAAACTGTAGCTGCACTGAATGCCACCCATGGGAGCAAAGGTTTTCCAGGCGGAGACGGTACTGGATCTATGTCAGCAACTTGCCGCATGATGTTTTCAAATAGGTTGTTAGGCAATTGCCAACCACCAAGCGTTTCTTTAATCAAGAGTTCTTCTGATGCTTTGAGACGTTCTCGTGCCCGCTTGAGTCTACTGGTAATTGTGTTGACCGACACACCCAAGAATTTGCCTATCTCTTTCGCTGTCATTTCACCGAGATAGTAGAGCGTTACCACAGTGCGTTCACTTTCAGGCAGTTTTTCCAGAAGTCTCTTAACAATCTCATAACGATGCTCCGCTGCTTCCTTCTCGCGCTGTTCTAATATATAACGTTCATAAGTTAACTTATCTATTGCTTTCACGGCTGTGTTCTCCAGCGATTGATGCGCAGGTTTTTGCTTTCGCATCCAATCGAAGCAAAGCCGATTTGCTATGACATACAGCCACCCAGCAAATTGATTGGCATCCTTAAGTGTCGAGAGTTTCTTATATGCTTGTAGGAAGGTGTCTTGCGTAATTTCCTCAGCATAGTGAAAATCACCGATCTTCCGCCACGCAAGGGCGTGAACACTCTTTTGATATTTTTGCACCAAGGTGCTAAACGCCTCATCGTCGCCAGACAAGATCCTATGGATCAACTGAACGTCATCTTTCTCCATCAGAATCCTCCTTAGTAAGTCAACACAAACGACTGGATTTCTGTTATACTAAAATCCGAAAATAGGTGGACATTTTAATGAACAACGATCCTCACCAACGTAAAGGTAATTGTGAATTTTACCATAATTCTTCATATTACTTCAATGCGCGCGGTGTAAGAACTAATGTCATCCGCGTATCTTCGGTTAAATACCGTTTGACAACATTGGCAACATCAGCTGGGGAGACATTGGCAAACGCGTTCGCCAGCTGCGGTAAAGTATTACCATATCGATATTCAAGCATCCCCCACCGTACTCCAATGTTACCAAGTACCATGGTTGTTGACGTACCTGCAGGTATCCGTTGCATTACCATCTCTATATCCATGGGTGAGCTGAATTGCATGGAGAATGCCGGGGCAGCCATGACAACCTGCACATTGTTCTCGGGTCGCTTGAGTCGGTTTATCAGCTGTCTAATTCGCTGTTTAACCTTCTCTACATCTGTATCTGGCTTGAGCGAAGCACTGATTTGTAGATAGGTCTGCTCAGGCGTGACGAGGTCAACACCACAGAGAACAAAACCTGTCAATTCTTTCAGTTGGATATCCTGCATGAGTCCTAATCCAAGGAGCTCGTTCGCTATATACAACGCCGGATAGTCTTCATTTTCAGGGCGGGGTATCGCGTAGGTTTCCAGGTAATGCGTTACGTTGACATCCCAAGTCGCGTTTTGGTCTTTTGCCATGTTTGGAGGTGCTGTTGGATTAGGAAATGTCTTCGCTGTTAATTTGATAGATCCTAATTGTTTTTCCATTGTCCCTTTCAGTGTTTTAGGATCAACACCACCGATGACGCACAAAAGGACACGGTCTGCTTGGACTAAATGTAGATCGCTATATTCCTGCAGTTCACTTAACTTTGCTGATTGAACATCGCCACGCATTGATATATCGGTTTCACCATGCCGAAAAACTTGATTCCACGCTGCCAAAGCCCATTTATACGTTGCCAAATTTGCTTCCGTAAATTTAATCTCGGATAATGCCCTCGGCAACTCCTCTGCTAAACTTTTCTCTGAAAACGGTAATCCAGAAAGCCACTTTGTGTGTCGTTCCAAGCCCTGCATCCAGTTATCGGTGTTACCGATAAATTCCAAGCGCATGTTATCAGCCATTGTTTCAGCACTACTTGTTTTGAAATCAATGGGTCCTGTGGTTCGAATTGTCAAGTGTTCAATGAGATGGCTCCACTGTGCTTTTGCTTTTCCATCAGTGGCAAGTCCGAGCGGTAAATAACTCAAGATGACGACATCTGTGGAATCTTCAACATAAAGATTGACAACGCGGATACCGTTACTTAACTCAAAACGTGTTATTTTTGGTGGTGCAGCAAGTGCGAGAGAAGAATTACCAAGCACCAGTAGGACTACAATGACGTGTTTAATTTTGTTAATCATCTTTCCTCCAAATTGTTAGGTTTTCAGGCATTAAACGAAAATTGTTAAAAGGAAACGGTTATTTAACCGTTTGATTATCTTAAAGACGTAATTTGGGTGTGAAAAACGTGCATAATCTGAAAAAAATAATATCATCTGAATTTTTAGTCTTTTTCTACGGATGTTGGTAAGTATGGAAAGGTAAAAAACAGACCGCTTTAATTCGGATCGTAGAAGCTCTTAGATTTTATAATAAAATATGTGCGATTTTTGTTGAGTTGTGCTATAGTTTAACCCAAGTTACCACCTATTTGCGAATGCTCTTGTAGGAGGGGTTTCTAACCCCGATTTATAACAGAAAACGTAAAAATCAGCAGAAACGCCTTGTTTTTTAGTAAAAAGCAGTGTCCGCCATCTCGATATCTTGTCAGTAGCAACTTAGTACAGACGAGATGTTTCGAAACATTGGTGAAAGTTGAGTTTATATCGAAACTTGTCCAAGGCACTTATTCTTGACATGAGCCAATATCGTTATGCCAAAGAACGGAGCAAACATGTCCGTAGGTCAAATCATCCTTTCTTATGTAACAAAAAGGTTCGGTGACACAGTGGCAGTGGATGATGTGTCATTGCAGATAGAGGGCGGTGAGTTTTTCTCCTTACTTGGACCGAGCGGATGTGGAAAGACGACAACGTTGCGGATGATCGGTGGATTTGTCTATCCAACCACAGGTGAAGTTTTTATCAATGGCAAACTAATGGCAGAAACACCTCCCTATCGCCGTCCCGTTAACACTGTCTTTCAAAATTACGCACTTTTCCCACATAAAACCGTTGCACAAAACATCGCATTTGGATTGCAGATGAAGAAATTTTCTAAAGCGGAAATTTCAGATGCGATCAAGCGTTCACTGGATTTAATTCAGTTGCCGGATTACGGAGATCGGAAACCCAACGAACTCTCTGGTGGTGAAAGACAACGGGTAGCACTTGCACGTGCGTTAATCAATGAACCAACAATCTTGTTGTTAGATGAACCGTTATCTGCCCTTGATCTAAAACTCCGCAAGCAGATGCAATTGGAATTGAAAGCATTACAGCGCAAAGTCGGGATCACATTTGTGTATGTCACGCATGACCAAGGTGAGGCGATGACGTTGTCTGATCGCATTGCAGTGATGAACGAAGGGAGAATTCTTCAGGTGGGAACACCTTCTGAAATTTACGATTCCCCACAGAATCGTTTTGTAGCTGATTTTATTGGGACTTCAAATTTTTTTGAAGGGATACTCATCAGTTCTGATGGTGAATTTGTAGAAGTCATGTCAAATACTGATCCATCCTTTAAATTTGTTTGTAAGTACTGCGGAGATGTCCCAATAGATACACCTGTAACCATAGTAGTTCGTCCGGAGCGGATAGACATATCAGCATCACCAAATCCAGATTTGCCGAATTGTCTATGCGGCATGATTCAAGATCAGAGTTATCTCGGTACGGCAGTGCAATACACGGTGCAAACTGATTATCCAGCGCCCGTGGTTGCAAATCAGCAATGGCGAGGCACGGATGCCTCGTCCTACAGTATAGATGAACAGGACACAGCAAAACACCCATCCCATCGCTTTCAGCAAGGCGGGACGGTTTATCTACAATGGGCAGCAGAAAACGCTATTGTTTTAATGGCGAATGTGATACGATAACGGTATCAATTCAAAGGGAGGTGTGGAAATGAACCAACACGATTATAATATCACCGATTCGGAGATTAATTTCTTCAAGACATTCGGTTATTTGAGTTTTCCACAACTGATGGCGGACAGAATCGAGGCAATTCAGGATGCATTTGAAACTGTCTGGACAGAACGCGGCGGAGGGCATAATGGCAAACCCCACGAAGAAACAGCGCGCTCTTGTATTGTGCCTTTCATTGACCAAAGCGAAGAATTGGCATCGTTACTGGATGACCCTCGGATTTTGGCAATTGCGAAAACATTGCTCGGAGACGATTTTAACTATATGGGCAGTGATGGCAATTTTTATGTTGGCGATACAGGATGGCATTCTGATGGTGGACATCGCTTAGAAGACCCGATGCACATTAAAATTGCATTCTACCTTGATCCGCTCACACGGGACACTGGCGCGCTTCGTGTTATTCCGGGGAGTCATTTATTTGGAGATAACTACGCTGACGGACTGAGTCAGCAAGTTGGCAAAAGTCAAGAGCTGTGGGAATTACATGGGAAAGATGTCCCAGCAGTAGTCTTTGAAACAACACCCGGCGATCTTGTGCTGTTTAACCATAACACCAAACATGCAGCGTTTGGCGGTGGCACGCGCAGACGTATGTTTACAATGAATCTTTGTGAACGGTATCCAGAGGAGAAGTTGGACGCATTGCAGGCGTATATCGCGGGTTCAGCACGGTTCTGGATAGATCGAAAATATGGCGAGAAGATGGTAAACACTGCTACACCAGAACGACAGATACACCTTGAGCAGGTGATGGCAAACGATGGACACCTTGCTGAATTGTCCCGTCAAGCACGGGAACGGATGAGTGAACCTTCACGCGGATGATGCTTGTTGCCATGCTTGCCGAACATATCGGATTGACTCTTCAAATCCTCTTTTCCCTTGACGACTGGCTTCCTCTATGCTAAGCCAACCGTCGTAATTGACTTGCTGCATCCGAGAAAAGATTTGTAGGATCGGTGACACACCTGTACCGACACGGACAGGCTCAAACGTCCCTGCTTCACGCATGTCAAAGACATGTAGCACAACAACGCGATCAATCACTTTATCCAGCAGTTCCAAAACATCTTCGTTAAGGACAAGAGGGTTTGCGGTGTCAAAGCAGACTCCGAGTGGTGTGTCCGAAAGTGCATCAAGGATTTCTAAGAAAATCTCTGATGGTTGCGAAAAATCCCAATATTGCCACGGTGCGCCTTTGGTATGATTCTCATAAGCGAGCGTAATACCGTGTTTTTCTCCTTCATCAAGTGCATGCCGAAATCCGTCTACAACCCAACGTACCCCATCCTCGCGTTCGGTGCCAGGATGATTTTGCCCCGCTGTTACTCGAACGAATTTTGCTCCTAACGTTTTTGCTAATGCGATATCCGATTTTAGATTAGTTAGCTCTTGTGCGCGTTGCGTTTCATCCGGATGTGTGAAATCGGAGTAGCACGCGAGCATGCATGCCTCTACACCGCGTTTTGCAAGAATAGTACGTGTTATGTTCGTTATTTTTTCATCACGATGTGGAAAGAACTTGATGCTAAAATCAACAGCATCTAAACCCAATTCTGCACCGAATCGGATCCAGTCTGGGACAGTGCTTTTTCCGGTGAAAATGTCATCGTAAAGAGAGACGGGGAGACAACTTAGTTTCATAGTAAATTTCTTATCATCTTGCTAAGATTATTCATTAGTGGCGTGAGATATTATAATGGAGTATCGCAGGATTTGCAAGGGTTATTGTGTGCTAAAGGACGCCTGTCGGTGCAAGCTTAATTTAATCCTCCGAAATTCTGTTGAATCTGTTCATTTTGTATGGTATTATACTCTTAAGTAATTTCGCATTGTGGAGAAGAAAAATGATGATAGATCGGAATCAGGAACTTGCTAAAAAATATTTTAACAGCGGAAAAGAAAAAAGCGAAAATGGTGAAGTAGACCTTGCCATTGAAGACTATACTAAAGCGATAGAACTCAATCCTGACTATGCGGAGGCGTACTACTATCGTGGCGGATCATGGTTACGCCTTGGAGAGTGGGAAAAAGCAAGATCAGATATTGAGACTGCAAGGGAAATGAAAATGGATATTATCGTTGTCTCAGACGAGATACGACAAAAATACGACCGCGCATGGAAAACGTTAGGCAACATATAAGATATTTGACAATTGAAAATATTCTCGTAGTTGCTGAAGACCACGTCGGAAACTACGAGATAATTAAGGAAAGCCAATTACATTATTTAATTGAAGCAGTTGGCGCGAAATTTGGTGACACTGAACTGTTTCCGACTTTATTCCAAAAAGCTGCCGTATATGCCCATCACATCATTACCGGACATGTATTTTTAGATGGAAATAAACGTATCGGCATGCATAGCGCACTCTTATTTTTAGCTTTGAACGATTGTTCGTTCCGATCCGACATAAATGATTCAATCATTGAACTCGGTCTTAAGATCGCAGATGGATCCATGACCGATATTGATGCAATCGCAGATCATATACAGCAATGGGTTTTGACATAAAGATAGGACTGAGTTTGATTTCTGTTAACTTCATTGCCCATCCATGAATAATCATTCTGAAAAATACCTCAAAATGTGCCGACACCCCGCAATTCAAGCACTTCAACCTATCTCAGAAAACACCGAAAATTTGTGGCTACCCACCGCTGAACAACTACACGAACTTTTAAATCAAAAACTTCCTTATCCAGATCGTTCCAATTTCCGCTGTACTGCAGATGGTTGGGAATACGAAACCTACTTTCGTGAATGGGCGGCAGATTACGGCACCTATATTGACACCCACCGTCAGTTTGTCGGAGAAGATGCTGAGGTAGTGCTTTTGCAAGCGTTGATGGCACTGCTCGGTATTGATGGACGCTGGATGGTATGAAACCTCTCAAGGAGAAATCTATGACTTATGGAATACTATTCGTAACGATTCGAGAATACAAACAAGCAGGTATCTCAAATCTTGACACGCTAACAACCCTTCTCAACAATACGTTTGGAGATTGGCTAATATCTCAAGGCGTGAGCTATCTTGAGGTGTTAGATGAAAATAGATTGTGTCTGAATGTGGCAGGAGAATTAAAGAAGCATAATCCATCAAAAGGCATTCAACTATACTCCCGATTTCTGGTGGTTTCATTAGATGAAATTGAAGATAATCCAGAATCCATAACGGATACGCTCAAATTCTATACTTCAGATGGTGATGGTGCTTACGTGTGGGTTATTCCCGATGGCTACATGGCAGGGTTATCTGCAGCAGAGCAGGAATGGGAACAACATGGTGGCGGATATTTCTCACACGAATCTATATGCATTTCCAACACTGCAGATATTGGGACACACTGTCTCTTAGAGGTGCTTTATGAAGACACTGCAATGGAAAACGTCTCCTGTGAATTTGATGTGCCTGCACATCGGTCAGTGCATTATCGGTTGGACAAACTTAAGAACGTGAACGGTGAACCATTGATAGCCAAAGATGCACCAGTGAGTTACAAAATTACAAGTCGAGAGGCACGGATTGTTGTACAAGGTTCACGTATCTTAACAAGCGGCGAGAACAGCATGTTTGCCAGTTTTGGCACAGTGATGGCGTGGTGTCCACAATAACCTAAGCACGCTTTTGATAAGGTTCTAAATCAATTTCTGGGTATGCCCGCGCTAAACGATCTAAGGCTTCTGGAGTGTAGTAGGGATCACCAGGAGCAGGCCAACCTAATATCCGTCTCACAGCAGGCGTTGTTTGCGTGATAAAATTCATATAATGTGGACTTGACCGTGGGATAGGTCGTGTAGTTAAACACCAATCTGCATTGTCGGCACGGTGGAAATGATACCCCATCCATACACGTTGCTTGCTTCTGTTCGCAAACGGTTGTGCAGCGTGAACAATATAACTTGACCGATAAACAGCGCTCCCTGCTTTTGCCACGAGGGGAATAGGTTCTGCCAATTCTTTAAACTCGCGTAAGTCAGGAATGCCGAGACCACCCGCACTGCCCGGATGTCTTTCCCATATTATATCCAGTTGGTCCTGTGAACCAGGACAGATAAGCATCGGTGCACCGTCCAAATCAATATTATGCAGCATAATGCTGCATAGAATATATCCGTAACGTTGCCAATCAGGGTGTGGTGGCAACGCTGCATTAGTACCATTGTCAATGTGATACCCTTGCCAGGGATGCTCACTGTAACGCTTATCAGTTAGTCCTTCTCTTAGAAAAATTTGCCCATAGCTAATTCGAATTTCTTCTGTGCCTAACAATTGCTGCGCAATTTCCAGATAAGTTTCATTTTCGATAAGCTTGTCTACTGCTTCTAACCCTGTTGGAAAGTGCGAAACCTTACCAAAGGGGCCCGCAAGTCGATTCATAGGATCATTTTTTTGATATGCCTTTTCCAGTTCGTCCGGTTTATCGTCCCATTTCGCGCGATATTCAGTGTATGTTAACCCGTCATAAGCATTTCGCTCAACTGCTTCCAATGCAAAAGAAACTGCCTCGTGCGAAAAAACGTTTGGCACAACGATAATTCCGTCACGCTTCCAAGTTGCAAGTTGGTCGTCTGTCAATTTCATACATCTCACCTCTTTTGCCGAGAGAACTTCTCCCATTTATCTTCTTGGACTACTTCTTTATCTGCGTTCTGCTGAATTTTCTCCCACCATTCTCGATTTTCAACATACCATTGAATTGTCTGTCGCATGCCGTGTTCAAAAGATATTTCCGGTTCCCAACCGAGCTCACGGTGAATTTTATCTGAATCCAAGAGGTACCGACAATCGTGTCCGGGTCTATCAGGCACATAAGTTTTCAGGTGTTGCGGTTTATTGAGAACATCTAAAATAAAGTCAGTAATCTCTTCAATACTTTTTTCAACACCGCTGCCGATATTATATGTTTCTCCGATCTTGCCGTTGTGGATAACCGATGCAATTGCACGGCAGTGGTCATCAACATGCAACCATTCTCGACGGTTGTGGCTGCTTTGATAGAGCGTCAAAGGTAAATCTTGTATAGCGTTAGTAGTAAAAAGCGGTATCAACTTTTCAGGGTGCTGATATGCTCCATAATTATTGGAACAATTAGAAATAGTTATCGGTAGTCCGAAGCTATGAAAATATGCGTTTACGAGATGGTCGGCTGCTGCTTTTGACGCGTTGTAAGGGGTTTGTGGTCGGTAAGGTGCAATCTCAGCGAAAGCATCAGGCGAATCTAATGGGAGCTCACCGTATACCTCACACGTAGAGATATGGTGAAACCGAGGCACACCGTACTGACGAGCAGCATCTAATAAAACTTGTGTCCCGATCACATTTGTTTCAAAGAATTGGCGCGGTTGCAAAATAGCACGGCTATTGTGTGATTCCGCCGCGAAATTGACAATTACATCCGGTTGATGTGTCTCTAAAAGCTCTGAAACGAATACATCATCCAGGATATCACCGTGGGCAAAAAAATATCGATCAGAATACGCTAAGACTATATCTGTCAGGTTAGAAAGATTTCCAGCGTACGTCAATAGATCCAGGTTAATAATAGTATCATCTGAATACTCCTTGAGCCAGTATCGGATAAAATTTGTGCCGATAAATCCAGCACCACCAGTGACTAATAATTTCATATATGTCTAAAATTCGGACAATTAATGGCTGTTTTCAATCAGATTTATTTAGATAATCTGAAGCCTTATTAGGTTTCGCCTTGCTCGGATAGGTTGCTCAGCATTCATCAGAAGCGTTTCAACCGTTGCTCGGCCGATAGGTGATCTCCCTTGAATTTCTCCAGTGTCCCCGTTCAAGAAAAAATGGATAGTCCAGTTATCAATTCGAGGGGTAAATAGTCTAACTTCAGTTTCTGTATGCGAATCAACCCCTATTCGACGCGCGGCTTTGTGCGCGTTACAATGTGAACACGCGAGTGCGAGATTGTTGATTTCTGTCAATCCACCTGTAGATATTGGAACGATATGTTCTACCTCAAACGCGGAAGGTGAAAAGTGTTCTGGATAGTGGCAATACTCACATCGTCCACCTGAGCGACTTACGATAGTAGCACGTAATGGATCACCTACACGCACATCTAACTCCTAACTTATGACAAAAGCTGTTTTTCTAATGTTTCTAAATTGCGGAGTTGCAGTGCTTGCTCCTCAGCAAGCAGGGTTTCCATTTCCTGCTTCGCTTTCGATTCCAAAGGTTTTTCACTATTCAATGCCAAAAGTTTTGCTAAACGTTCCTGTTTTTCTGCAGCAAAAGTCTCAAACCCAAAACTAATGTGTCCTTTTTTAATCATTTCAATCACATCTTTGTCTGTGCTTAAAATTTTGCCTGTCCCAGCATCAATGATTATCTCTCCAACTTCTAAGGGAGGCGCGACATTAGTGATAACCGGAACTTTCCAGACAAATGGTTCCGTTTCCTTAAAAGTAGGTTCTCGGACGGTCAAACATCTGCCAGCGTGTTTTTGTAAAAAGTCTAAAGCTGTCCCTTTTGTCTCGTCACGTTTGAGTTGAAAAAGCACAAATTCTTCAAGAGAAGTTTTAACCGATTGGGCTTGTCGTGTCAATTTCTCATAGAGATAATCTGGCAACGAAATTGTTAGTGGTCGCATATTCACTTCTCCTGCAATTAGACTTGGTTAGCATCAATAGTGTGTTCGTTGTGATCACTTGATTAATTTTAGCACACTGGTAACGATCTTTCAAACTAAATTTGGAATGGATAATTGCTTTCGTGATCTACATTTTTCCTAATAGGGCTTGTAGATGTGGAGGCATAGCGCGTAAATTGTCTAAACTTTCGTAAAAATATATGAAAAAGTTATTTCCTGACGTAATAAATGATGTCACGTTCTTGAACGACTATATCTTATCAGAAATAGGGATGACCTGTCAATGTAATTGTGTTTACTGAAAAAATAATTGTTTACAAAATTAACCAAATTTTGTAAAATATGAACAAGTTTACGCGGAGGAGAAAAAGATGCGACAGCGCAAATTTGGCAAAACAGGGTTAAGCGTCTCTGAAATCGGCATGGGAACATGGGAACTCGGCGGACGCGAATGGGGAGATATAGGTGAAAAAGAGGCTATTGATCTCCTCCGATACGCTTTTGAAAAGGGTGTTACCTTTTACGATACTGCTGACCAATACGGTGGTGGACGTGCTGAACGCCTCTTGGGCGAAGCTTTTTCCGCACTTGGAGATAGGGTTATCATCGCAACGAAACTCGGATATGAATTGGATTCCGATGGATGGATTAGCCAAGGTGGAGAAGTTCCATCGTTTAACGCTTCACGAGATTATATCCGTCAATCAGTTGAGGGTAGTTTGAAGCGATTGAAAAGGGATGCGATAGACATCTATCAATTTCACGCGCCACCGCCCGCAGAAATGTGGGATGAAGCCTTTGAAACGATGGAAGAACTCAAATCCGAAGGGAAAATCCGATTTTATGGATTATGTCTCGGAAATGAAGCACAAGCACTTAAAGCGATAGATGAAACTGGTATATCTTCCTTGATGCTAACTTACAACATCCTTAACCAAGGGATGGCAAGCAATGTCCTGTCTACCGCCGCTGAAAAAGGAATTGCAGTTGTGGCGCGTCAACCGCTGTCGTCAGGTTTGCTTTCTGGACAACTGAATGCAGACACCGAATTTGCAGAAAATGATTATCGTAAGACGTGGTCCCGTGAGAAATTTCTCGCTGATTTAGAACGCGTGGAAAAAATCAAGTCAGTTATCGGTAATAAGGCACGAAGCCTGCCGCAAGCTGCCTTAAAATTCATTTTAGCACACCCTGCTGTTTGTTGTGTTATTCCAGGCATGATGTCTCCCGCACAAGTTGATGACGGTGTCGCGACCTCCGGCGCAGCGCCTTTACCCACCGCCATTTTGGAAAAACTACGCAACAATTAGGGAGTACGCATGAAAGTCATTGCGGATCTGTGTGTTGTACCGATGGGTGTCGGCGTATCCGTTTCAAAATACGTCCTTGCATGTGAAAATGTGCTGAAAGCGGCAGGTTTAAAAACAAAATTACACGCTTACGGCACTAATATTGAAGGCGAATGGGATGTTGTGTTTGATGCGATCAGACGTTGTCATGAAGTAGTACATGAGATGGGCGCCCCCCGAATTACGACTACATTGAAGTTTGGCACACGAATTGACAGATCGCAAACGATGGAAGATAAGGTTGATAGTGTTCAAAAACGGTTAGCAGCAAAACAGCAAAATTAAAGCTTGCATTTTATTTTAGAATTTA
>JAPPES010000142.1 GCA_028824125.1 Candidatus Poribacteria bacterium
CAAAAGGGCACTTATCAAGTCTCTGTCCCTCATAAAATGGTTTTCCTAACAAAAAGAAAACAAGATCATAATCTTTAATTAATTCCTCTATGTCCTTGTGGAGTTTCTTACTTTTTAAAATTCGACTCTCCTTGGTACTAACATCGTAAGGTTCAAGAACACATTCTTTGTGGATTAATCCATGTTCGGTTGAAACAAGACGCCAATCAATACTTATTCCGATATATTGCCGATCTGACCATACTTTTTTTAAGCCGGCTTTTATGTATTGATGTTCATCACCTATATACAATTCCCAAGCAGGCAAAGTTTTCTCTTCTTGTTTTTCTGAGCAAGAACTAATTACCAATATCTTCATAAGATTAAACCTCTGCTATTGATTCTGAATAATCTCAATTAACTGCTGCGGATCTTGCTTTACATCTTCAAACACCTGAAAACCTTGACTACATGCAGCTTCACACAATCTTCTCATCACAACACCTTTCAATGCCCAATTTGTGGTGCGGAGGCTTTTTTGCAAAGTACTGCCAGTTTCTACAACGTGGACATTCGGTAAATCCGCATTCACAGCCTTTCTCTGACTTTTTGGCAGCAGAAAAATTAGTGTTGTTGCCCGTTCTACCTCAAAAACACGTTGTAATGATTTAATATCATCTTGCCGCAATAGCGAAAAAACGAGGTCGTAACCCTCAAGTAAATCTACTGTTTTCTCAAGGACACCGTTCTCACCGAATTCTAAAACTTCAAGTTCGTGCAAGGGAGCAGTGTCAAAAGGAACAATAATATCTTTTTCACCTACAGGACTCATCTTTCCATCAACTCGGCAATGATACCATGGAAAATAGAGGTCAATGGTTGTTTTGCCGTACTGCTCGTGTTCCCGAATCTGTTTTAAGCCTTCCCGTAACTGAACATATAAAGGTCCTGTGAACATCTCCGCAGCAGGTAAGCGGTAGTCCCTACTTTTATCGTACCAACCTTCTTCATTGAAACCGCACAGTTCTTTTATTCGGGATTTAAGGCGGTCAGGTGAACTGCAATCTTCGGCACTGAGCGGGTTATCAAGTTTATGTTTCTGCCCTGTTGTGTAAGAGTTAAAAATCAATATTGTGATACTCACGACGGAAACTAAAGTCGTGTGCTTTTTTGAAACACACAACTCTCCTATGTGATTCCTGCTTCCGTCTCTCGTGCCTCCTTCCCGAACTGCGTGAGGTCTTATTTGGACTCCACAGGCGTTTAGGCTCTCTGTCTATCCGACAGCGAGGTGGCTTAGGTTGATTGCAGCGTTGACATCTCTATCTATAGAAACATTACATTGACTACAATGATACATTCTCTCTGAAAGTGTCAAATCGTCTTTCTTGTGTCTACAACTGCTACACGTTTTGCTACTTGCATAAAACTGGTTTGCTTCTGTGACAGGTATGCCATGTGCTTCGGCTTTCGTCTTAAGTTTTGTAAGAAACCCACCTAATGCACTATCTGATAATGCTTTGGCAAGTTTCTTATTCTTTAGCATATTGGTGACTTTTAGTGTCTCAATCCCAATAGCACTTGCACGGTTGACAATCTCTGTCGTTGTTTTGTTGTGTGCATCGGCTCGGATACAAGCAATGCGGTAGTGGATACGCTCTAATCTGCGTTTCTGCTTAAACCAATTCTTAGATTTAAACACTTTTCTGCTCAACTTACGTTGTTCTCGTTTGAGTTTTCTCTCATAGCGTTTCAGGGGTCTCGGATTATCGTATTGTGTGCCATCGCTCAAGGTAGCTAATGTGTTGATACCAACATCAATGCCGATAATAGGGTGTGTTGAGGTGTCAACAACTTCGGTGTTCTCTGTCTTTACGGTGATAGATGCAAACCAACGATGGGCTGTCCTTGAGATCGTTACCTGGATAATCTGGGCTCCAACAAAACGCAACTCTTCACGCATTTTTATCCATCCTATCTTGGGTAATCTGATACGCTTGCCTTCCACTTGCACGGATTGTTCGTCTGTTGTGAAGGTGTCTTTTTTGCCACGCTTCTTAAACTTCGGAAACTTCGCACGCTTGCTCACCCAATTTGTAATCGCTTGTCCCAGATTCTTGATAGCATATAATGCAGCCCTTTGATCTTGTGAACGTGTCCAATCATAACGCTTTTTCGTTTTATTAAAGTTGACGTTTAGCATTCGCCACGATTGGAAGTTGTCTTGATCCAGACCTGCCTTGAAATTTGCTAAGGCTTGGTTATATGCAAACCTGGCGTAACCACACTGCTGGGCAAACCAACGCCTCTCCTTAAAAGTTGGATCTAATGTTATCTTGTGTGTTTTATATGGCATATCTGACTCTTGTAGGTTTCTGACTCCCGTTGTTGCGGTGTGTGGGAGTCAACAACCTCCCACACTGAGTCAGTTTTATCATTGGACCACAAATAATCTCCGAATGTCAAGCGCTTTTAGACCCAAGCATAAATGCTTGGGATTGTCAGTTAATTCCCTTCATGAAATTATGCTTTCGCTTTCTGCTCCCTTTGCTGCCATATATGCAGAATCGGACTGGCGATAAAGACTGATGAATACGTTCCTATTAACACACCAACAATGAGCGCTAATGCAAATGTGTTAATTTCTTCACCCGGACTGGAAAGTGTGAAGATAACAAGGACAACAAATAGGGTTGTCAAGGATGTAATAACAGTTCGGCTCAGCGATTGATTGATACTTCGGTTTAAGACTTCGATATACTCAACACCTTTTAAAGATTGTCCATTTTCTCGGATTCGGTCAAACACGACAATTGTGTCGTTGAGCGAATATCCGATAATTGTGAGGAACGCAGCGACAGTAGGTAAGTTAATTTCCTTTGCCAAAATAGCGAAAATACCTAAAGTGATAAGCACATCGTGAACAAGCGCTGCGATGGCGCCGATAGCAAAACGGAATTCAAACCGCCAAGAAATATAAACCAGTAAAATAGCAATTGATGAGAGAACGGACCAAAGTGCCGACCATTTGAGGTCACGCCCGACGCTGGGGCCTACTTCCGTAACATTTACGCCTTCGGACTCCGCTTGCCATCCGTCTCCACCTGCAAGAAGCGCTTCTGTAAGAATGCTTCCAACGCTTGCTTGTGTTTGAATAGTGGCATTTTCTGTGAGGTCTATACCAAATTCATTTACAAAAGTGAGTTGAATCGCTGTGGCTTCAGCTATATGTTTAACGTCACTAATTTCGTTGCGCCGTTGTTCATTGCCATCAACTAACTCCACAGTATCCCCAGCGGTCAATAGGTGTACTTTTTCTGCTGTGCTGCTTACCTGAAGGCTTGTCGCAGTTGCATCTCCGGGGTCAGCCAGAATAGGTATACTAATGAACTGTTCCTGAAATTCGGGACGGTGTCCCATAGAGATGAAAGCCTTGTTTTCGTTAGGTTCAAGTTGTATTTTGACATCTTCGTAGTCCAATTCAGTCAACATGGTTTCCAACTCGGCTTGTGTGACCGCCCTATTGAATTTCGCTTCAATCTTAACACCGCCTCGGAAGTCAATTCCGAAATTGGGTCCACCATTAACAATAAGGAATGCAATGCCGATCGCGATCAACACAGCAGAAAATAAAAATCCGGTGCGATGTTTATTGATAAAATCAAATTTTGTATCACTTAATAGTTGCAATTTTATATCCTTCCCATATTCAATTTGCCCGTTAGGAAATCACTGTTTTCATGTCGGGCATATTTCAGATTTTGTATCTGACAAATTAGATGCTCAATTTTTCCACATCCCGATTTCCGATTGTTAAGCCGTATATTTCGCGTGTGACAACAATTGCTGTGAACATACTCGCCAGGATGCCGATACCGAGTGTAACCGCAAATCCTTTGATTGGTCCTGTCCCGAAGTGGTAGAGGACGAGTGCAGTAAAGAACGTTGTAAGATTTGCATCCAAGATTGTAATAAATGCGCGTTGATAGCCGCTGGTAATAGCAGCCCAGACAGCTTTCCCTGTTCGTAACTCTTCGCGGATTCGTTCAAAGATAAGCACATTTGCATCAACAGCCATGCCGATAGTCAGCACAAGTCCTGCGATACCTGGGAGTGTTAAGGCCGCGCCAAAGCCTGCCAAAGCACCGAGAATAATAATCATATTAAAGACAAGTGCGATAATAGCGATGATGCCTGAGAACCTATAATAAATTATCATGAAGATAAGGACAACCCCCAGCCCAATAACGGCTGCTTTGACTCCGTTATCAATAGATTCCTGTCCGAGTGTGGGACCGACAGCGCGTTCTTCACCCACTTTGACCCCCACCGGAAAAGCCCCGGCTTTAAGTATATTTGAGAGATAGTCTGCCTCCGGAAAACTAAAGTTTCCTTCAATCATCGCGCTACCGAAAATTTGAGAGTTGATGACAGGAGCAGACTGGACTTTATCATCAAGCAGTATCGCCAAATGTTCACCGATATGGTCGCCAGTGATTTTGCCAAATTTCCTTTTACCTTCACCATCAAAATCCATAAGGACGACGATTTCAAAACTTGTATTTCCAGAACCAGGTCTGGCATTTTTAATATTATGACCAGTTAGGAGGACAGGACTTTCCAAAACATACCAATTGCCAGTTTCATAATGATAACGAATTTCGGTATTCTCCGGCAGATCGTCTGGCGGGGGTGTATCTGCTGAACCTGACCATAAGCTGCCGCCGGATGGTGATTTCTTTACCATCTTAAATTCTAACCGACCCATCGTCTGCACAATGCGAAGTGGTCCTGAGGAATCCTTTGCTCCCGGTAACTCAATGATAATTCGTGGACGATTTGCTTCCTGAACGATAGACGGTTCGGCGACCCCAAAAGCATCTACCCGGTTTCGTAAGACTATCAATACTTGTTGGATTGCCTGGTCACTGTATGCTTTCATTCCCCTGTTACTCAGGTGGAGTCGATAAGTGGATTGTGCGTCTTTTTCAGCAATAACTTCGGCATCCTCGAAAAAATCAATTTCGTTTAAGAGACTGACAGCTTTTTCGAGATATTTTTTCTTTTCATTTGGATCGGATCTGAGTCGGGAGGGGATTTCAACAAGTACGTTGAGCGCATCTTCACCGCTTACCTGTTCTGCTTGCCGGCATAAGACCTGTTCTGATCTGAGCCTTTCTGGAATCGAGTATGAATTTTCTTTGAGTAACTCCGTTTTTGACTTCTCCAAATCAACTTCAAGTACGAGATGAACACCGCCTTTCAAATCCAAACCAAGTTTTAGTCGGTTATCGGGTATTATTCTTCGTAATGTAGTTGAAAGGCTACCGTATAGATGTAAATCCTCCAGAGTTGCAGTCGGATTTTCCTTTGCCTTGTCGGAGGTGAGTCTAACGAAAAATTCTTTTGCTTCCGTAGTGTCAAATTGATAGTCAACCGTTTCTTCAAGTTCAAGTTTCTCCAAATGGACTTTAAAGATGTCTTGAAGTTCATCGGTTGCGTCTTGGAAGTTTTTACCCTCTGGATAGTTAACGGCTGACAAGTCCACTTTGAAAGCGTTATCTTCGGTGATTTCAAAACGTGGGAGTGTTTCCTGCATCCAGAGCGGTAGATTTCCGTACAACGGAAGGTAGAAACGATCTGGCGTAGGAATAAGGTATAAAACTGATAATAGCAGAACGCCAAGTATTAAAACAATTTTCCAGATATTGAATCTGTACATTAAATGCTCCTATTTTCTCAAACTATATTTATGGATGTAAGAATTCTATGTATACATCCGAACGAGAGGATCACAATAATATATTTTCAGGACTTACGCATTTTCTCTTAAAGTCCCACTGATAAGGGGGATTTAGGGGGTTAAAAAGACTAAAAACACTGAATATCGGACTATTTACCCCCTAACCCCCCTTATCAAGGGGGAATGCGTAAGTCCTGATATTTTAAGAGATTTCCCCTTATGAATTTATGGAAGAATGGTTCAGGTGCGCCTGGGAGGAATCGAACCCCCGACACGAGGCTTAGGAAGCCCCTGCTCTATCCCCTGAGCTACAGGCGCGTTTACTGTTAGAATTCCGTTCTATGTCCAAATTTGTTGTCCTATCTATTATACCTAAGTTGCGACACATAGTATCACAATCTGTCTGAAGATTAAGAAAATATTTCGGTAATTTAGCGAGGTTAGGAAACCTCGCCAGCAGCAGGTGTACATCTCTTGCTGGCGAGGTTTCCTAACCTCGCCAAATTACCCAATTTACTTTTTAATCTTCATTTAGATTGTGCTTGCAAGTGCGCAAACTGACAGTTTACGCTACGATATTTCCTAAAGATGTGTTATTTTCTATTAAAAACTTGTCCGTGGCAACTTGGCTATCTATTAAAACATCACAAGTATTGCTAAAATTCGAGGAGAGAAAAGACCGGTTGATCCGCAACTTTTTTTCGTCCTTCCAATTCTGTGAGTTCTAAAAAAAGGGCAATACCGATTACATCTCCACCAAGTTTTTTCACGAGTTCAACTGAGGCAGAAAGCGTTCCGCCGGTTGCTAAAACATCGTCGCATATAAGTACACGACTCCCCCTTGGAAAAGCGTCTTGATGAATAGCAAGTGTATCAGTGCCATATTCAAGGTCGTAGGTGATTTCGTAGCAATCAAAAGGTAATTTCCCACTTTTACGGATAGGAACAAAACCGATATTGAGGCGATGGGCAAGTGCTGAAGCCAAAATAAAACCTCGCGCATCAATCCCTACAATTACGTCAATCCTCTCAGATTTAAACCGGTTTACGAATACCTCAATTGCAGCATTAAAGGCAAATCTATTTCCTAAAAGGGGTGTAATATCCTTATATGAAACACCCGGTTTTGGGAAATTCGGTATCTCTCTAATAAATTTAGAAAAATCGCTCATACGCATTTACTCTAACTTTGTGCTGTCTCACCTTACGGAGATGCAGCATGGGGATGAATCATAATCTTCATACCCTTTCGGGATTCCATTGCTTCAAAAGCTTTGTCAATTTCAACAAGTGGAAAGTAGTGTGTGATAAGCGGTTGTACACGGACTAAACCTTTTTCAAGGAGCCGGACTGCCAATTCGTGATGGCGCGGCACACATCCGTGGGAACCGGTAACAAAACACTCTTTATAGTGGATTGTATTTGAGAGAACACTCATTGGACGCATAGTCTTGGGCAATCCACCGAATAGGTTGACATACCCACGGTGTGCGACCATCTCAACACCCTGTTCATGCGCTTCAACAGAAGCGCATGTTGTAATAACGATATCTGGACCTTCTCCATCTGTTTCTTCGCGACAGCGTTCTACGACATCTTCTTCTTCAGAGGCGATATAGACATCCGCTTCGTAGAACTTTGCTATCTCCATCCGCAGTTTGCTTCTTTGAACACCGATAACTTTCGTTGAGCCCATGACACGGGCGAGGTCAATCATCATACACCCGATCGGTCCCAAACCGATAATGACAACGCTCTTACCGAGAGACATATTCACTAATTCAAGTCCATTGATAGCACAAGCGAGGGGTTCAGCGAGGGCAGCTTCATCAAAACTGAGGGTGGTATCAAATGTGGTAACAGGTCCTTCTTCCAAAACAAGGCGGGGTAGTTTCATATATTCCGCAAAAGCACCGGGAATTTGATAACCGATGGCGTAATTAATATCACAGTTGTTTCCGAGTCCGTCCCTACACCAATGACATTGCCCACACGGTACATCTGCACCGATGGAGACGCGATCGCCTTCCTTGACACGGGTAACGTTTTTACCGACTTTGACAATCACACCTGAATTTTCGTGTCCGATAATCGTTGGCGGTTTGACACGAGGATTGCCGTGATGGAAGATACGTACATCGGAACCGCATATACTGACAGATTCCACTCGCATCAATGCGGAGTCGTTATCAATTTCCGGTTCTGGAACATCCTGAACATTTAAGTTTTCAAGGCTTTCAAGTATAGCCGCTTTCATATTTCTCCTTGTTCTCTGCCGGAACTTACGATGGATGAATAAGAACCTTTGCGTAAAATTGGCTTTTGTCCTTCATCATGTGTAATGCTTCAGTGCTATCTGTCAACGGCACCTTATGTGTAATCAGCGAAGTGAGGTCTAACATGCCAGAAGCCATTGCTTGTAACACTGCTCGCCAATCGTCGTCATTACCAGATATACTGTAATCGGAATTCCATGTCCCCAATAGACGTACCTCGCGCCGCATGAGTTGTGAGATAAGAGATGCAGGTAAGGTTACATCTGCAACCGGGTTTCCAAGCAATACGACACTACCGCCCCGTTGAACACTACCTAACGTATAAAGGTATGTCTGTGGGACGCCCGCTGCTTCAATGCAGACGTGTGCTCCTTTTGCTTCAGTCTGCGCGTTTACCACGTCAACGGGGTATTCTACTGTGCTGTTAAAGACATTTTCAAAACCGAGACGTTTTGCCAATTCAAGTTTTTCAGTAACAATATCAAACAGTAGCACCTGCGTTGCGCCCATTATTTTTGCCCACTGTGCTACCATTAACCCGATTGGACCAGCACCAAAAATTGCAACTGTTTTGCCAACAAGTGAATCCTGCACCCTGCGAAGTGCGTGGAGTGCTACCGCGGCAGGTTCTGTTAGGGCTGCCTCCTGCAAAGTTACGCCGTTCGGTACACGGATAAGATTCTCTTTCGGTGCTACGACAAATTCGGCAAATGCTCCATCACTGCGTGAACCGAGATAGTCATAGTTGCTGCATTGCACATACTTCCCGCTCTCACAAGCATCACACTTTCCACACCAAATCAGTGGAAAAACAACGACTCTGTCTCCTTGTTCAAACCCTTCAACACCTGGACCACATAAGTCTATAGTTCCAGCAAATTCGTGTCCACAAACTGTGGGAAAACTATAAGTGCCTTTAGAAAATATCCTTGGTATGTCGGAACCACACACACCACAAAAACCGATTCGGACTCGGATTTGCCCTTCAGGGACGTTTGGAATAGGCATTTGTGACAGGCGTAAATCTCCAACACCGTGCAGCACAAGTGCCTCCATCAAACCGTTATGCATCACATTCCTCTTTTGCAAGTCCAAGCGAAATAGCCTGATGGATCTGTTGAATATTTTCTGCGCGAGAGCCTGATTTGTGAAAAACGCTACTGGTGCCGCCGACCAAGATGTCTGCGCCAGCTGCTACCATTTTCGGTATATTTTCAAAACTGACATTACCGTCAACTTCAATCGGGAGGTCAACACCACGTTCGTTCAAAAAAACGCGACAATCCGATATTTTTTGTAGGGTTGCTGGCACCAATTTCTGACCGGCAAACCCTGGATTCACGGTCATAATCAGCACAAAGTCAAGTCGGTCAATAATATACGTTATCGCGGAAAGCGGGGTCGCTGGGTTCAAAGCGACACCTGCTTTTATACCGTGTCCTTGAATTACCGATAAAGTTCTATCCAGATGTGTAGCAGATTCTGCATGAACAGCGATCTGTTGAACACCTATTTTTGCGACTGCTTCCACAAAAAAATCGTTATTTTGCACCATCAGGTGAATGTCAAAAGCACAATCTGTTTTTTGCCGTAATTGTTCAATGAGTGCCAATCCAATGGGCATGTTTGGCACAAAGTGTGCATCCATTAAGTCAAAATGAAATAAACTAATCCCTGCTTCTTCCAATTCGCGTATATCTGTTTCCAAATTACAGAGATCAGCACACATCACTGAAGGTGCTATGCGAATCTTTTTGTTCGTGATCCTATTGCGTTGACTCTCAGGAGTCGGCAAGATATTTCTCCTCTCAAATTCGGGTTTCTCAATTTATTATAACATAAAATAGGTGAATTGTCAAATTTTGGAGAGGTAAGGGGGTGTAAATATTTGGGCAAAGTTTGGGATAAGGTGCGTTGTCTGAGACGTTTCCCATTTTCTGTCTGAATCACGGACTATCACAGATTTCACCGATTTCGCGGATTTTTGGGTTTGGGACTCCCAAATTCCTATTCAAAGTTTGCCTCAATCTCTTGAAAAGGAACTTATCTTGCCAACCCCCATCCGCGTCTTCCGCGTAATCCGTGTCATCCGTGATTCTGGGAGAAAAATGAGAAACGTCTCAGACAACGCACCTTATCCCAAACTTTTGCCAAAATATGGACACATCCCTTTCCATTTCCTAAAGAAGAATTGGTTTTGAGGGACTATCCTGCAGTTTCACTTCACCGGTAAACTTTCCAAGACAATTTCTTGTCGTTTCTACTGAACAAATTCAACACATCAAACTCTCTTTTACAGAATTATGTAACCATTTCACACCTAACCCGCGTCACTATATATTGATAAGATATAAAGCAATCTCTTTCTTGAGGTGTCTGATGAAAAACGAAGATGTAGCACTAATAAACCGCATCCTCGCGGGTGATGAAACTGCCTTTGTCCGTTTGGTGGAAAAATATCAAAAGCAGGTGCATGCACTCGCTTGGCGGAAAATAGGCGATTTCCACATCGCTGAAGAGATAACACAAGACACCTTTCTCAAAGTCTATCAAAAACTGTCAACTTTAAAAGACCTAAATCAGTTTTCCGGGTGGCTCTATGTGATTGCAACCCGCCAATGCCTCACATGGCTTCGTAAGAAACGGATTGAAACTGAATCGTTAGAAGGGGCAGACACCGAGTGGATAGATGAGTCCGCATATTCCCGATATATCGCAGAGGAACACGCAAAGACTACAGTTGAAACACAACGCGAAGTGGTGAAAAAACTGCTGGCAAAACTGAAAGAGAGTGAACGCACAGTGATGACACTTCACTATTTTGGCGAGATGACGGTTGAAGAGATCAGTCGGTTTTTAGGTGTATCTACAAGTGCGATCAAGCTCCGTCTTCACCGTGCGCGGCAACGTCTCAAAAAGGAGGAACCGATGATTAGAGAGGCACTTAGCAACTTTCAACTATCCCCAAATCTTACCGAAAACATTATGCGAAAGATAGACCGAATCAAACCTGCTGCACCATCAGGAAGTAAACCGTTGATGCCGTGGGTGATAGGCGCGTCGGGTATTGCTTTAATTGTGTTGATGCTCGGAATAGGCAGTCAAGACTTATCCCGTTTCCAGCAACCCTATAGTTTAGATGCACAATCTGAGATGGCAGTGGAACTGATGGATGCACCTGTTGTGCTGAATGTTGAGGCGAAACCGAATGTCCGAAATAGATTAAGGGGAAATACTGATAATCCGGGCAGAGGTGATAATATAGGACAGGAATCAAATCAGCATAAAGGTAGTGTCAATGATGTTAGATATTCTCCTGATGGCACGAAAATAGCGGTGGCATGGACAAACGGTATTTGGCTCTACGATGCGTTGACAGGTGAAGAACTTGAGAATTTTAGCTCACAAACGGCTACGGTCAACAGCATCGCGTTTAGTCCAGATGGCAAGATACTCACAAGTGCCGATTGGAATAAAGTCCATTTGTGGGATGCAACACAGGTATAAAACTACGGATTCTATCAGGGCATAAGGATATAATCAACAGTATTGCGTTTAGTCCGGATGGGAAAACGATCGCAAGTGCCGGTTGGGAAAAAACTGTCCATCTGTGGGATGCGGACACAGGCAAACACGTACGCACACTCAAAGAGCATAAGGGTATGGTCTATAGCGTGGCGTTTAGTCCGGATGGGAAAACGATCGCAAGTGCCGGTTGGGGTGAAGTCTATCTGTGGGATACAAGCACGGGGCACCGGCTCCGTACACTCGATCAACGCACAATTGTTGAAACGGGTACAACTACGTTCACCAGCGTTGCATTTAGTCCGGATGGAAAGCATATCATTGCTGGCAGTGGCGGTTCAAACGCTACCATCTGTCTGTGGAATGTGGACACTGGACGATACCTCCGAATGATTCACCGAGTTCGACCCAGATTGAGTGTCCTTTTGAGGCGAGACTTTTTAAGTGACAACCTAACACTCATAAGGGATACGACTTTCGATACCAACGTTGTGTTCAGTCCGGATGGCAAAATGATCGCAAGTGGCGGTTGGGGTGGAGTCCACCTGTGGGATCCGAATACAGGACAACCCCTCCGAAGGCTCAAATCGGATATGAGTTTTTTTGACAGACAGATGGCGTTCAGACCGGATAGCAAGATGATTGTAACTGCCGGTAGAGATAAAGTCCATCTGTGGGATCCGAACACAGGACAACTCCTCCGAACACTCATTAAGTAGATTTGATACTACCGCATTAACTCTTCTGTAGCGTCCACTTTCAGTTTGCGCAGGCACAACTCAGCAGTAGAAAGAATGGGCATAAAGTATACCCTTCTCTTCTCTATTTTAACGCATACTTATGTTTTACTCAATATGACTTCTATTGCAGATTTTCCACGTCCGTAGGTTGTCCTAACTTCACCAACACACCAATATCCGGTTCGTCAGCAGATAACGCCGCAAAACTACCATCACAGATAGCACGCCGAATCCCACGCATCAAACTAATATAAAAATACAAGTTGTGTAACGTGTGCAGCTGCGAACCGAGTATCTCATTTTCTATATGCAGGTGCCGGAGATAGGCGCGTGTAAAATTCTGGCAGGTATAGCAACTACATGCTGGATCCAAAGGGTTAAAATCACGTGTATATTTGGCGTTTTTAATTCGGACAATGCCTTCAGATGTAAAGAGCGAACCGTTGCGGGCATTCCGAGTCGGCATCACACAGTCAAACATATCAACACCACAGCGGACTCCATATACTAAATCTTCTGGCGTGCCGACCCCCATCAAGTAGCGCGGTTTATTTTCTGGCAGCAGCGGTGCGGTGTATGCCAACATTTCATTCATTAAATCCTTTTCTTCACCGACACTCAATCCACCGATAGCGTATCCCGGAAAATCAAGCGATACCGTTCCCTCAACACTTGCTTGCCGTAGATCGCGTTCCATGCCACCCTGCACAATTCCAAAAAGTAGTTGGTGCGGATTTTGATGCGCTTTTTTACTTCGCTCAGCCCAACGCAGCGTCATTTCCATTGAGTTCTTAAGATATTCATATTCGTTAGGTAACGCAGGGCATTCATCAAATATCATAATAATATCTGCACCGAGTGCGTTCTGAATTTTAATGGAACGTTCAGGACTGATAAACCTTTCCGTGCCATCTATAGGGGAACGAAACGTGACCCCTTCCTCCGTTATCTTTCGTAGCGGGCCGAGGCTAAAGACCTGAAACCCGCCACTATCGGTTAATATCGGTTTCTCCCATCCCATAAACTGATGCAAACCACCTGCTTCTTGGATAATTTCGTGCCCTGGACGTAGATAAAGATGGTAGGTATTCGCAAGGATAATTTCGGCACGAATCTGTTCGGATAGCGTTTGCGGTGTGCATGCCTTCACGGTGCCGCGGGTGCCTACAGGCATAAAAATCGGGGTATTCACAACCCCATGTGCCGTGTGTAGTTTACCAACGCGCGCTTCGGTCTTTTTGTCTTTCTGTATAAGGGTGTAGGATTTTTGGGTATCTTCCATACTAAAGAGATAAATTGGCGGGCTAACAACACAAAGAGGAACTTCTACATTATCTGCGCGATGATGGCATTTGTCTGTAACCCTGCTTCACCTGAACATCGGATCGGTTCACCTGTTTTGAGATGATTGATAAAATCTTCCACAAGTCCTGTGTGTGTATGTGGTAATGGCGTTTGATCCAATTCTACCCGTCCATCAGATTTTGTCTCAAGTGTTAGGTTGCCTGAATTCAGCGGTGAACACCGTAAACAACCTGCAGTGCCGTAAACTTCAACATCATCAATGCCGATACCGACATTCCAATTGATATTTGCAACAGCATGCGCGCCGCTCTCAAAACGGAGGGAAAACACAGCAGAATCGTCAACCGCAGCATCTAAATGTACTGTCTCCGCATAACCGCGTGCCGATGTAATGTCGCCCATCAGATACTGCAGCAGACTAATGCGATGGCTGCCTATGTCCATCAGCACACCGCCACCGCTAATCTCTGGGTTTATCTGCCAATTCTTCAAGTCTTGGCGATTTGGGTTATAGTAACCTGTGCAGTTGATACGTGCCAGTACAACATCACCGATAGCACCTTCATCCATCAGCATTTTCATTTTGAGGACATTCGGATAGTGATTTCGGTAGTAAGCGAGCATCAAAGTAACCCCTGCTTCACGGCAAGCGTCCACCATCTTTTGGCACTCTTCAACTGTCATCGCCATCGGTTTTTCACAGAGGACATGCTTACCTGCGCGTGCAGCAAGGATTGTCTGTTCGCAGTGGAGATAAGGCGGCGTTGCGATGTAAATCGCATTGATTTCGTCATCCGATAAGAGTTGGTCAATATCGGTATAGGCACGTTTGGCACCGTGTCTATTGGCAAAGTCTTGTGCCTTCGCGCGATCCCGCCGCATCACTGCAATGAGTTCTGAATCGTCAACGGTGTAAAGTGGTGGTCCACCTTTATGTTCGGCGACATTGCCGCAACCGAGTATGCCCCATCTGAGCGTTGCTGTCAAGTATTTTCCTCCTGTTTTTGTGCTTTTTGCTCCTGTTCAAACAGTTCCAAAACTTCGTAGGTGGCCTCACAGCTAGAATCTAACAAAAGCGCGTCGGTAATATATTCTTCTGCCTCTTCAAACCTACCCTGCCTCATGTAGACCAGTGCAATGCTATTGTGTACCATGGGAATTTCTGGATTCTGGGTAAGTGACTGCTGCAAATGCTCAAGTGCCAGATCATATTCGCCCAAGAAAGCGTAAGTGTTCCCGATATAGAAATCAAGCTCTATGGTATCCAGGCCAAGCTCGCGTGCCTGCTGAAAATGATGGAGTGCTTTTTCGTAAGCGTCCAGTCCGATGTAAGCGCGTCCGAGGACGTAGTGTGCCTTTTCCTTTTCTTCATCTCTATCGGCTGCGAGTGCGGCAGTGCCCATCTCCATCGCATCTTCAAATCTTTTCAATTCTACGTAAACGTACCCAAGTTTGTAATACACCTCAGACATTTTAGGATTCAGGGCGAGTGCCTTCTTGAAGTGGGAAACCGCTGTTTCAGGTGCCTCAAGTGCCATGTAGGTTATGCCAATATTGTGATGCGCGTCCGCGTCATCTGCATCTATCGCAAGCACTTTCAAAAAAGCTGCTTTCGCTTTAGTAAACTCCCGTCTTCTGTTATACATATCGCCGCGTTTCAGGTATGCCGCTTTGATTTTTGCTCGATTTTTCCTTCGTCTTTGTTGTGCCATTGTGTCTCTCCGCTTTTTGGTTTTATAGTCCAATCCGAAAATATGTTTACATTCAATGAATAACAATCCCACCACGCTCTCGCTGGCGAGGCGGGGAATGCCTAAAGACGAATGCGCCAAATCAACGGTATGAATGCCATTTAGGCATTCCCCGTATGGCATTCGCCATGATTCATACCGTTGATTTCTTCCTAACCTCGCCAATGTGCAGGTAATTGTGGATTTTACTATATAACCTGTGAGACGGTTGCAATGAGTATACCGTAAAACGTTGAATTTTTCAACTGCTTCTTCAAGGATGAAGGCGCGAAAGTATGTCCAACTTTTTACGTTGAATGTCAAAGAGAAACTATAGGTGTCAATTTAAGGCATTTTACGTGCAAAGTAAGCAAACGGTAGGCGCGTTTTGTAAACGCGCCTACCGGGATAGTGGAACGCTAAATTGACATGTATGGTTGAATGTCAAAGAGAAACCTGTTAGGATATAGGAAAAAAACAGGAGGACAGACAATGGCAAACAATTCGACACTTGAGAGAATCTATCCCTTTTTCATTGTTGATAACCTTGCAGAGTCAATAGAATTCTACAATCAAAAACTCGGTTTTCAAACAGATTTACTTGTCCCTGAAGATGATCCGTATTTTGGTATCGTGTGTCGTGATAATGTGCGGATACTTCTCAAAGAGATCACTGAATATATCCATCCAGTGCCAAACCACACTCGGCATGAGTGGGCGCGCTGGGATGCTTTTATTTTGACTTCTGATCCGGATGCGCTTTATGCGGAGTATCAATCGCGTGGGTTAGCATTCCACGAACCGTTGGAAGATACTGATGACGGTTTGCGTGCTTTTGAACTGAAGGATCATGATGGGTATGTTTTGTGTTTTGCACAGCCGTTGTGAGATGAACAAACGAAAACAGAACTGGACTATTTTAAAAATTTTTCAGACTATTTTGCTTACTCAAGAACTCGCTTCTCAAAATCAAGACGTTCAATTCGTTGAAACCGGTTGTGCCGTAGATTTTCATAGAAGACCCACGAATCTCTATTTGTGCTGGAAGCAAATATACCGAATGGGGTGTCAGTTGCACAGAGGAAACTCTGCAGCGGTTTGGCGTAACTTGGCCCACTTGGTAATTTACACTCTGTAATAGCGATAAAATTTCCTTGTGCATCGCGAAGTACAATGTCGGCTCTGCTATGAAGGGGCCCTATTTGAATTCTACATTCTCTGAGAATAGAAAATTTAGCAAACCTGGGTTCAGAGAAATATGCGATAACAGCCTCTACCATGTCAAATTCCTGAAGTCGTTCTTTTATGGCAGTGCTAAAGTCATCTTCTCCCTGTTCTTCTGCAAGTTTCAATGCCTGCTGAAGATCTGTCTTGGCACCCATAAGGTCATTTAGACTGGATTTTGCTTCGCCTCGACTTGCATAAATTCCAGCATAATCGGGATTTAGATGGATTGCTGAGTTATAGGCAGAGATAGCCCTTTCTATCTTACCACCTCTCCAGAGAAGACAACCGATAGAAAAGAAAACAGAGACAAAATCTGTCTCAATTTGTCCTGGGACGTTAGCAGAGACCTTCCTGTCTTTGCTAATTGTCTTATCAGATGTCTCTTTTATCAGCTCAGGAAAAATATCTGCTAACTTTGGAAAGTGTTGATCCTCATACGCTTTAATAAGAACACCGGCCAATGTCATTGTTGCCGACAAGGGATGACTTTCGTCCTCACCGACACTATAGATTAAATCGTCCAAGACTACTGAAAGTTGTTGGTATTCGGTTTCCGTTACGACAACACTACTAAGGTCTTCGTTCCGATTCACGATACCCGTAAATAGGTCTAATAAACTTGTGAGCCACTGTGTAGCACTTTCAGGGTAAGGTGTAACATCAACAAGTACCTTGGTGGAAGGTTGTGTCGCCGCGGGTAACACCTGAGCTGGCAAGCCGTGTGAGTTTAAGACTGGTGGCCCAAAAGGCGCGAATGTTGACAATATATCTTTGGGAGTTGGCATTTCAGTAAACATCATATCTTACCTTTTCTTGTTCCATGCATCATACTCAGCGTGTGTCAGGACTTCATGAATGACAACTTGCTGATGTCCATATCGCATAATTGTAATAAGTCGCGCTTTGTTACCGCCAATGTTGAAGACTGTAAACGTTGTTTCTCGGCTACTGTAAGGAACTCGCTGCCTTAGTTGCACAGGTGTTTCTTTTTTAACTAAGTCAGCGTGAGGAAATATTTTTCGCAATTCTGTTACTGAATTAAAATCCTGTTGTCGCATCAACTGAAGCCAACGGAGGATCCCTGCTCTGGAGGTTGCGTGTCTTTCTGCAAATTCAGTAAGTTTATGTTCAGAAATAATCTGCATTGGCCAGTTGTCCCAAAAGCGGGAATCGTGAGCGCAACCAACTTCTATCAGAAGAGGATAAAACAAGCAAGTTTGGATGTTCTGATAAGAAAGTTATAACACGCAATCTAAGCCTCCACTTACCATATCCTATTAAGTGCCGTGAAAATTGTATATCAATTTGTAAAAGATTTCAAGGAAAAGAGACTTCAATTGGCCAGATTTATGCGGACAAATGGACTCCTCCATAGAAGAGGATATGTTTTTGGAATAGTGTTCTGATAACTTGTGGATACTTCTCAAGGCTTCTTCTCCGACTCCAGTGCAAGTTGCAACGCCTTTTTGCATATCCTTCGCCGCTTTGTTCCTTTGAACCAACGCACGTTTCGCCACTCCACGATGGCGAAACAATCATCATTTAACTTTTTGTATTTTTAAGAGGAAGCGTGATTTTAAAAGCCGTTCCCATACCGATCTTACTCCTCACCTCAACCTTGCCTTGATGTGCAGTAATAATTTGGTGCGAAATCGCAAGCCCAAGCCCAGCACCCCCGTCCGCTTCTTTTGTCGTAAAATAGGCATCGTAAATCCGTTCCTGATTTTCTTCTGGAATGCCAATACCGGTATCGCGAATTTCAAGTGTAACGTTAGAAACACCCCCTACCTCTTCTAAGGTTGTCGTCAGGTAAATACTTCCACTTTTAGGCATTGCCTGGACGCTATTTTGGACAAAATTAAAAATAGTTTGACGCATTAGCATCTCATCTAATTGCATATCTGGGAGTTCTGGATCAAAATTCCGAATAATTTGAACTTCTGCTTCCTCTGTAACAAGCACAAATTCAGATAAAACAGCGTTCAAGAGATCGTTCAAATTGACTGTTGTTAAATTAAGTTTTTGAGGTCGGTTGAGTGTCAAAAATTGTTCTGAAGTCTGCTTTAGCACCTGTATTTTCTCGTCAACAATATCTAAAAATTCTTTTGCCTCTTCAATATCTTCCGGGTTGACTTTGGGTTGAGAGAAGACCGATTTTAAATGTTGGGCTGTCATTCCGATTGAATTGAGGGGGTTCCGAATTTCGTGTGCAACCCCAGCAGCAAACTGTCCGAGTGCTGCTATCTTTCTTGAATGTGATGTTTTCAATTGGATAAACATCCGAACTAAATTACGGGTCGCTTTGCTGATTTCATCTGAGCCGTAATTCTGATGTAAGTAGGATGAGAATTTACCCGTTTCAGCATTTTGAATGATCTCGGTCATTCGGGCAAGCGGTTTCATAATGAAGTGGTTCGTCATCAAATCAATTAAAACAACAAGTAACACGCCAACAATCACAGTGAAAATTGCAAGTGTGAACAGTGATGAACGGATAGATTTCGCAATATATGGCACATCAAACAACACTCGGATATAACCGCTGTTAGCATGCGCCGTGTGAATCCAGAAATTATTTTCCTCCAGCCATAAATTATATACGTGCCCTGTTTTTGTATCTGTGATTTGCCATCGGTTGTTTTCTTGATCTATTGCCACCGTTGCATCCGGAGACAGATCGATATTATTCGATACAAACATCTGATACAGATCAATATGAAATTTTCCCTGGTTAAGAAGTGCTATTTGATAAATGAACTCAGGTCCTACTCCCTCAATTAAAACGGGTGTGTCCGGTGCCAAGCCGATTCCTTCGCGGACACGCTTTTCCCATGCCTCAAGCTCTTCAGACGAAATTTGTTCAACGCTTGCGGATGTTTGAGATTCCAACTGCTTTGGTGGAATAGTATATTTAACAATAATGACTGTTGCATCTTGCCCCTCCATTGTATCAATTTTTGCCCCATAAGTTTTAATCTGTTGAATGTCGTCTTCTCCTAAGAAAAAAACAGTTGCCTCGTCTTGTGTAAGTAAACTTGAACGGACGCGCGTATTTCCTAAAGTAACCTGAACATTCAGAACATCCTTCATATCAGGATCTTGTTTAAGATTAAGAAGAATCTGATTAATACTTTCGACATTAAAGGCTTGTGAGGTAGTAAGTTCCGTAACAACTGCGTTGAGGATGGTATTCTCAGCGAGCCTTTTTAACGTATCACTTTGTTCTGCCCCTAAGGCATGAAGAGCACGCATCTCTCTACGAATTCGAACACTGTCCAAAAAGTAGAAAACGACGAGGACAGCAACAACTGTTAAGTTTATGATTAAAGAATACTTCCACTGCAAACGCATCGCTACATCCCATTTACATCAGCGCTTAACCTTTGAATTGCACCACGCCAGTCAGCAAGTTTTTCATTTCGCTGCTGAGCGTTCAGCTGAGGCGAAAAGAGGCGGTCAATTTTTCGGTGGTTTTCAAGTTCGTCAATATCCTTCCAAACACCCATAGTAATTCCTGCCAAGTAAGCAGCACCGAGTCCGGTTGTTTCAATTCGTTCAGGCCGTTCCACATCTATACCTAAAATATCTGCTTGAAACTGCATCAAGAAATTATTGGCAACAGCACCGCCATCCACGCGTAAACGCTCAAGCGAAGTACCAGCATCTCCTAACATTGCACTGACCACATCTGCTGATTGATACGCAATTGATTCTAATGTTGCACGGACAATATGTTCGCGGATTGTGCCTCGCGTTAACCCGAAGATAGCACCTCTGACTTCAGCATTCCAGTAGGGGGCACCGAGACCAGTGAATGCTGGCACAACAATAGTCCCCGCTGAATCATCTACACGATTTGCAATAATCTCTGTCTCTTCTGCAGATTCTATTATTTGTAGACCATCCCTGAGCCATTGCACAGCAGCACCCGCAATAAATACACTCCCTTCCAATGCGTACATCGGTTTCTCATCAAGACTACAAGCAAGTGTGGTTAATAGTCCGGACTTTGATTCGACTCTATTCGCGCCGGTGTTTAGCATCAGAAAACATCCGGTACCGTAAGTGTTTTTTCCCATTCCTGGTTTCAGGCAGAGCTGACCGAACAGCGCAGATTGTTGATCACCAGCAACACCGGCAATTGGAATCTCCGCCAGAAGTGGAATTTTTGCCACGCCAAAACGACTTGCAGATGGGCAAACTTCCGGTAAAATCGCTTTCGGGATATTAAAAATCTCTAAGAGCGTCTCATCCCAAGAAAACGTATCAATGTTAAAGAGCAAAGTCCGCGAGGCGTTTGTATAATCAGTCTTATGGACGGTCCCATTTGTCAATTTCCACAGAAGCCATGTATCAATAGTCCCGAAAGCAAGTTCACCACGTTCTGCCTTTTTCCGTGCCCCACTTACTTTGTCAAGAATCCATGCTACCTTTGTTGCAGAAAAATAAGGATC
The DNA here is from genome assembly GCA_028824125.1 of Candidatus Poribacteria bacterium. Taxonomy (GTDB): domain Bacteria; phylum Poribacteria; class WGA-4E; order WGA-4E; family WGA-3G; genus MSPOR6. The sequence continues at coordinate 20,980 of JAPPES010000142.1, forward strand.
AATCACAAGTCCCGTTTTGGTTTTTACGTGTGCTGCTACACCTTTTTGTGCGTTGAGGTGGGTGCAGATATCGGTTGTGCGGCGGCATTGCCACACAATCGCTGGGTGGATCGGCTTTCCAGTCTTGCGATCCCATACAACAGTGGTTTCGCGTTGATTGGTAATACCGATTGCCAAGATGTTACGCTTGATTCCAGATTCCTGTAACACATCCGTAATAGCGGCTTGTGTAGCATCCCAAATTTCGTCAGGATCATGTTCTACCCATCCGGGATGTGGGTAATGTTGATCGAATTCCTGATACCCTTGTGATACAATGTTACCTTGTGCGTCCACAAGTAGGACCGTGGAACCGGTTGTCCCTTGGTCAATTGAAAGGATGTAAGCAGGACTTGACATTTTCTGTTCCGAGACATATCTGATTTCCTCTATTTTAGCCTAAACATAGAAGTAAATCAAGCGAAAATGCCATGATGCAGGGGTATTTAGTTTCAGGACTTACACACAAGCGGTAGGCGGGGAATGCCTTAAGCAGCATGCGCGTACGGCATGCTGCGGGTTTGAAACCCCGATTGGACAGAGTGAGGCGGACAAAATCGGGCTTCCAAAGCCCTCCAACAAGAAAATCAGGCACTAAAATGGCGTTTCTGGTGCGATTCGCAAACCTCACCAGAAACGCCAATTTTAGAGCATGAACCCATCTTTCTTGTCTAAACCAAAATTTCAGAGTTATCGGATTGACAAGATTGTGTAATTTGCTTTGTAACACAAACTAAATGAAAATTTAATTATTAATAATACGGGGAGTTATGAGAAAACACGCAACTGTAAGCTGCACACTTAAGCTTGTGCAGGAAACGGTAAGCATTAATTTCTCCTCATAAAAAATCTAACTAAACATTTAATAACTATTTGGGGCGATGTGCGTAGGATCGCGCCCGAAAATACAATTTGAAATATCAAGAACAGATTCAGGGATTTAAATCTCTTCTGAACTAACCTCTGGTCTCAGGTCTGTGCCTGTTCGTTGAGCAGACCTTCCGTTTTTTGGGTTTCGGTTTGATTATCGTAAGTTTCCGGCAAACCGATTTTGCTATTTTAAACTAACGTTACTTATTATGGCATTGGTTACAAAAAATGTCAACCAAAACTATTTTCCAGTATTAAGTCGTTGGCGTGCAATAATATTCCAAACATTTTGCATACCGTATCCTTAAAGTATACATTTCACCACAAACTTTGTCAAGTTTTTTGGACAGAAAATTGTAAAAGTTTGGTAATTTGTTGGATTTCTTATCGTTTTAACATAGGTTGCCACATAGTAGCACAAACTGTTAGATTGTGCCTGTGAGGACGCAAACTCAATGGAGATTAAAAAAATAAATCGGTAATGTGGCGAGGTTAGGAAGAAATCAACGGTATGAATGCCATTTAGGCATTCCCCGCCTCGCTAGCAGCAGGGTACTCTTGTTTCATGCGGACCGAATTAATAAATTAATCTGCATTTAGATTGTGCCTGTGAGGACGCAAACTAACAGATTGCGCCACGGAATCTTCCGAAAAATGGATCATTCTCTATAAAAAACGGTGTTTGTAGGTTTAAAATCCTATAAGTAGCAATTTTGCCTAAATTGTTCAACTATTTTTTGTGTGTAGCAGGTTAATCAAAATCTGCTTGCAATATATCGGATCAAATTATAAAATACGCGCAAGTTTAACGAAATTTCAGGAGAATCTCCCAAATGCTAAAAGCTGGATTTATCGGAGCAGGCGGACGCAGCCAAGGCGCACACTATCCAAACGTCAATCGTCTTGAAGATGATGTTGAGATGTCTGCAGCGTGTGAACTTGATGAGGGAAAACTTGCACAGGTGGCACAAAAATATGAATTTCCACATACGTTCACAGATCACCGCAAGATGTTGGATACGATGGAGTTAGACGTTGTATACTGTGTGATGAACGAAAAGTGGATTTTGCAACCAGCATTAGACTGCCTCAATGCGGGAAAGCATCTATTTATAGAAAAACCACCCGGCGCAACGAGTGATGAAACACAACAATTATTGGAAGCAGCAGTTGCAAACGATGTTTACTGTATGGTCGGTTTTCAACGCAGATATGCCGCTGTTACGCGCGAAGCGATGCGGCGAGTCGCTGAAAAAGGTCCCGTTTCATTAGCAGTCACAACATTTAACAAGCAGATGATCGGTGGCAATCGAGAATTTACCACAACGCTTTGGAACGATGTCTGTCACGTGGTGGATCTACTGCGTTATATGGCAGGTGGTGAACCGGTTGAAGTCACAGCACATCGCGACACCTTCGGTGCAGAACAACGCAATTTTTACACCGCTTTTGTCCGTTTTGATAACAATGTCACAGGCGTTGTCTTCGGTAATCGTGCATCAGGTGGACGCGTGCTGCGCTCTGAATTGCACGGAGTCGGCATCGGATGTTACATGAAAATCCCAGAAGAAATAGAAATTTATGAGAATAACCAAAGGAATGTAATGGGAGGTTGGGAAGTTGATGGCGTAGACGAACGCGATTCTCCGAGTTATGAAGGTGTGCTCACAATGCATCAACACTTTATAGACTGCGTACAGAATAAAAAAGTCCCACTGACTGACCTACGTGATGTCATTCACTCTATCCACCTTGTTGACCAAATAGAGGGTCCCTTACCTTAGGTGAATTAGGAGGCTAAAGAGATGCTTGACGAACGTCATCTCCAGCATCAAATTACTGACGAACAACTGTGCGCGTTAAATGCGGATGGATTTTTTACCGTTGAAGACGCACTGCCTTTGGAACTTGTTATCCAGTTAGAACAACGCGTTGATGCTATCTATAAAACGCATTTAAATGCTGAATATGACCCATACGCCAAAAGACGGATGACACCACACGACAACTTTTTCTATCCGAATTTTCTTGGTAAAGACCAAATCTTTATCAACGTTTTGGATTGGTATAAGACTTTTCCAAAAGTATGGGGCATTTTGGGATGGAATATCTACTCTTATCATAGTCATTTCATTATTACGCCGCCGCGCCCAGAATCTTCACGCGGTAATAAGTCGCCACTCGGTTGGCATCAAGACAGTGGCCGTGTTAACATTGAAATTGAGAGTTCACCGCGTCCCCGTTTATCTATCAAAGTCGTCTATTGGTTGTCAGACTGCTCAGCGCAAGGGCGGGGAAATTTTTATGTTATCCCCGGCAGTCACCTGTGGGATACACTTGAACGATCAAAAGACGGCTCACTGCCTGAAGGTGCGACTGCTGTGTGTTGTAAACCTGGCGATGCAGTCTTTTTTGACCGACGTATATGGCATGCCCGCAGTGAAAACGATTCCGACATCACACGCAAGGGACTTTTTTACGGATACGGATACCGATGGCTGCGTAGCAAAGACGATATGACCATTCCTTCTGAAATTTTTGAACAGAACGACCCAATTCGTCAACAACTGCTTGGCGGCGGCACCAATGCAAATGGTCATTTCTCCCCAAAGGATGCGGATGTCCCTTTGAAAGTTTGGCTTGAGGAAAAAGGTGTCATTTCAACTTAAAACTTGACATTATATCGAGTCTGTGGTATGCTTAAATCGCATCGTAGGTGGAAGGGGGTTACCACTCCCTGCCCACGGTGTATCGCATCTTTTGGATAGCGGCTTTCAACCCCGATTACACTATTTGTCTGAATCGCGGATTAGCACGGATTACACAAGTTGCCGGAACCAGAATTTGCAGGTTGAATGAAAAGGAGTAATTTATGAATAACAAAGGATATAAATTTCGTGGTATGCCGCTTGTAGGGGCTGCCGTAAGAGAAATAATACTTGAGTTATATGCGGGAAAGGATGCAGTTTCTCAGAAACAAATAAGGGAAGATGTACCGGACTACCATTTAGAAAATGGAGGAAAACCCCCTGAAGCGAAGTTAGAAAACATGATTAGTTTTGCTGTTCAACGTTTAAGAGATAAAAAATGTGCCGAAAAAGTAGCGAAAGGTTATTGGCGATTCTTTCCGGATGATCCTAAACCATCTGTAACTGAAATGATTGGAGATGGGAGTGGTTGGGTTTACGTCTATTATTTTCCTACTCATCGACAAAATGCTGTATCAAAAGGGAAATCTTCTTGGGAATGTAAAATTGGTCAAACTGATGGAGATCCTCATCAAAGGATTAAGGATCAAATTGGTAAATCTCCAGAGTCGTTCCCAGAAGAACCCGAAATTCCACTATTGATCAAAACAGATAGTCCAAAAGAAGTTGAGAAGGTAATTCATGGTATTCTAACAGCTTTGGGAAAATACAAGAAGAAAGCTCCTGGGAATGAGTGGTACATAACTTCACCGGACGAAGTGAAGAATCTTTTCGAAAAAAATTTTGGAAAATGAATAAATCCAACTTTACAGACAACACTATATACCCTATAGGTTGGGTTTCGCTGCGATCTATCCAACGGACATCTACATTTGGATTTTATTATCAAAATCACGTTATAACTAATTTATGAGGAATAAAAAATGTTTCAAAACCTATTTATTAAATTTGTTGGAATTGCGCTACTAATCGCAGCGTTTTTAATTCCATTAGCTTTAGCGGAGAATGAAGTGGAAAAACCAGAAGAATTAAAAGTGGGCATGATAGCCCCAGATTTCACATTAAAAGATGAAACAGGGACTGAACGAAGTCTCAGTGAATTCTTAGGTGAGAAAAGCGTTGTCCTCGCCTTTTATCCGAAAGATTTTACCGGTGGCTGAACAGCTGAACTTCAGTCGCTCCGGGATAAATTGAGCGAGATAAAAGAAACCGAAACTGTCTTGTTCGGCGTAAGTGTAGACAGCGTTGACTCACATAAAAAATTTAAAGAACAAGAAAAGTTCGGATTCTCATTACTGGCAGATACAGAATTTGAGGTAAGCAAGCAGTACAGCGGTATTATGGAAAGGTTCAATGCTTCAAAACGAAGAACTTTTGTTATTGATAAGGCAGGATATATCCGTGCTATTGATAAAAATGTCAATACGAGTACACATGGCGAAGACGTTGTTCAACTGCTTAAAAAATCACTGCCAAAAATAGAAGTTGGACAACCTGCTCCTGATTTCATTGCCAAGGATGGTGCAGGAAAATTGCATCAACTCAGCAAATTACGGGATAAAAAGAACGTGGTCTTAGCATTTTATCCGCGTGATTTTGGACGTGGCTGAACGGCTCAAGTTTGCTCGCTCCGTGATGAGTCGAGTAGTTTTGCTGAACACGATGTCCAAGTCTTTGGAATTACCATCAATGATGCCGAGTCGCATCAGAAGTTTTCAGAAGAAAATAAACTGAACTTTCCACTTTTAGTGGACACGCAGAAAAACCTTGCCTTTCTCTTTGGTGCTGCCGCAGAAAAGTCCGATAAACGTTTCAAGCGGTTGACGGTCATCATTGACAAAACAGGGAAAATCGTGAAAATTGACAAAGAGGTCAACCCAAGTACGCATGGGTCAGATTTAGTGAAATTCCTAAAAACCGTTGACACGTTGAAAAAATAGTTGATGACACAAAAGACTATAACGGCAGTCCCCGCCTGGATTGCATTGGGGACATCAGTTATTTTTAGCCCGTTCATTGTTCCAATTGTAACTGCTGTCTTCGTTATTCACAAACATGCAGGCACAAGCAAGGAAGTTGTCCTTTGGCTGACGATTGTAGCAATTTTTGTTACAGTGCTACCGATATTAGCAATTACCTTGCTTGTTCGGTTTTCAAAGGTGAGCAATTTACATCTGCCCACCAAAGAAGAACGACTGATGCCCCTCTGCTTCACGCTAATCAGCATGGTTTTAGGAACTCTAATTCTGTACAAAATTGGGGCAAATCAAAAAATCATTTGGGCGTGCATAGCCTATATCGTAAATAGTGTTGTATTTTTAGTCATTACGCCTTTATGGAAAATTAGTTTCCACACAAGTGTAACAACCGGATGTATTATGGTATTAGTGTTCCTTGTTGATTCTAATTTAGTGTGGCTTTTCTTGCTTATTCCGTTAATTGCTTGGGCACGCGTTTACCGCGAGCGGCACACACTCCTCCAAACCGTCGTTGGTACCCTATTAGCAATTGTCAATACAATGCTACTTTACTATTTTCTGCCAATATCGGGATGAAGAAAAATGTGATCATTCACCAGATGATTGATGCGCTAAAGGCGGTAGGTTATCCCAGTCACATTCCAAGCAGAAAAAACTTTTGCTGATTCGTTTCACATCGCCGTTACATTCTGGGCAGCTCGTCAAATGCTCAACCGCATCAGTCTCAGTTTCAGCGGATGGTGGGAACATGAGCAACTGACCTATCGGCATAGCAGACTCCCTGCTGGCAATATCTTGTTGTACCGCTTCAATTACCTCTTGTGCATTGAGTTGGAGTGGGGGCGGCGCATTACTGGTAAGGTCGATAAATCCACTGCGAAAAAAGCGGATGGTTTCAGGGTCAGTCACACGACGGACGAATACTGTGAATTTCCCTGGTGCTACTAAATAAGCGGATGAATCAAGTATATGATGCTTCGCACTTAGAGAAAGTTCATAACCGTCATATTCAAAGATAGAATTGCCACGGTCCATCCAAATAATATCTGGAGTACTTTGAAACATTTCATGGAGTTCATAAAAACGGGTGACTGATAGAATTAAAGCGTATCGCTGATATGGATACTGGGATAAAAGTTCAATTGGAAGAAAAGATTGCGGCTCAGAAATTTGTTGCAGATATGTTGTAAAAGCTTTATATGCTGCTTCCTGAGCACCTTGTAAAACCGCAAGATTCTGTCTCTGAAGATTAAGAGCGCGCTCACCCGACTGCAAACTTGCAGATTCTCTGATGTAAAGTTCTGTTTGTACGTCAACGTCTACAGTGCTGTTTTCACTGCTCAGAACATGAAGACGATGTACCGGTTCTTCAACAGTTTTGAGGACAAAAGGCAACATAACAACTTGTATAACTCCGTAAAACTATAGATATGGCAATTGTAACACATCGTGTTTGTTTTGTTCAACCCCAATTCTTTATCCACATTTTATTTGTATCTTGTACGACTATGTGCTATAATATCTATAGGTATTATCCAATTTCATATCTTCAGTTTTTGTATGCCCCTGATGCATACCAGGTTCCATTCCGTAAAACTGAAATTAAGAAAGGACACAGATAATGTCAGGACACTCAAAATGGTCAACGATTAAACATAAAAAAGCAGCAAACGATTCCAAACGCGGTAAACTTTTTTCAAGACTAATTAAGGAAATTACGGCTGCAGCGCGGCTTGGTGGGGGAGATGTTGACATGAATCCCCGCCTTCGTACCGCAATTTCAACAGCAAAGTCAAGTAATCTTCCTAACGATAACATTGAAAAGGCGATTCTTCGTGGTACTGGCGAGCTTGAAGGAGAATCTTTAGAAGAAGTCGTCTATGAAGGATACGGTCCTGGCGGCGTCGCGCTCATAATAGAGGTGATTACCGATAACCGTAATCGTACCATTGCCGCTGTGCGACACGCGCTTGGCAAGTTTGACGGCAGGATAGGTGAACGCGGATGTGTCGCATGGGGATTTGACAAATGCGGACTCATTGTTGTCGACGCAAATAGTATTGATGAGGAAGAGTTGTTTATGGTTGCTGCAGATGCTGGCGCTGAAGATTTAACTCCATTGGAAGGGGCTATTGAAATCATAACGCCTTTTGAACAGTTTGATAACGTCGTCACTGCTATCCAATCCACTGAGGCAGTCGTCCAATTAGCAGAAATTAGCATGATCCCCCAAAATACCGTTAAGCTTGAAGGAAAAGAGGCGGAACGCATGCTACGCCTCATGGAAGCTCTTGATGAATTGGATGACGTGCAAAAGGTCTACGCTAACTTTGATATTCCTGACGATATTCTTGAAGCAGCAGCATAATTGAGAGGACCAATTGTTAATGATTATTCTTGGGATTGACCCTGGCATTGCGAATACAGGTTATGGCATCGTCCACTCTAACGCAGCGCGTGTTCAATCGCTTCACTTCGGAAATATCAAAACCAGTCCCAAAACTGTATCAGAGGAACGTTTGAAAATAATATATGACACCATAACTGAACTGATTGCACAATTTGACGTTGAATCTGTAGTGCTTGAAGATATATTTTTTACCAAAAACGTGAACAACGCTTATATTGTCGGTGAAGTAAAAGGTATAGTTAAATTGGCAGCAGCAAACAACAGTAAGCCCGTGACAACCTATTCACCGATGCAAGTTAAACAAGCTGTCGCTGGATACGGAAAAGCGACAAAGCTTCAGGTGCAAAAAATGGTACAGGCATTACTAAAACTAAAAGAATTGCCCCGACCTGACCACGCTGCTGATGCATTAGCTTTGGCAATTTGTCACGCTCGTTCGCACAAGCTACTCAAGATTCGGGAAAAATTCAGTCAAAAACCTACTTAATTTGTTTTTATCTCAATTGTTCGTTGAAAGGAAACCGCATCTGCATGATTGCTCATTTAATTGGAACACTTTCCCATATTGATACTAAAGAGGTTGTAGTTGATGTAAACGGTGTCGGTTATTTAGTTGAAGTGGCGGAGCGCACAATCAACGGATTACCTCCTATCGGAGAACCTATCACGTTTTATACCTATTACACCCAAAATCGGGATAATGATATTAAACTTTACGGATTCACTTCACGGGACGCGCTCAAAATGTTTGAAATGGCAATGACTGTCAAAGGCGTTGGGCCTTCACTTGCACAAAATATTGTCACAAGACTATCACCTTCACAATTTCAGCAAGCTGTCCTAAAAGAGAATATGGCAACTTTAATGCGGGTCCCTCGCTTAGGTAAAGAGCTCGCGCAGCTTATTATTCTAAAATTAAAAAGAAACATCGCCAAAGTAAAATTGGAAGAAAAAACGGAGCTTGTCGGAGATGGCTCAACCTACCATGCTGTCATTAATGTCTTGGTTAACCTCGGTGCTTCAGAACTTGATGCAGAACAAGCGGTAGAACAGGCACAACAAACGCTCGGTGATGCTGCAGAACGGGATGAGCTCGTAAAGGAAGCACTCCGATATATCCGAAATTAATCTTTTATTATCATAACCTAAGTTGCCACATAGTAGCACAATCTGTTAGATTGTGCCTGTGCGGACGCAAATTAACAGTTTGCGTTACGGAATCTTCCGAAAATGGATCATTCTCTATAAAAACGGTGTTTGCAGGTCTAAAATCTTATAGGTAGCAATTTGAGTTATCATAAGCAACGTGAATTTTGCTAAAATGCAGAACACACATTAAAACGAAACTGATATGAGCATCCTTGTGTTAGGACAACAATATGGATAACTACGATATTCATGATAATACTGATGACGATTTTGGATATAGTCTCCGTCCCGAAACATTAAATGAATTCATTGGACAGGAGAAAGCAAAAGAACAACTTCGTATCCACATTGATGCCGTAAAAAGTAGGCGGGCTGCAAAAAGCAAACGGGCTGCAAAAAGTCGGGATGATGTTTTAGAACATGTCATCCTCGTTGGACCTCCCGGACTTGGCAAAACGACACTTGCCAAAATCATCGCCAATGAATTTGATACTAATTTTAAACAAGCAATCGGGCCGGTGATGGAACAGATTCACCTCTCCTCTACATTGGCCAGTCTTGAAGAAGGCGATATCCTATTTATTGACGAAATCCACCGAATGAAACCGACAATCCAGGAGTCGCTTTACCCTGTTCTGGAAGATTTTGTACTTGATCTGCCTTTGGGTCAAGGACCTGGCTCTGAAGTTGTACAGCTTCCCATCGCCCCTTTTACCTTGGTCGGAGCCACTACACGAGAAGGCTCGCTTACCGGTCCTTTTCGATCAAGACTCGGAATTCACATACATCTTGATTACTACACACCTGAAGATATTCAGCAAGCCATCCGGATCAACAGTGCAAAGCTTAACATTAAAATAGAAGAGGAGGCTGAATTTGCGTTAGCATTGCGTGCCCGTGGCACGATGCGCATTGCCAATAAACTCCTTGCTAACATCAGAGACTATGCACAAGTAAAAAGTGGTGGTGTTTTGACGCTTGAGGTCGTAGAGGAAGCACTGAAGTTTTTCGATATTGATGAAAAAGGTTTAAACGCGCAAGACTACGCGTATTTCCGAGTATTGATTCAGAATTTCAATGGTCGCGCTGGGAAAAAAGCACTTGCTGTTGCGCTCAGTGAAGATGAGCGAACTATCTCTGAAGTTTATGAACCGCACTATATTAAAGAGGGATTTTTGGCACTTACACCAAGTGGACGCGTCGCTACCGAAGCCGCTTATGAATACTTCGGATATCCTACATCAAATCAGCCGTCACTTTTTGATGTATGACCTGTCTCAAATTTTCAAAATTCTACTGGTTGCCCTATGTTATAAAATATGAAGTTAACAGATTTTGATTACGATCTGCCCCTCGAACGGATTGCACAAGTACCATTGAAGAATCGTGACGCTTCACGACTTATGGTTATTGATCGACAAACAAGGGAGTTTCATCACACACAATTTTCAGAAATAGGGAAACATTTACCGGATCCAGCACTGTTAGTTTTGAACGATACAAAGGTAATCCCAGCAAGGTTAATCGGAAATAAAAGTGAAACTGGCGGAAAAATTGAACTGCTTCTCGTTCAGGAAAAGGAAACCGACACATGGGAGGTCCTCGCGAAACCGCGTCGGATGCTAAGAATAGGCACACAACTTATATTCGGTGATGGTGTTTTGAATGCCGAAGTCTTGGAAAAACCTGACAGTGGAAATTGCATTGTTCGTTTCACTTATGCGGGTGTTTTTTTCGAAATCCTGGCAGAGATAGGAATGATGCCATTGCCACCTTACATTCGGCGTCCACCAAATGAAACAGATAAGGTGCGCTATCAATCGGTTTATGCTACTACCGAAGGAGCAATCGCTGCACCAACAGCAGGATTGCACTTTACACCAGAATTGTTAGAGAAATTGCAGAGAAATGGTGTAGAGACAGCAATGCTTACATTGCATGTAGGAATTGGGACATTTCAACCAGTCAAGGTAGAGAACGTGCAAACTCACAAAATGCATGCTGAATATATACACCTTGCTGAGACAACAGCAAACAGGATTCAACAAGCGCGCGAAATAGGTTCAAAAATTGTCGCTATCGGAACAACGGTCGTGCGGTCTTTAGAAACAGCCGGTGCAACAGGCACCGTTAAACCTTATAATGGGGACAGTGAACTTTTTATCTATCCCGGTTATCAATTTAAAATTGTAGATGTGTTGCTTACCAACTTCCATCTACCTAAATCTACATTGCTTATGCTTGTAAGCGCCTTCGCTGATAGAGCTTTGATACAGAAGGCTTATCAGGAAGCACTGCTACATGAATATCGGTTTTACAGCTACGGCGATGCAATGCTAATTCTATAGAAACAGAAGGAGGTCCTTTATGGAAGGAATTGCAAGTATGCTTATTCCCTTTATACTAATAGGGGGTATCTTTTATTTTCTCTTGTTGCGACCCGAACAAGCAAAACGGAAAAGACATCAAAATATGCTTGAGAATCTAACAAAAGGTGATGAGATCGTAACAAATGGCGGATTGCACGGCAAAATTCTTGGCGTTGACAATGATAAGAAGATTCTTTTGCTCTCTGTCGGGGAAATGAACAATCAGGAAGTGAAGGTGCATATATCGTTGAGTGCTGTCGCTTTTCTCAAAAAAGGCGGTGAGCTCATTGAAGGGGAGTAGAATGTGTTATCAATAGCTGATAGCACACACCTTCATAGGTTATCAAACGCGCGCGGGTTTTTTCTGGCATCACAAGCAGATCATTGTTGTGCAGAACAATGCGCGCTTTTTTCTTTTCAGGATCAATTAGTTGTAGTGTTACTGATCCATTTTCATCTTGAAATCGATAGAAACAAATTGCTTCCCCGATCCATTCACTTGAAACATCGTTTTCTATAATACAAAGTTGATAATCGGTTTCAACTTCTATTTCGCCTGCTTCTAAAAGGACAGCTGCTGTGTCCTTGTGAGACGGCGTTTTACAAATTGCTATCTCAATCCCATTTCTGTTTGTAATAACTTCATAGGTGGTATGGTGCGGAATATAGGCAACGCATGCATCTCCATCAAAAACATTCACACGTTCACCTAAAGTTCCATTCGCTTTGTTGCCATTATGACCAACCAACAACGTGCAGTGTCCACCTAACGCAACCAAGACAACTTCACAATCATCAGAGTGGTCAAAAAATGTTGATTCGGGAGGAAGATTGAGGATGCCGAAATGCAGGTTTGTGATGCCCAATTCCCCAGGAGCAATAAGGGGTGTGTATCCTTCAGTAGTTGTGTAATGCTTAGGTCCCAGCATCATGTTCAAATTCCATTAATTCTTGGACAAGGCTCGCCAAAGGAAGACCAACAACGTTGAAATAACACCCTTCAATCCGTTTTACAAAAGCTGCGCCACGCCCCTGAATTCCATACGCGCCGGCTTTATCTGTTGCTTCTCCAGTTTCAATGTAAGCAGTAATCTCTGCGGGGCAAAGTTCTCTGAAATACACTTGTGTTGTTTCTGCCCACGTTTTTTCTGTCTTTCGTTTAGCATCTATGAGAGCAACGCCAGTTACTACGTTGTGGCATGTACCACTAAGGTAGGTCAACATCTCTTGTGCATGTGTCGTGTTCTTTGGCTTGCCAAGCAGTTCATCTTCCAATGAAACTAACGTGTCCGCTCCAATCACAAACCCTTCTGTATAACGTTCAGCAACGGATCGTGCTTTCTGTAGGGCAAGTTCTTGGGTTACGAACTCAGGAGACGCACTGTTTTGGGGTGGATTTTCTGAGATATTGCTGGGATATATCTCAAACTTCAATCCAATTTGAGATAATAAATTGGCACGGCGCGGGGAAGCAGAAGCTAAGATAAGACGCGGAATTTTCAAGAAAGGCATAGTTCTGTTATTTCAAACAATACCATCGATCACTGTTTCTATCCTGAATCTGCAATAATTCAGCGTCTATTAATTCTGTGATGCCTTTATCAATCTCTGTTTTTGAAAACCCGACCTTTGTGAGAAGTTCATCCCGATTCGGAGTTTGGAACCATTCCGATTTTTCAAGGGATTCTGATTTGCCTCGAAAAACTTCCAAAGCACTATATAGACGTAAAGTCTTTGCAGAAAGTCCAACAAGCGGGTTTATATTTGAATAGAATTCAACGGATTGTGTCTGCATTTTTTCGTCCTCTATGACTGCAAATTTCCTTATACTTGTAATAACGCCTTTATGAAAAGAATGGTTACAAAATATAATCTTGTACTGAGCATATTTCGATTCCGTATTGTGGTTACGCAATTCACGTGTCTTAACATTTGGCTGCGAAAGTGTAGGTTATACCATTTCTGATAATATATCCCTCTTATGTAGCACAAACTGTTAGTTTGTGCCTTCCAACACCGCAATTCATGAAATTCAGTAATGAGAAATTATTTTTTAGAAATAGTATTATTTAGTTTTAAGAATTTTAGTTAATGTGTATTATTCAAAGTTATAGTTTAGAGAGGTAACGTTTATGCGACAATTTATGTAGAAATATTAGTTTAAAATGAATATGATCAAACGATTTAGTCCCGTAGGGACGATATGTTTATAGAAAACGAGTACCCCAGTACTTTAGTCCCGTAGGGACGATATGTTTATCCTTCTATACCGTTCCTACGGAACTCAAGAGGGGTGGATAACATTTTCTATAAACATATCGTCCCTACGGGACTAAAGACACGGACAAGATGGCAACACATAAAATTAACGTCATAGCAAAAAATTATCAAAAATATTGAAAACTAAATAACCCTGGCAAAAGTGCCTTACCCTTATTATCAAAAAAATAGAATCACAACCTTTTCTAACTGAGTTTACTCCTATTTTTGCAGAATTATGAGACTTTTTCACTTCAAGTGGCGTCACTATGTTGATGTAAAATTATGAATTTCCCTTTTTCAGAGGTATCCGATGAAAAATATTGATGTTGAACTCATCCAACGTGTCCTTGAGGGTGATGATACTGCGTTTTCCACACTTGTGAGAAAATATCAAAAGCAGGTTCACGCGCTTGCGTGGCGAAAGGTTGAAGATTTCCACATCGCCGAGGATATCACACAGGAAACTTTCCTGAAGGCATATCAGAAACTGCCAGAGCTGAAGGAACCACATTCGTTTGTAAGTTGGCTTTATGTAATAGCAACAAATCGCTGTAACTCATGGCTGCGTAAGAAACGTTTGGGGACGCAGCCGTTGGAAGGGACAAATAGTGCAGAGTTAGAAAAAGCGACCTATTCCAGCTATGTGATTGCGGAAAAAGAACGAACAGTGGCAGAAACACAGCGCGAAGTTGTCAAGAAATTGCTTGCAAAGTTACAGGAGAGTGACCGTACGGTTATCACGCTTTACTACCTCGGGGGAATGACGTATGAAGAGATAAGCAGGTTTTTAGGTGTATCGGTCAGTGCGATTAAGAATCGGCTCTACCGTGCCCGACAACGTCTACAAAAGGAGGAAACAATGATTAGAGAAGCTCTTGAACACTTTCAAATTTCACCCAACCTAACCGACAACATCATGCAAGAAGTGGCACGACTTAAACCCGCTGCACCTTCTGTCAGCAAACCGCTTATGCCGTGGATAGCTGCTGCATCAAGTGTCGTTTTGATTGTTTTAATGCTTGGGTTAGGCAGCCAATACTTAGCGCGTTTTCAGCAACCCTATAGTTTGGATGCACAAGCTGAAACGACACTTGAACTTGTTGATGCCCCTATTGTGCAAAATGTTGACGCGAAACCAGACGTTCAGCGTGAACTTGGGAGTTCAGATGTGCTTGGTAAAAGTGATAACAACGGTCAGAAACCCGATGAAATATTATTAGCCGCCGCGCAGGCGGAAGGAGAAGATGTTTCAACGCCTAAACAACAGTGGATCCTGTCTGAACCTATCTATGGAAGCTTAGTACAAGGTATGTGTGCCACCAAAGAGAAAGAACTTTACGCTGTTAATTTTGCACGCATATACAAATGGCAAGACGATAAAACCGGATGGCAACAAATTAGTGCTGACATCAGCGAAGTTCAGGATAAACAGATTGAAATCAATAGTGCAAGTAAAGTTCCGATAGCAAAGTGGGGCAACACTCTTTATATTGTAATACAGAACTTATTCTTAGCTTCAGAAGATGATGGGAAGGACTGGAAGATAGTTCATTCATGGACAGATGATTATCGTCTGCCTTACAAATTAGTGCTTACAGATCAAGCATTTTGGGTCCAATTTAACAATGCCGTTTTCCGTTCAGAGGATAGAGGCAAGACATGGAAGGATGTGGACGTTGAATTATTTCAAGATTCCAACGCTTTTATAGCAATACAGAACACAGTATATGTTGGATCAAACACTGGGTTGTATCGTTGGAACATAGATAGATGGAAACGTATAAAATTACCCGTACCTGAAGCAATATTGGTCGCCAGTGTCGCAGCCACCAAAGATCGACTGTACGTAATGGCATCATTAGGTAGTGACTCTCTTGATGACAAAGCAGCACAGGAGGGACAACAGCGGACCTGGTGGATATTCAGATCAACAGACCTCGGAAATTCATGGGAAGATATTACGCCAACAAATGCCTGGCCAATAAAGGGGTTGCCACCCGATATCAATCTGGTTGCTGCTGGTGAAACTCTTCTGTTGATGGGAAAAGGGTTGGTACGTTCCACCGATGCAGGCGATACTTGGTTGCCACCACAAACCTCTACCACTTTCCCTATGAAAGTATCCTCTGATATAGCTCCTGTAGCAGTAAATGAAAGCACATTTTTTGTTACAAGAGGTGGTTTACACCGATCCACTGACGCTGGTCACTCCTGGGAAAAAGTAAGAATCGCTCAGAATAAGATGAGGCCCGTCATAGAAAACCTAATCAAATTCAATGAGAACAGAAAAATGCAAAACAGGCATCCTACTCTCTACGGGATTGATGTATTAAGGATTGTAAAAACAACTGACCAAGGTAAGTCTTGGAACACCGTTCAGGTTGAAATGCCTATGACGACGCCTGTAAGAGAAGACCAACCATGGATTAATCAGCTAACTACAACTGGTGATGTAATCTATGCACGAGGTAAGAGTGATTTTCCCATCGGAGAATTGCGTTTCTATCGCGTATCCGAAGATGGTGATACATTAGTCCCTATTCAAGGAATTCCTATCTTCGACTCAAGGAAATTAAGTGACCATCTGCGTAAATCTCAAAATCTCTCTATAAAGATGCTACAGGGAGAGTTTTCTGGAGCAACTCAATTCTTCAAAGAGTTGCTTATATCAGCTCCTCAACAACAGGATAGACTCATCCGAAGAGGACTTAACGGAACCTTTGCAGTAAGTGATGATACGTTCTATATGGAGTACAACTTTAAACTCTTTCGATGGGAACCAGGAGATACTGCATGGCAAGACATAAGGCAAGAGACTTCAATCATAGCTTGGCAAGGTCTCCAACTTGCTGTCTCAGGAGACACAGTCTACGTCGGAAAACGTGATGGCCACCTTGTCGTATCTTTTGATAAAGGAAATAACTGGGTTGATCTCACACCGGGGCTGCCGTTTACTGTCAAGACCTTCAAAGAAATTCTGGTTGCCGGATCCACCGTGTATGTTGCAACAGACGCAGGTATCATTACATCTGATGATGGCAAAAATTGGCATACCCTTACTGATGCAAAGGGAACAAATCTCATCATGGAACAATTAGCAGTTGATGGCACAACACTATATGGTATCACCAAAAAAACGGATCTATATATTTTGGAAAGTGATACTGGGACTTGGAAACAGACCATCACAGAGATACCGGAAGGTGCAATTATGGATGTAACGGCTAACGGAACATCTCTTGTTGTTGCTGGCAGCAATTTATACTTAGGTACAGTATTTGAAGGCATACTGCATTTAACTCTTGAACAATAACTATAGTGACATTTATAATTATAGGGGCATTTTGTAGCACAACCATAGGCGTCAATTTAAGAAAAAACGCGTTTAATCGCAATTCATTGCGCCTCTTGCATTCTGTAGGCGGGGAATGCCTAAATGGCATTCATACCGTTGATTACGACCTCCTGGTCGCGACCAGGAGGTCGCTCCTACAAGAAAAAATCGGGCGGACAAAGCCCTCCCACAAGAGAGAATCTGGTAATTATGTGCTTAAATTGACGCCTATGGGACATTTTGTAGCACAACCTAAATGAAGATTAAAAAATAAATTGGGTAATTTTGCGAGGTTAGGAAACCTCGCCAGCAGGGATGTACGCCTGCTGCTGACGAGGTTTCCTAACCTCGTCCCCTTACCGAAATATTTATTTAAACTTCATACAGGTTGTGCTACAGTGTCTGCGGTAGTTTCGGTTTTCTGACCAAACCGATCCTGATGTCCAATTAATTCTAAAGTTACTATAATCACATCAGCACAGCATGTCGTCCTTTTTCCTATCTTTCCTCCAAAATCTCTCCTTTTGCAGAATTATGCAACCGTTTTGCATCTAACTTGCGTCATTATAGGTTGATATGTTAATAATCAAACTATCGCTTTTTGGAGACACCTGATGAAAAACGATGATGTTGCACTTATCAGACAAATTCTCGCTGGTGATGAAACCGCTTTTGCGGAACTTGTGAAAAAGTACCAAAAACAGGTTCACGTACTGGCGTGGCGAAAAATTGGGGATTTCCACATCGCTGAGGATATCACCCAAGATGCTTTCCTGAAAGTGTATCAGAGACTTCACACACTGAAAAATCCAAACCAATTTTCTGGGTGGCTCTATGTGATTACGACTAACTTATGCGCCACATGGCTCCGCAAAAATCGGATTCAAACGCAACCGTTGGAGGACACAGAGATAACGATGGGACAGAGGGATGCTTATTCACAACATGTCGTAGAAGAACGGGCAAACACGGCTGTTGAAACACAACGCGAAGTGGTCAAGAGACTCCTCGCGAAGCTGAAAGAGAGCGAACGTACCGTGATGGCACTCCACTACCTTGGTGAGATGACGGTTGAAGAGATTAGCAAGTTTTTAGGGGTTTCTGCAGGGACAATAAAAAGTCGACTGCAACGGGCGCGGAACCGTTTACAAAAGGAGGAAACAATGATTAGAGAGGCACTCGACCATTTCCAAATTTCACCTAACTTGACTGATAATATCATGCGAGAAGTAGCACGACTTAAACCCGCTGCACCTTCTGTCAGCAAACCGCTTATGCCGTGGATAGCTGCTGCATCAAGTGTCGTTTTGATTGTTTTTATGCTTGGGTTAGGCAGCCAATACTTAGCGCGTTTCCAAAAACCTTATAGTTTGG
This sequence comes from Candidatus Poribacteria bacterium, assembly GCA_028824125.1. Lineage (GTDB taxonomy): Bacteria > Poribacteria > WGA-4E > WGA-4E > WGA-3G > MSPOR6. The sequence continues at coordinate 39,474 of JAPPES010000142.1, forward strand.
ATGCGCAAACTGAAACGACGGTTGAACTCGTTGACGCGCCTATTGTCCTAAATGTTGACGCGAAGCCAGATATACGTCACCAACTTGGAAATTCAAAGGCACTTGGTGAAAACGAAAGTAGCGGTCAAAAACCGAATGAGGTCCTATTGGCTGCTGCAGAGACGGAAGGGGAAGACGTTCCTGCACCTAAACAACAGTGGATTCAATCTGAACCCATCATTGGAAGTGCGATAGAAGGTTTATTTGCAACCGAAGAGGGAGAACTTTACACTGTACATGATGCACACATATACAAATGGCAAGAAGGTAGAACGGAATGGGAACAAGTGAGTGGTGACATCAGAGACTATCATGATGAACTAACTAAAATTGATGGTTTAAATAAAGTTCCTATTGCAGAGTGGAACAATACACTATATATTGTTTTAGAAAATTTATTCTTGGCTTCAAAAGATGATGGCAAGACATGGAAAATAGTTCATTCATGGACAGACGGTGCGCGTATGCCGTACGAATTGGTCCTAACAGAACAAGTGTTTTGGATCAAATTTTACAACAGTACTTACCGTTCTGAGGATAAAGGTAAAACATGGAAGAATGTTACCGACGAATTGCCTGAGGGTTACATCTTTTTAAAAGCAGCACAAAACATGGTATTTACTGGCTCATATACTGGGTTCTATCGCTGGAATGCTGGCAGCTGGGAACGTTTAGAACTCCCCGTGCCTGAAGCAATAATGATCACTTCAGCCGCAGCTACTAAAGATCGTCTATATGTAATGGCATCATTAGGTTTTGACTTTTTTGATGATAAAGCAGTACGGGAGGGGCGGCAGCGGACTTGGTGGATATTCCGCTCAACTGATTTAGGGAATTCATGGGAGGATATTACACCGACAAATGCATGGTCCCTAAAAGGGTGGCCACCTGATATCAAACTGGTTGCTGCTGGTGAAACACTTCTGCTGATGGAACGGGGGATAGTGCGCTCTACCGATGGAGGAGATACCTGGATGCCGCCACAAACCCCTTCCGTTCTCCCGATGAAGCTACTCGGTTTTTTACCCCCTGCGGTATTAAACGAAGATGTTTTTTATGTCAATTCCAATAAAGGTCTTCATCGTTCAACTGATGGCGGCAAATCATGGAAAAAAGTAAAAATCACTCAGGATAAGACAAGAAGGTTATTTTTAGAGAACTTAATTACATATAATGAGAGCGAAAAAGCGCAAAACATGTTGTCGACTCTCTACGCGATAGCTGGACTTGGGATAGTAAAAACTACTGACATGGGTAAGTCTTGGAAGACAGTTCAGGTAGAAATACCTATGACAACTCCTATAAGAGAAGACCCACCATGGATTATGCAAATAATCCGATCCGATGGTGTTCTCTTTGCCAAAGGTAGTAGTCATTATCCAATCGGAGAATTGCGTTTCTATCGCGTATCTGAAGATGGCAACAAGTTAGTCCCTATTAAAGGCATGCCTACCTTCGACTCGATGGAATTAAAAGACTATTTGCGTAAGTCTCAAAATCTCTCTATTGAAGCGTTGCAAGAAGAATTTTCGGGAGCGACTCAATTCTTCAAAGAGTTGCTCCAAGCAACTCCTCAACAGCAGGAGACACTCATCCGAAATGGGTTTCGGGGGCAGTTTGCAGTCAGTAATAATACGTTTTATATGGAATACAATTATAAACTCTTCCGATTGGAACCGGGTGATACCGAATGGCAAGACATCAGGCAAGAAGAAACTTCACAGGGAAAAGGGGGAAATTTCAAACTTGCAGTTTCAAGTGATACAGTCTACGTCGGAAAACGCGATGGACACCTTGTTGTATCGTTTGATAAGGGAGATAATTGGATTGATCTCACCCCAGCGCTGCCGTTTCCTGTTAGAAATTACAAACAGATTTTAGTTGCTGGGTCTTCCGTTTATGTAGCAACAAACGCAGGGATCATTAAATCAGATGATGGGAGAAATTGGCGTACTATTACCGATTCAGATGATAGAAATCTCATTATGGAACGCTTAGCTGTTGGTGGCACAACGCTTTATGGAATTACGCAAAAAACAGGTGTCTATCGCTTAGGAAGTGATAGCAGTGCTTGGGAACAGATTATCACAGAGATACCGGAAAGCGCAACTGTGAATATTACGGCAAACGGAACTTCTCTCGCTGTTGCTGGCAGCACTATATACCTTGGCACCCAATTCGATGGCATGCTCCATTTTACTCTTGAAGAATGATCTACCTTTTCTAATAGGTATCCAATGCAACCAATCTCTTCCTATATCCTAAATGTTGAAGACGCTAACAACGGAGTATAGTGAAGCATATAATTATTTGGACATTTTGTAGCACAAACTGTTAGTTTGATGCTCAACACCCCTGGTAGGTTCGGTTTCCTAACCGAACATAATGTCCAATTAATTCTAAAACCTACCATATTTATACAAATATGAAAAAAGAGAGGATAATGGTATAATAATTGAACATTATCCTCTCTTTCCTCTTTTTTGAAAAAACTTGAGACTTTTTCACTTCATCTTGAGTCATTATATATTGATGTGAAATGATAAATTCCCTTTTTCAGAGGTTTTCAATGAAAAATGCAGATGTTGAACTCATCCAACGTGTCCTTGATGGTGATGATACTGCGTTTTCCGAACTGGTTAACAAATACCATAAATCTGTTCACGCGCTTGCATGGCGGAAGGTTCAAGACTTCCACATTGCAGAAGATATCACACAGGAAACATTCCTAAAGGCATATCAAAGATTGTCATCGCTGAAGGAACCACATTCGTTTGCAAGTTGGCTTTATGTGATAGCAACGAACCATTGCAAGACATGGCTTAGTAAGAAACGTTTGCGGACTCAGTCTTTGGAAGATACCGATAGTGCAGAGTTAGAAAAAGCGGCCTATTCCAGCTATGTTAGTGCAGAAAACGAGCGTGCATCAGTAGAAGCGCAGCGCGAAGTTGTCAAGAAGTTACTTGCAAAGTTGCAAGAGAGTGACCGCACAGTCATCACGCTTTACTACCTCGGGGGAATGACGTATGAAGAGATAAGCAGGTTTTTAGGTGTATCGGTCAGTGCGATTAAGAATCGACTCTACCGTGCACGCCAGCATTTAAAAAAGGAGGAACCCATGATAAGAGAAGCTTTAGAGAATTACCAAATCACACCCCATCTCACTGAGAACGTTATGCAAGGAATTTCTCGTCTTAAACCTACGCCTTCCGCCAGCAAACCGCTTGTGCCTTGGGCAATTGCTGCTTCAAGCGCTATCTTAATTATGTGGATGCTTGGTATAGGTGGTAAACACTTAGTGCATTTTCAGCAACCTTATAGTTTGGATGCAAAAGCAGAAACAACGGTTGAGCTCGTTGATGTACCGATCGTACTAAATCTTGATACAGAACCAGATGTTAGAAATCAACTTAGCAATTCAAATGCGTTAGGTATAAGTGAGAACGACGGTCAGAAACCAGATGAAGTTTTATTGGCTGCCGCAGAAACCGAAGAAGAGGACAAGGTATCCGTTCCCAAACAGGAGTGGATTCAGTCTGAACCTATCAGAGGGAGTAGGGTTACGAATTTCCACGCGATACCTGAAGGTGATCTCTATGTGTACAATTTTGATAGTGGTATCTACAAATTGCCAGCCAATGGAACGATCTGGCAATCTATCTCAGAAGACATGCAATTGGATACCAGTTGGAGGATCAGTCCTACAATTTCAAAGTGGAACAACACTCTTTACCTTTTACCGTCTAACAAACTCTTCGCTTCAAAAGATGAAGGTAAGACATGGGATTTACTTTACTCATGGGAAAAGGAAAGTAATGCGACAGAATTTGTACAAATGCAACAAGCACTTTATATTGCATTTGAAAATGGGATTTTTAAATCAGAAGATTCTGGCAAGACTTGGAAATCAATACACGATGAGAAAATAAAGTATATTGAATCGTTATTCAAAATCCAAGACACATTATTTGTAAGAACCTACAGAAAACTCTACCGTTTGGAGGACGATAAATGGCAACCCATAGAATTTCCTGTCCCAGTCAGAAGAATTATTTCTGTTGCAGTTTCTGAAGAAAAACTTTATGTTTTGATATTTTTTAATTGGGAAGAAGCAAATGTAGACATAGAAAAAATGGAGCAGGGACTGGTGCGTGGTTGGTGGATATACCGTTCAACTGACCTTGGCAATTCATGGAAAGATATTACACCAACAAACGCTTGGAACATAAAAGGATGGCCACCCGATGCAAAGATGATTGCAATTGGTGATACACTTCTGGTAATGGAACGGGGTATGGTACGTTCTACCAATGGTGGGGACACATGGATGCCACCACAACTACCAAACACATCACCGTTAATGCGAAGTGAAAACCATGCTGTAGCGTTAAATGAAAACACCTTCTATGTCGGCAGCGATGACGGTCTCTATCGTTCTACTGATGGTGGTAAGTCATGGGACATGGTAAGAATCACTCAGGATACGGACAGGCGGGTATTGTACAATCTTACCACTTCTAAGAAAAACGAAAAAGAGCAAGAAAAGACGCCGACTCTCTACGGAATAGCTGAACTCGGAAAAATAGCAAAAACTGCCGACAATGGTAAGTCGTGGAAGGACGTTCAAGTTGATATACCAATGACAAAACAACTGACTGAACCCCTACCAACCCTTATACAGATTATTCAATCTGAAAATGTGATCTATGCAAAAGGCGGATCTATTGGTGGAGGAAAGATAAGACACTACAGAGTGTCTAAAGATGGAAACACTTTAGTCCCTATGCAAGATATGCCAACTTTCGACTCATTTAAATTGAGAGTGCATTTGTATGAGACACAAAACCTTTCTATTGAAACGTTGCAAAGAGATTTTTCTGGTGCGACCCAATTCTTCCAACAGATGCTCCAGTTCCCCCCTCAACAGCGAATTAAACTTGAAGAACTTGGATTACTTGGCCCCTTTGCAGTTAGTGCTGACACATTCTATACGGAATATAACTTTAAACTTTTTAGATGGGAACCTGGTAGTACTGAATGGCACGAGATAGGTCAGGAAGAAACCGCTGAATTGTCTGTGGACATATTTAAGCCACACTTCATAATTCCCAAACTTGCAGCTTTAGGTGACACTGTCTATTACGGAAAACGCGATGGACACCTTGTTGTATCGTTTGATAGAGGTAATAATTGGGTAGATCTCACACCGGGTTTACCGTTTCAAGTTAAAGTTTTTGAAGATATTGTGTTTGTGGGTACTACAGTTTATGTAGCAACGGATGCAGGTATTATTACATCAGATAATGGGAGAAATTGGCAGGCCGTCACTGATTCTGATGGAACGAATCTTATCATGGAGCATTTAGCTACCGATGGAACGACACTTTACGGAATTACCAAAATGACACATGTATTTCAAAGGAATGCTATATTTCGTTTGGAAAACGGCACTTGGAATCAAATTGTTACCAGTATACCAGACACATTCGAAATGAGGGATATCATAACATCTCTCGCTGTTGCTGGAAACACATTATATGTAAGCACTGAAAGAAACGGTATGCTTCATTTTACTCTTGAAGAATAATGTATAAAACGCATAATCACCGCAAACCCGCCTGTAGGCGCGCTTACATGAAGATTAAAAAATAAATTGGGTAATTTGGCGAGGTTAAGAAACTTCGCCAGCAAAAGAGTACACCTGCATTGAACAAAAAATTACCGAATTAATAACTTAATCTTCATATAAGCGCGCCTACAAGTAAATTTACACAAGTTTGTTTGCCAACAAACCTCACGCCTTGACAAACCTACCCGATTTGGTAAAATAGTATTTCACTGTTTCCAACCATCCAATTTGCAAATATGCAGAATTATGCACCAGTTTCCTCCTGACGTGCGTCACTATAGAGCGATCGGAGGTAATTCCATGAAAATCATTGATGTTGAGCTTATTAATCGCATTCTCAATGGCGATGATACTGCCTTCACTGAACTTGTGAAAAAGTACCAAAAACCGGTTCACGCGCTTGTATGGCGTAAAATTGGAGATTTCCATATTGCCGAGGAAATTACGCAGGATACATTCCTAAAGGCATATCAAGGATTAGCGACACTGAAGAAGCCGCAGAGTTTCGCGAGTTGGCTTTACGTGATTGCCACTAACAATAGTAATACGTGGCTTCGTAAAAAGCGTTTGCGGACGCAGTCGCTGGAAGATATAAGAAACTCACAGTTTGGAAAAGCGACATATTCGCAATACGTCGTTGAAGAGAAGGAACGGGCAGCATCAGAAGCACAACGCGAAGTCGTCAAGAAGCTGCTTGCAAAACTACCAGAGAGTGAGCGCACGATTATCACACTACATTATTTTAGCGATATGTCCAGTGCAGAGATCGGCGCGTTTTTAGGTGTATCGGCAAATACGATTCGGAGTCGTCTCCGCCGCGCACAGCAACGTTTACAAAAGGAGGAAACAATGATTAGAGAAGCCCTTGACCATTTTCAAATTTCACCTAACTTGACTGATAACATTATGCAAGAAGTAGCACGACTTAAACCCGCAACACCTTCTGGCAGCAAACCGCTTATGCCGTGGATAGCTGCTGCATCAAGTGTGGTTTTGATTGTTTTAATGCTTGGGTTAGGCAGCCAATACTTAGCGCGTTTCCAAAAACCGTACAGTTTGGATGCACAAGCTGAAACGACAGTTGAACTTGTTGACGCGCCTATTGTCCTAAATGTTGACGCGAAGCCAGATATACGTCACCAACTTGGAAATTCAAAGGCACTTGGTGAAAACGAAAGTAACGGTCAAAAACCGAATGAGGTCCTATTGGCGGCTGCAGAGACGGAAGGAGAAGACGTTTCTGTACCTAAACAACAGTGGATTCAATCTGAACCTATCAAAGGCAGTCAAGTATATAGTCTAAAAGGCACCACCGAAGGGGGGCTATATGTTCTTGTACGTAATTTAGGAAGTCCTAACATCCTCAAGTTAACATCGGATGGAAAAACTTGGCAATCTATGGATGGCTACCCATCAGGTACTGTTTGGGGATTTAACGTGCCTATGGTAGAGTGGAATAATACATTTTATGCTATACCATTTAACGAACTCTTTGCATCAAAAGATGAAGGAAAGACTTGGAAATCACTTTACACTTGGTCTGATGAACATAATGTGATTGATTTTCTACCAACGGATAATGCGTTTTACGCTGCATTTCATGAAGGCATTTATAGATCTGATGATTCAGGAAAGACATGGAAAGCAATACAAGATGAGCAAATAAAGTCTATCGAATCTTTAGTCAAAATCCAAAATATATTGTTTGTTGAAACATACAACAGTCTTTACCGATTGGATGACGAGGGTTTGAACTCCTTGGAATTTCCAGTACCTGTCAGGAGTATTATTTCAGTTGCAGGAACTGATGGGAAGCTTTATGTTGCGGTAACATCGAAATCAGTTACAGAAGCGCGTAGTTGGTGGATATTCCGTTCAACTGATCTTGGGGATTCGTGGATAGATATAACACCGACAAATGCTTGGTCTATAGAAGGGCAACCACCTTATTTCAAATTGATTGCATCTGAAGAAACGCTGTTGGTAATGGAACAGGGAATGGTTCGCTCAACTGATGGCGGGAACACATGGCTGCCACCACAGTTGCCAGGATCCACACCTTCAATGAGAAGTACATATAATGCAGTGGCAGTAAATCAAGACACCTATTATGTTGGAAGCAGCGATGGTTTACATCGTTCAACCAATGGAGGCAAATCGTGGGATTTAGTGAGAGTCGCGCCAGATATGAGAAGACGTGTATTGTTTAATCTAATCGCTACTATCAATAGTGACGAAAGTCAAAACCTGATGCCGAAACTCTATGGGATAGTTGAAGTCGGTGAGATGACAAGAACTAATGATGATGGCAAGTCTTGGAAGACTGTTCGTGTTGATACACCTATGTCAACACTATACAGAGGAAACGTACCCACAATAACCCAGATTGTTAAATCAGGCGATGATATCTATGTTAAAGGAGGATCTCTTGGTGAGGGAAAGGTAGGTCATTACATAGTATCTGACAACGGGAACACTTTAGTCCCCATTCAGGACATGCCAACCTTCAGTTCAACTGAATTAAGGATGCATCTATTTTCGTCTAAAGATCTTACGATAGAAGAGTTGCAAGAAGATTTCTCTGGCGCAAAGAATTTCTTCCAACAGATGCTTACTTCAAATCCTCAACAACTGATAAAACTTGAAGGACTTGGTCTTCGTGGACCGTTTACTGTGAGTGGTGACATATTCTATACAGAATACAACCTTAAACTTTTTAGATGGAATCCTGGGGATACAGAGTGGTATGATACTGGTCAGGAAGACATTGGGGACTTTCCCTTGGATGGATTGTTCATATCCACATTTAAGTCACATTTCATTATTCCCAAACTTGCCGCGTATGACAATACTGTTTATTACGGAAAGCGGAATGGACAACTGGTTGTATCGTTTGACAGAGGGAATAATTGGGTTGATCTCACTCCAGGTCTACCCTATCAGGTTAAAACATATAAAAGTATCGTGTTTGCGGGTTCCACAGTATATGTGGCAACGAATGCAGGTATCATTACATCAGATGATGGAAGAAGTTGGCAAGTCGTCACTGATTCTGAAGGATCTAATATTATCATGGAGCATTTGGCCGCGGACGGTACAACGCTCTATGGTATTACCAACACAACGAGTATCTACCGTTTAAATAGTGAAAGCGGTACTTGGGAACAGGTTGTAACTGATATACCGGAAATCGTAAATCTCAAAATAGGTGATTTTGTTACTTCTTTAGCGGTTGCTGGCAGGACACTGTATGTTAGCACTGAAATAAACGGAATGTTCCATTTTACTCTTGAAGAATAATGTATAAAACGTATAATCACTGCAAACCCGCCTGTAGGCGCGCTTTGAAAGCGCGCCTACAAGTAAATTTATACAAGTTTTGTTTGCCATAGATATCTTGCCAACAAACCTCACCTCTTGACAAACCCACCCGATTTGGTAAAATAGTATCTTACTGTTTCCAACCATCCAATTTGTAGACATGCAGAATTATGCACCAGTTTTCCCCCTAAGTCGCGTCACTATAAAGCAATCGGAGGTGATCCATGAAAAACGATGATGTTCAACTCATTCATCGTATTCTTGATGGTGATGATACCGCTTTCACCGAACTTGTGAAAAAATATCAAAAGTCAGTTCACGCACTGGCCTGGCGAAAAATTGGAGATTTCCATATCGCCGAAGAGATTACACAAGATACCTTCCTGAAAGCGTATCAGAAATTAGGCACACTAAAGAAACCGCAACGTTTCACCAGTTGGCTTTATGTGATAGCTACACGCCAATGCGTCGCATGGTCGCGTAAAAAGCGTGTTTGGACGCAGTCGCTCGAAGAGACAAACAGTTCACAGGTAGAAAAAGCAACTTACTCGCGATATGTTATTGAGGAGAAAGAACGGGCAGCAGTAGAAGCGCAACGCGAAGTCGTCAAGAAGCTGCTTGCCAAATTACCAGAGAGTGAACGCACGATTATCACCCTACATTATTTCAGTGATATGTCCAGTGCAGAGATCGGTGCGTTTTTAGGTGTATCGGCAAATACGATTCGGAGTCGTCTCCGCCGCGCACAGCAACGTTTACAAAAGGAGGAAACAATGATTAGAGAGGCACTTGACCATTTTCAAATTTCACCCAACCTAACCGATAACATTATGCGAGAAGTGGCACAACTTAAACCCGCTGCACCTTCTGGCAGCAAACCGCTTATGCCGTGGATAGCTGCTGTATCAAGTGTCGTTTTGATTATTTTAATGCTTGGGTTAGGCAGCCAATACTTACTACGTTTTCAGCAACCTTATAGTTTGGATGCACAAACTGAAGCAACAATTGAACTTGTTGATACTCCTATTGTGCTAAATCTGGAGGTAGAACCAAATATTCAAAATCAACTTGGGAGTGCAAATGCACTTGGCAAAAACAGTAATGACGGTCAGAAACCAGATGAAGTATTGTTTGCTGCTGCGCAGGCGGAAGGAGAAGACGCTGCTGTACCTAAACAGCAGTGGATTCAATCAGCACCTACTGCAGGAAGTATGGTAGAAGGTCTACTTGCAACCTCTGAGGGAGTGCTTTACACTTTTGCTAATGGACATATCTATAGATTGCAAGACGATAGTGCTGAATGGCAACACGTTAGCGACATTAGCACACTGACTAACGATTGGCTAATTGACTTTCCTATGGCAGAATGGGACAATACCCTTTATATTGTTCCATCTAATAAACTCTTATCTTCAAAGGACGATGGTAAGACATGGAATATTATTTACCAATGGCCGAAAGAATATGATACGCCAAATAAATTGTTGCTAACACAACAAGCGTTTTATGTCATATTTGAACAAAACGGTGTTTTCCGTTCTGAGGATAAAGGCAAAACATGGAAAGATATAAACGACGATTTTCCCAGCAAACCTAATTATATTGTGACGGTTCAAGACACGGTATTTGCTTTAGCAGGTCATGTCTATCGCTGGAACTCCGGTAGTTGGCAACGTTTAGCAGAATTCCCAGTACCTCAAGCAAAGTCATGTTTTTCCATTACAGCAACCAAAGATAAGTTGTATGCATTCGCAGTTAATGCCCGTTTTGATCCTAACAAAGCAGCGGAAGGTGAACGAGGTTGGTGGATATTTCGCTCAACTGACTTGGGACATTCGTGGAAAGATATTACGCCAACACACGTTTGGAAATCAAGAGTGGGATGGTTAATAGATATCAGACTCGTTGCTGCAGGAGATACGCTTTTGGCAATAGAGCAGGGAATTGTTCGTTCTATCAATGGTGGGGATACATGGATGCCACTACAAGCACAAGGTATTTCGCCTACAATGTTTTCTAATTCTCCTGCCTTAGCATTGAACGAGCGTGTTTTTTATCTTGGCAGCCCTGATGAAGGACTTCAACGTTCTACTGATAGCGGCAAATCATGGGGCGTGGTAAATGTTACCCCGGAAATGAGCGGGATAAGTAGTCTAATTGTGTTTAAAGAAGATACTAAGGAGCGGAACACGCTTCCGATAATTTATGGAAGTATTGGAGATATGCTAAAGACTGCTGACCAGGGTAAGTCTTGGAAAACGATTCCGACCGATATGCCGATGACAACGTGGGAAACAGAATACCCACCGGAAATTACTCAGATAGTTAAATCTGGAGGTGTTTTTTATGCAAAAGGTTGCAGTTCTTTTAGTCTTAGTGCTTACGGCAACAAAGATACCCGTATATATCGCTTATCTACAGATGGCAATAGGTTAGTGCCGATTCAAGACATGCCTGTCTTTGACCCATGGATAGCGAGCCAACTATCTCAAAGGGAACCTGACATATCAGATGAAGCGTTCGCTGAACAATTGCAAGAAAGATTCTCTGGTGCAACAGTGTTCTTCAGACAATTAGTTGAAAAAAATGAGCAACAGCAAAGGATACTCCGCCAATCTGGGTTGCGTGGTGCGTTTGCCGTGAGTGGCAACACGTTCTACATAGAATACAATTTTAAGCTTTTCCGATGGGAACCCGGGTATACAGAATGGCAGGATATCGGTGTTGAAGAAACGGATGCATTATCTTTGAACATAGGAAGAAATCTCAAACTTGCCGTTTCAAGTGATACAGTTTATGTAGGGAAACGGGATGGACACCTCGTTGTATCTTATGATAAGGGAACTAATTGGATTGATCTTACGCCAGCGCTACCATTTGTTGTTACGGTTTTCAAAGAGATTATGGTTGCTGGGGCCACCGTTTATGTGGCAACAGACGCAGGTATCATAACATCAGATGGTGGAAGACGTTGGCTTACCGTCACTGATGCAGAGGGGACTAATCTCGTTATGGAACATTTAGCTGCTGATGATACAGCGCTTTATGGCGTTACCAAAGGGACAGGTATCTATCACTTGGAAAGTGGTGTTTGGGAACAGGTTATTTCAGAAGTGCCTGATAACATAACTTCTCTTGCTGTTGAGGGGAACACGTTATACGTAGGCACACAAAACCGTGGTATGCTTTACTTCAATCTTGGGGAATAACGTGCTTTGCCTGGAAGGGCTACAGTGATCGCTCAGATGATCTCTATTCTACTCTCCTAAAGTATACTTCAAAGTTCACCTAAAATTCAACTTGATAAAGAATCCATATTCTGTTAAAATTACCCAAGTTACTACGGTAAGGTAACAACTTGGGTAAAAATTGTAAGAAATATGTTGGAGTTAACAATACCTTCGCCAATAATAGACATTCTGTTAGATTGTGCATGTTGTAGCACATTCTGTTAGATTGTGTGCTGTAGAACCATTAGCGTCAATTTTAGAAGTTAACTTTTCTGGGATTTCTTTAGTCCCATAGGGACGATATGTTTATAGATCAGGATTGCCCCCCATTTCTTTAGTCCCGTAGGGACGATATGTTTATCTTGTGTGTTTATTCTACACATATCGTCCCTACGGGACTAAAGAGGGTTCCAAGACATTTATCTATAAACATATCGTCCCTACGGGACTGAAAAGGGGACACTCCAATCACAATGCATATTAATGATAGTTAAAAACACTTCAGCATAAACCTGAAGCTATTTTTATTCAGGCAATTCTGCAATATGATAGATCAATGGTAGATCAACACTATATTCTCATAAACCTGAAGTACTAAAAAATGGCGAAGGTATTGAGTTAAAAGTTTACTTTTTTAAACGGTTGGGGAATACTTTACCCTCTCACACAGAGAAAAGATATTCCTATTCTGATATGCAACGGAGAAAATCATGGATACCGTCCACGAATTTGAATTTAAACGAAAAAAGTATATGCCCATCTTTCCAAAAGCGAGTGGGAAACCGACCGTTTACATCGAAGGCTACCCGTTTGAGGACGACGAACCTATGGCAGCGACAGGATTTCACGCCGATCAAATTACTATTCTTTCTGACCAACTTTCGCGATATTTCGCAATCAATGAACATATATACATCGGTGTTGACAATTTCATCTATTATCGTGAAGGGGATGTCACAAAGTTCGTTGCGCCTGATATTTACGTTGTTTTTGGTGTTGAAAAATATCCGCAGCGTCGCAGTTTTTATACGTGGTCAGAAGGTGCGATTCCTATTGCAGTATTTGAGTTTCTTTCTGATGCTACAGCAAACCAGGATCGGCATAAAAAAGTTCAGTTGTATCTGATTGATATGGGTGTTCAAGAATACTTCATCCATCAACCTGAAATCGATAAACCTGCGGAGTTTCGTGGATGGCAGCGAAGTCGCTCAGGTAACATCCTTGAGATCACGCCCGATGCACAAGGTGGAATATTCAGCGAAGCCTTAAATCTTTGGTTTCGGTGGGAAGTACAACAGGATAGTCACGTAAGGCTTTTGCGCCCGTTCCTACCTGATGGGACCCTGATAACAACATCCAGGGAAGAAGCACACCTCCGCATACAAGAACAAAACCTCCGCATACAAGAACAAAACCTCCGAGAAGAGGCGGAAATGATAGCAGCAAAAGAAGCTGCACGGCGGCAGGAGCTTGAAGCTGAATTAGAAACACTGCGGGCGCAACTCGCTAACCGACAAGACGGAAACATGTAGGAGCAAATTAACGGAATTTATCCTATTTCCATAATTCTTATTTCTCCATTTTCGGTAGGTGACTAAATTTATATTTTACCATAAAAACAATGAAGGATCATATTTTGAAAACAGTCCCTTTTACAGATGTCACTATTAAAGATCGTTTCTGGGCACCTCGCCAAGCAACGAATTCAGAGAAAACTATCCCACATGAACTGGAGGAGTGCCGAACAACTGGCAGGATAAATAACTTTGCGAAAGCCGCTGGTTTAATATCAGGCAATTTTGAAGGTATCTTCTTTAACGATTCGGATGTTCACAAATTAGTGGAAGCAGCATCTTATACGCTGCAAACACATCCCAATCCTGCATGGGAAACAGAACTGGATGAAGTTATTGACACAATTGCCAAAAGCCAACAAAAAGATGGCTATCTGAATTCCTATTTTACGCTGGTTGAACCGCAAAAGAGATGGCAGAATCTCGGTATGATGCACGAGTTGTATTGTGCTGGACACCTATTTGAAGCAGGAGTCGCACATTATCAAGCAACAGGCAAACAAAAACTGCTTGATGTTGCTTGTCGATTCGCGGATCTGATTGACAACACTTTTGGACATGGGAAACGTGACGGTTTACCGGGACATCAGGGGATTGAGCTTGCATTAGTGAAATTGGCTCGTGTGACAGGTGAAGCGCGTTATATGTCCCTCGCGGAATATTTTGTCACAAAACGCGGACATTCTCCATCCGTTTTTGAAAAGGAATTGGAAAATCCTGATTTACCGGGTGGTCTCGGCGCGTACCAACATCATTACACACGCGATGGAAAATATGAGGGGACGTATTCACAGGCACATTTACCGATACAGGAGCAGACAGAATGTGTGGGACACGCAGTCCGGGCGATGTATCTCTATGCTGGCGCTGCGGATATCGCTGCTGAAACTGGTGATGTCGGTATTACAAATGCACTGGATGCACTTTGGCAAAATGTTGAGAAACGTCTGTATGTGACAGGCGGCGTGGGGCCGTCTGGACACAATGAAGGATTTACACAGGATTATGAATTGCCTAATTTCTCTGCGTATGCTGAGACATGTGCATCAATCGGATTGATTTTTTGGGCACACCGAATGTTCTTATTAAAAGGCGAGTCGCGTTTTGTTGATGTGATGGAAACCGCTCTTTACAATGGTGCGCTCTCTGGAATTTCGCTTGACGGTACAGGTTTCTTTTACCAAAATCCATTAGCAAGCCGTGGGGGTAGACATCGGCATCCTTGGTTCGGATGTGCATGTTGTCCACCGAATATTGCACGCCTACTCGGTTCTCTCGGACAGTACATCTACGCGCAATCCGAAAAAGACCTATGGATTAATCTCTATGTTGGTGGGACCGCTTCCGCGACAGTTGCAGAGGATGTTTCTCTGAAACTAACACAAGAAACTGATTATCCGTGGTCAGGAGAAGTTAAAATCACAGTTGATCCTGATACACCCGCAAAGTTCACATTAAATCTGCGGATACCAGGTTGGTGTAGCAATTTTGATATAAACATCAATGGCGAGTCCTATAATGCAAAAGCAGCGTCTAACGGATACCTTTCAATTAACAGAGAGTGGCATGCTAACGACACAGTGGAGTTAAATTTGGATATGCCGATAGAACAAATTTATGCCCATCCTTATGTTCGGGATAATCTTGGACGGTCAGCATTACGTCGGGGACCACTGGTCTACTGTTTTGAGGGTGTTGACAATCCTGATGGTGCTTTTGAGACCTTATCATTCATTAACGACACAGCAGTTGAAGCGATGTTTGACAGTGAACTCCTCGGTGGTATTACGCTCATCCGTGGTACTGGCACAGTGTTTGATGCTTCCGATTGGGAAAATAGTCTCTATCACCCGAAACCGAGTTTGAAGCGGATGGCGGTTACTGCTATCCCTTATTATGCATGGTGCAACCGTGGTGACGGACAGATGGCAGTTTGGATTTTTTAAACACTGTGGCAGGTACAGTTTTCTTGCTACACCCGCCACAGTGTCTTCACATTTGTTACTTTAGACAAACGCGGCTCTGTCAACATCTGCCAGAAAGACACGGGCACCATTCTGTAAAGCGGAACGATGCACTGCTGCTTCAAACAAAAGTTCTGCCCATGCTGCTTCGCCGTCTGCAGGAAACGGTTGGTCAGCCTGCATTGCTTTAATTACACCATCAGCCATTCTCTTGAAAGACTCTGGCATTTCTGGTTTGCCGGGTTCGTTTTCCCATTTTTCTTCTACTTCAGAGTTATTTGCTTTACGCCGCAAATATGACCCATCTAAACCTTTTGCTTCTGCGTAAGATTTATCGCCCAATATTTTGACTCGAAGCGGATGGTCATCGTATCCCCATAGATTTGTACCAGCAAGCGAACCGATTACCCCGTTTTCCCAACCGATATGAATTAGACGTTTCCAACCCCCACCTTCATTCGGGTCGCCAACAACACTTACCCACTCAGGCGTACCCATATTCCAGAGAATCTGGTCAATGATGTGTGACCAACAGTTAAAGTGCGCCCGGGCATGCACCATTTTAATTTCCCCTAACCTACCGTCCACAACGTCATCATGGAGTTTTCTGAAATGTTCCATAAAACGGTAGTTGAAGTCAATACCGAATTTGAGGTTGGAGTCGCGCCACGCAGCAATAGCAGGTGCTGCGATGGCGAGGTCTGCTTCTCGAACTGTAGCCTGTCCCTGTAGTCCACATAGAGGTTTTTCGGTGAATACATTCCGTCCGCCTTCAAGAAGTTCACGCAACGGTGGAATACGGCGTGTTTCATTGACGATTAGGAGGACAAGTTCAGCATCACAGTTTGCTAACAACTCTTGAATAGATAAATACCCTGGAACATCAAAATGTTCTTTCGCTTTTTCAAGAAGTTCAGGGTCCCTTTCGCAAACAGCGACAACTTCAGCTTCTGGATGGTTGTGGAAATTTCCACCATGCATCATACCCATCCCTCTACCACTGATCAATGCACATTTTGTCATAATTAATGCCTTCCATTTATTTTGTCTTCAAATTCACAGTAAACTTGAATTATTGATACATTACTAACAGCGCGCTACAAAGCGTGCCTACTGCTCAACAAAGATGTGGATAAAGTTCACACATGCGAATTGTTCTAAGTCTGATTTCCTGCAGTATAACACACACCCTAAAAAACTCAAGGAAAAAGTACTTTATTCTCTAAATTGCAATTCTCTTATTTTTATATAGGACTTACGCATTCCCCCTTGATAAAGGGGTTAGGGAGGGTATAGTAAAATCCAAAAATATGTGGACATTTCAATGAACAACAATCTCCGCACCATAACGCTGGCGAGGTTTACTAACCTCGCTAATGTCCAGGTAATTGTGGATTTCACTATAAAAAGGCGTTATTTCAATGATATTTCAGTGATTATCTTCCCACACGCTATCGCTATGGGCCCCCGCCCCCTAAATCCCCTTATCAGTGGGACTTTAAGAAAAAATGCGTAAGTCCTGTATTGTACTCTTTACATCCACAGTAGTGAGTTTCAATCACTACTGCAACTAATATATTTCAGTGATTATTGGTTTTACTGCAATTAACTGTTTCTATTCCTACCCCTGTAATTGGTGTAATCCACGTTTAAGAAGAAAGTTTTTTCACAAAATTCTGCAATTTTTTTATAGGTAGTGACCGAACACGCCTTTTTCTACGTCTTGAGCAGTAAATATAGAATATTCTGTCAACATGAAATGATGAATATTCTAACGTAGAAAGGGGCTTAGAATCTCATCTTTACCTTCAGACGCTATCTTATTAGATCAGATTGAAAAGGGAAATTTTGATGCTGTTGGCGTGCTTATCAGTAAGTATGAAAAATTGTTACGGACAATCATTCGCAACAAAGTTGGATATGATGCAGCCGATGATGTTTTTAGTGAAACCTGCCTTGCCGTTGTCCGGCGGTTTCGCCGCAAAGGCACTGCAGACATTGAAAATGTTGAGAAATGGTTGAAGGAAGTTGCTCGTAGCAAATGTGAAGACTACTGGCGAGGTGAGCAAAAACGCCAACAGATGATCGTAGAGGCTACACATCAACGCGCTGCCGACTTAGAGCAAGAATTGCACAGGGAGCTGCGTTGGAACGAAGTCGCTGCGATTCTTGAAGAGATAGGGCCTCTCTATAAAGATGTCATTGAATTGTGGTTGGAGGGCTGGACTTTCGTTGAGATTGGCGCGAAATTAGGTATTTCCGAAAACACAGCGAAGTCCCGGAAACGAATTTTTGTTGACCGATTACGCAAGCACTTTGGTGTGTCTCCACCGCTCAAGAAACCAAAATAACGGTAAAACCACTTCAACGACATATTGTTTGTTTTTTATTTACACAAAAACAGAGATGTGCTAAAATATAGTACATCTCCTTTGAATACCTATCAATTTTAAGTTGATAGCGGAAAAGTCAACAACATTGAAGTTGACCTTTCCAAAGAGGGTATGCTCAAATAATGATATTTTAACAATATCATGTGTTCGGCAACATCCTTCTTTCATAACCGAGGGAAAAATTGTTAATTCCCTCAATAAAAAGGAGTATCATGAAACGATTTAATTTTTTCTTTACAAGCATTTTAATTTTTGCTGTAATGCTACTTATCGGAAGTGCAATTGCAACAACTGTCTCATATACTTTGAATGGAATCAATGGCGGCAGTGTATGGTGGGGAAATAACGAATTGGATGATCCTGCTTGGGACAATCTGTTGGAGTCCTGCGGCGCATCGCTTCTGGTAGACATCTTAGATGATGATGGGAACATTGCGTGTACGTTCTCACTTAGCATAAGCCGCTCTCATCATGGAAAACATGTATGGGAAGATGGCGAAGAAATTGATGCTGTGCGGTATTCGGGTTACGCAGGTGTCTACGCTGGTGCTAACTGGGAAGGAAAAGGAAACGCGCGGGTCAAGGTGCCAGGATGGCAACCATGGGCCGAAGATGAGAATCCAGGTGGGGCAGTCGATATTGGCGGTGACGGGGAACCTGATGGTGCTTACGCATGGGATTCATGTCTACGTAGCAGCCGTGACCTCAATCGCGAGGCGCATGTTACCGCCTCTTGTTTTCATGGTGGTATTCCCAGAGTAGAAGTCGGAATCCATATATCAGGTTTCTAATGCGCCATATATCCATATTCTTGATAACAACCCTGGCAGTGTTCATGCTGCTCATCGGTTGTCAACAACAGGATGGGGAACATCAAGAGTCCCCATCCACCCCATCTAAAAAGGAAACTAAAGTTCAAATCACCGTTGGTGGGAAGGTCTGGGAGATAGACCCAAATCGTGCCTATCAAGCAACTGGCGTTTGGGTTAATCCGAATCCACGCCCCTTAACCGCTGCAGAACGAACCCGGTTAGCAGCGTTGCAACGGGAACTTGAAACGTTAGCGATAAAAACTGAACGACTCAGCGATGAAGCGAGTTATCTGCAAAGACTTGACAAACCGAAACTCAAAGTGCGTTATAGTTTTGGAATGCCGCCGCACCGAGCAGATGGGGATGTCATCGATTTGGGGGAATTCCCGATGGAAATGAGACAGTTTACACCTCTCCAGGAGGAGTAGTCATGAAATCCAGTTTTAAAAAGGTCCTCAAAACGCTCTGTTTGAGTCTTATGCTTCTCTTGCCAGTGGTAACGCACGCCGCTCCCACTGGCGAGATCATCTTTAAATACCCAAAGGATTACAGCGAATTATGGATCGGCAACGTAAATGATGGACAAACTGCACAACCGCTTTTCAAGCTGCCGCATGATATTACGTATTTCTCTATACAAAAAAGTGGCCGCTACACCACAGCTGTTGTTCAGATAAAAGGCAAAGATGAGTTTGACTCTTTCCATGATGTTTACCTACTTGATAGAGAGAATCCGAATGCAGCACCGAAAAGACTAACACAGGGACAGTATCGTGAAATTATTGATGCTGCTATTTCACCGGAAGGAGATGTGATTTTCACAAACCATTCATGGGGATTAAGACCTGGGGTCTATCTCATTCCAAATCATGAAATAGAAAAAAAGAATCCAAATGCTAAACTGTTAC
>JAPPES010000057.1 GCA_028824125.1 Candidatus Poribacteria bacterium
AACATCTTGAAAATGCCACAAGAATTCACTAAATTGACGCCTATGGTGCGGTTAGGAAACCGCACCTACCGGGTTTTGCGAAAAATCCTCCTATTTTAGAATGATCATCCGCCGTGTTTGCTGGAAAGAGGGTGTCGTTAACTGGTAAAAATAGACACCACTTGCAACGCGCTCTCCAAGTGCATTGCGCCCATCCCAATAAGCAGCACGTTCCCGATTATTATAGAACCCTGCGGATTGGAAACCGAGCGAAAGGGTGCGAATCAACTTACCGGTCATATCATAAATGGATATTGATACGGGACTGTCCTGTGAGAGTTGATAGGGAATCCACGTCTCCGGGTTAAACGGATTCGGGTAGTTCTGTAACAACTGATTCTGTGTCGGCTTACCAATATTATCAAGTTTGACAGACAAAACCGCGTTTGCAAGGCTCTCAGGGGTCACTTTAGCGTTGATGGTTTGTGATTCAACATTGCCATTCGGACCGATGACGCGTAATTCAATCACATCTCCAACTTGAACAACGCTGCGTAGCGACAAGTCGGCAGTTGCAGCAGCGAAGTAATTATCTTGCACTGAAGTGGTTATGGTGCTGTTCGTTCTCATGTTGCGGACGATGACTTGGTAACCATCAAACACGGGTCTGCCTTCCAATTGCCCACTTATAACAAACGCCCACGCTTCCTGTGCTTCGGATATGGCAGGAGGTGCTGCAGCAGCCTCCGTTTGATTTGTCCATCGTGATCCGACGAAAGCAAAATTGCGTGTTTGTGAGACATTGACGATATAACCTTGTCCACCTTCAATTGAAAATCCATCGGTAGGTGCGCTCGGTGTCCAACCTATGAAACGTTGGTTTTCAGCATCAAGTGCTATCACCATTGTTGCGCCAGCTAACCCCGCAAGTGATTTTGCGGTCCTCGGTTTTGGTGATGCCAATGGCACGGAAAGCATGTTCAAACCTTTCGTCAGTGTAACATTGAAGGTGTTGCCAAAATGATCGCTCACTGTCTTGGAAACGGGTCTTGCGATAAACCCGTGTGTGCGCCCATCCGCTGATTCATAGTGCCCAACGATAGAGCCGTCCTGATTAATATTCCAGCCTTCTGTGCTAACGCTACCCGGAAACAGCAATGGACGTAGTCCATGCTGGAATGTGCCGACAGTGGTGCGCGGGACATCATTCGCTTTTTTAGTTCTGCCAACGAGAGTTCCTACATCGTTAATACCGTGCACAAAAAAGAATTCAAACTTTGCTGCCTGTGGAAGGTCTATAGATATAAATCTGCCATCTGGGACACTCACGTAGGGGTGATATAGACCGTCAGCATCTACATAACTACCCACCAATCGACCGCTCGCGTTCACAAAATCGGCGAATGTTTCCAATGCCTCTGGGACCTCAATGATTGCGTCTCCTGAGAATCCGCGGCGAACACCGGAAGCATCAGTAAAATTACCTGTCAATTTCCCATCCACATCACTAATACCGTATATCTCTGTTTGGACAGCATTTGGAAAATCGTATTGCCGCAATTCACCATTTTCTAAGACGACACCATGGGAATTACCGTCGCTATCCAAGTAGTGCCCAGCAGCTTTCCCATCATTACCGAGCGCATAGAAGCGAGTGTCTTGCGAATCTTCAAATTTATGTCTCTTAAACTCCCCATCAATGAGTGTAAACGCGACTATTTTTTTCCATCAGCACTTTTCGTGTAGCCGGCGTAATCCTCAAAATCGCTACTCGCTGTCAATGCTAAGAAATCTAAACCCGGAACATCAATACTTTCAAAAGTATAATTGAAATCAGTAGGTGCAACATCGGGTTGTTCAGGGACTTGGACATCGGTGTCCGTTATGGGTCTGGCAATGAACCCGTGTGTTTTGCCATCCGCTGATTCATAGTGCCCAACGATGGAACCGTCCTGATTAATATTATAACCCTCAGTGAAAACGCTGCCCGGAACATGAAAGTTTTTTAGCCCTTCCTGAAATGTGCCGACAAGAGTGCCCGGGAGACTATCCACCCGTTTGACTCTTGCTACAATAACATTGGCATCGTTGATACCGTGCACAAAAAAGTATTCCAAATACGGTGCTTGTGGAAGGTTGAGTGGTACAAATCTGCCTGTCGGGGTACGTATGTATGGATGAAATAGACCTTCAGCATCTATGTAACTACCCACCATACCACCACTCGCGTTCACGAAATCGGCGTAAGTTGCTATTGCCCCGGGGAATTCAATTATTTCGTCTCCTGAAAAACCACGGCGAACACCAGAAGCATCAATAAAATTACCTGTCAGTTTCCCGGTCGCATCACTAATACCGTATATCTCCGTTTGGACAGAATCCGGAAAATCGTACTGCCGCAGTTCGCCATTTTCCAAGACGATACCATGGAAATTACCGTCGCTGTCCTCGTAGTGTCCAGCAGCGTTCCCATTATTACCGAGAGCAAAGAAATAAGTGTTCTGTGAGTCGGGGAAATCATAGGTCTTAAAAACGCCATCAATGAGCGTAAAGGCGACCTCTTTTTCACCATCACCATTTTTCGTGTAGCCAGCGTAGTCCTCAAAGTCGCTACTTGCCGTCAACGCTAAGAAATCTACATCCGGAACATCAATCGTCTCAAAAGTATAGTTGTCGCTGATGGATGCAGTGCCGCCTTGTGCAGCAGCATTCATTAGGAAAAAGGAATTGAGACACATGAACAACGTAAACGTGTAAAACAAAAAACTGGTTTTAATTTGATTTTGCATAATGAATCTTCCTTAATGTAATCCTCTAAGATTAAAAGATAGAATGGTCATTACCTCGTCATGAGGGATAATGCTTGTAGTTGAAGTTTCGCAAGTTTGCGTTCAACAATAAGGTAAAATCGAAGACAAGATATTCTGATAAATTCAGAAGTTCTGATAGTAGTATGTAATATTTTGCAAAAAAAGGCAAGAAAAATTTCACCTTTTTCTTAATTTTCTTAGTTTGGAATATCTAAGACCATTTCTGGTATATAATGTCTCTTTTTTGTAGCATAACTTCCAGTTTATGCCTTCGGACATCACATTTCATAAAAATCGGTAATGCGACATCATTTTTACAATGGTATAAATCTCTAAGGGCAGGACTTACACATTCCCCCTTGATAAGAGGTTAGGTGGGTTAAAAAGGCGTTATTTTAGGTACTTGAGGGTGTGCATAAATATTTGGCGCATCAGCACAGACAGGGACAGACTTTAGGTGCGGCATTATTTCACAAAGTGCCGTTTGTAGTCGCGCAATTCATTGCGCCTCTTTAAAACTTGTGGACGGCACACGGCGTGTGCCTACTACCTTTAAACGCATATTTAACATCGGAATTATTTATGCACACCCCTCAGGTACTTAACCCCCTTAATTAAGGGACTTTAAGTAAAAATGCGTAAGTCCTGGAGGATGATAGCGATCCCAACTCAACCCACGCATCAACGATGGTTGCGAAGCTAATAAACATCAACATTCCGGCTATCATAAGATCATTTGACACTATTTCCGTATCAACATCTTGCGTGTTGCTGTATAATTACCTGCTGTTAACGTATAGAAATAGACGCCGCTTGCCACAGGTTCACCGACCTCATTCTTACCGTTCCAATACGCAGCACGATTCCGCTGCTGATAGAGTCCAGCAGGTTGATCTCCAATACCTAAAGTACGAATCAACTGTCCATCTGAAGTATAGATTTGGATTGTCACGTCTACAGCCTCTGCCAACTGATACGGTATCCATGTCTCTGGGTTGAAAGGGTTCGGATAGTTTGGAAGAAGTGCTGTCTTTTTTGGTGTTAATATAAGCAAGAGTTGCTCAAGAAAACGGATACCTTTTTGTGCTGCTATATCTGTAAGGTTCAATTGTTGTGCTTGAGTAAGCCACTTTTGCACATCCGCTCTTGTAGGGGCAAACTTTAAATTACGACTTAACGCTAAAGGTGCAGCGGCTGCATTGTCTATCGCTGCGGCAACTTTGATAAGATCGGCAATATTAACCACACCATCTCCATTCACATCCGCAGGATTTGGACCTGTTTGTCCGAAGTTTGCAGCGACAATCGCTAAATCAAGCGTATCCACTAAACCATCACTATTCACATCTGCTTCATGAGGTGGTGGATTGATTAAGGCAGCATAGTCCCACAATAGTACTGTTCCACCACTCCCTAATGTCGCGAGTGTGCTACCATCAGGACTGAAAACAGGGTTATAAACACTATCTGGTATACCCATCAGCGTTAATTTGAGTTCACCACTTACTGGTTCCCAAAACCGCACTGTTCCATCTTCCCAATCTCCTGTAGTTACAAGTGTTTGCCCATCCGGACTGAATATTACATTTTTGAACCTGCCAACATGTCCAGTCATAATTGTGTTTCTCTCGCCGGTGTAAATGTTCCACAAATGCACTTCCTGACCACTACCTCCTGTCGCGATGATACTTCCATCTGGACTGAAAACAATATTGCTGGATTCGGATATGGAACCAGTGAATGTTGTTATAAGTTTTCTACTCGCAATATCCCACAGATGTATTCCTGCACTGTCTTCAAATGCGAACTTCCGACTATCCGGACTGAATGTAATACGCGCAACACCTTGCTCTTTTCTGATGATTGTCCAAAGAGAATTGCCTGTGGTAGTATCCCAAAAGATAGTTCTTTTATCTCCACCACAGCTTACAAGAAAGCGTCCATCTGGACTGAAGGTGGCATAATAGACGCTACGCTCATGACCCAACAAAATGGCTTTTTCCTTACCAGAGTTTACATCCCATAACCTTACCGAGTAGTCATCGGCAAACCATTTATTCTCATAAATTACGCCACCGCTACTGGCTATAGTACGCCCATCTGGACTTAAGGCGATCCATTCAATAGGTCCTATATGTCCTATAAAGGTCTCAGTGTTTTTGCCGGTTGTCGTATCCCAAAGCCGCACCGTTTTATCTCTACTACCGCTTACTATAGTGTGTCCATCTGGACTAAAAGCTATATTGGAAAAATCATGTACATGCCCGACTATTGTTGCTCTCTGCTCAAGACTTGCTGCATCCCACAGAATGATAGTTCCATCCTTACTACCACTCACCAAAGTAGTTCCGTCTGGACTGAACGCAACGTTTGTGATTTCGTTAGTATGCGCTATGAGGGTTGTTTTGTAACTACCTGTGGAAACATCCCACAGACACACTGTCTTGTCCGTGCTACCAGTCGCAATAGTGCTGCCATCGGGACTAAAAGCGACACTGTTAACACCCCCCATGTGTCCCATAAGGATGTTTTTGATCGTGCCAGTTTCAATATCCCAAAGATGGACCCGTGCGTTCCGCTGACCGCCGCAACTTGCTATTGTACTACCGTCTGGACTAAATGCGATATTCGCATCATAAGGAAATCTATTTTCTGCCAATATAAAAGTTGCTTTGAGTTCACCAGTAGCAACATCCCATGATTTCATCGTAACGTCTTTGCCATCATCACCACAACTGACTAAAAATGTTCCATCCGGACCAAATGCAATAGTAACAGTATAACTTTCATGAGCGTTTATAATGGCTTTTAAATCTCCGGTTGCAACATCCCAAAATTTGACTGTGCCGTCTTCATAATACCCACTACTTGTCGCGATCGTTTTTCCATTAGGGTTGAATGCTATATTTGAGATATACATGGTGTGTGCAGAAATCGTTAACTTCAGATTGCCAGTATCAACATCCCACAAAAAAAGTTCGGAGGTATTATTACATGCAAGTGTTTTACCATCAGGACTGAATGCTATTTTGGAATAATAGTCTAAATTACTTGATAGCAAATTGAGTTCTTTACCGGTATGTCCATCGTAAACCCAGATTCCGATTGAGCTTGCAACAGCGAGAAGAGAACTATCTGGCGAAAAAGTGATATTGCCATATATCTCTCCTTTCCCTAAGCGCATTTTGGCACCCTCAGGCAAACCCCATTGCGTGTAATCTTGGGAAAACGCACTCGGTAAAAACAGAATTGAAACAAGAAACAGAATAAGTATTGAAAGTTGTATGATTTTCATGAGTTTAGTCTCCTATTTTCGTATTACCATTCGCCGTGTTGCTGTGAACTTGCCGGCAGACAGTGTGTAAAAATAGACACCGCTCGCTACGGGTTCACCGAATTCATTTTTTCCATCCCAATATGCGGCCCTACTTCGATTTTGATATATCCCCGGAGATTGATTGCCCAATGCCAATGTCCGAACCAATTGCCCATCAGCGGAATAGATACGAAGTGTAACATCTGCTGAGTTTGCCAACTGATACGGTATCCATGTTTCTGGGTTGAACGGGTTCGGGTAATTTGGTAGAAGGAGAGTCTTTTCTGGTGTCAATACTGCTAAAAGTCCTTCAAGCACTGCGATGCCTTTCTGGAATTTTGGTATATTGCTGTTAAGATACCGCGTTTGTTTCAACCACTGTTGTACTTCTGCAGCGGTGAGAAATTCTATGGCTTGCGAATATCTTGATGGTGCACCATTTACATTTTCCAATGCAGCAGCAACTAACAAAATATCCGCGATGTTGATAACGCCATCTCCGTTCACATCAGCTGTATTTTCATTTCCAGGCTGTCCAAATTGTGATGCTACAAAGATTAGGTCTTGCAGGTCTACACTACCATCACGGTTCGTATCCTCAGCAAGTTGTTGTATTTCATTTTTAGTGCCTAAAAAGACAGTGTAATCCCATAAGAGAACCGTTCCATCCCAACTTCCGGTAGCAAGGATGCTACCATCAGGACTAAAATTTATGTTGTAAACACTACCCGTATGGTCTGTGATGGTTTTTATCTGCTCACCAGTAGCAACATCCCAAATTTGAGCGGTGTTGTCCTGCCAATATCCGCTACTGATAAGTGAATTACCATCAATACTGAATGTCAAACTATGTACCCCTTTAACATGTTCAGTATGTACAATTCTCGATTCACCAGTAGCAACATCCCATAGAATAATGGTATTATCCTCGCTACCGCTGGCAACGATGCTCGCGTCAGCATTAACAGCAACACTTAACACTTTTTCCGTATGACCTGCGAAAGTTGCTAAGTTTGATCCGGTAGCGAAATCCCATAAACGCACCGTCTGATCATTACTTCCACTGACAAGGAGACGGTTATTACGACTAAACGCGATTGAAGTTACTTCTTCCGTATGTCCTATAAGCGCGTTTATATAGGTGCGTCCTCTATACCATAAATGTACAGTTTTATCATTATTTCCTGCGGCGAGGATCTGACCATCTGGACTGAATGCAATGGAAGTATAGCCTGCAGTTAAAGAGCTGCCTCCCCCTACTCCATACCACTTATAAAGTGTAGCAGTGTGTGTTGCATTTGAAATGTCCATAGGCGTCAATTTAAGAAGTCAAAAGCATGATTTCTGAAAGAAATAGTAGTT
>JAPPES010000147.1:0-5840 GCA_028824125.1 Candidatus Poribacteria bacterium
TATTCACAACACGCAAGCCAATCTTAATCCTGGATAATTGGCGAAGGTATTGTTTAGTGTATTCCGATATTCGCCTGTAAATGCATTCCGCAGCTGAACGTCTTTCCCCATCAGAATTGCAAGTGTCTTACCATCTGGAGAATACTTGATAGAATGCGTACCAAATCCTGTAAATGTTTTCCGATTTTCTCCAGTGTGTGCATCCCACCATTGCATTGTGCCAGCACCAGTAGTAGCAATTGTTTGACCATCTGGAGAAAATGCGATATGTTTGATAGCCCCCGCATGTCCACGAGCGAAATAGAGAACACCCGTGTATATTTCATAAGTCTTTAAAGGTTCTCCAGTTTGTGCGTCCCACCGATGCAACATGCCATCCCAACCAGCAGATATGATGGTATTCCCATCCGGCGAGTAAGCAACAGAAACGATAATGTCATTATGCCCTGTGAGCGTTTTTATGTTTTCACCAGTGTTTGCATCCCACATTCGTCCCGTCTTATCCCTGCTTGCACTTACGATAGTCCCACCATCCGGTGAATATGCTACTGCGATGACTGTTTCTGTATGTCCGGTAAGTGTTCGTATGTTTCCGCCTGTGCGCGCATTCCACAATCGTACTGTTTTGTCCCCACCACCACTCACGATTGTTTTGCTATCAGGAGAAAATGCATAAGAGGCAATAGTCACGTCAGGATGTCCTTCGTATAAGGTGTTTGGCTTTTCATGTCCAGAGAGTGATTTCAGGTGTTTTCCTGTGCGTGCATTCCATAGTTCTATCGTATTTTCTGCACCTCTTATTGCGATTGTTCGACCATCAGGAGAATATTTTATATAACCTATATATTCTTCATTCCATTTGAACGTTTTGATGGTTTTTCCAGTGTGAGTGTTCCATAGTTGCACCGTTCCATCTGTACCTCCAGTTGTAATTAATTTGCCATCTGGAGAATATGCTGCGGAGACATAAGGTTCCCCATCCTTTCCTGTTATCAAATTAAGTTTTTCTCCAGTACGTGCATCATAAATCCAAACGCCGATGTATGTGGTGACAGCAACCTGAGTGCCATCTGGGGAATAGGTTATTCCCCGAATATATCCTTTCCCGAAACGGGCTATGGCACCTTCGGGTAAACCCATTTGTGTGTAGGGTTCGTATTGCGCAAAGGCAAACGGCAAACATAATTCCGAAAGAATAAATATCGTTAGTATCAAAAATAATTTCTTCATCGTTTCAGTCTCCTTATTGAAACAATTACACTAACAGATTATATGTGTATCGAGGCAAACTGCCCCTCAGTAGGCTCTGCTCAGCAGAACCATGCTTCAGTAATCCGAGGTGCGGGCAAATTGGTGGTCTTGTTTTGTTTCGGCGCAGCTTGTCCCTGCATATCAGCGGCAAGTTTCCATATCCGATAAAAGGTTTCAAGCGTATCAACACCAGTTCGCGCGTCGTTTTGGACAAGCGCGTTAACTGTTTTATGAAGTTCATCCATCCGCGCATCAGGATGTGCCCAAATATAACTAAAGGCAGTTTGGTCAAGTGTGAGGAATAGTGCTTTTGCTTCGGGACGGTTGAGCAGATAGGAACTGGGTGGAATTAGCAATCGAACGGCATATTGCACTGGGTCAACATGATAAACGAGGCGATGCGTATCAACGAATTCAAGGATTTCAAGGTAGTCGTCTAAGGTTGTCCACGGTGTGAACGGCACCCATGTTGGACGGAGTGCAACGCCGACACTATGAACAATATCAATTGCTGTTTCAACATCAGCGCGGGCGTGGTGCTTCTCCAAAATCGTTAACACCCTATCACTCAACGATTCCACAGCAGAGATAACGAATCGGCATCCGAGTTCCGCAAATTCAGGAAAGTGTTTTCTGTTTTTAAGAATATGCTCAATTTTCGTTGTAAAGTCAAAAGTGAGGTTAGGAAAGGCGTCATGCATGGCGCGCAGAATGCGAAGTCCATGCATCGGTCCGTTAAGAAAATCTGGATCGCCAAATGTGATATGTGTTGCCCCTTCAGCAACCTGTTTCTGAATTTCGTCTAACACAGTTTCCCGCTGCACAGGATAAAACTTGCCATTATAGACGGGTGGAATAGGGCAATGGGTGCAAAGATGCTTACATCCATGTGTTGTCTCCGTATATCCGACGGTGCGCACTTCACCGTTATCTTCAAATCGTGCATACTTTTCCAGAGAGGGTAGTTTTCCGTTTTTCAGGATTATAGGGCGAGGTCTTTGTCTATCAAGTCGTTTCTCTTCTACAAGGGATTGCACTAACACAACGAGCTGCGTAGACGCTTCACCACCGATGCAAAAATCAACCCCGTGTGAAAGCAGATAATCCGCATTAAGTTCAGCGTATAGTCCATACATGCATATTGAAACGTCTGGATTGAGATCGCGAATTCGTTGGAGAAGGTGAACACCGAGCCGTAAAGCAGTATGCATCGGGACAGATATACCGATAAACCGAGCGCGTTTGACCTTTTCAGCATCTAACGGTTCAACAGCAATGTCAATCGCATTGGGGAAAAATCCGGCAGCTCCAAGTGCTCCGAGTGGACGTGTAAGTCCCATCGGTCGGTGTCCGAGTTCGTAGCAGGAGATTAAAAGGACTGCACCAGGGGTGTGCATCGCTGAGAAGGTTTGTGTTTCCTTGTCCATGCTAAATAGGATAGCACGCCATCACCGAATACGCAACAGAATTCAGTTCGTGGTCAATTTTGACGTCATAACCCTGCTAAACGCTCAAAAAGTGCATCCAATCGTGTGTATGAATGAAACGTGTGTGAAATAACAAAGGAGAACCGTATTACGATGATTTGGACGCTGATCCAACGTGAAATTCTAACAAATTTGATGACATTCCGATTTTTTGTTACGGTTATAGCCTGTATGTCGCTTGTAATTGCCGGAACCGTCGTTTTAACGGATAATTATGAACGAAGACTCGCAAGTTATAACGCGGATTTCCAAACACACCAAGAAAGAACCTTTATCGCAAAAACGTATTCATCTTTTAGAGCAGAAATTGACAGGGCACCTAACCCATTAAGTCTCTTTAATCAAGGACTTGATAAGCGGGCGAAGAACTCTATCCGAATCCGTATAGGAAAGGTTCCCTTCCTATGGGATAATGTATATCAACATCAAAGCACAGGATTTAATAATCCTTTCCGACATTTACTTGCCGATATTGATCTGGTATCTATCTTCCAAATTCTTCTAAGTCTCCTCGCGCTGGTTTTTGCTTATGACGCAATAGCTGGCGACCGTGAGAATGGCACACTACGTCTTATCCTCGCCAATCCTGTTGGGCGAGGAGTCGTTATACTGGGAAAATATATCGGTGCCATAGTTTGCCTAACACTGCCTCTCCTGATTAGTTTTTTGTTTGCATTGCTTCTACAACTTCAGTCAAGTGCTATCCAATATACTATAGATGACTTCCTGCGAATCGGTGGCATTTTACTCACCACGATTGTTTATATTTCCACTTTTTACCTCATCGGATTGTTTATTTCAAGCATGATTCACCGTACAGCGACATCACTAATAGTCTCAATGTTTATCTGGGTAACTTTGACATTACTCTACCCGAACGTGAGTCTGTTCCTTGTGAATCGTCTCATTGATACGGAGGAGAAAATAGAGCAGGTGAATCGAGAGATTGAGCAGGTTTCTGATCGTTATTATCGGGATGAACAGAAATTACGAGACCCTTTTGAAAGCCCATCTCTACTAAAGGGTAGCATCGGCAGTGGAGGATCAAGAGGTTACCTACACCTGAGTAAAAATTTGACGTATATTCCAAATGAATCCGAACCCAATATCCCTACCGTAAAAGCCTATTTTCAAGACTTAACATCTCTGCATATTCGCGCTGCTGAAACAATTTGGCGGATACGAAAAAACGCCTTTGCTGAAACCTACATTCGTAAGTCCAGAATTGCCCGAAATGCTTTACGATTTTCTCCTGCAGGCTTATATCATCTCTCGACTGAAGCATGGGCAGGGACAGACATCGCCAGGATGGAACACTTTTTCGAAACTGGGCGGCAATATAGGCAAAGGGTACTGGACTATTTCCATGACAAAAAGGCGTTCAGTTCACGACAATGGTTTGCAAGCGATAAAGGGGCAGTTCGTTGGGACGATGCGCCACGATTCACTTATCACCCGCCTGACGTATTTGAGGATGCAAATTCTCGTGCACTGCCGGACCTGTTTCTACTTTCTCTTCTTAACCTTGTGTTATTTATAACTACCTTTATGATTTTTAGTCGGCAGGAGGTGTGAAATGTTGTGGCATATTGTCAAACGGGAACTCTTTGAACAGGCAAGTAGCCTCCGTTTTGCACTTGCGATGCTGCTCACTGTTTTTTTGATGATTGTTAATGCCTTGGGACACATTGACGAATACAAAACGCAACAGGCAGAATATGGTCAGAAGGTTGCAGAGTCTTTGACAGAATTGGAACAGAAAAGTAGTAATCTTTATAACCTCGTCTTTCGCGGTCCCGGTGAACTTCACAAGATGCCTTCATCCTTGTCTTTCTGTGCACATGGCAGTGAAAATAATTTACCGAGCCTTATATCAGGGAGGTATTCAGGATGGAATTGGGGAGGACGTTCTGGATTATGGAGACTCAAATATGATGCTTTTCCACCAATAACAGCAACAGATATTTTTCCAATCTTCTTAAAAATCGATTGGACACTTATCATTTCCAGTGTACTAAGTTTTCTATCGCTCATTTTTACGTTTGACGCGATTTCTGGTGAGGTGGAGCATGGAACACTCCGTCTGACCTTATCAAATTCCGTTGCACGACGCACAGTACTCACCGGCAAGTTTTTAAGTAGCCTGATTAGCCTCGGTGTTGTGTTGCTGAGCGGTGTGTTGATTAACCTTCTATTGTTACACCTCTCTGGAACACTCCAATTAAATGCACAAGAATGGAGCAGAATCACAGGAATCTTCGTCGTAGGAATGATATATATCTCTGTTTTTATTGTCCTTGGACTCTTCGTGTCTACTCTGACTAACAATGCCTCAACAAGCCTTGTAATCCTTCTCCTTACATGGGTAATCTGGGTTATTCTTGTGCCACCAATGGTTGGAACAATCATGAGTGGGATAAACCTGCCATCAATTGACCGCGGTCCCAGTACGGTATTTTTCGCGCGTAATGGACTCCTTGAACGTTATAAGGAACGTGGTTTGGATGAAGCTCCAACGCGTACTCGCCCACCAACGCCAGCAACATTACTCTGGGCAGAATTCATGGGTGAGGAAGCGCAAGAATGGAAACGTTTGAACAAAGAATTTCTAAATGCACAGATATATCAGATTCAGGTTGCCAGGGATTTTAATCGTATCTCACCAACTGCAATTTTACAGTATACGATTGAATCTTTCGCGGGAACGGGATTCCAAAGGTATCTGAATTTTATGAAAAACGCTGAAAATTATGAGACTGACTTCAACGCTTTCCTCATATCCGCTGACCGAGCAGATCCAGACAGTCTACATGTTCCCTTTGTGAGAGAAGGCATGTCCGACAAACCTGTCTCCTTTGAAAGCATACCCAAATTCCAGGACAGGTTACGTTTAGAGGATGCGTTTAAAGAGGCAATTCTGGATGTGATGCTGTTGTTCCTATTCTTTGTTGTGCTATTTGCGGGGTCACACGTTTCATTTCAACGTAAAGAAATATAACCTCGCAAGCAGATAGATCGCTGACTCACACACCTATTTCGAAAACCGCTGCAAAACATTATGCGCGTAATCCGTTCAACAACAACATCGCCACTTTGAAACTA
>JAPPES010000147.1:5940-58820 GCA_028824125.1 Candidatus Poribacteria bacterium
GGGTTTCAGCGTCACTCTCACTTGCCAAATCAATTGTCTCGTGTGGATCATCCTGTGCAAAACATTATGCGCGTAATCCGTTCAACAACAACATCGCCACTTTGAAACTAACAGCAACTCTACAAATAAGGGTAGGTAACATCGGGTTGATAGTCCGGTAACAAAGCATTATGAGGTTGCCCTGCTATAAGGCTTGTGCCATCGGTAAAGCCTTCAGGACGGTCACGGAGAAACGCAATCAGACGATTCCGCCAAGGCGTTAAACGGGTTTCAGCGTCACTCTCACTTGCCAAATCAATTGTCTCGTGTGGATCATCCTGCAGATTGAAAAGATGTTCTCTGCCAGTTTGGGAATACCAGATGTACTTATAGTTTCCATCAGTCACATAGTGGTTGCCGTGCTTGTAGTTATAGCAACCTGAGTGCTCACCGTGTAGGCAGTCCCGCACCCTGTCAGTGTCACCTTGCATGATGGGGAGTAGACTTTTACCAGTACAGGTACTCGGAATCTCTATCTTTGCTGCGTCAAGAATAGTCGGCATGATGTCCTGTAGACCAACAGGGCTTTGGCAAACAGATTCTTTCGGATACCTCCATTTCGCGGGTGCGCGCATGAGAAACGGCACGCGTGCAGAGGCTTCGTAAGGGAAGGTTTTACGGAACATATTATGGTCACCTAACATTTCACCGTGGTCAGATGTAAAAATAACGAGACAATCATTTAATCCACCGACATTTTGGAGCAGTCTGCCGACCTGATCGTCAATAAAATTGATCATCCCATAATAAGCTGCACGGGCGCAGCGCATATCGTGTTCGTCAAGGCAAATTTCCCAAGCATTTGGATTCAACCCTTTCTGCGCACCCTCAAATTCTGGAGCCCAATCACCGACCATGGGTGGTGGAAGGTCACGCTGAATGTAGCGGTGGTAATAGTGGAGCGGTGGTGTCAATGGCGGGTGCGGATCTATAAAGGAGATGTTGAGAAAAAACGGCACAGACGGATCACGTTTTCGTAGGAATTTGAGTGCGCGGTCAACACACCAGAAAGTGTGCATCTGCTCTTCGGGCAGGTGATGTGGGCGTCCAACCCAACCGTTGGCAGCGACACCGTGTGCCATACCCGGGTCATAATCGTTGCGGCGATGGTGTTGCTGCAACCATTCAACATAGTCGTTGTTAGCGGTTCCATGCGTAGCATCGGACAGCTGGAGATGGTCGAAACCGTATCGCTTACGCGGTGGACTCAGATGTAGTTTGCCAATCATCTCGGTTTGATAACCGGCAGCAGATAATTCGCCAGCAAGCGTATGGGGTGGATCCCATTGTGCTCCTGTATATCCAACCATTCCGTTGGCTGCTGGTGCGGTCCCAGTCATGATACCACGGCGGGCAGGAATACAACTCGGACATTCAGCGTACCCGCGGCGGAAATGCGTGCCAGAGCGACCAATCCAGTCCAGGTTCGGTGTCTGCAGGCAGTCTGGACCGTCAGGATCAATACCTAAACAGTCGCCGCGTTGTTGGTCAGTGGTGATTAGGACGATATTCGGACGTTCATTAGGCATCTCAAACTCCATTCTCGATAACGTCAAATCGGTTCAACGTTTTGTTAGGTTTAAAATTCATTGGTGATAAAAATAATTCGACACCTACATGCATATTTATGCTGAAAGGCGTTTCAAAACATTATGCGTAATCTGTTCAACAACACCATCGCCACCTGACAATCCGTGCGACCAATCTGTAGTAGCAGCAGTAAAGACAGTACCACCTTTCGTATAAATGCCCATCGTAGCAGCACCCGTATGTCCCTGTTCCCAACGTTCATACCATTCGCAATCGTCCGGATGCCAACGAACAGGCGCAGTCGCGAGGATTGTGAACCCTTCAGGCGTGCCATCTTGATAGGTCGGCACAGGTAAACCATCTTCAAGCGTGAATTCACAGCCATCGCATTCGTAGCCGACAATGGTATTTTGTCCACCGAACTTGTTATCCCTTGCTAAGTCTGTGCCTTCAAACACCCAATGTTCTGGGCAGTGTGCCGTGTATGCACCATCTCCATCCATAAATTGCCCATGACTCAAGTGATAACCGCCTTGAAGGAAACCGACACCGGTCAAATGGTTTTCAGGACGGCCCACCAGATAGTGGCTCCACAAAGTACTCAACGTGCTGTGATCATCGGTTTTATAAACGGGGTCTTGGTTGTAGCTTTGCTTCCAGCATACGAGTGCGCGGCCGTCGTCTTCAGAACGCACCTGCCAACACACTGCATTCCCACTGAAGAACGCTGCGTTTCCACTCTTCGCAATGAATGCCTCAAGATTATCACGCATTGGAGCTGACCAGTATTCGTCATGCCCAAGACTCAACACAAGTTTGTAATGCTCCAGCATTTCAGGACGGAACTCAAGGTCACTATTCGCTGCATAATCAAGCGTATATCCGTTCTGCTCTGCCCAGACAACAAAGGGCAACTCCCAAGTCCTGAATTGGCTCCCAATAGGTCGGTCAAATGAAACACGACGCCCTTGCATTCCATTCTGTCCGTGATACCCGTAAAGACTAAATCCGCCCCAGTTGGTGTAGGCGTTATATGTGTTGGTAGAAAGTTGAAGCAGAATCGGGGTTTTTTTTCCAGGCTTCGCTGGACGAACAATAAAGAACAAAGAACTTTCAGCGGTGCGATGGTTTCTATAAATGGGATCACCACCACCATCTGCCGCTCGGAGCGTGCCTTCATAGTATCCGCTCTGCCAGGTTTCAGGTACTTCAAACGTATAGGTAGCCTCCCAACCACACCCGTGTGATGAAGCATTTACGGGAATCGGTTGTGCCTTACCCGGAAGTCCTGATTCGTTGAATACGACTTCGCGTTCCGCACCTATGCGTGCAATTTCCAAAGAATAGTTTCCCGCACTCGTTGAGACATTGAATGCAATCTTCTCACCGGGCGCGTAGCTCAGTTGATCGGTGTATCCATCAATATAAAGCGGTCTAATACGATTTTCGGTTTGCGTTAAAGTTGCCATGATGCGTCCTCCTTGATGTGCAGGGTATCATTTTTTTATAGAAATGTCAACGGTATAAGAACAATATTTCAGAGCATCAAAAATATAGAATTGAAATGATTCGTCATTTTTATCAAAATGTGATATAATATCCATAGAGAATTGTTTTTTACAGTGATTTTTGTATTTCATTATATCAAAAGAGAAAATATTATGCAGCTTTCAAAGACACGGCTATCTGAAATCGAGAGTCTCCCTGAGGACGCGATTGACACATCAGAGATTCCCGAACTTGATGATGACTTTTGGGCAAATGCCAATCGAATTGTCCCTGAAAATTACCTCCAAATTGAACCTGAAATTTTAGAATGGTTCAAAGAACGGGGGCAAGATTATCACATGCGGATAAATACGGTGCTCCGAGCGTATATGGAGATACATAGGTAAATCATTAACATAACCCAAGTTGCTACCTATAAGTTTTTAGACATGCAGACACCGTAATGCAAAATATACTTGCGCAGATTGCCAAACATTTCCAAACAAACTCCTCTGAAATTAGAGTAGAACCGATTTACCACGGTAAACAACAAAAGCAGAACGTCTCCCAACTGAGAATCAAAAGAAAAAGCTATCTACTCAAACAACACGATATTACTGAGCCAGTTACCAAATCTGGTTTCACACCATTTCAAATTGAGAAGTTTACGTTATCCACACTTTACAAGGGGGGGTGCCTTGTACCACGAATTGTTTGGGAATCTGAACAACAGCATGCGTTATTGTTAGAATGGCGTGGAGACCAGACACTCGATTCCTTAGCACAAAACGAATCAGTGTCAAACCTCATGCCTGATTTACGTACAATTTTAAATGTATTTTGTCATATTGAAAATGTCTTTAGGGAAAACGAGGCGCAATTCAAACCTTATGTATTCCATTTTGAACGCGAGCATACCTTGCAACGTCTACTTGAACAGGGCAGAAAAACAGTTGGTTATTTAGAACATTTGAGTAAGACATCACTTAACTCATCGCAAATAGCGCAGCTTAACGCAGCATGGGCATCTCTTTCTGATCGACTTTTAACGGCACAACCAACTTTGGGAGGGCTTGACTACCAAGCACGTAATATCGTGATTGACGGTGCGCTTCCGTATTTTATTGATTTTGGGAGTGTTGGGTGGGATTGGCAGGAAAGAAGGTTAGTCCAATATTTTAATAGTATTGGTGCATCTCAGGAAGGTGCTAACTTCGTTTCTTTACTGAACCGTGAATTAGTAGATGTTTATGCAGCGTGGGTAACCCAAAATCGCGAAAGGTGTGCCTCCGCCACCATTGCAGCGCGTGTTGATGGACATCATCTACTTTTTTATCTCTCAATTGTGTATAGGATATTGCATGCTGTCGCAAGACCCGAAACGTCTGAAAACCAGATTTTGTTGGAAGCATGGGGAGATGCACGCTTGAGATTCCAACGGACGATTTCGCTGATAATTAACGCTGATTTGAGTGATGACGTGTCTATTACCCAAATCCGTAAAATGATTAGAGAATTTCACACCAATATTTTGTAGAATAGAAACCTACTCATCACTGATAATTGTCGTCCTAAGATTTGTCAGGAATTCCTCTACTTCCGGTGTTGATGGCTCAATTTTTTCTGTTGATAATCCTGCGTTATGAAATTTAGTTTGATATGAGTTGAGTAAATCATAGAGCAGTTTTAGGTCAATCTGTCGATTGTGAATGGCATCGCGAACATTCTGGAATTGTTCCGTCACAGTTTCTTGCGGGACACCATCCGGGCGGTTTGTGATGAGGAGTTTTTCAGTGCCATTTAAGGCGCGGACTGCCACCCAGTACCGCATGCCTTCGGCGCCTCCGACTCGGTTGTAAACAAATAATCCAACACCTATACTTACAATCAGAATCAAAATCAAAAAGATAAGTACACGTCGGTAACAACCACTAATCTTTTGTGCTATAAGTGACATCTATAGTATTTTCCCTTCACGAATCGTTAAAGTAGCATTGATTTTCTGAGCACCGATAAACTTTGTTCCGTGTGCATCGTAGAATTCGAATTCGCCATCAAGCAGTTCAAAAACAGCAACATCCGCGGTTGTCCCTATTTTCAGGCTGCCGAGTTGTTTCTCGCGTTTGATCGTTTTAGCAGCGTTGAAAGTTGCTTTTTCAATCACTTCCTCAAACGAAAGTCCGAGGTGCATCAGTTTTGATAAAGTTGTTGGTAGGTCGTAAACGGGGCCGTTGATATTGCCCGTATGAAGATCAGTACTGATAACATCGGAAATAAAACCTTGTTCCATCGCGCGCTGTGCAATTTCGTAATGAAAACTTCCCGCTCCGTGTCCAACATCAAAGATCACACCATCTTGCTGTGCCTGCCATGCCTCTGGGATAACCGTTCCTTTTTCATCAACGATATTATCGCCATTTCCTTGAAAGCAGTGCGTAATTACATCACCTGGTCTCATTAATTCCAAAACATTTGGAAGTGGAACACCTGCACCGATATGGCACATCACAGGCATTCCTGCCTGCTCTGCTGCTTGGATAGCAAGTTTTAGCGGTTGAACACCGTTTTCACCTACCTGCGTTTTACCTTGCCGCACTTTTACACCGACGGTGATGTCGCGATTAGCTTTTAACGTATCAGCAACGCGATCTGGGTCTGCATAGGCAAGATCATGCATCTCTCCCACTGGACCATAGACAAGCCCAATACCAGAAATGTGGATGTAGTTTAAAATGTTCGTTTGTGCGGGTTCTGCAATAAATTCACGGAATCCTGGAAAAGTTGCCCAGCTGGCACTACCAGCATCAACAACTGTTGTTGTACCTGCAGTAGAACAGACGTTGTCTGCTTTGATACCCCACGTTGTAACACCGTAGTAGACATGTGTGTGGATGTCAATCAACCCCGGTGTGACGTATTGATTCTTGGTAGAAATGGTCTGTTTCGCCAAAGTTTTTGGAATATCGTGGTCAATAGCGGTGACGACTCCATCTGTAATCGCAACATCACGAAGGGCGTTTAATCCCTGCGCGGAATCAATGACGGTCCCGCCTTTGAGTAGAATATCATATTTCATGTGTTAAACACCACGTTTTTCACCCCAGATATCAACATGCACACGCGGTGAATAGCGATACCCATTTTCTTTGCAGAGTTCAACTAACCATTCCTGCTTTTGATTTAGCACCCGTGAAGTTTTGCCTTGAGGCATCAACATGATAGTTTCTGCTGGAATGCCGATATCTGCCTGCAAGGTTTGAATTTCCGCAAGGTCGTCAGGTGTGTCTACGACAAACTTTACTTGGCACATATAGGTGTCTAAAAACTTGCGGATAACTTCAGGACAGATACGTCCCCGTTCGTGCCGTTTATAAAAACGATTTTCTGATGGAGGATTAGAATTACGCAACTTAGGACTCATTGAAATTAAGTGCGCAGCAACTTTCGCGAAGAGCGTTGCATTTGTTTCAATTGTGATGTGGTGTCCTTGTTTATCTAACTCACGACAAAGAACTATCAGTTCCTTGGTTTGAATAAACGGTTCCCCACCAGTGATAACAACATGCTTGCATCCGAATTGTGCAATCGCTGCAACGCTTTCGGCAACAGTAATATCCTTGTTTTCAGGCTGCCAAGATGTGTAGGGTGTGTCACACCAAGTACATCTCAGATTGCAGTAACTTGTTCTGAAGAAAACAGATGGAACCCCTATAAGCTGCCCTTCCCCTTGAATTGTATGGAACAGTTCGCTATATTTCATAGGAGACCTCACTGTTTAGGTTTTGGAAACAAGGGGCACCCGCTATCGTGGTTTGCTGAACTGCTTAAGCCTCAATGAGTTCAATCTGAACGTTATCCGGTCCCTTAAAAAATGCCATCATGAGTCCAGAAGGTTTTAGGTCTTCAAGCTCGGCGCCTTTTTCTTGTAGTTCGGCGACAGCAGCGTCAAGGTCTTGGACAGTAAAAGCGAGTTGATAGACACCCCAACGGGGATTGCCGCTTGTCGGTTCAACATCCATATCGCCAAATTTGGGTGAAAGGAAGATGTTTTCACCGCCAATTTCCATCCGTACAATTTTTAAGCCTCTGACTTCAACGGTATCGGTAACCTTCCCGTCAAACATCTTTTGGTAATACTCGATTGCACCGTCAAGATCTTCACATCTGAGATGTATATGATGAAATGTAAATGCCATTTATAAAGGCTCCTTATCCAAAAATTGTTTGTATCGTTTCGTGGACAACTTTTGCCAAATGGTTGCTAAGTGGGAAGTTTGGTAAATTCAGTTCCTAAGCACCATTGACAAAACACCAAGATGTTGTTATTATACCACATACGATAAATGAAATCAAGAGAGTGGAATGTGGAATTATGTCGTTAGATGGGTACACGACAATTCAATCCGATCAGATAGAATTGTTAGCATCAGAACTTGCAAAACGAGAGTTGCCAATAATTGATCAATTTGAGCCGATTGCAGATTTTGAGGAACTCCTTACCTTCTCTGAAGCGCATCCCACCCCAATTGAATTCGCTGAGCAACATCCTGCATGGCGGCTTGAATCTGTGGCAGCACGCGTAATTGAGGCTATCGCACTCGCTGCGCATGAACCACTCAATGATATTGGATGGCGATTACTTACCCGAATTCTGTTAGAGCATACGGAATATCTTTGGACATTTCCTGAAGCGTCCACAGCACGCGAAAAATTGGCGGCTGCCAATGCGTTGTCATTAGCAAGTAATGTATGTGTTTTGTTGCCGCAATCCGAACTATGGCGACTCGCTGGATTTGGACGGATTGCTGCGAATCTCAGTGAAGTAGTCCCGACATCATCGGATATGCATGTTGTCCAACCGCTTGAAGCAGCTTTTACCCTCGCCAATAAACAAAACCTTCCAATTCTGGATTCCGCAATTGAATGCTATAGCACGGTACTAAACCGTCGTTTTCCTGCTAATAACAGGCTAAGATTTCCGTTAAGTGATAAGACGTTCTTCCATTATCTGAATTTGGACTTTCCAGGATTGGAAAATGTCAAATCTGCTTTTTCAGAGGGAGATATAGCCTCAGCAAAATCGACATATACAGCATTTCGCACGGAATTTGTAAAAAATTTCCAGGATACCTCACATTTAGAACAAGCAGATACATTTAACACCGCCAAATTATATCTTGAATGTTTGCTAAAATTGTCCATTTATCCAACACCCTCAATTTATGCAACTACAGAAATCGGCATTGCATCACTTCTCTTTCCAGAATTTCGATTTAGTGATCAGTTTCACATGCTAACATCTCGTCGTTACAAGTGGATCGTTGATGCATTTTTCTATCCGGATGGTTTTCACAAAGATACATCACTACGGTCTCAAGTAGAAGCAATTACCGATTTTTCCAGATTCCTGCAAACATATCAAAGCATAAAGCATTTAAGGTATTTTCAGAGTGCTGAAGAAATGAAGGTGTTGTTACAGAAGCTGTTAGAAGCATGTATCTATATTCGTCAACCCGATTTATCTTTTCCACTTGTCGGCACTAATGTTCCTGATAATTTAAATTTTGATGAACTGTGTAATCTTAATAATATTAATCGGCAAGATAGGAAGTCCGAAGCATTATCGTACGCGTTCCCTTATACCGGCTATTATGTCATGAGAGATAGTTGGCGTTTTGATGCACAATATCTACTTTTTGATAGCGGGCCGTTGGGAAAATTGGGATATGAAGATAAGTTGAGTTTTGTGTTGTGCGCACATGGACGCCAACTGATTACACACGACCAAAAAAATAAAGATGGGGACTCGCGCGGTACGGCAAGCGAAGCACACAACATTATTCTGATTGACGGAAAAAGGCAACTGCCTGAATCGGAAATTGTCCCTGACCCTAATACACGCTGGATAACGACTTCTGAGTTTGATTTTGTGGAAGGATGGTACAAAACATCTGACTACCACCTTAAACGATCCATTTTTTATGTTAAAGGGGAGTACTTTATTTTACATGATGTCGTTCTGGGCGATGGGCAACACGCTCTGGAACAGATTTTTTACCTCAGCGCATGCGGGGAGCAAATTATCACACCACATTTTGCGACAGATGCTGGACAGGTATGGACACAGGAATTTGGGCATAGTAATATATTTATCGGTGCTGTTAATGCGACTAACCTTGACGTTAAATTGAATGATAATCGCCTCACATATCAGACCCAATGTGAATTACCTGCAGTTCTGAATGTCATTTTATTTCCAATGAAACCTAACGTGGAACACCACCCCGAGATTCATTCTGTTTCGGTGTGTGCGGATGCGGATGTGTTAGCAACCGGTTTGACGGTCCAATCTAAAGGCATAACAGATACATTTCTAATTTCTGATGATGGTTTCGCATCAATGTCAACATCGGAGACAGAGAAAAAAATAGAATTTGATGGGGAATACCTGTTTTTACGGGGAGACAAATTCGTGATGCTCAATGCGAAATACCTTAAAGTAGGGACAAGGATACTTGCCGAGTTAAATGAACCAAGAGAACGTTATGTGAATATGGATTAAGTTTGTCCTTTAGAGGACATATCAAGCGGACAGGCGAAAATTGAGATTAATTTCAAAATCTGTTATACTATATTTACACAAACTTCAACATCTTTGGAGGATAAACTATAGAAATATTTCCGTGGTATTGTAACTTGGATTGCATCATTGGAATCAGGTGGACAATTTATGCAAAATGAACATGAGTCAGGATTGATGATATTGTTAAGGACGCAAAATAAATTTTTCTACTATCAAACGCCATATCATACTCACGTAAAAAACTTTTCGCAAAGTTCTGATCAACCGTATTAGACAGAGGTTTTGAACGATGGAGACATACATATTCTCACAACTTACAGAAGAGATACTCAAGACACTTGTAACCTTGAAGGAAAAGTATGTTGCTCCAGAAGAATGGGAGAAAATGCAAATCGCCCTCACTGCAGAGGAGTGCAGACAACTGGAAGAACTTAAATCAAAATTGCGTCACCGTCACCTACTCGTCATGAACGAAGCTACCCTCTGGGCACGCGCGATTTATCCGATGTTGATGCTTGCAGAACAAGGTAATGTTCAAGCGTGGAGTAGCGTTCCGCTGAAAGCCACCTACCCTGCGTTTACATTGGAGGGTGATGCAGATGGTGCTCTCGCGCCTTCACTCGGTGGAAGGATCCAACCCCCATATCTGATTGTGCATGAGGCGAAGCGCGGTCTGCATGCACCGGATCCGTTGTACCAGCTCTGCGGTGAAATGCTCGCCGCAGCCTGGCTCAATTGGGAAAAAACTCCTATGCCCGAACAAGAAATCTTCGGATGCTACACTGTCAATGACAGTTGGGCATTTGTGCAAGGTGCCGTCAGTGATATTGAGACCGACAAACCAACATTTACACTTGAATTTTCACCAGATTACAACGGCATTTTAGATGCAGTACAGATCGCTCAACTTCTGAAATATATCGTTGCGAAACACTTGGAGGAAATAAATAATGGCTGAACAACACCACGAACTCGCTCATGTTTTTATTGACGCATTACAGACTGTTAACGATGCGCGAGGTGCTGCCACACGCGATCTCAACACACCGTACACCTTTCCAAACTACACCAAACCAGAGTGGACAGAAAAAGCTGCGGTGTTAACGGGATGGAACTTGCCACAGACAACAAATAGAAGCACTTTTGCCACTACACAATTCAATAATGCATAACACACAACCGCGAGAAATAGAAACTTACCGAACGCAAAACGGGCGTGAACCTTTCACGGAATGGTTTAACGCAATTCGAGATACAAGAACACAAACCAGAATTCGAGGACGACTTGACCGGCTTGAAAAAGGGAATTTTGGCGATTGCGAATCTGTTGGTAGCGGTATCTTTGAGCTGCGGATGCATTTTGGACCAGGCTATCGCATCTACTTTGGTGAAGTGGAGAGAACAATCGTCCTTTTGCTCTGTGGTGGAGATAAATCAACGCAGGTACAAGATATCCGACGCGCAAAAACCTATTGGTTAGAATATAAGGAGGAACACCGATGAGAAAGTACCGAAAATGGCGAGAGATAGTAATAGAACAACTTGCCGCTGATTGGAATGCGGCACTTGACTATATCCAATTTGCAATAGAAGAATACCAAATTGATAGGGACACTACTGTATTTCTGTTGGCCCTTCGAACATTTGTAGAATCGCAGGGCGGGGTTGCTGAACTTGCCAAGAAAACCGGCACGGATGAGGAAATGCTCTCAAAAACACTTTCGTGTGAGGAAGCACCAAGGATTGACATGCTTGCAAATATCCTTACTGCACTTGGATGTCGACTTGCAATTGAACCATTAAAAGAAGTGGGCATCTCCACTGACATTAAACTCACTGGAGATACAGAAATTCCAAAATTTGCAGATTAACAGACACAATTGGTTGAATCAGATTCAACTTAGTAACAGAGGAGATTATAATGGCTGAACAACACCACGAACTCGCTCATGTTTTTATTGACGCATTACAGACTGTTAACGATGCGCGAGGTGCTGCCGCACGCGATCTCAATACAGCCTGGACTTTTCCAAACTACACCAAACCAGAGTGGACAGAAAAAGCAGCAGTCCTTCGTCAGCAGATTCGCGTTGCAAACGGTTTAGTACCAGCACATGAACTGACACCGCTC
Source organism: Candidatus Poribacteria bacterium (assembly GCA_028824125.1). Taxonomy (GTDB): domain Bacteria; phylum Poribacteria; class WGA-4E; order WGA-4E; family WGA-3G; genus MSPOR6. The sequence goes on from JAPPES010000147.1 coordinate 17,712, forward strand.
AACGCGCAAATCTTCGGAAAAATTGAACGTGAAGATTATACGGTTGAAAAGGTGTCCTTTGAACCTTTTCCCGGCTTCTTTACTACGGGAAACCTATATCGTCCGAGAGGAAAAACCGGCCCGTTTCCGGGTATTGTAAGTCCGCATGGACATTGGGGGCGTGGACGCTTAGAAGATATTGAACGTGGTTCCATTCCTGCTCGTTGTATCAATTTTGCTAAACAGGGTTATGTTATCTTTGCTTACGACATGATAGGCTATAACGATAGTGGCAAGCAGCTTGACCATCGTTACGGCGGCGCAAAAGAAGCTTTATGGGGATTAAGCGCAATGGGGCTGCAACTTCAAAACGGCATCCGTGCCATTGATTTCTTGCAGAGTCTACCGGATGTGGACAAGGAACGTATCGGTTGTACAGGAGCATCGGGTGGTGGAACACAAACCTTTATCTTGACAGCAATTGATGAACGTATCAAGGTCTCAGCACCTGTCAATATGATTTCTGCAACTATGCAGGGTGGGTGTCTGTGCGAAAATGCGCCGAATTTGCGATTGGAAGCAAGCAACCTTGAAATTGGGGCATTGATGGCACCACGTCCACTTCTGCTTGTGTCTTGTACAGGGGATTGGACAGCAAATACACCGACGGTTGAATATCCTGCTATCCGAAGCATTTATGCTCACTTTGATGCGGAAGATAAGGTGCATCAGGTTCAGGTTGACGCTGAACATAACTACAATAAAGAGAGTCGCGAGGCAGTATATGCGTGGTTCGCAAAATGGTTGTTAGGGGCAGAGGATACATCTGCGTTCAAAGAGGTGCCATATCAGGTGGAATCGGATGATGATCTATTGGTTTTTTCTGATCGTGATTTGCCCAAGCATGCACTAAAACAGGATGACATTCTTACTGCTTGGGGAATACTGTCTAACAAAGCGCTTAAAAAGCGTAAACCAACGAATGCTGAAGAACATCAGCAGTTAAGAGAAGAGATGGAAAGTGCATTACAACATTCACTCGGATTGCATTTGCCAAATAGCAGTGAGGTAACCCTTGTTGAACCTGAAGGAGCTTTTCCAACAACCTATCAACCACACTATTCTGTGCGTCACGTTGTCATTGGTAGACAAGGTATCGGAGACGCTATTCCCGCAGTACTATTTCGGACAGAACCACTGGTAGGGCATGATCCGGTAGTTGTCATCGTGCATCCTGAAGGTAAAGAGAAGTTAATCGATTCCGAAATAGGTGAACCCGTACCAATGATCATTGATCTGATAAGTTCTGATCGTAAGGTTCTGATTATAGACGTCTTCGGAACAGGAGAGCACGGTGAATATGAAAGGTCTGAAGACACAAACTTTTTTACGACTTACAACCGAACTACTGCGGCATTACGTGTACAGGATATTTTGACGACTTTACTCTATTTTTCAACCAGAGGGGACGTTTCAGAAGTCAGTCTAATCGGAATCGGTGAGGCTGGTTTATGGGGGTTACTTGCAGCAGGATTCACGAATATCAAGAACGTGGTTGTAGATGCAGCACAATTTGATAACAGTGACGAAGGTGCCTATCTGAAAACTTTACCGATTCCAAGTCTGCGCAAAGTAGGTGATTTTCGCACTGCGGGGACACTTGTCGCGCCACGTAATCTCATCATCCACAATACTGGAAATGCTTTTAACACGACATGGATTGAAGAGGTGTATCAGGATATCGGTGCAGGACAACATTTACTCGTCCGAAATGAAAAGATGTCAGATGATGAGATAGCTGGAAGGATAGCGGAGTTATAATCCGAAAATAAAAACGAAAAGACAGAATTTTCTGCCTGTCTTTATCTATTTGTAGGCGCGCTTTATAAGCGCGCCTATTCTTGTTAAGGATTTTACACCTTGTTTACAGGTTATAACCACGTTCATTGTGTTGTGATAGGTCAAGACCCATACGTTCATCGTCCTCTTCAACGCGTAAGCCAACTATCGCGTCAACGATCTTAAGGATAATAAACGAGATCACACCACTCCAAATAATGGTAATGACGATACTAAGGAACTGAGCCCAAAGCTGACTTCCTATCATAATATCTTCAGAACCACCTAAAACTGTAGCAGAAAAAACGCCCGTCAATAATGCACCGACAATCCCACCGATACCGTGAACACCGAACGCATCAAGCGAATCATCATAGCCAAGTTTTGTTTTTAAACTGGTAGCACCCCAGAAACAGACTGCACCAGAGGCAAACCCGATAACAAGTGCGCCAATCGGACCGACTGTTCCAGAAGCAGGCGTAATCGCAACTAATCCTGCAACGGCACCTGTGACAATACCCAAAACACTCGGTTTGCCATGTTTAGCCCATTCAATAAACATCCATGTGACAGCAGCAGTAGCAGTTGAAACCTGTGTAACAAGCATTGCCATACCGGCGGTGCCATCTGCGGCAAGTTGACTACCAGCATTGAAGCCAAACCAGCCAACCCAGAGCATTGATGCACCAACTACTGTGAGCGTCAAACTGTGTGGTGGCATTGCTGTTGTCTGGTAACCGATCCGTTTCCCAACTAAAATTGCGGCTACTAATGCTGCGATACCTGCGTTAATATGCACTACATTTCCACCAGCAAAATCAAGCGCGCCGATAATATCACCAAATAGTGAACCATCGCCTGACCATGCCATGTGGCAGAGAGGTGCATAAACGATTAGTGACCAAATTGCAGAAAAGAGCAGCATTGCTGAGAACTTCATACGTTCTGCAAATGCCCCAGCAATCAGAGCAGGTGTAATAATCGCAAATGTCATTTGGAAGACAACAAAAACGGTTTCAGGGATACTTCCGCTTAAAGTATCTACGCCAATTCCTTTCAGGAAAAAGGTGCCGAGTCCTCCAACAAAAGAGTTAAATGTAATTGTCCCTTTCACCATCCCAGCGGTGTTAAAGGCGAGGCTATACCCAACGACAATCCATAAGATAGTGATAAGCCCTGTTAGTGCGAAACACTGCATAAGTACAGAGAGTACATTCTGTACACGCACAAGTCCACCATAGAAGAGGGCGAGTCCCGGAATCGTCATAAACAGCACGAGAGCAGTTGCAATAAGCATCCATGCGGTGTCCCCGGAATTGAGTGATGGCTCTTCCTCCTCTTCCACGGCATCTTCATCCGCCGCTTGTTCTGTAGGTGCTTCTGCCTCCATTTCAGACGTCTCATGTTGGTCTGCAAACACATTATGTGTCAAAATTAAGCTTGGCACACCAGATATCAGTAAAATTAGTATCAGCGCTCCAATTAGCGAGTAATTAAAACGCTTCTTTAAAAAATGTGATGCACTTCGTTGTTGCATCTGTATCCTCCTTAGTATTAACAAGCGATGATGCTTGTTTAGTTTTTTCTATAAAGGCAAACAACTTTGCCTACCTTCCAATTTCAATTTTATAGTAGAATCTATAATTTTTTTGGACATTACGGTAGATTCGGTTTCTAAACGCACCTACCGAAGATTGTTCACATATTTTGGATTTCACTATAAAAGAAAGTAATACGACCTACTAACGTTCTAAAAGAAAACCACATTCTACAAGTTTTGATTTAGCATTCTACCAAAATATCACAAAGGTTTCAAGTGATTACATCAACGGCAAAACAAAATAACACCGTCCAAACAGCAAATGAGGAACGCCCATAGGGCAAGAAGTAAACTCAGGGATAAAAGTGAACTTCCTGTGGGCGAACCTTATTCGGTTTGTACCTCAATCTTTCAATTGAGGGTTTTCTGAAAACATGTTTAACGTATGGATGAAACATTAAAGTCTGGATAAGCACTTGCCCCGTGTTCTTCGTAGTCAAGCCCTGCTTGTTCTTCCTCTTGCGTAACCCGCAAACCTGTAGCTGCTTTGATTGCATAAAAGAGAATAAAACCTGTAACGAGACACCATACGAGAACAGCAACGACACCTATAAACTGTGCCCAGAGGAGGGTAAATCCACCACCAGCGAAAACGCCGCTTGACGAATCGAAGAACCCAACAAGAAGAGTACCTAACGCACCACACGTCCCGTGAACAGAGATAGCACCAACTGGATCATCAATCCGGAAACGTTCAAGCAATAGCACGCTGAGAACAACTACGATACCACCGAGTGCCCCCATAATAGCAGCGGCATAAGGCTCAACGGAAGCGCAACCAGCAGTAATTGTGACTAACCCAGCAAGTGCACCGTTGAGAGACATGCCAGCATCAGGTTTGCCGAGGAATATCCACGCTGTAATCATGGCTGTAATAGCACCAGCAGCTGCCGCAAGGTTCGTCGTTACAGCAATTCCCGCAATAGTTGCGGAACTAGCACCCATTTCGCTACCCGGGTTAAATCCAAACCAACCCAACCATAAAATAAACACACCAAGAGCAGCAAGGGGTAAATTGTGTCCAGCAATCGGTCTCGGTTTGCCTTCACTATCATACTTTCCAAGACGTGGTCCTAAGACAATGGCACCTGTCAATGCAAGCCAACCCCCTGTGGAATGAACAACTGTTGAACCTGCAAAGTCGTTTACGTCTAACCATTCTACTAACCCACCGTCTAACCAGCCACCGCCCCAAATCCAGTGACCAACAATCGGATAGATGATACCTGTGATAAAAACACTATAAATCAGATAACTTTTGAACTGTGTCCGTTCTGCTATTGCACCGGAAACAATTGTCGCTGCTGTGGCAGCAAATACGAGCTGGAAAAGCCACGCTGCATAAGTTGGGACAGAACTCCATTCTAATGCACTAAAAATACTGGTATCGGTTGCTGCACCTGCCTCAAGTGTCTCAGACGGAACAAACCACCCGCTTGTTCCCATAAACGCATTACCTGCACCGAACATAATAGCAAAACCGATTGCCCAATATGCTATTGAACCCATTGAAAAATCCATCAGGTTCTTCATGAGAATGTTGACGGCGTTTTTAGCACGAGTGAAACCAGACTCCACCATAGCAAAGCCAGCCTGCATAAAGAATACGAGAAACGCAGCGACTAACACCCACAGTGTATCTGCCATATATTTTGCATCATCAACCTTTTCAAGAGTTCCATCGCTATCTGTTAAACCATTCAGGGCAAAAGCGTTGAGACTCAGCAGGAAGGTGAATGCAAGAATTGTTATGATAATCTTTTTTTTCATTGAAAAGATCTCCTATATTTCAATAAAACTGCTTCTTAAACTCCGAAAAACTGAAAGTTACACCCGTTTGTGATACATTGGATTCATCGCGAATCAAATACTTTTTCTGATTCGCGATGATTTTAACCTATAGGCAAAGGACAGCAAATTTGCTGTCCTCACAAACATGTTCTTACCAAGTGCGCATGAAAGTCATTCTACCGGTAAGTCCTGTATCTTCAGAGTCGTCTTCAAGTTGGGTTTCAAAACCGACAAAGAGTCCGAGCAGGTTGTTTTCGCCGTAACCGAGATTGATGCGTCCACCAACAACGAGGCTTCCGAGTCCACCATCGTCACCTAAATCAATTGTCGCTTCAACTTGTGGACCGATTGCAACTGTATCGCTGAGTGAATAGAGGATAAAATCACGTGTGTATAACGAATCAGTAGCCTCTTCATCAAAGGGTGAGTTGAAAAAGCCCTGGATCCACGATTCAAAATAGATAGGACTTGCATCAAGAATTGTAAACAACTGTGGCGCAATCAGAGAAGACGGACCGTTCGCTGAGGCATAATCAAATCCGATACCGACCATGGGTGTAAAGCTGAGTGACATTTCTTCACTGTCAACAGCTGTAATTCCGATACCGAGATCAAACTCACCAAAGGTATCTACGACATAAATATCACTTGCTATAGAGATACCGCCAATAGAATGGCTTGCGCCAAACCATATCTGTGTACCGAGGCTATCTGTATCTGTACGGAACCAACCTGAAATACCTGACTCTTCTTCCATTGCCATCTCTTCACCCGCTTCGTGGCCATCAGCGTAAACCATCGGAACGCTACCAACTGCGAGGATGCAAACTATTGCCAATAATTGGGGTAACCAAAACGCTTTAATTTTCATTTAAATCTCCTTAGATTTATTTAATTCCGACACGAACAAATACCGTGCCATAATGAATTGTGCCAGTATTGTTATTGCTAATCCTTGATTCTGGCATCAACTTGTGATAGAATCTGTGCTTAATTGCACTGCTTCAAGTTAAAGCAATATACGTGCCAATTGTATAATATTTGTAAACTTTACTTAATCCTCTGTGTAAGGTTGATACACCGTTGACATAAGGGTAACTTCAGTTTATCCTTATACTAACCTGCATCATAAAGTGGCAAAAATACGGCAGAGCAGTTAGTGAAATTACATGTTTTGAGGAGATTAGTTTCTACCAAAAATGCTGAAATTTTCATCACAAAACTGCCTAAAAAATAAGCATATCCTGCTTGTCTGTATCGTCAGCATCGGTGCGTTGCTTCGATTTTGGAATCTCGGACAGTGGAGTTTCTGGATTGATGAGGTGCTGACTGTACTTGATGCCGAAGAATTTTCACTTTCCAATTCTCCAATTAATCCGATACCCTATATCGCAGCGAAATTTTCTGTTTTTTTAAGTGGAAAGTTATCATTTATCATAGACGGGAGCGGTGAGTGGAACAGCCGCCTTATTTTTTGTATTGCAGGAATCATTTCCATTCCGATAGTTTTTAGTTTAGGAAAGCACTTATACGATGGTAGAGTTGGATTATTAGCTGCAACGTTTGTGGCTTTGTCAAATTGGCATCTATTTTGGTCGCAAAATGCGCGTTCCTATATCTTCACTTTCCTGTTTGCGGCGTTGACAGCATGGTTTTTCTACCGCTCCCTTGAAAACGATTCGACACTGTTGACAATATGTGCGCTCTTTTTCTGTATCTGTCTTATCCTGTCGCATTTATTGGCTGCAGCGATTGTGCCTGCGTTAGCGGTTTATGCGATACTTCAGTTGTTAGAAGAACGTAACCGAAAGCGATGGATAAATCTACTTCTATTTTTTATGCCTTTCACTATACCGGTGTTAATGCTTGCACTTCCGCAAATTCGCGGTTACATATCTTCTGGGTGGGGACATAATGAATGGGGACGTAGTCCGCTCTACATTGTTTTAACACTTGTCCAAGGGGTAAGCATTCCGATAGCGGTTACTGCTTTTTTTGCCGCTATTGTAAATCCGCGTGACCGTGCTACCCGCTTTTTACTCTGTTTCGCTGGTGTGCCTTTGGTGCTTCTACTGGTTGCATCTCAGTTGCAAAATGTAGCAGGCTATTATCTGTTTTGGACAACCCCCGCTTATTTTATCCTCGCGGCAGCCGCATGTACCTATATCTGGGAAGCAATAGCTGCAGACAAATCCAACTTATTCAAAGTGTTACTCCCTTGTCTAATTGTTGTTGTGTTGTTATCTCAAGATTATCTATATTTTCGCTATGAAAATGGAGGGAGACCCAAATGGAGAGAGGCATTTGAAGCAATTCAGGTAGGGCATAAACCTACCGATATATTAGTACTATCAGAACCTGAAATGGCTCGGTATTATTTGCCCGAAATGGAAACGATTGACATTGACAGATTGGTAAAAGACAATGCAGCTTTTGAGAAAGAATGGAAAAATTCAGGTGGGAAGAGGTTATGGTTTATCGTAGACGTAGCGAGTTTTAACGTCTTTGATTCAGATATGACTGTGCGTAATTGGATACGCGAACGAAGTCACCTGGTAAAAACGTTACCGTCATATTCGCGCGCAAAAGATAGGACGATGCTGCTTTATCTGGTGGAGTAAAGCAGGCGCGGCAAGTAACCGCGCCTTTATTGAATTTATGCTACCAGAAACGGGTGAAATTCATTCTACCAGTAAGTCCAGTTTCCCCTTCAGCTTTTTTCGTTTCATACCCGACATAGATACCGAGTATATTAGCCTTTCCGTAACCGATGTTAATGCGGCCACCAAAATTTAGTTTCAGAGGTTTATCCAGCTCATCGGCAAAAACGAAAACTGATTCAACTTGGGGACCAATCGCGATGGTATCATTCAGTGAATAGGTGAGAAAACTACGGTTGTAAAGTTCATTGGTAGCGGTATCATCAAATATGGTAGAAACTGTCCCGATTGTCCAGTGGAAAAAGTAGATGTTAGGTGCGTTCAAAAAAGCAAAGAATTGCGGAAAAAGTGCATCGGGTCCATCCGCTCCAGTGTAGTCAAACCCAATACCGAGCATAGGCACCAGATCAAGCGATACACTTTCCGTTTTCACTGCGGGCAATGAAACACCCAGGTCAAATTCACCGAGATGGTCATTTACATAGATATTAGAAGCGATTGAGACACCTTCACCTCCGATCGGATGGTTGGCACCAACCAAGAAATAGGTGCCTAAACTATCAACGTCAACTTGAAACCATCCTGACACACCCGGTTTTTCTTCTGCCATTTCGTCTTCAGGCGCCATTTTCCCCTCAGACTCATGTGCGTCTGCAAAGACAGCGGAAGGCACTGCAACAGAAATTATACAAATTATTAGAAAGGTAAGGGGTAACTGAAATGCTTTGAATTTCATAAAAGTCTCCTTAGGTTATTGAAATAAATTGTGCCCGTTGGTACTTGCTTCTACAGGAAATTATGAAGCAAGAAACCATTCATTAAAAGAAAAAGTTGTTTAAAGTTTATTTTAACTCTTAATCAATCATAAGAGTTCTTCACATCGTTATTCCATTATTAGTATACCTTATTACCGAATTGATTTCAACAATTTTGGAACAACAGCAGGCCCATTTAGTTTTCTTAATTTTTTATTGGGTCGCGACCGGCAATCAACAGTAGGGTTTTATTGACAATTCAACGATTTAACTTGCCAAAGCCACAGAAACATGATATTATTAAATGTGATGACTGCAATTTGATCGTTTATATCAAGGTTCTCTGCCTTCACACAATGCTATTTTTATAGAACTCACATAAAAAATCAATTCAAATAGGAGAATTTGTAAGTGAAACATATTCTGTCTTTAGTCGGTGTTATTTTTTTGATGTTTTTTCAATTGAGTTGTGGATCCGATGAAGAAGTGAAAACCATGCCGGAAACAGAAGTTCCGGAAGCTGAAGTTATGGACACCGACCAGGGTAATTATGGGTTACCGATATTACCAAAAGTGAATCTGACGAGTATGTATGAAGCGGGAGTGCGTGAGTTAGAGGAGAACAGCGAACTTCAGCTGATAACTGTACTTGATGGGACAGACAAAGTGTCAATCAAGGTGAAGTATTTAGGTATGCGTGATTTCAATTTCGGATTTCCGCTCTATGAGTTTGAGTTGACGGATCCGTTAGTTGAAAAAATGGGGGGTATTGCCCAAGGCATGTCGGGCAGTCCTGTGGGCCCAGAAGGGCGTGTAATAGGAGCGTTAGCGTATGGGGATAGTTTCGGCACAGCACCGTATCGTTTCTGGGCAACCACTATTGATGCGATGGAGGAGGCGCGAGATCACCGTCCATTGGGGGAGTTCATGAATGCGCCGGGGGCACCAAGTGTTCACACGCGATGGATGCCAATTAAAACCCCGTTGGTCGTTAGCGGAATAAATCAGCGTCGGGTTGAAGATGTTAGCAAACGTCTTAGGTCATCGCGATTTGATGCGATTAATTTTGTTGCTGATGTCGGGGGTGCCCCCGCTAATGCACCAACTGTATCGGGCGATTTAGAAGCTGGTGATATGATAGGTGTTGCTATCGCGACAGGCGATGTTGTCGATCTTACTGCTTACGGCACGGTGACACAAGTCTATAATGACGGTACGTTTGTAGCATTCGGACATTCGTTTCGATATGATGGCGCGGTTTCATTGCCTGTATATCAAGCGACGACTGCTGGTATCGTTGCCAACTTACAAATCCCCTATAAATCCGTGGTTAAGTATGGGGAACCAATCGGCACACTCACGAAAGATTTGAGTGCTGCCGTTGTCGGTGAACTTGGGGATCCACCGGACATGATACCTATCTCGGTGTCCTATCACCCTGTCAATAGTGATAAACCGATAAAGACGGAATCTGAGGTGGCTTATGGTCAAGAATGGGCAATTGCACCTGTTGTGGCGTGGACAGTAGACGCGCTCAGGCGTGAATGGACGGGTGGTACATCAGATGGGACATTGGTGCTATCGTTTGAGGAAACCAAAAAAACTTATACGCACCGGTGGCGGAATGTTTCGCCGGACCCATTTTTTGATACCTATGAAAATCTCGATTATGCTGTGGGCGAATTCACAGACCCGTTGAAAAATGCTGCGGGGAAGGCTACTTTGAAATCGATTTCCGTTGAGATAACGGATAAACCGCAGCTTGCGTCGGCAGAAATAATAGATGTAAAGGTGCCAGATAACATTCGCACTGGAACGCAGGTAACGTTCACGGTTGTGCTATTACCGCATTGGAGTGTTGCCGAAGATGATGAGCGGACGATTGAAAAAGACATATCACTTAATATTCCTTCCGATTTTAAAACGGGAAGTGTAACGCTTAAAGTTGAAGCTCAAACTACCGACTTGTTCGACCTTATTTTTGATTTCGATTTCGATTTTGATCTTGATAGCGACACCGAAGATGAGGGACCTCCGCAAACGCTTGACGAACTTATTGAGGAACGACAAGACAGAATATTAGAACCGGGAACAATCAAGGTGACGCTGGAAGCTAACGGTTCTTTAGAAGACATTGAGGAGGAACTCATACTTGACGATTACGTTGTTAACGGCGAAATCACGGATTCTATCTCCATAGAGTGATGGCGGCACACAAGCGGACATAATGGACATACCCAAAATCTACGACTGTATGCTATAGTAAACTTTGAAATTATTAGGACACTTTGATAAACCTATTTTGGAAACAGAACGGACAACAGAAGTTGTAGCATAAACTTTTAGTTTGTGCCGATGAGACACGGGGAATGCCATAAGGCATTCATACCGTTGATTTACTAAAAGTTTGCGCTACAGAAGTGTCCCATTAATTATAGGTTTTACTATAAATTTATGTAAGTCCAAAAATAAAGACTGAGAACAAATTATCCTAACAGAGAAAATAAATAAAAGTGGTTTTAACATTAGCTAATCCGTATCTCACACATTATCAGCCGCCACCTGCACACAGTTATCTATACCGACAGTGGTGTGCAAGGGGTTATCAACCAGGTCTCCATCCTATTTCACCTGATAGTGAATTAGGGACATGTATTGGTCAAATGGGATGGGTAGGGGCGCATGCCCATGCCCACGACTACTTATGGGCTTCAGCAGGTAATATGGGGGTAATACTATCAGAACCAGTAGATGCGAAATGTCTTATCGCTTATGATGAGGCACCGCGGCACGCATTACCTGCCGCGATTGTCGTGAAAGGGTTAGCAGGTAGACATGTGCTTTTGACCAAATCAGGTTCACGGTTGGACATGATAGGTATAGAACATCCAGCACTAAATGTCACGGTCATTGAGGTAGAACCGGATGGAACGCATTATCGAATGCGTTTTGGCACACAGACGCAGGCTGAGATAGGTAATTCTGCAGGGGCAGAAAATGTCACATCTTCTTGTGTGCCAACAAGCGAGATGTTCCATTATCTCCTAATTTTTGAGCAACTTGAAAAACACGGATTTCAAGCATTAGTCCACTTACAGCCAAAGTTCCTAAACCTAATCTCACGGACAGAACACGGTCGTCCTGATCGTTTTTATAGTTTTCTTAAGGGGTACGAACCGGAAACACCAATCATTTATGATGCATCTGGCGGAATAGGATTCGTTCAGGAACGGGTACCGGGAATACCGGAGTTATCTTATGAGAGTTTACGGCTTTTTGAAAATGGCTCCGAACCAATGCGCCATATTCTTTACTGGATTGGACACGGCACTTTTTCACGCGGGACAGACGTTTTAGAGGCATATAAACATGCAGAGTACTTTGAAGCAGTAGCACGAATGGCATGGGAGGCAAATCAGAAGCAAGTTTCAGCGGAAGCATATAGTGAGGAAATTGTTAACTGTATCCTCCGCGAATTTAATGCAAGCCGTTCTCCGTCAGAAAATGAACCTGTAGAGCAAAGCGAGGCTGCCACAGTGCCATTAGACCTTCAACGAGAGGACCAAACGCCAGAGAACCTGTACAACTATCCATGATACGCTTAGCCCGTGAGTTTACTTCAAGCTATATCAGATAAGATGTATGATGTAAAATACTAAGATTTGCGAAGGAGATATTTAATGAAAGAAACACAGCAACCACCTATGGTTGAAGATACGGAAGAATCACAACAGACAAAACCGCAAAACTTAGAAGCCTATCTCAGAGAGAGTATCTTTGGAGATGAATTCCGTGATTACAATGAAAAACTTGAAGAATTGACCCAAGAACTTGAAATTGTCCAACAGAGTATTGTTCAGAGTATTGTTGAAGTCGAAACGCGGTTGTTGAAGGAAATTGCGGCGGTTAAAGCACAATACGGAAATATACCGGATAATATTGTACAACGCGTTGATAATCGTATTGACGAACTTATTAGCCGTAGTGAAAACGACCTTGAGAAGTTATCAATGCTTATCAATGAGTTTGCAACCGACTTTCAGGTGCAAATTGATGGCCTTCGAACGGAAACTCAAATGCTCCAAAATACAGGACAGTCAGACCGACAAACGCTTGCCGACGCGTTAATAGCGATCGGCACGCAGCTAAAAAAAGAATCATGAAAACTACAACATATTTTCTCATTTTTCTGTTTCTGCTTATACCGTATAGCATTACATTAGCATCCTCCTCGTCAAAATTGGACACCGAAGAGATTTCCATCGTTGCTGTAGGCGATATAACAATAGGTAGCAACTTGACGCCATTCATTGAACGGCAGGGAGCAGGTGCATTTTTTGAGGGGACAGCATCTATTATTCAATCAGCGGATGTTGCCACAGTATCGTTAAACACCAGTATTTCGGACAGGGGAGAGCCAGATCCAAGGCGCGAACCACGTTTTCGCGCTGCTCCCGGACTCGCACGCGCACTCGCAAATGCAGGATTTGATGCAGTTACATTAGCAACACCGCATATCATGGATTTTGGAATTGAAGCACTTCAAGATACGGTAACCAATTTGGAATGGTATAACGTTAAATATATGGGGGCGGGAACGTCACCCGCTGCGGCAAATGCACCTGCATGGTTAGAAGTTAAGGCTAAAAAAATTGCCCTACTCGCTTATTTGCGCGGGAATGAATTCAATATGGCATCGTTAGACCCTGTCGCTTCTGCTGCGTATAGCCAAATGGTCCGTGCTGTTCAAGAGGTAGATAACACTGCAGAACTTGTCATCGTTTGGCTACATTGGGGGAAAAGAGATATAGAACCTACGGCAAAACAAGCAAGTATCGGACGGCAACGTATCTTTGCGCAAGCACTTATCAATGCTGGTGCCGATCTGGTTTTATGTCAACAACTCCATACACTCGGCGGTATTGAACTCTATAAAGGGAAACCGATTGTATATAGTCTTGCAGACTTCATCTATGATACCTATTCATTACAGTATGCGCGCACAGTTATTCCGAAAGTGACTTTTGTAGAAGGAACACTCAAATCTATTGAATTGATTCCGATTTTGGTAGATAAACTGGACAAGTCAATTCCTCAGCCAATTCTTCTCAAAGCTAAAGGTTCTACCGCGGAGGCTGCAGATAAAAATTTGGAAGAATCTGCGATAGAGACCTTGCAAGAGTATCAGAAACGGTGCGCTGCACTCAAAACAGAGGTAATCATTGAAGGAGAACGCGGATGGATTACAACGTCCACAAATCCCAGTAAAGCGTTTGAATAATGAACCATCCTTAGCAGTTAGCGATGCCCCAAGAAATATGAAAAGGAGAAAAAATATCAATGGAAAACGAACACGAATCTACTACAGAACATGAAGATTCTGAAGAAATCTTAGAAACAGCGGAACTACCCATATTACCGGTGAATGATCTTGTCATCTTTCCTTATATGCCACCGGTGCCACCTTTTCCGCCGCATCATGTTGCACTTTCAGGAAAGATGGTAATGGATGCTGTTGACGATGCAATGCTAAACGGTGAGCGGGTGCTCTGTATTTTCCAAACTAATTCGGGGCGCAGCCTGGACATAGACCCGCGCGCAGTCAAAGATATGACTCTGGAAGAATTAAGTCCTATCGGCAGCTTAATTCACATTCTCCGCGCGAAAAAAGATGATGAAGATGTACTATTTCTCGCCAACGGTCGCGCACGGGTTCAAATTGAGGAAATACTACACAATGAACCGTTTTTGAAAGCACGTGTCCGCCTTTTGGAAGATGAAGAGGATTTTGAACAGGACATTGAAGATGATTTAGAAATTGAGGCACTTGTCCGAAGCACGGATGAAATGTTTCAGCGCATTGTCCAACTTTCCTCACGTTACCAAGAAGAACATGGCATCATGGCGAAAAACATTGATGAACCTGGACGATTAGCCGATTATATTGCCGCTGTCTTAGACCTCAAACCCCAAGAAAAACAACAGGTCCTGGAGGCAATCTCTATTCCGGATCGTCTTAATAAACTTGCTGTTATCCTTGCTAAAGAGGTTGATCTGCATGAGTTGGAAAGCAAAATTCAATCCAACGCACAAGCCGTTATCAATAAAGGACAACGTGAATACTTTCTCCGTGAGCAACTCAAAGCAATTCAAACGGAACTTGGTGAGTCAGATGATTTAGCTTCTGATGTTGACGAAATGCATCAACAATTGAAAGACGCCAATTTACCATCAAAAGCACACAAAGCAGCTACCAAAGAACTTAATCGTCTTTCCAAAATGCAGTCCTATTCTCCAGAAGCCACTGTCTCACGGAATTATTTAGATTGGATCCTCAATTTACCGTGGTCAGTTCACACAGAAGACTCTATTAATCTTACAAAGGCGATGAAAATACTCAATGAGGATCACTACAATTTAACGAAAGTCAAAGAGCGTATTGTTGAACATCTTGCAGTCAGAATTCTCAAATCTGACATGAAGGGCCCTATCTTTTGTTTCGTAGGTCCACCAGGGGTGGGAAAGACATCTCTCGGTAAATCTATTGCACGCGCTATTGGTAGAAAATTTGCCCGTATCTCCCTGGGAGGTATGCACGACGAAGCCGAAATCCGTGGACATCGCCGGACCTATATCGGTTCAATGCCCGGCCGTATTATTAAAGGGATACGGCATGCGGAATCTAATAATCCTGTCTTTATGCTTGACGAAATAGACAAACTCGGTTCTGATTTTCGGGGTGATCCAGCAGCTGCCCTGCTTGAAGTGCTTGACCCTGAACAAAACCACGCATTTACTGATAACTATTTAGATGTCCCATTTGATCTGTCACAGATAATGTTCATCACAACGGCAAACCAGATTTATACAATTCCGCCGCCACTTCGTGATCGAATGGAAACGATTGAGTTACCCGGCTATACTTCAAACGAGAAGAAGCAGATTGCGAAACAGTATCTGATTCCGCGCCAACTAAAGGAAAATGGCATTACGAAGAAACAATTGAGTATCTCCGATGCAGCAATTGGAAAAGTGGTCAAAGAATACACACGCGAGGCAGGCGTTCGGAATTTGGAGCGCGAACTTGGCACGCTGTGCCGTAAATCTGCGCGCCGCGTAGCAGAAGGGGAAACTGACCGTACCAAGATTGGTGTCAAGGAAATACCGAATTATCTCGGTCCTCAGAAGTTCGATTCCGAAATTGCAGGCAGAACGGCTGATGTCGGTGTTGCTACCGGTCTCTCTGTTACACCTGCGGGGGGCGAAATTCTCTTTGTTGAAGCGACTGCCTCCCAAAAGCAGAGTGGAAAAGGAGAACTTCTTGTCACTGGACAGATAGGTGATGTGATGCAGGAATCAGCACAAACCGCACTCACTTATGTCAAATCCCAAGCATCTGCCCTAAAATTTGACACACTTGCACTCCAGGAAGACATCCATATTCATGTGCCGGCAGGAGGTATTCCAAAAGATGGTCCCTCGGCGGGTATCACAATTGCCATTGCCCTTGCTTCCATCGCTATGAAACGGGGTATTAACCCAGAAGTAGCCATGACAGGTGAATTGACGCTAAGAGGTAGAGTACTGCCTATTGGAGGCGTAAAGGAAAAAATCCTCGCCGCCAAACTGGCAGGTATTAAGAAAGTTATTGTGCCACAAGGCAATCAAAAAGATTTTGTTGAAATTCCAGAGGATATCCAAGAAGGGCTTGCATTCCTCTTTGTTGAAAATATGGACGAAGTTTTTTCTGAGGTATTTGTATGACTTTTAGAAATATTTCTAAGCAGAAAAGGTTGACAAACTACCATGTAGTAGTGTAAAATTATAATGTTGGACGCCCGAAGCACCACCTAACTTCATTAAGATGGCGATTACAACATCACCATGAATTCCTTGTTTAAGGTAAGGAGATATGACATGAAAAGCATTAGATGGAACAGCATAGTTCCTCTCCTCATAGTATGTGCCATTGCTGCATATACATACATGTTCGCTTCCTCAACCTGTTGGGGAAATACAGACAACGTAAAACTTAATAATAATAAGACAAAAGAACGTGCGCCGCTTTTTCTGAAAGATATCGCACCTATCCTTGATAAGCAAGGGTGTTCCGCAGGACTCTGCCACGGAAAATTCGGTGGACAAGGCGGTTTAAATCTATCCTTGCTGACTCTGAACCCTGAAAGTGATTATGAACCGATTGTGCATCATAACCGTGGGAGACGTATCAATCTGCTTGAACCTGAGCAGAGTCTTCTGTACCTAAAACCGACTGGACAGATTCCGCATGCGGGCGGTGTAAGATTTGGTGCTAACTCCGATGAAGCGGAGACCATTCTTCGATGGATATCCGCTGGTGCGCCTTTCTCACCCGACGAACCACGCTTGGAAAAACTTGAAATTGAACCGCGTGAAGTTGCGTTTACTGCTGTTGGTGAAACAACGCAGCTAAAGGTCCTTGCACGTTTTACTGACGGATCAGTGGAAGACGTTACAAAACAGGCAGTTTATGAATCTAAAGATGAACCGGTTGCTGCTGTCACGGAATCCGGACTGGTAACAAGTGAACGTTGGGGTGGGACTGCTATCTTAGCAAGGTACTTAGGAGTTGTCTCCTCCTCTTTCATTACCGTTCCAAGAGAAGCTGATGAGAAACCGTACCCGGAAATTCTAACAAACAATTTCATTGATGAATTCGTTGCGGCAAAACTTAAAAAATTGAATGTGCGTCCTTCTGAACTCTCTTCAGACTCTGAATTCATGCGAAGGGTCTATCTGGATACTGTCGGAAAGTTACCTACTTCCGATGAGGTGAGAAAATTCCTCGCTGATTCAAACCCAGAAAAACGTTCACGCTTGATTGATGCGCTAATAGAAACCCCCGAATGGGTTCATTTGCGCACATTAAAAATGGCAGATATGTTACGTGTGCATCCACGGCGATTAGGAAATGGACAATTCGGCGAGCGCGCTGCTGTCCTATTCCACGAATTCATCCAGGATTCCGTTGCCGAAAACAAACCGTACAACAAGTTTGTACACGAAATATTGACGTCCACGGGGAGTACCTATCAAAACGGTCCTACCAACTATTATCGGATTGAACGGCAACCATCAGGTAGAGCTGAAACGACTGCACAAGTATTTCTCGGTATTCGTCTCAGTTGCGCTCGATGTCACAAACATCCTTTTGACGAATGGACAACTGATGATTATTGGAACTTCGCCGCATTCACGGGCAAGGTTAACACCCGTGGTGGTGGAATCTACCAGGAACTGGTCGTTTATCACAACCCAGCGGGTCGCGTTATTAACCAATCTGTTCAAGGAAATCGGGGACAGGTTGCACAACCCACATTCCTGGGTGGCGAAACGCTTCCAGAAGCGCATAGAGCGAAGGCGATAGATCATCTCGCAGATTGGATTACTGCCGATTCAAATCCATATTTCGCAAAAGCGACCGTCAACCGTTTGTGGAGTTACTATTTCGGTAGAGGGATTGTTGACCCCGTTGACGATATGCGCGCGACTACACCGGCAAGTGTTGAAGGACTCTTGGAAGCGTTAGCGGAAGAGTTTGTGCGCAGCGGGTATGATACCAAACATATTATAAAATTGATGCTTAACTCCCGGACCTATCAACTCTCTGCAACACCGAATGAAACAAACGAGTTAGATGATAGATTCTTCTCCCGTTTCATGCCACGACCTCTAATGGCACAAGTGTTGCTGGATGTGCTAAATGATGTTACAGGAACATCAGAGAAATATGGACGGTATCCGACAGGTTTCCGCTCTGTTGAAGTAGAGCTCCCGTTCAATTCACGTTTCCTGAATCTTTTTGGTCGTTCCGATAGGGAGTTCTTGGGGAACTTAGACCCCTTGCTTGAACCGACACTTACGCAAGCACTTCACATCATCAACTCCGGTTATGTGAACGACAAGCTGAGAAGTCGCAACGGCACAATTACCCAGCTACTTGAACCGAAGACGGGAGAAAAGTTACAACCGGCAGAATTGGTTACGGAGTTGTATCTAATGACCTTGAGTCGTCATCCCACCGAAGCGGAACTCAAAGTGGCTACGACACATCTTGCCGATAATTCCACAAGGCGCGATGACACAGAAGACCTACTCTGGGCACTTATTTCATCCCGTTCTTTCCTGTTTAATCGGTAAACGTGTCCAAGTATTAACCTTTAAAGCAGGTGAAGATAGGCGAAGATTTATATCGCTATCTTCACCTGCCTTATTTTTTATAGTGAATACCACAAGCGTATTCAGCGGGATTATAGTAAAATCCGAAAATATGTGAACATTTCAATGCACAACAATCCCCGTACTATAACGCTGGAGTTGCCACCTATAAGTTTTTAGACACGGAAACACCGTCTTTAATGAAAAATGCTGATAATTAGCCAATACCTGTAGAGCAAACTGTCAGTTTGCGTCCTCACAGGCACAATCTAACAGATTATGCTACAAGGTGGCAACTTAGGTTATAATTTGGTATTATTTCTCTATTTTTGGGCGCGGACGCACTACCCGAAACCCAATCGTATGTGTTGAATCGAGTGGATAGGACTTAGAACGCAAACTCGAACGTAGAAACGCACTACCCATATTCCATGCACCACCACGAATGACTCGTACGCGCAACACATCGCGGAAACGGAGGTTTAGCGGGTTTTGTCTCACATCTTTGTTGTTTTGCTGATAAAAAGAAGGGTTATATTCGTCGAGACACCATTCCCAGACGTTTCCAGCAAGATCGGCAATACCGTTCGGAGATGTACCGTGTGGGAATTGTCCGATAGGTGTTGGACGGTTATAGCGGCGTGCAAAATTTGCATGGTGTCGTGCCTTTGGCGGTTCACTCCCCCACGGATATGTCCGCCCATCCGTGCCGCGTGCCGCACGTTCCCATTGTGCCTCAGTCGGCAAACTTCCACCGATCCATTCTGCAAAGGCTTGTGCGTCAAACCATGTTACGCCTACGATAGGTAGTGTATCGGCATTGAAGTTTTCATTTTTCCATGTTTCTTCACCTTGGGGCCCACGTGGGGGCGGGCGTCCGGTTGCTTCAATGAAGGCTCGGTATTGTGCGTTGGTAATTTCGTGCCGTGAAATTTGGTAGGCTGAGAGATAGACGCTGTGTTGTGGTACTTCAGCGTCAAAGGAGTGTTTTTCGAGCAGGGAACTTCGTAATTTTGCGTCTCTGTACGCGGCTTCAGCTTCCTGTGGTGTGGAACCCATTATGAATTCGCCTTCTGGTATAGCAACCCATTCTATAGTGGTAAGTGTTTTTTCCGCAGCAGAACTTAATTCTGCAGTAATAACCCCTTTCCAAACACTGAGAAAAAATATCAGAATCGTAAGACAGACATATCGCATAACCCAAAAATTCCTTTTAGCATATTTTCCCATGCCAATAAGAATGTATCAAATTTTAGGTAGATTCATAGATTCACATCAGGGATTCCACAAAGGGCTATAACGATCTATTTTACGTCAACGTGCCGCGTAACAACAGGTTGTCTTTCATCACTTCGCCATCGCGATTTCGGGTGCCAGACGGCATGTAATGGATGACCATTGCCCGACGGTCTCGAGATGATCGGTTGGGATTCGTTTGGTGGAGTGTCATGCAGTGATGAACCATCGCGCATCCAGCCTTGACAGGCACAGGTACAGCACGATCTACATCAGTATCTACCTGCAACAACGCTGGCAACTTACCTTTTTCTGACTCAGCACGTCCGTGCGCCGCCAATCCTTCTAAATAACTGCCGGGAATAACGTTCATACAACCGTTCGCCTCGTCAGCGTTATCAAGCGCTATCCAGATGCTCACAAGATTGGGCGGGTCGCATTGCCAATATGCGTTGTCCTGATGCCAATGCACTTCACCTCCGTAATAGGCGGGTTTGTAAAGCGCCTGATCATGAAATAACTGGATATTGGCTCCGATTAAACTCTCAGCGATGTCTAATAGCGGTGCGTGGTAGAGTAACTTCCGATATTCCTCATCAAAACGCCACATCTCCATGATTTGTAACATCTCTTCTGCACGATCAGCGTCTTCATCGCTTTCCGATTCTCCTATGACCGCAAGGTTACGCAACCCCTTGCCAATTGTGCCACGTTTCTCAGTAAACAACGCATCGTAATGTTCGCGTAGCACTGCAAGGTGTTCGTCATCAATGACTCGTTTGTCTATTTTGAGATAACCTTCGCTTTTGAATTGTTCTACCTCTTCAGGTATAAGTTTCATAGTACTGCTCCTTTTAGTGGATTACAAAAACACATAAAAATTATTTCCTCAAAAGAAAAAGAACTTGCCACTGCTTGTAGAATAGCTTTGAAAATCCGACTCCTTATGTAGACAGGATCTGATTGTAGACCTTAATGATTTCTTTAGTCAAATTCACATCTATCTGCCTTTTCCCTTTCGATTCATGAAAAAACGCATGCATAAACCCCACGCCAAGCCTGCTACCAACCAAATTGGTAAATTAACAAACATCATTACCAAATCCCATTCTTTTCCATTCAAAACATTCCATATCTGCGGAATGACTCCGAGAATCAACCACATGAATCCACCCCATAAGAAAATGCCTCTAAAAAGCCAATTTATGGATTTTGCTTGAATCAGGGGATGTCCAAGAGCATTCGCTAATCTCTCTTTTTCTTTTTCAAGCCATCTTCGGCGGAAGAACCGTGCGGGGAAATACCATAACGGGTAAGTAATCGCTAATACGGCGAGACTAAAAATGTTCCATAGACACGGAATTACTTGATGACAACTTGGACAAACAAAGCCAAACCAATTCCCAAAAGCGTTCCATTTTGCCCACAAACGTGCATCATTCAGCGTTTCGCAGTGTGGGCAGGGAATGTAACAACGTTCTATCCAAGGTTTATCGCTCTTTTTATCAATCAAGGTGACTTTGGGTTGTCGTTGTCCCAAAATCAGTTCGTTGAATATTGCTGCTGGGAACAGTACCCAGAAGAAAATAAAAGGGTGAGATAGTTTCCATACTTGGAATCTGTCTTTATCGTATTGCATTGGGTTTATCTCCATGTTAGAACGGTTGATCTTCTCAAGAGGTTTTATACATTTCAGATATATAGCCGAAAATTGATATACTTCTATACAGTATCGGTAAGTGTGGCGTGCCGGATATCGTCCAGTTCTTGCGCACTGAAAACGCCTGCTTGATAGAGATTCCGATATTCCTCGGAAACGCTTTGTCCGAATATAATCAAGTCGTCTGTATTGATAGTCACAGGCACACCGTTATCAAATAAGATACGGATAGGGTGAGATGCGATATTCGGTACTGCATCTAACATTACATTGCTTGTGGGGCACACATTCAATTGGATCTGATTCTCCGAAAGCCATCGCATGACTTCAACCGATTCTGCAGCAGCGATACCGTGTTGAACCTCGTCTAAGTCAAGGATTTCAACAGTCCGCCGTACTTCCGCCGCACCACCGAATTCTCCTACGTGTGCTTTCAGTTTCATTCCTGCGGCACGTGCTTTTATAAACAGTGGTTTCATAACCTCAGGGGGACATACCTCCTGACGACTATAGAGATCAATTGACTGAAATACACCTAATTCTATTGCTTCATGTGCTAACTTCATTAGTTTCGGATCGTCTGCACATCCACGGGAAAAACCAAGTTCTGGACGGAGATCAACCTGTGCCCGATACCGTTTAACTAACGTTTTAATATAAGTACAAAGCCCTTCTAAACCGTCTGGATAGAACTCTGCTATCCGTATGTCGAAACTCATCTCAAGCAAAACAACACCATCATGCAGTGCATCGTTCACTGCAGACATGCCGACGAACTCAAAACCTTCACAATGTTTTATGTGTGGAGCCAAGACTGCGTCGGCATATTCCATCATACCCTCTACACCTTCCATTTTTGGAGGCGGCTCGGATAATGTGTGTCCCAACCAGCGTTCTACATTCTCTCGGCGTGTGCTCAAGAAAGCATGACAGTGAACGTCAGTTTTCGGTGCTGCTCTTATAGCACCCAGATCGTCTGTGGATAGTGCTTCAACAAAATCGGTATGTCTCATATCAAATATTGTTCTTTAAGTTCTTGTGTCAAACTTGTGTTATTGTAACACGAATGGAAACGGAGCGCAATCAAAATAGGAATCGCCAGGGCTATTTAGTTCTTCATATTTACGTTAATTTGTTCTGTATCCCTCTTCTGTAGGAGCGACCTCCCGGTCGCGTCTTTTCAGCTAAAACAAGTAAATGTCCAAAACTAAATAGCCCTGGATTCTTATTGACCGTCAAATAAGCAATTGGTATAATAATCAACAATTTAGAGATAGACACAGCATATTCAGGAGGGACAAATGGAAAACGAAGTAATGACTAATGAGGAGAATTATGCTTTTGATGTGGCAGGCTATTTACATATTCCGGGGGTTCTAAACCAAGAAGAGGTAGCGGCACTGAATGAGGCATTAGATGCAGTAGGAGAAAATGAAACACTATTAGGCGGAGACAGTCTACACCGTGAGCTGTTCCGCGACCTATTGGTACATCCTAAATTAGTGTGGTATTTGAACCAGATTATTGGTCACGGCTTCCGACTTGATCAAGTCCCTCGATTGATAGGACAACGAGAAGATGAAGTAGGTACAACACTCATAGGCGGTGATGAACCGAGAAATCCGTCTTTAGCATATCGCCAACAAAATGGTCGGAGAAGTTGCCAAGGCGTGAAAGCGATTTGGGCATTGGATGATGTAGTAGAAGGGGAAGGTGGACTGATTGTTGTTCAGGCAAGCCACAAGAGCAATGTTGAAACCCCTCACGACTTGGCGACAGGTGTTGATGATATGGGGTTGGTGCTGCAACCAGCACTGAAAGCAGGCGATCTATTTTTACTTGCGGTCCCTACGCTCCAAGGTGTTCGCCCGTGGAAAGATAAACCGAAAAGGTTGTTGACCTATAAGTATGCAGCACGTGCAGCAGTTCAATCCAACCCAATTGGACCTTACTCAGAAACGGAATCTTTACCGGGATGGGCGGACGAAGCAACGCCTGTGCAAAAGGCGGTTATGTATAGACCTGGGTATAAGGGTTCGAGTCCTCCGCCAGTATTGAATACAGATGGTGAAAAGACATGGGTAGAGGAAGACACATCTATCATTCATCCATCGATTTATATTCGCGACCCAGATTCCGGAATTGATGAGAAAGAGTTTTACTTTTGGGATCTGAACGGGTATCTGGTAGTGCGTGGCGTGATGGATGAACAGTGGCTTGCAGAGGCAAATGAAGCAGTGGATAAATTCCAAGATCGTATCGTCGTAGGTAGTGAACTCGCTGGTGGTTCAGTAAGTCAAGCTGGCACAGGTCGCCCGCTTCTTTCGGGCCTGTTAGACCTACCTGACCCCTATAACGCGCCGTTTAGACGCATGATTGCACATCCTGCTGTGGTGCAGCGACTCAATTGGATGGGTGGTAGCGGTTATCGCACGGGTGGTGCGACTGTATTCTGCGCGGTTCAAGGAACATCAGGACACGCACTGCATGATGGCAATGAACCAATGACACCCTCACGCGGTTATTATTTTAAGAACGGTCGTAGTTATGCTGAAACTGTCACGATTACATGGCAATTACGTGATGTCGAGCCAGGACGGGGCGGTTTTGCCTGTGTACCTGGTTCTCACAAGACACAGTATTCCATGCCCCGTGGAATTCGGACGTGTGATGATACGATGGGATTAGTAGTACAACCCGTTATGAAAGCAGGGGATGTCCTCTTCTTTATGGACGGTGGTTGCACACATGGGGCATTAGCGTGGAAGAATCCAATTCCAAGACGTGGGGTATTGATAAAGTATCAGTCGAAGAATACCAATTGGGGCGGCGGTGTGGTCGATCCGCAAGACCGATGGGGCGATATGGTTGAAGATATGACTGAGGCACAATTTGCTGTAATGCGAGGACCCGAAAGGGATGGTCGTCACCGGACTGTACCACGTCTGGTCGTGCATGATGGACAGGTGTCCGTTTCGTACGATCCGGAAGGAGATAGTTATTCATCAAAGTATCGTAAACCGGGTGAAAAACGGGAATAGACTGAAAGGTAGACATCTTATGGTCACAGGTAAAACACTCGTAAGTTGGTTCTGTTTTGATGAGGAAGTTCCCAAAAACTGCAGCGTGATTACCGTGCAGGCGGCTGACAAGTATGACGCACTTGCTTTCGGAGAGGATGTTCCAGGTAAGTGGTCCATCGCCAGCGAAGATAATACTCGGACGCAAACCCCCGAAGAACTCGCGCAAAATCCAGCGCAGAAAATTGTACTTGGACAGTTTATGATGATCGCTGCTGTTTACAAGGACAACTCGGTTACCATTTACCGCGATGGGAAAGTGTACGCCAGCTATACTATCCAAGAACCTTTTGATTTCCTTAACAGTCCCTATCTACAATTGGTAATCGGTTCGGTCAATCTAAATCCTAACTATGCCACATCGTTCAAGGGAAAGGTCAAGGACGTCCGGATTTATGCACAGGCTTTGACACAAGAGCAGATTAAGGAGTTGAGACCGAACGAGCCTTCTGCAATTCAACCGTTCAGCTGGTATGATTTCTCAATAGATGGTTGGTGGGTAGATCAGGCAGGAAAATTTCCTGAGTTTAAAAACATCGCCGCTAAAAAAGAGAATGAAGAAGACACTTTTATAGTTTTTGATCGGGACGACAGACACATGTTTACGATGGACAACGAAGCTGTCCGTATCGTCCGTGATTTTCGCCAACGACTGATGCATGACCCAAGTCGTCCGACGTATCACCTGGTTAATTCCGATGGTGATAACGAAAGGAACTATTCGACCGATCCCAATTTCATGATCTACTGGAAAGGTCAATATCATTTCGGCTATATGTATAAAGGTGATGAGCATGCTTTTGGTCATTTCACAAGCACAGACCTTGTCCACTGGCGGCGGCGTAGGGACTGTGCATTGGACAGCGGCGGTTGTGGAACGGGCGGCACGATTATCACTAAAGATGGGAAAAAAGTTATCTTTGTCGGCATATTTGGTGGTCGTCCGACTTATGTAGAGGCTTCGGATGAGCATCTGGAGGACTGGTCTAAACCGATTGAGATTGATGTTCCCCAAGAGGCACGGGATGCCGATTATTGGGTATTCTGGGATCCGACGGCTTGGGTGGAGGGAGATTACTATTACATCTTTTCTGGCGATCACGCTATGGAGGATACACGTCCAGGATTAGGTAATTGGTATAAAAGAACAACACTCATGCGCTCAAAAGACTTTAAGAAGTGGGAGTTTCTCGGTGAATTTATGACGAAAGAGTTACCGGGACTTGAACATCACGATCATTCCTGTACTGATTTCTTTAAGCTCGGCAATAAGCACATGATGCTGCTTATCAGTCATAGCTGGGGGGCGCGGTACTATCTGGGTGAATGGAAGGATAACAAGTTCACGCCTGAGTTTCATACCAAGATGAGTTGGACCAACAATTATCGCGGCATACCGATCTATTGGGCACCCAAAACCTTCCTCACACCAGACGGACGCAGAGTCGTTATTACCAATATACAGGTTAACCTCGGCAACACTTTATGGAGCTGTATATTCTCATTGCCTTGGGAGTTGAGCCTGCCTGATGATGGGATTGTACGTATTAAACCTGTTCGTGAGCTTGAGTGTCTACGCTACAACGAAACGGCTGAGAACAATATTGTAGTCAAAAACGGTGAAAACTACAGACTAAAAGAAATCTCTGGGGATACGGTTGAATTGAATGTCACAATCAAGCCTACCGAGGCGAAGGGCTACGGTGTAAAAGTGTTCTGTGATAAAGACAACCAGAATGGGATGGAGATTTTCTATTCTGCCGACGAGAAGACGATTTCGATAGGTGATGGCAATGAAGAGCCAAAACCGTATGGTAGTTCCCAACCTTATGGCGTAGTGCCGTTCGAGTTGAACGCGGGAGAGGATTTGAGTTTACGAATATTCATCGACAGAGCACTCGTGGAAGTCTTTATCAATGAACGTCAGGCAGTCGTACAGAGTCAACTGCATAAGCCGGAAGACGTTGGAATATGTCTTTACAGCATCGGTGGGGAAATCAAAGCAGACGTGACGGGTTGGAAGATGGCACCGGCGAACCAATGGTAAGAAAGATCGCGGTTGCCCATCAGTTATCTATCGTCTTTTATTCCGCGATGAATTTTTTTATTGATGCCCCACTTGGGTGGATACCAATAGTCCAAGCGGTCAGAGTTCATACGATACCGTTGTTTGATTCTGCGTCTTCCCTGTTGTCCATTGTATTCTGGAAACTTAACACGCGCATATTTGTCCACTTCGCAGAATAGATTCTGGCAATCTATCAGTTGAAGTCTTCTGCCCCATAAGGATTTAAACGAGATACCTCGTTGTTCAAACTCAAGTTCCTGGCGATCAGTCACGAACCGTATAATATCAGCTTCTGTCAAACCACGTAGGTCGCTAAAGCATTTCCTTATTCCCTCTTTCGCTCCAGGACCAGGAACGATGAATTCTCCCTCGGAGGCATTGAGGAGCGGACTGTAGTTTAAGTCAATAGCATATTGGTATGCTAAGAACCTACCAATAGTTGGATATTCAAGCAGTAGATTAAATGCTCCTCTCAAGGTGCCATCCATGGACAGTTTCTGCACTAGGCAGTCCTTTATCATTTTACCGAGAAGATGGAGATGCATTAGATGCTTCCGCTGGTAATGACGGCCTCTTATGTTCCCCGATGGCATTATATATGCTGCAGAGTAGATAGAAGTTCCTAAAGAGGCAGCCTTTGTAAGCGTGTAAGAAAACTTGGGGATAGAGAAATTATCAACAGATATCTGTCCGAAGTTTCTCTCTAACAGTTCCCAAGTCTCTATTCTGTTAAAAAGTTTAAATAGTATAATCCGTAGAAACAAATCCATTTCCGTGAAATTATCGGGATATATGACTCTTGCTATGAGGTATTGGCTTACTCTATCTGATGCGCGGTATGAATTTGTGAATTTGTTAAGCTGTAGAATTGGATCGTCTGTCCATGGCGGAATTTCTCCTCTAAACCTTTTGAAAAAAATCTCCTGTCTCTCTGCTGCTAACTCCCAATAAGCGTCATAAACCTTCGTTGTCTTTGGAAGGGACTGTTTACTGAAAACATAAGGAGCTCCAACATATCTTGGGTTGGAACCAGCATGGATCTGTGTGAGGGGCTTTTTCTTGTTACCTGAACCCGTTTTATTCATGATGCAATTCTCAGTCATTTATTGTGTGATTACATCGTTATGGATATCAGTCAAGTCTGGTCGAATGAGTGTCCCTGAGAGCATACAAGCCATTCTATTGACACCCTTTTATCACGGATAGGTCTTTGTTTAAACTTCTGCGACTTTTTTCTTTTAGGTACTCTTCTGCTAATACCGGCAGATATTTGGGGGGATTCTCGGGGCTGCAGCAACAGTCAAGACACTTTATAAGAGCACAAGGATTTGGGTTGTGGAAAAAGACAAGGGATTGTCTGCGCTTTCCAGTTTGTTCTAAGGAAGGAGTGATGACTCGATGCAAGGTTGAAATCCATTTATCATTTGTCCACCGCATCATCAAATCTCCAATATTCACAATAAACGAATTGGATGGGGGTTCTACATCAATCCATTGTCCGCTTCGAGTGTAAACCTGCAAGCCAGTTTCGGGGTTTGTGCTGATAATCGTTAGAGTTCCGTAGTCCGTATGTGGGCCAGCCCGAAACTGCTCAGGCCCTGGGACTTTCTGAAGCGGTGGATAATTCGTCGCTCGAAGAACGGCTTTTGGGTTATCGGTCATTTTATCGAAAAATCTTTCTGGTAAACCAAGTGCAACAGCAAAAATGCGTATAATGTGTGTGCTTAATCCCATCATGGCATGAAAATAATCAGTCCAGATTGACCTCATGTGTTTAGGGCGGTCTGGCCAGCGATTTTGTGCATGGTTTGCTCCAATATTGAAAGATTCTTTTAGATCACCTGGTGTAGCTTTGCCAAATTTACTGGATGCTAGACTTTCAGTTTCCAACGGTAGATACCCCCTCCCTTTTCCTGGCATATGAACTTTCAATTTTTCTTCATGCGATAAGGCAAAAAAATTCTGGGCAACTACAGAAGTCCGACTAACCAGAGATTCTGAAACACCGTGGCCGACAATTATCATAAAACCTATTTTCTCACAAGCGTAACCAACTTTCTTGGTCACCTCTTGTTTACCAGCCGAATCCTTGTCAAAAAACGGGGATATATCAATAATTGGAATATTCATAATTGTGGCGTGAGTTTTGTCTGGTCCCAAAGCGATTTAACGATCTCATGGTGAATGTTATGCCTGAGACACTGTCTTCTTGAGTGTGTTTGTGCATGCCTAGCAGATCAACGCTGCGCTTGAAAAATATGAATATAATTGACCCCGCGTCAGCATCAAAAATAAGATCTTGACTGGCTTTGAAAAGGTTAATTAGTAGTACTGGACCAATTCGTATTCCAATTATTCTTCACAAAAGAAATGAGTAGTGTTATTCTACATCTTCTAAATCGGTTAAATCTTCCACACCAGCGAGATCCGCTAGTGCTCTTGTGTATTTGCCTAACTCTTCTTGGAGTGAAGCCAATTCTTTGCGAAAAACTAAGCACTCTTGTTCATCTTTTAAGTCCCCATCCAGCATTTTGGGATGCCATTTAGCCGTAAATGGACGAACAATTTGGTTGAGAACTATAACCGCAAGTTTTGTAAACTGAACACATTCCTGCCCTTGTTCTTTAAGAATCTGCCTCGTAGTTTCAAACAGTGAATAAATACTATCTAATGCCGTTTCCTCATCGCCAGAGCCTGTGGGCAATGCCTGTGTAGTGATCCTCGTAAGCAATTCAACGTACAATTTCCAAGCTGCCTCTTTGTCGCCATCTTTCATAGAAAAATCGGCTTCCAAAAAACCAGTTTTGAGTTTCAAGTTATCCAATCCCCATCCTTCCAACCTACTTTTCCAATTCATTTGATGTCACCTTTCACAGGACACAGATCATTGCTGTGATTGTCAGATAGAAGCCAAAACTCATATCTAGTTAGTTGCTATTTAATTTTTTTCGATACGTTTCCGGTCATGGACTATTTGACCAATCTAGTGGTGTACCACAGTATCCTTGAACTTCTAATGATCGAACCCAATTTACAAATTCATCAACCATGTTGTCTGGAAAATTACATTTGTATCCCCTGCCTGCACACAGATCAGAGCCACAAAAGCTCCGATACTTCGCGGGTATCTGAGGTCCTTCACCACCCCAATAAATGTAGTCATCACTTATGAGTACTCTATCGGTCTGAGTATCATGATTGATATTTTTTTCATTTGGCTTACCGTCTGGGAAACTATGATGCGAGTCCTCTTGGTGCCATTCGCAAGTAGCCGGGTCATAATAATAGATATTATCTCCGAAAGCTTGTTTTTTGCTTCCTCTCAAATTAGGCTTCTTTTGTTTAAATCTGGAATCCGACCAGTAATTGTTGAACTGCATGACTTCAGTCACTCGCATAACAAAGACGATATGTCCTTTGCGTCTCCGAGATTTTGACCCTGTTCCAACAATCCAATCCTCAACTTCAGCGCTATTTCGAATTCCAGGTTTACATGTCCCCAAGGTACAGAATTGATAAAAAGGATTAGGAGCAAAGCCAAAATCTCTAGCCACAACGTAAGAATAAAGTTTCATCCGTCAAATCTAATCAACATCCGTGTCTCTTTATAGGGCGATAGTCTTTTGTTTCACCGTTTTGTTTATACCAATCGTCTGATTCTCCGGTAATGGCATCTATAATACTCTCGCCATTCCATCCAACCATTGCGTCTCCATATTCCTCTAGTGCTTCAGGGATTTTGCAATCCTCCTCACCGTATTGCCATATGCCTACTATTCGTTTCTCCAACTCATTCGCTCGTTCAATCTCCCAGTTTACCCATTCACTTTTCCAAGTATCTGGTGATACATAAACAACCACAGTGCCCGCCCATTCAATTTGGGGATTTAGTATTTCCTGCTTTATGTAGTCTTCATCCTTAGCATTATTGGGCTTATCAGATGTGATTGATGAATCACGCAGCTGCATTCCATGATTGGCAGCTAGTTCCTTTAATTTTACAAGCCCCTCATCATCTTCATGAATATGGGGTATAAAAATATTTTTAATCTGGTCCGACATAAATATTCCTCCTATCGCTCACTTCTAGTGATTGTTTTCCGTTCATGAATATCGGTTTCGCTGATTATCTAAATCTTAGTTAGTTTGATCGTTAATTGCATTAAAATATATTGAAATTATAGCATTAAATTGAGGACTTGTCAAGCAAGATATTTGTATTCTATTGAGGCATTCATCAAAAGACTAAAAAAATCACCTGAACACCCTAATAACACATAATACTGGTAATCAATTCCATACCTTTTGAAACCTTCTACCAGTTACTCATCTTTTGACTATTCATTCAAAATATGATACACTTCAATTATCAACATTTTAGAGCGAGGTATCTGGGCATTGAAATCCAGAGTTTTTCAGGAGACGTATAATTAAGTAATTTGGTATTGGAAATTCTGATAGAGAAAGTAGTCACAAATATTATGTACGCTAAGAATGGATATTGAATCATAGATAGGTAGCATATCGACATCTCGTCTCTGATTATGTGTGGCCAGGTGCGATGGGACGCTGCTGGATTCGCTGGTAGCCTTATAGTTTATATACTTCATCTGGATAGACTGGCAACGCATGTAATGATATTAGATGACCACTGGAAATATATTCGCAACCGTTTTGATATAGATGAACTGTACGACCTAAATTCAGACCCAGATGAAATGCAAAACATTTCCGATGTTCCCGAACACCAGAACCTTATCGCACAGATGCTCCAGCAGATCGCAGAGATGGTCCGTCGGACAGATCCCGGTCCTTATGAATGGGTATTATAACTTTTTATACTTATGATGAAATTAAAACACTTCAGACAACCAGAATCCATAAAAAAGATTGCCATTTGGGTAGTGTCAACTCTACTCCTATTTTGCGGATTTTACACGAACTTATGGCGCGTGGCTGAACAGAACTGGTTTGACAATCATCAGAAAGACACCGAAAGCCACATTATGGGAAGAATGGTCAAATCACGTCAAGATGGCATCTTCTCGGCAGGTGGTTTAAATGGGTGGGGTACAGCAAAAATTACTGATACGGAGTGGATACCGCCAACAGAGAGAACGCCGCAATATACAGCCTATCTTCACAATCTCTCCTTTGATAAATTTTCAACCTACAATTCACAACCTGGTGGTCAAGGCATGATTTTTAGTCTACTTGATAGACTAATTCCGTTATCGCCTCAAAAGAAATTAAGGTTATTCTATGTCCTGACAGCTTTACTTTCTGCAATCACGTTGACATCCATTATAGGATGGTTCTATGAAGAGTTTGGCTTATTGACCACTACATTCGTCTTAGGTTCAGCAGTGCTTTCTCAATGGTTGACAGTCTTCGGTAAGAATCTTTGGTGGTGTCTATGGGCATTCTATCTGCCAATGATTGCCGTTTTGTACTTCCTTAAACGCCACAGAGTCCCATCGAACCGACAGTATCTCTGGTTTGGCATATTGATTTTCATCTCAATGTCCATTAAATGTTTTATCAACGGCTACGAGTACATCACAACCACGCTAATAATGATGATGACACCGTGTATCTATTACGCCATTGTGGATAAGTGGAACAGACAGCAATATTTGAAATGGACGTTTGCAGCAGTGATCGGTTCTGGGGTAGCGATTTTTTTAAGTCTTATCATGTTATGTATCCAAATCGGTGCTGTGAAAGGTGGATTTGTGGATGGGATTGAACATGTGATCTGGTCTTTTGGTAAGCGTACGTATGCAAATGCAGAAGATTTTCCACCAGTATATGCTGCCAGCCTTGACGCGGGTCCGTTGGGTGTAGTCAGGACCTACATGAACGGTGTTTTCTTTGATTTCAACAATTATCTTTCTCTGGAAAATACATTTGTCCAGAACCACCTATTCAAAGTCCGCTATTATTATCTGATAGTTCTCTTTATAGCGATATCCGTTCTGCTATTTTTGCGTAGTAAAATGATGGTAGCGGAGCGACAACGGCAACACATTGCGTTAATCTGGACGACTTGGTTTTCAATTTTAGCACCTTTATCGTGGTTTGTAATCTTCAAGGCACACTCATATATTCATACGCACATGAGTTTTCTCCTGTGGCAGATGCCCTTTACGCTCTTTGGCTTTGCCGTGTTCGGGGCTACCGTTATGGCATGGGAGAAAAAGACCGTATCAAAGCAAGGTTAGGTTGCGTTGAAGGAGAGAGCAACACCTCACTTGTAGGTAGGTAGGAATGATTTATTTAACCTTTTCTTATTAAACTCACATTACCTAAAAACCTTTATCTCTCCCCATGCGATAGCGAGTTTCTCTTGAGGACTTACTGCAAGTCCTTGTGAGTTAAAGTTGTGTTCGATTTCATTATCTGTTAGCACACGATTATAGATGCCCACCTCGTCAATTAGCCCCTCAAAATACCTACGGGTGGTTTTGCCGATTCGGACAGATGCGCCAATGAACAATGGAGATTCTGTTGTAACATCTGTGCCTTCAGAGGGCCCTCCCTCAGCGTCAAGTTTGCCATCAATATAGATGCGAGTCGCATCCGATCTGTCTGCCACAAAAAGAACATGATGCCAATTTCCATCTACAACTTCACCAACAGAATTAAAGTCAATTTTGGGGCCTCCACCGCCTTCATTTGCTATTGTCACCTGTAGTTGAGTCCCCACTATTTTCCAAAGAATCCTGGCGTTGCCGCCGCCATCTCCCTTGCTAATAATTGTAGATTGTCCACCATCCAAAACGGGTGGTTCGTCTACTTTGATCCATGCCATCATCGAGAAATCTTTGTCATCGCCAAAATCCAGACTACCGTTGGCGGGTGATTCAACATCAATCACATCTGGTTCCCCTCCAAATTCAAACGCTTCACCGATTTTGCCTTTGACATGCTTAGGTGCACCTACAATCGTTCCGTCATTACCTCCTACAAGGTCTTTAACGGTATCACCCTTAACATCTGCAGCATCAAAACTCCAATAACTAACTAATCCGTCTCTAACAACTTGGCCCTCAACGAGATTCGTCTGCAAAACCAAAATCGTTAGAGTCAAAATCAAACTTCTTTTCACGTTCATCAGATCTGACCTCTCTTATGTTGAATATTATTTACCACCGCACTTCGCAAAATTCTTCATAGTCAATGAGCTCTTTAATGGTAGGATTTTCACCACACATCGGGCAGTTTTCGTCTTGACGGAGTTTCAGGCGCTTAAAATCCATTGTAAGCGCGTTGAAAAGTAGGAGAGTCCCAATCAACGGTTCACCGATGTCTAAAAGAACTTTAATCGCTTCAACAGCCTGAATTGTGCCGATAATACCGGGTAACACACCAAAGACACCTGCCTCTTGACAACTCGGTGCCATACCTTGCGGTGGTGGTTCAGGAAAGATGCATCGATAACACGGACCTTTCCCCGGATAAAGCACGGTTGTTTGTCCTTCAAATTGGAAAATGCTGCCATGCACAGTCGGTTTACCAAGCATAACACACGCATCGTTGAGCAGATAGCGCGTCGGAAAGTTATCGCACCCATCCACAATCAGATCATACTGTTCCAATATCTCAAAAACGTTTTCTGAGTTGATCCGTTCATTGTGCGAGATTACCTTGACATCTGGGTTCATCTCCGCGATAGTGGCTTCTGCGGATTTCGTTTTCGGGATGCCAATATCACTTGTGCCGTGTAGAATCTGGCGCTGTAAATTGCTGAGGTCAACCACGTCGTCATCAATTATGCCAAGCGTGCCAACCCCCGCCGCTGCAAGATAAACACCGATAGGCGAACCGAGTCCACCCGCACCGATCAGCAACACTTTTGATTCAAGCAGCTTCGTCTGCCCCATCCCACCGACCTCTTTAAGGATAATATGTCGACTATACCGCTCAATCTGTTCATTCGTAAAGTTAAACATCTTATCCTCCGAGATTGGAGATGAGTTCTGAAATTGGTTTGTCTGAATTCGCTAAGATTCGGAGAGCGAAACGTTCGCGTGTATCCTCAGAGGTGCGTTCTATTCTGAAATCATCACTACCGTACATCTGTTTTAGTACAGGTTCAAGGTCTGCCTGAATTTTTTCCGCTGTTTCTGCTGTATTCGGGGCAATGTGGCGGTTGTTTATCATAAACAGAATGTCTGAACCGTTGAAATGGATAGCGTTTTCCAATTCTTCCGATGCTTCAAGTAGTTCACATTTAGAAAGCGTTTCAGTGAGTGCTTGACGAATCTTTTCAGCGTTACCACCGGCTACATTGTGCTTTCTGTTGTAAAGCAATCCAGGTTGATGGTAGGCATTGTCAATGCTATAGTTAGCTTGTTTCAAAATCAATAGCACCCCCGGTCCCGCCTCAACGTGTGAATAGTCGGCATAGTTCAGGTAATCCTCAGAATCAGCCTCCGCTATCCAGCGGTTGAAGACGCTAATAAAGTTGGTGTAGTTGACCGTGCTATCTTCAGTTGCAAAAACCTTAATATTAATTTGCTGTAAATCCATTCGATAAAAAGTTTCCTTTCGTGAGTAGAAAAACGGTTGGAGAGATTGTCCTCTCTTAGGAACTTAAAAATGTACTTCAGTTACGCGAGTGGTAGTCCACTGATGTCTTGTCCATCAATACTAACAACTGTAACGTCTTCAGCTTGTATCCAGCTAATTTTTCCTGTGCTATCACAGACGCAGACCATGGCGTATTGACCTTCATCTACATCTGCCAACCAATTACCCAAAAACATGTTCGGTTTTGAGGACTGAAAAACGCCAAACCCTGTGCCGAGTAAGCAGTAATTTTTGCCTGTTGTATTATGTTTTACGATTGTTGCCATTTTTTAACCCCCTACCCTCTTATTAAGGGGAATGCTCCATCTTGATTCTATTATACTGTAAGTTGATACGAAAGTCAATTTTTATTTTTTTACTGAAGTCCAAACCTACCATTGAATTTTATAGAGAAATCGAAAAAAGAGTCGCACTCTATCAACTATGCAGAGATGTCAAATTAGCGTTGAATTTTAGCGAATCATCTGGTAAAATAACCTTAGTTGCCACCTATTTGCGAATGCTCTTGTAGGAGGGGTTTCTAACCCCGATTTATGACACAAAACATAAGTATCAGCGGAAATGCCTTGTTTTTTTCGTAAAAAGCAGTGTCCGCTATCTCGAAATCTTGTCCGTAGCAACTTAGGTTAGGTTAAATAACCCAAGTTGCTACTTATGTAGCACAATCTGTATGAGGATTAAATAAATATTTCGGTAATTTCTTTAGTCCCGTGAATCAACGCCAAATACGCGTATGGTATTTGGCGGGGACGCAATGTTTATAGAAAATGTTGTCTCTCCCCTCTTGAGTTCCGTAGGAACGACATATTTATTGTTGATGTGCTTCAAAACATATCGTCCCTACGGGACTAAGGGATGAGGTTGTCCGCGCTGCTATAAACATATCGTCCCTACGGGACTGAAGATCACTTAAAATGTTCTGAATATGCATAATGAAAAATTACCGAATTAATAAATTAATCTTCATTTAGATTGTGCTTATGAGTCCGCAAACTAACAGTTTGCGCTACAAAAACTTGCGAAATATGCGTTATTCTCTATTAAAAACGGTGTTTCCATGTCTAAAAACTTATAGGTAGCAACTTGAGTTTAAATAGAGACAGATATGGACCAGAAAGCATAGTGACAAACATGGATAGTATCATCATAAAAGGTATTCGATTTCACGGGCACCACGGTGTGCCTGAAGCGGAGCGGCAGGTCGGTGGACATTACGAAATTGATGCGACATTGCGTTGCTCTCTTGTGAACGCTGGCAGAACCGATGCGCTTGAGGACACAATTGATTACACGAGCGTTATTGATCTCATTGTTAATATTGGTACACAACAGTCATTTCAACTGATTGAGGCACTTGCAGAAACAATAGCCGCAGAGATTTTAAAACAATTCCCCATAGATACCGTCCAGCTGACCGTCAAAAAACTGCACCCACCGATAGAAGAACCGATTACCTACTTTGCCGTTGAGATCTGTCGTCCATAAGGAGTGAGAATGCGATTTGAACAACGATTGTGCACCTTCATATTATTTCTGTGTTTCATTAGTACTATGACACAAGCAGGCGGAAAGAAAACACAACTCTTTCCTGACCTGTCGGACGGACTCAATGTTTACCGTTACGATTGGGATGTTGAAACATGTGTCCTCTATGTTGCCGAGATGTCACGGCATGATCCAAGATTGCGCTTTGAAGTTGCTCTCGGAAATTCACAGGTTCTTGGAAAAGAGACTGTACGTTCTATGGCAAAACGCCGCACGCAACGAGGTGATCGGCGCGTTGTCGTGGCAGTTAACGGTGGTTTCGGTGTTCTCGGTGATATAAGAGGTTACGGTGGTGTTTTGGAAAACCTACATATCCAAGACGGTGAACTCATCACACAACCAACGGATACTGAAGCATGCTTCGGTGTAACTGAATCCGGTGAATTCTTAAGCACGCCTGTGAAAATGAAAGCAAGCGTCCAGATAGGGACGTACACGCTGCCGCTCGGATGTATAAATCAGCGCAGACTGGATGGATGTCAGGTAACGCTTTACACACCACGCCTCGGTGAATCTACACACACAAACCGTCGTAGAGGCAGAGAGATAATACTTAGTGGGCTTCCACTGCCTTTAACACCAAACTATGCACACACCTATCAAGTAGAAAAAGTTTCAAATGATGGAAACAGTGCTATTCGTAAAGATAGTGCTGTTCTCTGGATTAGTTCTCGGATAAAGGATACTGGAGTTTCCCAATTCAATCCTGGAACAGGCGGCAAACTCACTGTGTCTCTTTCACCGCCTGAGTGGAATCAAGTTCGTCATGCAATCGGCGGACGGCTTCGTCTCCTTAAAAATGGGAAAATAAATCAAACGCTTGTGGATATGCACTTTAAAGAAAAAAAGCATACTCCGGGCAAACGTAGTCAAGAACTAAACCTGAGCCATGAACCACGAACTGCACTCGGTTACAATACCGATACCCTGTTTTTAGTTGTCGCTGACGGACGACAACCCAAATATAGTACTGGACTGACACTCTACGAACTCGCCAGCATACTCCTTGAACTCGGGGCAACAGAAGCGATCAATCTTGATGGCGGATCCTCAAGTACATTTGTTGTTAATGATGAAGTTGTCAATAAGCCTTCCGGACAGCGGGAGCGGGAGGTGCTTAATGCAGCGTTTATTACGATGGATGAGGATTAATTTCAATTTTGGAGGTTAAAACGTGAAGACTTATTTTTGGATTTCAGTTGTGTGCGTCATCTGTCTTGCGCTTTTAGTATCAAACAGCCAACAAGCAGAAGATATCCCCAAGCTATTAAAGGCAGTGCCGCTCTCGCAAACGGCGATTCAACTTCAATTTGATGGGGAGCTGCAAGCAGAAACTGCTGAAAACGTTGAACTCTATCAGATTGCGCCAAATATAAAAATAGAATTCGCGTGGCTTGATGATCGTCTGAATCGTGTACTGCTACTGACTTCTCCGTTAGAGATAGGGAAAACTTATCGCCTCACACTAAAAAACACACAAACGGAGATAGACATAACACTCCCTGCTGAAAACGAAATAACTTTTGGTGCGGGCAACTTGGTTACATTCTCTGGTGGCTTGCAGGACACAAGCTTAATTGCTAATAAAAACCGTAAAACACGAAACAACAACGCTGGGGCGGAGCCAACCCTCTTATGTAATCCGACTGGAAATGTTTTCTTTGTCGCCTTTGACCTGTTTGATGCATTTGAAGATATGGGTATCCGAGAACCGAAACAGGTATTAGAGGCATCAATAAGTCTGCATGTGCAACAATCTGACTCAGACATTGCACAAACCGTTATTCTCCGACGCGTCCTACTGCCATGGCGTGAAGGCAGAGGCACATCAACCCGCGCAGAAGAGAACGAACTCACCTACAATAGCTCGTTACATCGCAACTTGCCATGGAATAAACCGCCCGCACAAGCCATGTTAGCAGGAATAGATGGTGATAATGAGAGTGATTACAACGGTTCTGAGGATGTCGCGCATCGAATTGATGGCGCTTTTAAGATTGAAGAAGCAGGAAAACATTATACTTTCAAAGGTGATTTAATTACCGATGCAGTTCGTTTTTGGGTAAAAAATCCTGATTACAACTACGGTTATCTTTTTGCCTTGCGAGATGGTAGTGCGCCTATCATTTTCTCTTCAAAAGAGAATACAGATGAAAAGATGCGACCGGTGTTAACAATTCGCTACCAGACAAAAACGGAAACAGAAACCGTACCACCACGTTAAAAACGTTAAGGTTTCTGTTATTCATGACTTATGCAGTTTCTCTTAAACTCCCACTGATAAGGGAGGTTTAGAGGGGTTAAATACTTGAAATAATGAACGACTTTTTAACCCCCCTAAGCCCTTATCAAGGGTGAATGTGTAAGTCCTGAAGAGTACCTGCCTGTTAGGTGATGATAAAACCCCATACTTCACACTTAAAACAGATTAGGGCTGTCCTTTTTTACCGTTCCCCACAGGATTTTTTTTTTATCCTTCGGTGCAACAGGCAACGCGCCTTCTATCCAGTGCGGATACACCTCATTTTGTTCACCATCTGTCAAGCGTTTGAGGGTTTCTGTTTTGAGATCGTAGCGATACATATCATAATTCGGGTTCGGGGTATCAGGCAACCTTATCTCTAAAATCAATGATTTGTCGTTGTGCATCCACCCCCCAGCGATGACAGCCCCATTGCCGACAGTCACATTGTTACCGAGTTTGTTGTAAATGCCCCAAACGACGCTTACCCGATTGCCAACTTTCAGAATATTAAGGCGGCAGCGGGGCAGGTCTGCATCGGGATCAGGCCACGTACAATTCGTAAACACAATCTTTTTTCCATCCGCAGACCACCTCGGAAAGAACCGCTCGATACCATCATCTGCCTTCGGTTCCGGCAGCAGCGGGCGCGGGTTCTCGCCATCCGCTGACATCACATAGAGATTTCTGCCAAACTCTGTAAACTTTTCGTACACGATCTGGGCACCATCCGGCGACCAGTCAGGAGAAGCTGCAGCGTCACCTTCTACACCGTCAAGTCCTGTGAGCTGCGTGACGTGCAGCGTCGCAAGGTCCATCACATGCACCTGCCATGTTCCGCTGCGCGTGCTATTAAAAGCGAGCCTTGTCCCATCCGGCGACCAAGACGGACTGTTATCATAACCCCTGTAATCAGTGAGACGTTGCTCGTTTGTTCCGTCTACGTTTATGATGAACAGATCCTGCGAGTCATGCCGCTTCCTATCCATTTGCCGAGTAAAAGCGATCCTCTCGCCATCCGGCGACCATCGAGGCTCATAGTCGTCTGTCTCAGTGTTTTGGGTGAGCCTGCGCCTATTAGTGCCATTATCCTCCATCACGTAAATGTCACCATACATACAGAAAACAATCTTCGCATCCACAATAGACGCATCTAACAAAAACAGACAGCAGCTGAACAAAATAGCAATCAAAAGGCTTAGACGTTTCATTTCGAAAGACCTCCTATTTTAGAAAAGCGATGCGGATATACCGCACCGCTTCTGCTTCTATTTCAGAAAACGGGTTATTTCCTTTGCATCGTAATTTCATCTTCTGCGGACGATCTGACCGTTGCCCCTTTACCGTTACCGTATTTCAAGCCCAATTCAACATCGCCCCTTATAAGGAATACCCCTTGGTATCCTGTCATATTGAGCGAGAAGTAGGGAAGAAAGGATAGCCATTCACCCGGATTTACCGTTCCGTCGTCTGAGTCAAAGACCCGCTTCGTCGGATTTTTCGCCCGTCTCCGCCACGCAGCGAGTTCGTCGGACCAATAGTAGCGAATCGGTCCATTACCGTCATTCGCAACGGTCGCATACGAACCGGAGTAGACATACGGGTGAGAATAAACAATACCCAGCGAGGTCTGTGCTGTAAGAACACCCGGGATCCACCGATTATCATGATCCCCGTGGTGCTCAGCGGACAGATCCATCGGAAACAGACTGATTGTGGCAAAAAGCACTATCAGTGCGAAAGAAGCGTTTCGGGATAAAAGTTTCGTAAACATGATTTCTCCTTTATAGGTTGATATACTCTCCTAAGTATCAATACCTTCGCCAATTATCCAGGATTAAGATTGGCTTGCGTGTTGTGAA
>JAPPES010000115.1 GCA_028824125.1 Candidatus Poribacteria bacterium
TGTTCCGAATATGCATAATGAAAATTACCGAATTAATAAATTAATCTTCATTTAGATTGTGTATATTTGACGCAAACTGTTAGTTTGCGATACAGAAATGTCCCATTATATGGTGATATTTAGGATTAAAGGTACATTTTGTAGCACAATCTGTTAGATTGTGTATATTTGACGCAAACTGTTAGTTTGCGATACAGAAATTCCCATTAATTGTAAGTTTTACTATCAGGACTTACAACATGGCTTTTTTAACGTATTGATTCAATGCCAAGATCGGAAAAACAGCGGCATAAATCGGATCACTGTATCCACCAATTACTTCCCAATAAATTCCGACACAACTCTCTTGCCATGAACCGTTTTCTCTTTGATTCTCTAAAAGGAACTGAATTCCTTTTTCAGTAGCCTGGTTTTTACCATCAGCAAGTCCGAGGGCATAAGAACACCATGCCGTTTGTTCTACGGTGCTATCCGTTGGATTACCAAACATATCCTCCCCCCATCCTCCATCTGTCCTTTGTGTCTGTTCCAACCAACGAATACCACGTCCAATCTCTGGCACATCTCCAAATCCTGCTTTGACAAGGACAACAAGCGCGCATGCTGTTCCGTAGGTGCGTTTTGCTAACCAAAGATCGTTCCAATAACCATCACGATGAATAGCATCGCGAAGCCATTGAATACCACGGTTTACAAACATTTCATTGTCCCCATCCGCCAATAATGCCTCAATGGCATGTGCAGTAATGCTAACACATCCAACATCACCTTCTCCGGGTTGATACGTGTTCCAACTCCCATCTTTCCCCTGATTCTGTTTCAACCATTCAATCCCACGTTGAATAGCACTGTTTGCATCTGTAGATGCCAGTTTTGTACGAATTAAAGCCAGGGTTGCCAAAGCCGTGTCATCCGCATCGCTGGGAAGAGAACTATCACGCATACCAGAAAATGACCAACCACCATTCTCATTTTGATGATTAATAAGCCATTGTGCTGCTTTACTGTTAAAATAGCTTGCCTCGACTTCTGTTAAGGCGATGATGCTCAGGGCGGTATCCCATACATTCAGATTTACTGCTTCTCGGCATCCACCATCTGGATTCTGTGTAGCACGTAACCATTCAATACCTTTCTCTATTAATGCATGAACTTCGGAGTCTGCACTGCCATTTTTACGGACTTCAATCAGTGCTAATACTGACAGAGCAGTGATATAATTCACGCGAAACCAACTCCCATCGCCCAAAACACGTGCTTTTAACCATGCCACCAGCGAATTTATGATTTCGGGACGTTTTGTTGTGTTTAACTCGATTATAATAAAAACAGGAACTAATGTGTGCTGTTCAGCAATAAACAACTCTTGGAAAAGAGAAGTATTGAAAAGGTCTACGGGCGGGAGTTTGTTTCTTGGCGGTTTTAACAACGCGCGAAACATTGGAATGCGCGTTAGTAGTTTGACAAGTCTCAGCAATGGCAATGCATTTTTAGAAATGGTCAATTTCTGCCAGTCAAACTGATTAAAAGCTGCATAAGCGAGTTTAACCAAGGCAAGATCAAGAGGATACTGCGGAATGCGAGAGAGTGTTTCTTGAATCTGCGGAGCTGGCGCGTGTTCATATACCTGTTCCAAAATCAATCGGACAAACAACGTTGCATCCGGATTTGATTGATTTGCAGTATCCAATCCCCATGTGCCGTCTTCCTTCTGGTTTTTTATAAACCAATCAATCAACGTTTTTTCTGGTGTTTGTCCTTGCGCGAGTCGAATCCATGCGTAAGCACAAGATGGAAACGTACTTGAGGAGAGTTGTCCTTCAAAATTTCCGTCCGCACGCTGCTGTGCAAGCAAAAAATCAATAGCTCGTGTTAAGGCAGATTTAGTCTGTTCCTTAATTGCCGAAGTGTGTTGAGACGTTCGGTTTGGTGTCATCGTTTAAGACTACCCCATAAAAGCGGTAAGGTCAGTTTTGTGAATTCAACTGCCTGGGGTTTATCAAAGTTCGGGCTAAGTTCGTTTGTCGCACGAGCAATATCACTTATCCGTACTTCGTCGATCAAGCCTATCCACTTAAACTGGCGGTTGTTCTTGCTCCCGATGATTACATCGTAGTCTGCGCCTTTCAATTTTCCGCCATGGTTCTTTGAGGCCGCCTCTTTGCCATTAATATAAAGCTTAACTGCGTTGGAGTCATAAGTACCAGCAATGTGATACCACTGTTCCAATTTAAGTGATTCTGCTGGCTCAGCGGAAGCTCCTCCGTTTGTCGTGTTAATATGGAACTTGGGCATAGCATTTGAAACGCCTAAGTGGTATGCACCAGGGGGACCATCCCAGTTAGCACATATAAGCCGCCAACCGTTTAAGTCTTCGGGATAAACCCAAGCTTCTACGGTAACTGCATCTTCAGGAATAAGCATCTTCGCTTTTCCAAGAGAAATCACTGTATTGCCATCAAAACGAAACGACTTTCCTGCTTCGTTTGCTTTATTCCAGTCTTGGTTTGGATCCCATGATGCTTTCCCTTCGACTTTTGCCTCTACATTGTTGTCGGAGACATCCTTAACCTTGTCTCCATTGAAATGCCAAAGTCCGAGTGTGTTTTTGTCAGGAAGATATTCAAATCCACCTGCCGCGAAACAGGTGTTAATCCCTAAAAAGAGAAGACTAATACATGAGAAAATGTAACTCCATTTTATAGAAAACATTCTATATTTCCTCCATAAATACGTTATGAGATTTTGAAAAGTATAGCATATTAAAGCGAACCAAACAACCCCATTGGGTGTGTAAATATTTAGATCGTAAAAAATTATTGACTTTCAAAAAAACATGTGATATACTTACAATTAGAATTTAGCGTGCCGGTGTAGCTCAGTGGTAGAGCGCACGACTCATAATCGTGATGTCCGGAGTTCAACTCTCCGCACCGGCATTGTTCTTTGAAGGTCTATCGCATGGAAACCCGTTTTGTGCAAGAGATGCACCGCTTCATTTCACAGCACACGATGATTGAGGATGGAGAAACGGTCCTTGTTGCAGTCTCAGGCGGTGCTGATTCACTCACCCTACTTTACGGGTTGCATGCCTTACACACACAACTAAACTGCCATCTTCACGTCGTCCACCTTGATCATGGTCTCAGACAGGATTCTACTGTAGACGCTGAATTTGTTCGCGAACATGCTGAACGTTTAGGGATACCCTTTACGGGACACACCGTTGAATTATCACATTTAACAAAACAGTGGAAACTTTCTGTAGAGGCTGCAGGTCGTCGGGCGCGTTACGAATTTTATGAATCTGTCTGTGTAGAAGTAGGCGCAACTAAAGTTGCCCTTGGACAC
This sequence comes from Candidatus Poribacteria bacterium, assembly GCA_028824125.1. GTDB lineage: Bacteria > Poribacteria > WGA-4E > WGA-4E > WGA-3G > MSPOR6. The sequence goes on from JAPPES010000115.1 coordinate 3,352, forward strand.
CACCGAGATGATATTGCCGAAACAGTTTTGATGAATTTACTACGTGGTACAGGTACAAGTGGTTTAAAAGGGATCGCACCTATCAGAGATGGGAAGTTTATCCGGCCGCTCGCAGCGTTCACCCGTCAAGAAATTGAATCATTTCTCAAGTCAATGGGTCTTGTGCCAAGATGGGACTCAACGAATACAGATAAACGTTATCTCCGCAACCGAATCCGTCATGAGTTAATACCGCTGCTTGAACAGGACTATAATCCAAATATCAGAGCAGGATTAAGTCGGACCGCTGAAGTCCTAAGTGCCGAATCCGACTATTTGAACGCAATTGCGCAGGAGGCTTTTGACGCATGTAGATTTTCGTTATCTCAATCTAAAGGCGTTGTGTTAGATAGAGAAAAATTTCAACAGAATCACATTGCATTGCAGAGACGAATTCTTAGACATGGCATCGCTGAAATCTTCGGACAGGTAGATGATTTCTATTTCGAACATTTTCAAGCAATTCTTGGCCTTATCAACAGAGATAATCCAAATGCTGTCCTAACACTACCAAACAATATCCAATTCAGACGTGCATACCAACAACTTATCTTTGAAAAAATACCCGTTGAGACCGCAGATTTTACCTATCCTTTAAATGTGCCAGGAAAAACATTGATTTCCGCACTAAAAGCAGAAATCACGGCATATTTAAAGGATACGCCTTTAAACAGTGTTCAGTCCATACCTGATGGCACTTTTGAGGCAATGTTCGATTTTAGTAAAATCCAATTGCCGTTGACAGTCCGCAATCGCCGACAGGGAGATAGATTTCAACCCCACGGCATGCAAGGAACAAAAAAGATTAAAGATTTCTTAATTGATGCAAAGGTAGCGCATTGTGAACGCAATCGCATCCCATTGCTCGTTGACGGTGATGAAATTTTATGGGTCATTGGGTTTACCACCAGTGAGAGATTTAAAATCCAACCGCAAACACAAAGATGCCTTCACGTACATTATGGAAAAAATGAAACCGTTTCCCAAAACCGTTCTGATTTCTGAATCACAGATTCGGAAGCGAATTCAGGAACTTGGCAAGCAAATATCCGAAGACTACGAAAATCAAGAACTTGTCCTTGTCTGTATACTAAGAGGTGCAACGTTGTTTTTCGCGGATCTCGCGCGTGAAATATCCGTACCACTTCGCTTTGAGTTCTTGCAAACGTCAAGTTACCATGATAGTACAGAACCATCCAAAAAGATACAATTTATACGAGCGGGAAGCGATTATGTTAAGCACAGACATGTCCTTATTGTAGAGGATATTATTGACACTGGACGCACTTTGAAGTTTCTTGTGGAACATCTCAGTTCATTAAATCCAAAAACGATTAAGATATGTGCTCTTCTGGATAAACCTTCTCGGCGCGAAGTTTCAGTGCCGGTAGATTATTTGGGTTTTGAGATTCCGAACGTTTTTGTCGTTGGATATGGACTTGACCATGGGCAATTATACCGAAATTTGCCATACATTGCTGTTTTGGAAGGCATTTAGTATTGTGATTAAATTTCGAATTACCCTGAAAACTATTGGAATCAACAATAATTACTGCTTAAATCAAGCAATTTTTCTTGACAATTTTATTTTACATTTGATACAATGTTTAAAATACACATTTTAGCAAAACATAAAGGAGATTTTTGATGCGTAAAATCGTATCGCTTTCAATTTGCGTGCTGCTGATAGCAGCATTAGTCTATTTTACACAAGCACAACAGTTGGGGGACAAGGCGCAACTTGGACGCGAACTTTTTCATGATCCAACGTTTAAAGGGACCATTGCTCCAAAGACTGCTACTGGTCTTTCTTGTGCAGATTGCCACGCTGATTTTGATGAGGCCGCAAAACCGGACGGTTTAATTCGGGCTGGACATAGTGTAATCGGTGTCCCGAGCCGCGGAGAGGCAAAAGGTGGAATGATTTCAGGTGCTAATTTCGCGCGTGCTGCCGGTGGCGGCGGTTTCTGTTACGAGCACTTTTTACAAAAGGTCCGTCCCGACAGAGTTAATCCTACTGCGATTCCAGCCGAGCATGCAGAAGCACTCATGGCATATTTTGAAGCAATTTCGGGAGACAACAAAGGGCCACAGTTTGAAATGGAAATGTTAGATGACGATGCCAAAGAGGCAGCCGGTGAGAAAATTGCTGCAATGCCTGGTGATACGAAAAAAGGATGGCAACTTTTCGGACGCGCCTGCGTCGTTTGCCATACGACACCTTTCAAAGGTGGTGTTGGTCCTCAACTCATCAGACCCGGCGGCAGATTGCCACGGGATGTTGATAAAACAACGGTTCGCTGGGCGAAAACGATCCGTGGCGGCGGTGCTACACTAATGCCTTTCTACGCCTCTGATATTCTCAGTGACCAAGATATCGCGGATATTGTCGCATTTCTGCGCGAACAGCTGGAAAAATCAGCAAGATAACCTATAGATTTGGCAGGGAGCAACTTCACCCTGCCAATTTTGTCAGTGTTTGCATCCATTTTGTAACTGCATTTCTGCTTAATCCGTATTACTTTAAAAATACGTTATAAAAGTAGGTTTCCTTCCAAGTTTTGAGTTGTGTATGCTTAAAACCAGGAACCTCTTTATCTGTGGAATGGATATTTGGACAGATAATAGCAAACGTCTTGTCCAAAATACAAAAGTGGATGGAGTCATGAAGATATACCAATTTCTTGCATTGTTTTTAGGCATTTTCATTCTTGGGTTAGTTCTTAATATTTCAGGATGCGGCGGTAGTAACCTGAACAATCCCGTATCTGATACTGATGTAGTGGAAGATGATGTAGAAGAAGCGGGAGAACTTAATGTAGCAGTCACTGTTACAAAAGAAGTGGTTGGGCCGGGAGAACAAGTAGAGCTAACGGCTTCAGTTAACGGAGTCAGAGGAACGAGTGTCGTTCTCAACTGGCTAAACATCACTGGACATGGCACGCTTTCCGCCGCAAACGATAACCCTGTTACCTGGACTGCCCCCGACACATTAGGTGAAGTTAATACACGGGTCGAAGTTCTCCAACTTGTTGTGACTGTAATAAGCGAAGTTGTTTCAGTTGGTGCGTCCGGAATTCAAACTGACACACAGATTTTTTCAGATACGACAGAGATATTGCTGAAAGTTACTCGTGAATAATCTCTATCAGTTATTGGCAAGCGAACTATCGTTTTAGATGTAAAGGAACGGAAATTCTTTAAAACAACCAAATTTTTTGCTTGTTTAGGTGGCAATTTACATTAATTAGGTTATAGCTGGCGTAACCCCAAATTAGATATAAAATGAAGAAAAAAAATATTCAAATAGTTATAGTCGTTTTATCCATAATTTTTGTTTCAGCATCATGGACATCTTCATGTATTGGGATGCTTCATAAGGTCAAGGCAGGAGAGACATTATCCGGGATTGCCAAAAAATATGATGTGCCTATGAAATCTATTGCCCGGACCAATAGTTTGAAGTCTATAGACCATCTGCAAATCGGCGAAAAGTTAGTAATTCCAATCGGAACCAAACCCGTAAATCCAGGAAATACCTCTGATGGGACTTGGTACGTTGTTAGAGATAGAGATTCGCTATACAGTATTGCCCGAAAGCATAATATTAAGGATTGGAGAAAACTTCAACAAATAAATGACATTTCCGATCCCAAAAAACTCAGAATCGGGCAAAAAATCTTTATCCCAGGTAAAACAAGTATCGGTTTTACAAAACCTTTGGCTATTCCTTTGACTGTAACATCCGGATACGGTTATCGTCACCATCCAATTACAGGCATCTACAGTCTGCATGAAGGTATAGATTTCCGTGCAGCAACTGGCACACCGGTGTATGCTTCAAAAACAGGGAAGGTTACCTATGCTGCCAGAAAAGGCGGTTATGGAAAGACAGTTGTCATGCAACACGAAGACAATTTCTCCACATCGTACGGACACTTGTCAAGGGTTTATGTATCCGTTGGTGACATTATCCTACAAGGACAAGTTATTGGTTTGTCAGGAAACACCGGTAAATCAACAGGTCCCCACCTGCATTTTGAAATCAGATATAAAGGTAAAAGTGAAAACCCAGCTCGCCACCTTGATCTCCCGTGAACGAAAATGGTTGTTCATAATCGTTTTACTCCTCTTATTCACGGGTTTTCCCAGTGGAAAATACATCTTTTCAGATTTACGCAACAATAACAACGAAATTGGAGCATCTGAACGCAGACCTGCCATCGGAACGCGTGGCCTCGGTTTAAGCCGCGCATTTATTACCAGTGCTGATGACGCAACGAGCCCGCTTTGGAACCCAGCGGGGCTTGCATCCCTTAACCATGGAAATCTAATTTATGATTTCTCGCAAGGTGCGTTTTCCATTGCATATCCGATTAAACCCCTCGGAACTTTCGGCGTAAACCTTCTTGATTTCAATGCTTCTGACCGTTTCCTTGTGAATCATGCTGCTAACCCTATCGGTACGTTTGAATTCGGTTACAATCAAGCCCTACTCTCTTATGCAAGGAAATTCGGTCCTGTACAACTTGGTGTTAGCACAGGGTATAGTCGTGCCCCTGATCCGAACAGTCTCTGGGCTCCCAATTATGATGTCGGAACACTAATGACTCTTGCCCCTTATGCTATCGTAGGCATGCAGCTTCGCGATATCAGGGGTGTATCCATTCAAGACGAAAATGGAACACTTTTGAAAACCTTTGATCCACAATTTGCTTTCGGCACAACCCTAATACCTCACCAATTCGTTAGGTGGCATACCTGCTTTAATGCTGCGCAACCAGGTTTCGGCACAAGTCTTGAAATCGTAACCGGTTCTCTTTCAGCAAATGTTGGTTCGCATTTCTCTTTTCACACAGGAAAACCTGCTCAATCGTGGAGTTTAGGCCTCTCATTCAAACAGTGGGGGAAGCAAACCTATTATGCTTTTTTGAATGAAGACAATCTTAAGTATAAGCATCTGCTTTCAATTGGGCTTACTTTTGGTGAAACACAACACATACTTGAAAAACCTAAGATAAAAAAAGTTGAACCTACACCTAATTCTACAAAAAAGAAGAACGTTCAACAAATTGCTAAAAAACACAACATTACTATAGAACTGATGTTAGCCATCATTTATGTAGAATCAAAATTTGATCCTGTGGCTGTGTCAAAAACGGGGGCAGGAGGTTTAATGCAGATAGTGCCTGGAACCGCAAGAGAATACGGATTGAAGGTTCCAAAATACTCGAATAAACTGAAGCCAAACTTTGACGGAAAAGTAGACGAGCGATTTGACGCTGAGAAAAACCTCAACGCTGGATTGAGATATTTCAACTACCTTTTAGAGAAATATCTTAATAATTTAACTTTGGCACTCGGTGCATATAATGTCGGCCCTGGCAAAGTGAGGGTAAGAGGGCCTCTTGTCGGGAGAGGGAAAAAATACGCACAGATGGTGCTAAACCGTCGCGATCTTTATCAAAGCAACGCGGAACTACTGCAAATAGATATGGAAAGGTTAGAAATTATACTTAAAAATTGAGGACGAGACATGGATACTATTCGATTGGCAATTGTTGGATGTGGTGGTATGGGACATCGGCACATGTACGGGTTGGCAGAACTCCATCGGGTAGGATGGGAGCGGTTTGAGCTTGTCGGTGCATGCGATCCTGTTCTTGCCAATGCTGAGTCGCTTGCCAAGCAAGCGGAGGAACGTTTCGGGAAGAAACCAACTGTTGTCGGAAACCTTGAAGAACTGGCTAAAGTCGGCATTGATGCCGTAGACGTAACAACTACACCGCCTTATCACCATACCGTTGCAGTTGAGACACTTGAACGCGGATGGCACACAATGGTGGAAAAACCGATGGGGTTAACCGTTCGCGCATGTAACTTAATTCGTCATGCTGCGGAGAAATCCGATGCAGTGCTGAGCGTCGCAGAAAACTATCGGCGCGATCCTATCAATCGATTGGCAAAAGCACTGCTTGATACAGAAGTGATTGGAAAACCCCGATTTCTTATCCATCATGCAATTGGGGGTTCAAATCGGATGCTTATCTCTGTCTGGCGGCATCAGAAAGATCAAAGCGGCGTTCTGCTTGATGTTGGCGTCCATTATGCCGATATGATTGAGTATCTACTCGGTGAAGTTGAAACTGTCTACGCGCAAACCCGACTCCATGAACCGATCCGACACAACCCTGCTGCTGTGAGTGGCGAATCCGGATCAAACCCCGCGGGTGTTTATACTGAATGGCAACGTAAAATGCCAGCTGAATTTGAGGCAACTGCGGAAGATGCTGCTTATGCAACGTTGACTTTCAAAAACGGAGTCGTTGGGCAGTATATTGAAGACCACGGGGCGTGGGGACAGGGTAGCTGGGTTAGGAAAATTCACGGTTCGCAAGGTTCAATGACGCTCCCCGGTGACCGAAGCGGTGGGGTTATTTCCCTACAAATTGATGGGCAAGGAACGATTAACGATGAGAGGCTTTTAGACCTCGTACCTGGTTTTCGCCTTGATGCCGTTACGACTGACCTATTTGAAGGCGACCGTCTGTGGCAATATAATTTCCCTTTTTCAGATACCGATGCAAAAATTATCGCAATTGAATATGGTGATTTCGCCGAAGCAATTGCTGGCAACCACCCTATTGAAGTGGATGCGTATCAAGGCACGCGTTCCGTCGCAATTTCTTACGCTATACTTGAATCCGGGGCAACTGGACAAATCGTTCACTTGGATAAAATGATAGATGAATCTATCAGGATCTATCAGCAAGAAATTGATGACGGGTTAGGAATTTGAAATTCCATATTCATTTCGTAAGATAGGCTGTCCATTACCCACAAAATACAAAACACATGGCAAACTTACAAGACCTTGGCATCGGGCTAATAGGCTTAGGGATAGGACAGCAGCATCTACTCGGTTATCAACGTAAGAACTTACGGGTCAGTGCAATTTGCGATAAAAACGAAGAACGCTTGCATGAGGTTGGCGACAGATTTGGCATTGACAAACGGTATACACGCATCATCGATCTGATTGCCGATGCAAACGTGGATATCGTAGACATGGCTGTTCATCCGTGGATACGCTCACCTATTGTCAAGGCGGCAGCACAAGCAGGAAAACACATTTTCTGCCAAAAACCCTTTTCAATGACAATGCCCCAAGCCGTTGAGATGGTAGACTTATGTGAGAAGCACAACGTGCAACTCATGATAAACCAAAACTCATGTTTTGTTCCTGGATTTCTCACGATTGAACCTTATATAAACGCTGAACACCTGGGCGAAATCTACCACATTTCCATTACCTGCAACGGATTTTACACTGGCTACCCCGGTAAACATCTTATTCCCGTGATGCAAGTACATCATATCAGTCTTGTCTACAAGTGGTTTGGTGAGTTTGAAAGCGTTTATTGTCAAGCACATGGGCATGACCGCTCTGTTGAAGAAGGCGAAACAATGTCTGTGGCGCTTTTCAAATGCCGCAGCGGAATAAAAGGAATGCTTTCATGTAATTGGGCATTCCTCGCGAATTCTGGGCACAACCTCCAACATCCACACGAAGAAATCCGAATTCAAGGCACTAAAGGTGCTATCTACGGAAATAGTGCAGATATGACTGTTTACCTCACAGAACCTGAGACACGAGAGATAAAACCCGAGATAGCGGGAACATGGTTTCCTGATGCTTTCGGCAACGCAATGGTTCACTTTCTTGAATGCTTGCAAACGGGCAAAAAACCGCTTACAGACGGACGTAGCAATCTACATATCATCCAAACCATCTTCGCTATGCACCAATCCGCGCTGTTAGACAAAATTGTTATGGTTGACGATATTCCGCTGGATAGCAACTACAATATTAGTCCGTATCCAGTGCATGCTCCTAATGATGTAAGTGTCTTGCACTAAGCCGATTACTATTATCCATCCCATAAACCCTATAGGGCAAAATCAACGCCTCTTACAAATTACAGATAGGCGCGCTTCGTAAGCGTGCCTATCAAGATGTATCGTTAATTGAAATGGGGAAAAATTTGCAAAGAAAAAGATTGCAGGGGTGGGATTTGAACCCACGTCCTCCGGGTTATGAGCCCGACGAGCTACCAGACTGCTCTACCCTGCGCTAAGAAATCAATATGGTCGAGGAGGGACTTGAACCCTCACGCCTGTTTATGGGCGATGGATTTTAAGTCCATTGTGTCTACCGATTCCACCACTCGACCTAATGGATAATATAATAGTATACACAATATAATAGGTGTTGTCAACTTTTTTTCAGGATATATAAAGTTTTCGCATAAATATTACATCTTTCCTGTTGTCGGGGTTTTCAATCCCGCCAAATGCCATACGCGCATTCTGCATTGGTTAGGAAATCGCACCTACCATGCGTTAACTTTTTCAATTACGAAGTATCCTCACTACCACTCAATATCATCAAGTTTTTGTGCGGTTGCAACCTGTTCTAAAAGAATATCAAGACGAGAACGACTCCTTATCCTTGAGATTCTATGGGTAACCGGGTCAGGAACAGCACCGATGCGTAGGTCAAACAGTGTGCGTATTTCTTCTATATCTGCTATTTTAGTATCTGTTTGCAATTTGTCTCCTGTCGTCCTATCTTTATCATATAGGATAACATAATTCGATGGGGATGTCAAGAGTTTTGTTGAAACTGCGGGGTTATTTAGTTTTCGGTTTTTCGGACGAATTTTTTACACTTGCTATATCCAGAACGGTAGGTCCGGTTTCCCAACCGCACCATAAGCGTCAATTTAAGGATATATCCTATTGTTGGAGTGAATCAACGCAGCATGCGCGTTTGGCATGCTGCGGGTTTGTAACCCCGATTTTATAGGGTGAGGCGGACAAAATCGGGGTTCCAAAGCCCTCCAACAAGAAAATCAGACACTAAATTGACGCCTATGGTCCGGTTTCCCAACCGTACCTATCAGGGTGTTGTAGCATAAATTTCCAGTTTGTGTGACAAAAAAGAGACATTATATGTTAGGAATGGTATTAGCACATAACATGACTCTTTTTAATTTGATGCCTATGTGACAAAATTCTACACACGCTAAAATTTAAAATTATTTTACTTGACAATTTTTTGAAGATTTTATATAATCAAAAGCAAGTTCAGAAATTTGTGTTGTGAAACTTTAGGCAAACAGAAGAGGTAATTTTGTCCGCTGAATATCAGGACAAATGCTTAAATAGGACAAAGGGTTGTCCAAAAATGCGAAATACTAATATTAATTCCAATATTGTAAAAGTGAATAGGGTAAATCAACACCACAGTTGGTTTGTCCGCACCCCTTCTGCGTCTTCGCCTATCACCCGCACTATTAACTTTAAGTTATTACCCCCCCCTCAATGCATTAACGATTGTAATAATACATCTGCTAACGAACAGACGAATATCTATAGTGTTCGTCAATCTTTCATCGCGCCCAGACGTTCTCTATTTCGAATGGAGGATGTGTGGGCTATTTTATTTGCAAAAGGAGGGATATTTTATCCTCAAGTTTATTAACTTAACGTGTTTAAGTTAATAAATGTTGTTTTAGCAACTTTACCATAAACTTTATATAAGGAGTATAACATGAAAAATGTAATTATTTTTGCGACATTCGCTTTGGGCTATTTTCTTGCCATAGCTGCTACCCCGCTTCTCGGCGTTGCTGCGCCCCTTGGAGAAGTCGCAATCTATACCGAACGAGCTGGCTGGATGGGACAACCCGCCGCAGTAAGAGAAGGAGAAGAATTGGCTGATCTTCTCAAGAAAGCTAAAGACGTTGTCACACTAACAGGGAAAGAGATCGGCCCATGGGCGGAAAAACATACTGACAATGGGCAATCCGATATTATCGTTACTTTCGGTGATTTTCCAGAGGCACTTTACACTCCAGGAAATGCTGAGCCTGATGATTCTGTCGCTGAAAAGTTTCTTGAAGGCGGAAATATCTTCCTCAATACTGCGGATTATATCTTTTACGTGGTGAACGGTGCTGGTACCAACGGCGTAGACGGTTTAAAAAATATGATGGATATCAACGCCGATATGTGGGCAGATGACACCGCTATTAAACCGACAGCCGATGGTGAAAAGTATACACCTACTCTTGCCGCCTTTACCTCAGCACGAACTTTTAAGCGAGCTCAAATTGTTAACCCATGGGAGGTAGAGGTCGTTTTTGGAGACAACGGATCAGGTTTTCTGGATCCGGTAATTGTACACGATACTCAAACCGATGGACGAATCGGCATCGCTTATCAGCTACCTGGTAATGATGGACTTCCACGCGGTAAAGTATTCGCCGAAATGATTGACAATTATCTGGCTGATGCCCTTGGTGGTGCAGCTGTTGATCCGAATGAAAAAGCGACTACCACGTGGGCACATATCAAATCTGATTTTTAACTTTTACCTATAGGGACGTGTCTATCGTCACGTCCCACAAACTACTGATCTAATATGATTCATTGAATCAAATATAAAAGGAGAAACTAATGAAAATTAGACAATTGTTAATTCTATTCACAATCCTGTTTGCTTTTACTGTTACAGCATCAAGTTGGGCAGATCTCGGTGATGTTGCGATTTTTAGTGAAGGCGTAGGATGGATTTCACAAGAGAATGCTGACATTCAACGTGCAATCGTGTTTGATAACCTGAAAAACGATGTTCCCGCTGTTGATGAAGTGGTTTACAAAACCGATGCGGAAATTGGCCCCTGGGCGGAAGAACGAATCGATGATGATATAGCAGATATTATCATCCTTTTCGGATGGGTCCCACCAACGCTTTACACACCCGGAAATGTGCAAGTTGACGACTCTATCATGGAACGTTTCATCTATGGTGGTAACGTTGTCTTGAACTGCGCTGACTACATCTTCTATGTTACTGAAGGTGGCGGCGTAAACGGTGTGGATGGATTGCAGAATATTATCAATCTCGAAGTGGATATGTGGGGTGATGGAACTCAGATTACACCGACTGACGTAGGAAGAGAATACACCCCTTCATTGGTGAATTATACCTCTAACCGACCATTCAAAGCCAACCAGATCGTTGATCCGTGGAGCGTTGAAGCCGCTTTTGGTGATAATGGTGCAGATTTCTTTGATCCTGGGCTCATTAAGTTGAACAACAGCAGTGGTCGTGTCGGTATTTGTATGCAGGTGAGTAATGACGACCTTCCGCGTGGTCAAATCCTTATTGAGATGATTGACTTTATTTCCCAACAAGCAGATGTGGTTACCCCGGTTGAACCTGCTGGAAAAGCAGCAACAACTTGGGGGCATCTCAAAGCTGTACGTTAACTTTCTATTCATTTGTTAAAAATAGTGAAAAAGAGCATCTTCCTATTCGAAGGTGCTCTTTTTTCTTTATCAAAGCGTACAGTAATGTTCCTCTTTTGTAGCACAAACTGTCAGTTTGTGCCATCCTCCGTTGCTTTTCTAACAACCTATAATGAGACAAAAATTAATAGAAACTGTATTTAGCATCCGCATTTAATTTCCTTGCCCTGAACGCCTTGCTTCCCCTTCGTCTCATAACCATCACGTTTCCACCAATCTAAACCGCCAAGCAATTCTTTGACATTAAAGCCTAATTTCGCCATATTCAAAGCACCTTTGGTAGATGCGTTGCAGCCGATACCATCGCAATAAGTGACATACAACTTTGATTTGTTAAGATTGTCTGTGGTTGTCTCACACATTGATCTGTGCGGGATATTTATTGCTGTTGGTATATGTTCAAGTGCGTACGCTTCAGGAGAACGGGCATCTATTACAACAATATCTTCTCCATTATTAAGTGCTTCACTGAGATCCCAAGAATCTGTCTCAAATTCCAACTTCGCATGATAAAATTCAAGTTGATTCATTTATTGATATGGCTCCTTCATCCGTGCCCAAGTGGTTGCTATTTTATCTATGGGCGATACGAACAATGCTTCTTCCAGTCCGTTATTCATAATATCATTGATGTCGTCTTCGGATAGCGGTTTGTTAAAGACACCAACTTCATCAATGACGCCTGTGAAATCCCATCCTGCTGTTCGCCATGATGCTAATCGTATTTCAGACCCCACTTTTTCGTCTGCTTTACCAACTGCCTTATCACCGACAAATTCTCCATCAACAAACAAATTAAGAGTATTCCCATCATAAGTGATTGCAACAAAATTCCACACATCCAGTTCCCAAGTCCCACCGCGTACATTCGTTTGTGCTTGGTCCGCGTTGGCAGCAATACTTCCGTAATAATCATTTGCTCCTATCTGAATTGTAGGATTATGCCAATCATGTTCAATAACACGTGTGTTGGCATTGGGTGGATTTCCGGTCGGTTTTACCCATAACAGATAAGTAAAACCGTTGAGATAATCATCTATTGTTTTACTTCCAGGTATCTCGGCTCGAGAAGCCCCATCAAACGCAAGGGCGTTACCGAATTTTCCATCTGTCCACTTTGCACCAATAATTTTTCCATCATTTCCATTTCCGGAAGTATCTTGATTTCTTTTCCTTGTCCTTCTTCAAGCAGCCAGATGCCAACTATTGATTCTGGGTCAATTGCAGCGTCAATATGCTGAAAAGTGATTATCATCATACTCGTAAGGCAAAATAGTATTATACTTTTCATCTTGGTAATTTCTCCTTGAAAATTAATTATCTATTTAGTTCTTCCCACAATGCGCGATAGAAATTCATCACGCGCACGGGATCAGAACTGCCTGCAATTTCTGCCAAAGTATAGCCTGAATATCCAGACTCTCTCAGTAATGTGAACAGTTCACGCCACGGATACTCTCGCCGATGTAGTTCTGTGATATGAACCAATCCGATTCTACCTTTGACGTAATTGAAATTTTTTAGAATCGATCCGTTTTCCACTTCGCCAAAGTTAGAATTCCAGCACACGTATACGTTTTCATGGTCGGCAACATCAATAATAGTCCGTATATGTCGGAGTTCGGAGGTGCCACCACCGTGCACTTCCAGTCGAATCTGTACACCAAGATCAGCAGCGAATTCTCCACATTCTCGTAATGCCAATCCAATCTGCTCTAATGTCTTTTCCACTGGAACTTCACTCGGCAGTCCGTTCGGACGCACCTTTACGCCCGGCGCGCCGACATCTGCTGCTAACTGTGAGTATTCCTTTGTCCCTTCTATATTTTGTCGAACAGCATCTTGATCAGCTGAATGATAGTCGAAAGCAGAACCCAAACCTGCTAACTCAATAGGTGAATCTTCAAATTGCTGTTTTACTGCTGCTCGTTCACTTGCTGATAAATTGATTTCAACGCCGTGTGCGTGAGTTGTCCGTAACTCCACACCTGAAAATCCTGTTTCCGAACACCGTTCAATGATAGTCGGAACGTCCCAATCTTTTGCCATATTGTAAGTAACTAAACCGAGCTTCATAAATTCTCCTTATTCAAAAAGTTGTGCTACTGGACAGGAAAATCCTTCAACGACATCTTCTCCTGTGAGCGTGTCTGTGCGTGTGAGCAACTCAATGTCTGTTTCTGAGCGAAACACCGTTACTGTTTTTCCAGTGGGTTCAAGGATCCAGACAAGAAGTGTTCCCGCTTCCAGATAGGCAAAGGCCTTTTCAACAACCTTAGTCAGGGAATCTGTTGGTGAAATTACTTCAATAGCAAGTTCTGGCGGGATTGAAAATATACCTCTTTGGTCATCAGGCAATTTAGATGTTGAAATGAAAGCGACATCTGGCATCAATATGCGTTCCCCGACACGAAAACCCGTGTCTGATGTATAAACACGACCAAGTTCATTTGTGCGAACATGTGATTGCAAATACCACTGTATGTTTGAACTAATATTGCCATGTTCTATAGAGGTCGGCGGCATCGGTATTATTTCTCCTTTAACGTACTCATATCCTTCTAAATCGCTCTCAAGAAATTCTTCCAACGTCATTGAAATGTTTTCTGGCGGCAGCGTTTCATTTGCAAATTCGTTGATGTTTTGTGGATGCATTTTAATTCCTCCGTAGATAATTGCAACGCGAAATCTATCTATTCAAAAAGTTGTGCTACTGGACAAGAAAATCCTTCAACGACATCTTCTCCTGTCAGTGTGTCTGTGCGTGTGAGCAACTCAATGTCTGTTTCTGAGCGAAACACCGTTACTGTTTGCGATTTGGGTTCGATCACCCACACTATTTGTGTCCCAGCTTCCAGATAAGCGAATGCTTTGTCAATCACACGCTGGAAAGCATCTGATGGTGAAATAACCTCAACAGCAAGGTCTGGCGGTACTGGAAATGCTTTACTCAGATCGTCAGGCAATTGTGCGGAAGAAATAAAAGCAGTGTCCGGTTTCAGGACGCGCTCCCCTACCTGAAAACCTGTGTCTGGGGTAACGACCTCGCCGAATTGATTCTCACGCACATACAAACCCAAGCACAGAAAAAACCTTGCACAAATTATTCCATGTTCCGCAGATGCAGCTGGCATCAGTATTATTTCTCCTTTAACGTACTCATATCCTTCTAAATCGCTCTCAAGAAATTCTTCCAACGTCATTGAAATGTTTTCTGGCGGCAGCGTTTCATTTGCAAATTCGTTGATGTTTTGTGGATGCATTTTAATTCCTCCGTAGATAATTGCAACGCGAAATCTATCTATTCAAAAAGTTGTGCTACTGGACAAGAAAATCCTTCAACGACATCTTCTCCTGTCAGTGTGTCTGTGCGTGTGAGCAACTCAATGTCTGTTTCCGAACGATATACGGTTACTGTCTTGCCAATAGGTTCAAGAATCCAAACGATTTGTGTGCCAGCTTCCAGATAAGCAAAAGCTTTTTCAATAGTACGTCGTGTTACATCCGTGTGTGAAATCACTTCAACAGCAAGGTCAGGTGACACTGGACATGCTCGACTATGATCATCAGGTAGTCTATCTTTAGAAAGGAATGCAACATCTGGTTTCAGCACGCGTTCGCCGACCTGAAAACCCGTGTCAGGTGTAACTACTTCACCGAGTTGATGTTCCTGTACATATAAAACTAAACGTGAAAAGACCCTTGAGCAAATTAAGCCGTGTTCCCATGAGGCAGCTGGCATCGGTATTATTTCTCCTTTAACGTACTCATATCCTTCTAAATCGCTCTCAAGAAATTCTTCCAACGTCATATCAGTTTTTATGGGCGTGAGGGATATCTCAGCTTGTTCATAAATATTTTTTGGAACTTGCATAAGATTACTCCTTCTTCTGTTTTTCTATTTTGAATTGCCATATACCGACTTTTTTGCTATAATTTCTCTAACCCTACAATAAAGGAGAACACATTCATGGCATACACACTTGAAGACGAATTTGGCGATATTATTGGTAAAGCCCGACGTGGACAAAGTATGTCCCAAAGTGAAACAGCCACAGCTGCTGGTATCACAGAATCAGATTTGTCACGTATGGAACAGTATACCTTAAAACCGACAGAAGCGCAAGTCTATAAACTGGCAGAGGTGCTTAATTTAGATGGCGCAAAACTACTTGCAATTGCTACAGAACAGTGGGAACCTAATCCTGTTCAGCAATCTAACGATGTAAGTCTTGATGTAATAACGATAAGTGCCCCTGTTGGCGGGTGGCCGGTCAACGCATACCTTTTAATCTGTAGAGCTACAGATGAAGCCGCAATCATTGATACCGCAGCACATCCTGACCTTATTTTGGAACAACTTGACACGCATAAAGTTAACCCAACCGCTATTTTATTAACTCATTCACATAAAGACCATACCGATGGGTTACCTCAACTCGAAAATGCTACCGGATGCCAAGCTTATATCCATAAGAAAGAACCGAAACCTCGTAGTGCTGGCAAATTGCGGGAACTCGTCCATTCGGACGTTGTAGAAATTGGAGCTCTTATGGTGACTGTGCTTGATACGCCAGGACATACCCCTGGCGGTTGTAGCTTCCTAACGCAAACAGCAGCTTTCGTGGGCGATGCAATTTTCGCGGGTTCGGTCGGCGGACCAAACATCTCCTATCAAGATGAAATTAATAGTGTGCGCGACAATTTGCTAACGCTTCCTGATGACGTCAGACTTTTTCCTGGTCATGGTCCTGCGACAACCGTCGGCGAAGAGAAGTTACACAACCCGTTTTTCTAAGTTCACGCCGCTGTAAGGACTATATGATCTTTTTCTGTGCCGTGTGAGGCTTGAATATTGCTCTCGTATCTAATTCAACGTTTTCTCTCCATCGGTTTATCACTTCTTGGGGTATCCCTCCTCGTTTTTTTGATGGTACATCTTATCCCCGGTGATGCAGCTCTTACGATTGCGGGTGAACGCGCCACTGAAGAAGTACTCACCCAACTCCGAGAAGATATGGGACTTGACAAACCGCTGTATCACCAATACGCGAAATTCCTTTGGGACCTCGTGCGTCTTGACTTAGGACGTTCCTTTAAGACAAAGCAGCCCGTTTTAGAAGAAATCAAACGTTATTTTCCTGCTACTGCCGAATTAACGCTGGCAGCAATGGCATTTTCAATCTTTTTCGGTATTGCAGCAGGTATCGTTGCTGCTGTCTATCGTGGTAAATTTTGGGACTATTTCTCAATGTCTACATCTCTTGCAGGTATCTCTATGCCGATCTTCTGGCTTGGATTGATGTTAATTCTGCTTTTTTCCTATTATTTAAAGATACTACCTGCCACGGGACGTTTAGATACCGTTTTGAGTTTGGATATTGAATCCTGCACCGGCTTTTACTTAATTGATACCTTACTTGCGGGCAACTTTGTTGCATTTAAGGATGCAATCGCACACCTGGTGCTACCTGCAATTACTTTAGGCACAATTCCGTTAGCGATTATTGCCCGGATGACCCGTTCAAGTCTGCTTGAAGTTTTAAATGAACCATATATAACAACTGCTTATGCAAAAGGGTTGTCGAAATGGGTAGTGATTATCAAACATGCCTTGAAAAATAGTATGGTGCCTGTTTTGACTGTAATAGGTCTTGAATTCGGATACTTGATGGGCGGGGCGATTTTAACCGAACATATTTTCTCTTGGCCCGGACTCGGTTCATGGTTGCGTAGTGCTGTGGAAGCTCGCGATGTCCGTGCTGTACAAGGCGGTGTGCTTTTCGTTTCGTTTTTATTTATGTTTGTCAACCTCATTGTTGATCTTTTGTATGCTTACTTTGATCCACGCATCCGAGTAGGAGATGAAGCAAAATGAATGACACTACAATATCAATGGATCAACCCAATGTCTTCCGAAAACTCCTGCGACACCCTTCAGCTACTATCGGTGCGTCTATAATCCTCTTTTTTCTCATCGTAGCAATCTTTGCACCGCTTATTGCAACGCATGATCCAATGCAAACTGAAATCGCAAAACGCCTCAAAGGGCAGTCTGGTGAACACTACCTTGGCACGGATGGCACTGGGCGTGATGTTTTTAGCCGAATTGTTTACGGTTCGCGTATCTCACTGAAGGTAGGTTTAATTGCGATCACCTTCTCACTCGGGTTCGGCACGCTGTTCGGTGCAATTGCTGGCTATTTTGGCGGATGGTTAGATAACCTAATTATGCGTGTGATGGATATGATGCTTGCGATGCCGAGTATTCTGCTTGCGATGGTGATTGTCACTATTTTGGGACAGAGTCTGACAAATGCAATTATTGCTGTCTCTATTGTTTATATCCCGCAATATGCAAGAATTTTACGTGCCTCTGTTCTTAAAGTCCGTGAGTTAGACTATGTCACCGCTGCCAAAGTGATTGGTGCAAGTGATATTCGTATACTGACTACAACTGTTTTACCCAACTGCCTTGCGCCGTTGATTGTTCAAGCTACTTTAGGCATCGGTGCTGCTATTTTAGACGCTGCTGGACTCAGTTTTCTCGGACTCGGTGCGGAGGTAGGTGAACCTGAATGGGGCGCAATGCTGAATGAAAATACAAAGCATATTCGCAAGGCACCATTGGCTGTTACGGCTCCTGGCATGGCAATCTTTCTTATTGTCTTAGGTTTCAACCTCCTCGGAGATGCATTACGGGACGCGCTTGACCCGCAGATAGATTGAGGCAATATCAGGTTATAGTGAAATTCGCAATTACCTGGACATTGGCGAGGTTAGGAAACCGAACCTACCAGGGGGTGTTGTAGCACAAACTAAATGAAGATTAAGAAAATAAATCGGTAATGTAGCGAGGTTAGGAAACCTCGCCAGCAGCGGGGTAAGCGTGTTTCGTGCGGACCGAAAATTACCGAATTAATAAATTAATCTTCATACAGTTTGTGCTACAAATGTCCAAATAATTATATGCTTTACTATATTATTTTGTTTATTGGATCAAATTATTTGCGGCACGGACGGGTCTAAAAAGCGTCTGCCGTTTAGGCGGCATTTCTTCCAACAGCTTCGGATGTGGATTCCAATCGTGCCACTTGCTATTCACAGTGTTATAACAACTGAAAATTGCCAATCTGTCGTTGTCCTCATTTGTCCAGCGGTGTGTGCTATGCGTCAACGCCTCTGTAAAAAATAGCAATGATCCCGCCGGGCATTCGTAGGTATCCCAAATCGGAGAATCTGGAGTCCGAATACTATCAGGTGCGGTATAAACTGCCTTATGGCTGCCTGTTATAAATAGTGTACCCCCCTGTCTGTATTTGACAGGGTTGAGTTCCCAAACGATACGCGTTAAACCGCTATAAGCTCTTCCTGGGATACACCGATAGAGGTGGGAATCACCAGGAAAACGGAGCATACCGTTGCCATTGTGTGGTCCAAAGTTACCATCTCCGACAGTGCGGTAGAATAGGCTGCACGATTCCATTCGAAAACCATAACATTCTTGGCTTGATAATGCTGGATGCGCAAGGAACTCGTTCAGAAATCCGACAACGTTTGGATGATCGGATAACTTTTCCATCGGTCCTCCGAGGGGTGAACGCTCATGTTCCGGAATAGACTCCGGTTCATGACGAAGACGATGACAGAATGCTTGCATCTCCTCCAGTTCGTCACCTGATAACACGCCAGGGACTAAGAGCCAGCCGCGCATGTCAAACAGATATTTCTGTTCCTGCGTAGGTGAGACAATGGGTGTGCCATCGGAAGTAGTTTGTGGGAGTTCGGTATTGTCTATATCAAGTGCCGCCCCCAAGTTTTTGTCGACAATAAAAGGTTTTGGACAGTTTGTTGCTTGTTCCATAAAAATCTTCCTATCCTATTGGATTATTACCGCAAAATCCATAATTACTCAGGTACTATTGTAACCTCAGTTGCCACCTTGTAGCACAATCTGTATGAAGTTTAAATAAATATTTCGGTAATTGGCAAGGTTAGGAAACCTTGCCAGCAGCAGGTGTACATCTCTGCTGGCAAGGTTTCCTAACCTCGCTAAATTACCCAATTTATTTTTTAATCTTCATTTAGATTGTGCCTGTGAAACGCAAACTAACAGTTTGCGCTACTAATATTGGCTAATTACGTGAGTTTGATAAATAGTTCGGATTACCACATTTCCTCTTAAAGTCCCCTTGATAAGGGGGATTTAGGAGGTTAAAATACCGAAATATTGACTTTTTCTGCGCAATTCGCGCCCATCCTGTTAATTATCAAACTCACGTTAATTATCAGCATACTTTCATTAAAGACGGTGTTTCTATGTTTAAAACTTATAGGTAGCAATTGGGTTATTGTAGCACAAACTAACAGTTTGCGCTACTAATACCCTACTAAAAAATGAATCAGAGGCATTCAATTGCCTATTTTCGCTATTGTTGGAGTGAATCGACGGAACATGCGTGTTTGGCATGCTGCGGGTTTGTAACCCTGATTTCAGATATACAACCTGAAAATCGGAGTTACAAACCCTCCAACAAAGATGTTTGTGACAATTGAATGCCTCTGAAAAAATGTTTTTTTAGCTTGTTTTTAAAATGCAAGTATGTTATTATATTATTAATGTCCTCTGTCAAAACTATGCGATAGCTGAGGTAAGCAGCGTACGTGAAGATGGATTGGGACGTAAGAGTGTTTACCGGAAAATGTTTTTAATCATAAAAAGAGAGCAATTGGAGCAGAAATATTTTACACACTAACAGCGTCAGAAATTGACACCTATCCCGCAGGTGTAGATATTATCTTGGCGCTTTTGTAGCGGGCTTATGAAGGAGAAGCATTCGCTGGCATAATGCTTGCGTTCAAATGCTAAAAAATAATGAGATCAGGATTGTGGATTCCCGAATATGATAACCCTGAATTATGGCATAAAGAAATTTCCCGACGCAGCTTTTTCAAGTATGGGGTCAGTAGTTTTCTTGGACTGGTTGCAATGCAACATTTTGGTGCCACAGGTAACGCACAGTTAGAACAAGTGATCCCACGTGCGAAACATTGCATTGTAATGTTTATGAGTGGTGGACCGAGTCAGTTAGACACCTTTGACCCAAAAGACCCCTCAGTAGAAAATAGTGGACCTTTCAAACCGATTCCGACAAGTGTTAAAGGTATTCAGTTTTCTGAACATCTTCCACTTGTTGCTGAACAAGCCCATCACCTTTCCGTGATTCGATCAATGGTGTCTCGTGAAGGTAACCATGAACGTGCACGTTATTTACTACATACTGGATACGCACCCGGCGGGGCAGTTCGGCACCCGACTTTGGGTTCGTTGACCTCTTACTATCTTGATGACGATGAATCTCACTTGCCCAGTTGTGTTAATATCAATTCTCCCACATATTCTGGGGGTTTCCTGGGTGCTTCACATGATCCATTTGTTGTAAATAACCCGTTGGAAAAGGTAGATGATATTGAATATCCACCACAAATGGATACACACCGTTTTCGTGAACGTCTCAAAATGCTAAACACCCTTGAGAAAGATTTTATTTCTAAACGTACTGGGCGAGGGACAGAAGCGCATGAGGCTATCTACAAAAAAGCCGATGAACTTATTAACTCCCCCAATATCAAAGCGTTTGAACTCAAAGAAGAACCGGCCGAAATACGCCAAGCTTATGGTATGAACCGCTTCGGGCAAGGTTGTTTGATGGCAAGACGACTTATTGAAGCGGGTGTTAATTTTGTTGAAATCACGCTTGATGGGTGGGACACACACGAAAATAACTTTGAGAGAACGAAAGAACTCCTTAATGTAGTTGACCCGGCGTTTGCTATGCTTGTCAAAGACCTGAGCGAACGCGATTTACTTGATGAAACCGTTGTGCTATGGCTCGGAGAATTCGGACGAACACCGAAAATCAATATGACCGATGGACGCGACCACCATCCGAACGGTTGGTCTGCTGTGATAGCTGGTGGCGGCACCCATGGTGGACAAGTCATTGGAAGCACCAACGAAGACGGACTGAAAGTTGTCACTGATCCTATCACTGTGCCGGACCTGTTTGCCTCGCTCTGTTTCGCTTTGGGGATCAACTATGAAGAAGAGAATTATTCTCGTTCTGGTCGCCCGATACGCGTTGTGAATGAGGGTACAGTTATCAAGGATTTATTTGTATAAATTGAGTTGAATGTGAGATTCAAGTGTAGGAATCAACTTCAAGTGCGCGTATAGTATTGCCATGTGGCATTCTGCATGATTTGTCGCGAGAACGCATAGCGAAACATAACAAATACTATAAGCGCATTTGACGTTGATTCACTATAGTGTCAGTCGGGCTCACGTTTATATTAAAAATAGTGTCAGTCAGGTGTCTATCAGATAATTCATCATAATAACATTTCAGTGGCAGACACTTTGCACAGGTGTGCAAAATGCGTGTTATTGCAGGCAAATTTAAGGGCAGACGCTTGGCTACACCTAAAAGTATGACTGTCCGACCCACAACTGATAGAGTCAAAGAATCTGTTTTTAGTATTTTACAAGAAAAAGTAGTTAATACAAGATTTCTTGACCTATGTGCTGGCACTGGCAATATCGGTATTGAGGCGCTGAGTCGTGGAGCAAAACAGGTAACCTTCTTGGAACAAAATCTGAAGTGCCTTCGATTGATTGAACAGAATCTTCAGACATGTGGTTTAAAAATCAGAAATCCACAGGTTCAGTTGATGCAAGCAGATGTTTCAAAAGGTATAAATACGCTGCATAAACGAGCAGAGACATTTGAACTTGTTTATTTTGATCCACCTTACGATGCGGAACTTTATAATAAATGCCTCTCACACATTTCAGACACATGCATACTTGAATCTACAGGAATGCTTCTCGTAGAACATCGTAAACATACCGTCCTACCACTGCTTTTTGGACAATTAACATGCGATAGACAAAAGCAGTACGGAGACACATGTTTAAGTTTCTACCGTTATCTGTAGGTTCAATGTATTCTGCATGTTTTGTATAAAAGTCGTGTTTACTTGCTTGAAAAAGGAAAACGTGCATGAAACTTGAGGACCTAGCCATTTCACGGCGAGGAAAACTCGTCGAAATAAACCATCAAAAATACCAAATCGAATTTAATTTGTCAAAAGGAACATGGAATTATAGTAATAAAAACGGCAAGACAGTTATCAAGAATGCATTTACACAGATTGCGCTTAAAAATGAAACAGTACTGAAAACCTCAGATGCAGGGTTTCGGGAATTTACAACGGGGCCATTGGAAACTGATGCGTTTGGAAAGCATCAAACCTTACGGTTTTCTTATGAAACTGCAAAAACCAATGAACAACGTTTGAATAGCGATCTTGGCAGTTTGCAACAGTCATCTAATTCTGAAAAAAAAGATAACGCATCTGGCGGAACCGGTATACGTATACATACCTACCTTACCTGCTACGCCGATCAGCCGTATATTTTACTTAAAGTTGGCGTTGAAAACTTAAACTTAACGCCAATTGGCTTGAAAAATATCACATTAATTGATATTTCTGCAAAGTCTGGCGGAATCCAATTGGGTGAGCATCCATCCCAATATCAGCTTTTTCTAAAGATACCTCCGATTGTCCTTGCACCAGGTACCCCACGTAAAATCTATGATGGATTTAGTTTGAATCCAGATAATACCTCACAACCTTGTCAAGACGGTATCCTACACGATACCGATGACAAAAGTTCCCTCGTATTTGGGTTTATCACTACGAACAAGTGGTGGCCCCGCATGCAGATCGGTTACCAAGCTTCTAAACGGAAATCTCAGCAAGGTTTAACGTCTTGGGCACTTTACCATGACTGTGAACATGAAGCGTGCCAAACAGGTGAGGAAGTCACATCGGAAATCGGTTATCTTGATTTTTCAGATAATGCTTCTTCAGCTTATATGCGTTATACCGAGCGGCTTGCCGCTGAAAACGGTGCGGACACACTCCCCAATTTACCAGAAAACAACTCCTACAACGGCCAAAAAACTTACTCCAGTTGGAGTTTATCATCGGAAAACATTCAGGAAGACTTAGATGCGAATAACATCATTGAACAAACCCGATCAATTGCCCAAAGTCCATTATTCAAACCTGAACTCATTGGTGGAATAGACTGTATCCACTTGGAAGCGGGATGGCAAGCAAATCCAGGGTATTTGTCATTGGACGCAGATCGTTTCCCCAAGGGTATGATGCCAGTGGTTAAAGAGATCCACGCGAAGGGGTTTAAAGCCAGTATCTGTATTGATCCATTTATCATTGATCGGAATTCAGAATTAGTCCAAAAGCACCCCGAAGTTTGCCTGCAACCTAAAAACAGTGAACAAACATCATCAGAAGATGATAAGCAGCGAGAGGGTGTTGTTGATAAACCCGTTGAAGTTCATCTGCCCGGTAGAGCAGGACCTGTTGCTATATTAGATGTTTCACATCCAGAAACACAGCTCCACGTACAGAAAATTCTAAAACAAATAGTTGATGAATGGGGATATGACTTAATTAAAGCGGATCTGTCAAGTTATACAAGTGGTATGATGTCAGTTGCTCCAAATGTGACTTGGCACGATAGTTCCTTAACTTCGGCACAGTTGTACCGCTTAGCTGTTCGTTTGCTAAAAGAAGCAGTTGAGGCGACAGAAAATGAGGTGGTCCTTGCAGGTTACAACGTAGTTGAGAGTGCCAGTATCGGGAGTTTTACTCTTAATTATCCACTTTTGCGCCAAAAGTATGTAGATAACAGTGACTCATGGCATCAACAAAATGGGACAAAACATCGGTTTAGCCGCTACATTGGCCATCTTAATACACATAAAATACTTTGGCACCATGCGTACGGGGATTTAATTGTTGATGAACCGCGTCCCATAAATGAGGCAATTGTTGAAATGACCGCCGCCGCATTGAGCGGCGCTGCAGTTTCATGTGCGAGTCCGCCATCAACTTTTTCTATGCCACGTGCTAAATTAGTAGCAAAGTTATTCCCTCTTTCCGGAGAGGCAGCGACCCCGATTGACCACTATGATGAGGCTTTTCCACGAATTTTGCATCTACCGGTTAAAACACCTCACGAATCTTGGAATCTTGTTGGTATTTTTAATTGGAAAGATCAACAGGACGATCTCTATTTGAATTTAGAAGCGGTTGGTCTTAATTCTAAAAAAGATTACCTTGTCCACGATTTTTGGATGCGTCAATACTTAGGGATTGTATCTAAAAATGTTACGCTTCTAAATATTGCACCGCGTTCAGCCAAATTGCTCTGTTTCCGAGAAGAACAAAAGATACCACAATTGCTCTCTACAGACATGCATTACACACAAGGCAGCGTAGAGATTTTGTCAGCGGGATGGGATAACCACAGTCAAAGTTTTCTGCTTATCTGTCAACCGCCTCGGCAGGCGGAAGGAACATTTTTTATTCATGTGCCGGAGGGTTATATCCCAATAGGTGTGTCTGCTTACGGAAGTGATTAT
Organism: Candidatus Poribacteria bacterium; assembly: GCA_028824125.1. Lineage (GTDB taxonomy): Bacteria > Poribacteria > WGA-4E > WGA-4E > WGA-3G > MSPOR6. Next base: position 28,287 of record JAPPES010000115.1, read on the forward strand.
CGATACGAGTGGAACAAACCGATTTATCAGTTGACTTTCGGTGCGACCGAGTCGTTAATCCACGCGAGTATTCAATTTACGACAACTTCTGGCAGTTCCACAAAACCCTGATGCATAATATTCCACATTGACAATTTCTAAATGGACAATTTGGGTTATGGAAAGCATTTCTACTTGCTATACACAGATGCAACGTCTCAAGAAACAGACCCGTGTTTGTACGGATTGTGCTTTAGCGAAAACCCGAGTTAATGTTGTCTGTGGTAGTGGAGATGTTAACGCAAAATTAGTGCTGGTCGGGGAAGGTCCGTCTGCAGCCGACAATCACACAGGATTCCCGTTCTCAGGTCCCGCAGGCAACATGTTGGATGAAGTCCTTGTTGCAGGCGGATTAATACGCAGCGAGATTTGGCTAACGAACATTATTAAATGCCGAGCAGTAGGATCGCAAGATGGTGAGCTGAAAAACCGTTCACCGAAGGCAAGCGAAATAAAAGCATGTTCAAAATGGCTTGATAGTGAATTAACCTTAATGCAGCCTTCGGTGATTTTATGTTTAGGTGCTCCTGCTGCAAAAACACTCATTCATTCGCGCTTCCGCATGACAGAGGAACGCGGTGTCTGGTTTACAGATACTCGTTATGCCCCCTTTGCTATGGCAACGTTTAACCCTGCGTACGTACTACGGCAAAAAGGGGACAATTTTTGGACAACCCGTCGAACTATCATTGACGATATTGGTGAAGCGAAACGCAAACTACATGAAGCAAAAGACATACCGAAATTAACACTCTTTTGAAATTATAATTTGGACGATTCATGCCAATTACGTGTTGTGTTTTCACGCGTTCTGCTTATGTTATCAAATTAAGAAACAACGGGAGTTTAGTACATCCCAATGATTTTTTCAAGACCCTTTATTGGAGGCAGTCATGCAAGAATCACCTATTTACGAATATGTGAGCCAACGAGGCATCGCACAAGGTGCTGAGCAGCGTCTTCCATGACCGATTAATGTGTATTTTAAGCGTGACATTTTCTTTACTTGCTCTATTACCACAGGCGCGTTTACAAGGCGTAACTACAAGCAAATGCGCCTATTTTCAGATTATAGTAAAATCCGAAAATATGTTCGACTATAGTTACCGCTGGTTCATCAGTTCTTCAATAGCATCAATCTCTTTCGGCACAGCATCCGTTAGGATTTCGCAACCAGCTTCCGTAACAAGGATATCGTCCTCAATACGGACACCGATGCCAAGATAATCGATAGGCACCTTTTTCGTGCCTTCCGCAACGTAGAGTCCAGGTTCAATTGTGATTACCATCCCCGGCTCAAATGTTTTGAACTCACCCTCTGCATCGCGCACACAATTAACATCATGCACGTCCAAACCGATCATGTGGCCGACACGATACATATAAAATTGTTTGTACGCCTCTTTCTTTATCAATTTTTTCGTTTTACCCTTTAAAAGACCGAGGCTGAGCATGCCTTCTGTCAATAGCTCAATAGATTTTTGATGGGGTTCGTCAATAGAGACACCGGGACGAATAGTGTCAATGATCGCATAGTGCGCGTCAAGAACAAGTTGATATATTTCTCTTTGTGCATTTGTAAAGGTGCCGTTAGCAGGAAAGGTTCGTGTTACGTCACCGCAGTAGCGTTTGTATTCTGCTCCCGCATCAATGAGAACAAGCATATTATCTTCAATTCTACTATCGTTCGTTCTATAGTGGAGTGTTGTTGCATTTCCACCGCTTGCCACAATAGTCGGAAAAGCGGTCCCGTTTGCTCCGTTGCTACGGAAGGTTGCGTCTACAATTGCTTCCAATTCATATTCGTACATCTCTGGACGCGCTGCGACCATTGCAGCGATATGACCATCTTCCGTAATCTCTGCTGCCTTTTTTATACGATCCAATTCCGCTTCGTTTTTGATTAATCGCATCTCACTGAGAATTGGACTGGGATCAACAAGCATAGAAATTCCTTTCCCCGTGCGAATGCGTGATTTAACACTCTGTTTAAAACGAGAAAGCATTTCAGCATCAATATGTGAATCGGAACCGAGCGTGTAATAGAGTCGTTCAGCATCTGCTAAGTATCTGCCTATCTTTTCCTGAAATTTGTCTATCGGAAACGCTTTGTCTGCTCCGTAGTGTGCGCAGGCATCTTTGACACCAACCCGTTTTCCATCCCAAATTTCGGCTTTTTTGTCTTTGGGAAGCACAAACAGGATATATTGATGTTTCGGATGATCAGGTGCAATCACACAAATTGACTCAGGTTCTTCAAAACCTGTGAGATAATAAAAATTCGGATCAGGATTATAAATGTGTTCTGTATCGTGGTTCCGCATTGCAGCTGGGGCATTGACAAAGATTGCCACGCTACCGGAATCCATCTGCTCTATGAAGTTTTCTCTATTTTTATTATGCATACGTTCTCTTGTAGAAGGGCTTTGTCCGCCCAGATTAATCAACTTTCTAAAAATATGTTGTATTATTTAACGGTCACTATCTGCTTTCGCATGGATGGCGATCAGTACGAAACAAGTCGATTGTAAGTTTGCGACAGGTGCCTTGAGTTCTATCGGTATATCACTAACAAAACTACCATCCGCCTTTTGTGCTTTTGTAAAATAGGACATTGCGATACGGCGCGTATTGAGTAGGTCATTATTAGCGGCAAGCGCCATAACAGCAGCAGCGGTGACCTCTGGATCACTCGGTTTTCCTTTGAATCTGGGAAATCCGCCATCATCATTCTGAAATTGCTTTAACCAGGCGATCTCTTTATCTACATTGTAGGCGCGTGATATCCCATGAAGCACCCAAGAGGTGATAAAAATGTCTGACTGAGTTCCACTGGGCAGCATCCAATAGCCCTCGTGATTTCTTTGCTCAAAGTTTTCAAGCCACGCCGCGCCCGGAAAAACAGGACTGAAACGTTTCCATATAAGCTTACCAAAACCAGCAAGTGTTACGGAGGTATAAAGGATATGTCCGGGCCCTTTGCTTTTACGTCCCCAACTTCCACTCGGATTCTGAGCGTTCTTGAGCCATTGAAGTCCATCAAGCCGTGCATCAGGGTCTGTTTTGGCGTTTGCCAAGGCGATAAGTGCGAAGGTAGTGTGAGCAGTATTGTTGTTCCAACCACCATCTTCATGCTGCTTGTTCCTCAAATATCTGACTCCTTGACGGATGACTCTCGAACCAGTTCCCCACCCCGATTCAGTTAATGCCCAGATAGCGAGGGCGGTGATTTCTACATCGCTTTTTTCACCGGGGACCAGAGGCCAGCCACCGTCTTGATTTTGATGCTTCACGATATAGTCTCTTGTTTTTATGATCGTTTTGAAAAGCGCGGTCTCTTCCGGCTTTTTCGGTGGAACATTGTCAGCAAAAACCTTCGTAATGTTAAAGGAGAAAAGAGACAACACTATCTGACAACATAGTAAAATAAATATACGTCTACGATTTTTCATTTTTTCACCTATGTATTGGGTTTTGTTTAGTGGTTCGATAAGAATTATCGTTTTGCTAAACACCTTGAGATCCAGGTTCAATCACTACCTTGTAAACACCTTCTTTTCCAAGCATGTCAATGCCGACCTCTAATTGATTCAGTGGGAGATGATGTGTTATCAGTTTGTGTAATGGTGCGCGCGTTCGCTGGAGAAAATCTAACGCTGTCTGAAATTGGATTTGAGGATACGCCCACACACCGCAAACATCAAGGTCTTTGTTACAAATTTGATGTGGTCTCACTTGGGTATCTCCAGAATCGGTGTAATGCCCGACTTCAATGACTTTTCCGCCACGTCTCACAACGTCTAATGCTTCAGCGAAAACAGCCGGTATGCCTGCACACTCAATCGCTATGTCTACACCGACACCGTTTGTAAGTGCTTGAATCTGTTCAACCCGTTCTTGGGAAGTAGTTTTTCCGACATTTATGACGACATCTGCTCCCATCTGCTGTGCCATTTCTAAACGGCTATCTACAAGGTCGGTGGCAACGATAGTGCCTGCACCACTATCCCGCAACACAGCGATGACAAGGAGGCCAATTGGACCACATCCAAGAACGGCAACGCTGCTTCCAATGCTATAGCCATCACCGACCTGCGGCAATCCAGGGGCACATGCGCGTTCAACAGCACGTGTCGCTACCGCTACAGGTTCTGTCAAGACAGAAATTTCTTCAGGAATATCTGCGGGTATTTTGTAAACCCAAGAATTTCCGTGGATATAGGTATATTCAGAGAATTCTCCGTTCAGATAAGGAGGTGTTTCACTGTTGCTAAATCCATAAATAGTCCGTCCAGAACATAAAGTTGGTCGTCCAGGGACATGTAAACAGTAGTAGCACCTACCACAGTTTTTTGAACCTGGCACCACAGTGATTTTGTCACCTGCTTTAATAGGACCCCCCATCACATTCATGATCTGATTGGCATTTTTGCCGATTTCCGCGACTGTGCCGACAACTTCATGCCCAGGAATAACAGGAAATTTCAGTGCTGTGTGTCCGAGGTACATGTGTTTATCACTGCCACAGATACCGACCTTATCAACTTGTAGCAGGAGGGAATCATCTGCAGGTGTCGGTTTCTCAAAGTCTCGGATTTCTATCTGCCCCGGTTGGAGCATCACCGCTGCTTGAACTTGCATAGTTAGAATTCCTTGCTTATAGACCTATAATTAATGAGACACTTCTGTAGCGCAAACTGTATGAAGATTAAATAGATATTTCGGTAATTTCTTTAATCCCGTAGGGACGATATGCCCAAAATATGTCGTTGGCGGACACATATCGTCCCTACGGGACTAAGGGGATGAGTCGTCCGCGCTGCTATAAACATATCGTCCCTACGGGACTGAAGATCACTTAAAATGTTCCGAATATGCATAATGAAAAATTACCGAATTAATCTTCATTTAGTTTGCGGACTAATATGCACAAACTAACAGTTTGTGCTACAACTTCTATTATCCGTTATGTTTCCCAAATAGGTTTATCAAAGTGTCCAAATAATTTTAAAATTCACTATATTTTCTATAGTTTATGGATACCACTCATTTTGCCCAGAGCGGAATCAATACCTTCGTTAACTGTGCCAAACTCTCCAAATTGTGTGCAGGAAGAAAATAGTCTACATAAGGCAGGGCAGTCCGAATACCCCGGCAAATCGGTTGATAGGTGTCGCTACCAAGCAATGGATTGAGCCATAAGAGTTTATACGCATGCCGATGTAGCATCTCCATAGATCGGCGAAGCAGATCTGCATCTCCTCTATCCCATCCGTCACTGATGAGGATTACTACCGTACGATACGCAGAAAAAGACGTTGCAAACTGGCGATAGAATTCTAAAAGACTTTCACCTATCTTTGTCCCACCCGACCAATCTGGCACAACGTTCGCTACCTCATTCAGACCTTCCACCAGCCCTTTGCGCCGAAGCAATCCTGTAATGTTCGTCAAATGTGTGCTGAAAACTGCAACTTCTACTTCTTTCAATTCCTGTTGCATACCGTAGATAAATTGGATTAGAAATTTGGCATAGCAGTCCATAGAGCCGCTTACATCACAGAGGAGCAAAATCTTTGTCTTTTTGATTTTCTGTTGTTTCCGCATGAGTTCAATCGGTTCGCCGCCGTATGCAAGACTCTTACGCCAACTTCTTCGAAAATCAATAGTCTTTCCTTTTTTGCTGATAACCTTTCGTCTACTTAATCTTGTCGCCAATACCGCCGCCAGTTTCGCGACAATTTCCCGTGCTTTCTCCATATCTTCTGGAGTAAACTCGCTAAAATCCTTTCGCGTGAGGACTTCCTCTACACTATAAGCGATAGGGTCGTCTTCTTGTCCTTCTGCATCCTCCTTTTCCTCAAAATCCAGCCACTGATCAAGTATGTACTCTTCATTTTCTGCATCGTATAGATCTTGCAATGCTGAAGGTTCAGGTTCATCGCCTTCGGTATCAACAGCTTGGAATTCGGGGCGTGGGTATCGCCAAAACAGGTTGAAAGCCAAATCAAACGTTTCTTTATCTTCTTGGTTAGCAATTAGATTTGTTCGTGCTGTGTGATAAAACGTTTCCCGCTCGCCGATGTCTATCAACTGAACACTGTTACACCAACTGAGTTGATTAGTTGTGGTAACTTTTATGTTCATCTTTCGGAGTAGTCGGCAGAAGTCGTTGATCTGTTGGAGGAGGGTGTGTTCAGTCATTTTCCTGTTTCTTTAGGCAAGCTATGAAAACTTCTAATTCTTCAGAGAGATTAGGAAACATTTCGTTTACTCGCATAGCATTCTCCAGCATTTTTGTGTAATCCAGTTCATCTCCGTATATATATATAAAAACATGACGAAATCCGAGTAGTTTTTGTAACTCCGAGTAAGTTTTTTGGGAAAGGACAGGCGCTCGTATTGTTCTTGGTTCTGCCATCTGTTGTAAGAGGGCTTTGTGCCACTCTTTTCCCGCAGGCACTGCTTGGTCTACCTCTTGAGCGATTCGCTCAAAAATGTTTTCCAATTGCTTATAGAAATCATAGAGATATCTGGCAATTTCAATTTCTATGCTGCGTCTGTACCGGGCGGGCGCGTCTTCAATGTTTTGCAATGCTTGGTCAATGAGCTGAACTGCGCCTTTTACTTTTGTATATCCATCAGAAATACGCTGTATTAATTCTTCACGATCCAATGTATTTATTACCTTTCTTTGGATAGTTGCTTGACAATTTTTGTGGAGTCCTGTTTCACCTTTCTGAATTGGAATCGCTTGGTTCTGAACGCGTTCACGAAACAGTCCTTTACAATTTTCGAAATAAATCAAATCAATTTTAAATTCTTGGCTAAAGCCAATTATTTCCGCAACGGCGCGCAAATATAGGTCGGACGAAAGTCCCCAGACAGCAATATCAATATCCGACCTTTTGGAAAACCATTTTTGTTGTGCAAGCGACCCGAATACTGCGACCTGTGTTGCCCCAAAGTCTTCATAGAGCATGTTTGCTACTTGATGTGCCGTTTGCCAGGCACGTTGCAGCAACGCCTCATCCACCTTCCGATTTCGGAAATGCTCATCAAGGCGGCGGCTGTATTCTGCTAACTCTTCCGGTGATAGGTCTTTCGCTGTGCGATAGGTGTCTGTAGGTTGAGACATATCAAAACCTTTAATTGGCTAACTTTCATCTGACTTCTGCTTTTCTAAACAAGTAATAAACACATCCAATTCAGTAGAGAGAGTATCAAATACTTTGTGCACCCGCTTTGCGTTCTTTAGTGCTTTTTTCGTATTTAGTTCAAAGACATAGATATTTCTAAAACGATGCCGGAATTTTAAAATGCGATTTAAACTCACAAATGTTTTTTGAGAAATCACTGGTGGACGCAACCCATGTGATGATACCATTTGTTGTAATAGGTCTTTATGCCATCCATCATCTGTAGGTATGTGCATGTCAATATCTTGAGCGATACGCTTAAATATGTTTTCAAGACCCGTATAGAAATTAACGACATTTTGAGCTAACAAGGCTTCTTGTCCTTTCCTATATTTAACAGGTACTTCATCAATGTCCTGTAAACTCTCCCTAATTTCTTTAGCAACACGTTCTATTTTTTCGCGTTCATCGGTGATTCTTGTGATCAGTTTTCGCTTATTCACTTTGTAGGTTTCCTTTCTCTTTGCCGGCAGAAAAGTCTGCCCCGTGGTGTTTTCCAATATGGTAAAATCTATTTCCTCCTTTTGGATAAAAATGGCTTGAGTTTGAAGTCTTTTTCGAAAACGTCCTTTAGTCTCACCAAAATTGACTAAATCGATTTTGAACTCTGAACTAAAACCAACCGTTTTCCAAAGTGCGTCAAGATATGTATCCCCTGAAAGTCCCCAGACAGCAATATCTATATCCGAGCCTTTTGAGAACCAGTCTCGCTCAGCGAGCGAACCGAACACAGCAACTTGCGTTGCCTCAAAGTCTTCATAGAGCATGTTTGCTACTTGATGTGCTGTTTGCCAGGCGCGTTGCAGCAACGCCTCATCCACCTTCCGATTTCGGAAATGCTCATCAAGGCGGCGGCTGTATTCTGCTAACTCTTCTGGTGATAGGTCTTTTGCTGTGCGATAGGTGTCTGTGGGTTGAGACATATCAAAACTCCATTCAATCGCTGCATCGGATATTACTCGGTACTTTCAGGGAACGGAAGTTGACTTACCATCCAGTTCCCCCTCGGTTTGACGGTGGCAGCAAAACATTTTTCACCCGCACATACTCTTGCAACGACAGGGTTAATCTCTATTTTCAAATCAAACATACTGATCTGTATGTTCCCGCCAACTATTGACCAAGAACCACCTTCGTGGACATAATTTACGGTAGGCGATTTTACTGCAATACGTTTAAAACTTGCTTCGCCTTTTTTAGTGACATGAAAAGTCAAATCAAAGCTGTAACCTTCACCTTTAGCAGTATAATGGCAACTCTCTCCCGGTTGCAGCTTTAACCCTGCAACAGCAGGTTGTGGGGGTCTGGGTTTCTGTCCTAACAGCGTTGAAAGACAACCTATAAAGCAAAATGATGTAAATAATAGAATCGGTAAGGCAAAGCTGACAAATTTTAGGATATGTTTATTGGGTTTCATGGATTTCTCCTTATTGCAAATGGATTGTGGTTATAGCTAAATTGGGTATTTTGTTCCATATTACTGTGTAATAGGATACCAGAAAAGTGCTATAAATTCAAGCAAAGAAAAGAGACTTGATTGGAAAGATAAAGTGATAGAATTTGATTGTATTCGTCATGATTTTACTATTTTATGTGCATGCAAATTTGTTGTTAGAAGTCGGGACCGAGAGGTCGTTCCTACAAGAAAAGGGTTGATGTGAACAATAGTATCCGTGTTTTAAATAATTCTGTACATAATCGTTGTTGGGTTATTTTGCTTTGATGACAACAAGCGTTACATCGTCCTCCTGTGGTTTTCCGTCTGCCCATGAAGTGCTGCCTTCAATAATGTGTCTAATAATTGCTTTTGGAGATTTGTCAGCAATTTCAGTAAATAGTTCCTTTGTTTTTGGATAATCTAACATCTCGTTTTCAAGATTCAGCATTTCGGGTAAGCCGTCACTCATCAGCAGGATGGTATCACCGGACTGAAGTTCAAACGATGCTTCTTCTCGGTCGGTTCCAATAACTCCACCCAACGGCATTCCTTCAAGAAGTATCTCTTCTACCATGTTTTCCTCTGATCGATAGATGAGAGGCGGTGGCATTCCCGCGGATGCAAGCGTTAGTGTATTGTCATTGAATGTAGCGAGCGTCATTGCCATGTATAGCCGTTTCAGATTCATGCTCTTTATACCTTGCGAGATACGTTCAAGAATTTGTAAATTCCCTGCTCCTGGTGCGGATGTTTTAAAAAGACTCTTGACGGCGGAAACGACAAGACCTGCATTCATACCGTGACCTGTTGCGTCTCCGATTGCGATAGTGAGTTGACCGTCGTCAGTGAGATTGAAATCATAATAGTCACCACCGACCTCTGTCGCGGGGCGCATCTCAAAAGCCACATCAAGATTGGGAAGTTCAGGTGGAGCATCTGGTAGCATTGACATTTGGAGTTTGCGTGCTTCTTCCAATTCCTCTGTTTTGCGGGTGTTTTCAACTTCCAAAAGTTGGCGTTCAAGCTCCTCTGTTTCAAGTTTTCGTCTGGTTCTGGAGACGTTGCGGGCAAGATATACCGACATGGAAAAAAGTGGCGCAAGGAATAAAATGATTACTGTCAATTCCCAAGCAATATCGTGACCTGTTCGTGAAACGATAAAACCGAATATGAATGGAAGGACAAAAGGCGAGAGTGAACCAAGTCCAAATATCCACGCGCTATCTTTTCTCTTAAAGATAGCAACGATTATCACTCGGATCATTTCTAAAGACGTTAAAATCGTAAACGAAAATAAAAGAGGAAATATTGATACTTTGCCGATGCTAAATGAATTGGTACTCGTAATATCAAAGATGATTTTATCTATATCAGATAGACCAACAAAAAGGGTGATACCCCATCCAGTTAGAAAGATCCAAAAGAGTTTGGGCAGCTTCGAATAAAAAAGCGTATACAGAAACAACATTCCTGATAAAAAGATGAGTACATAAACACTAACAAGTAACCGAAGCAGATATAGAAGTTGTGTCGCACTTGTTGCTAATATGAAAAATTGGAAGATAATAAAAACAAATGCACCGATACTTCCTGTTAATAAAGCAAAATAGAGGTTTTCCCTTGCACGGGGATAAAAGAAAAACAGCAGTAAATGCTGCAACATCAGAAAGACGGGAATCGCTGTCCATACCATCTGTAAAGTGGTGCCTTGGCGAACCATTGTGACACGCGATTTGATGCTTTCATTCAGTGGGGCAACAACAAGCCCAAAGCCAAGAACAGGTGTTGACTGATAAGAAGAGAAGTTGGAATACCGAACTGCGATGACATGATCAGTTTTACCGGAAAACGTGATGACCTGTGGGTTACGCTCCCAATAGTGTTCCTCTTCCTCTTTCCGCGTTCCCACTTTACCAAAAGCATAAAGCAACTCGCCATCAAGGTAGATTTCAGAAGCACCCGCCTGATATGCCACATGGAGTGCCAAAGGCGTATTCTTAAGTTTTTCATCCTGAACAGTAAAATGTAGTCTAAACCAACCAATGCCTTCCCATCCGCTTTTAGGCAGTTCCTTTTGAGATAGCAGGGTGCTAACGGATTCCCAATCGGTATCGTCGTAAGCCGGATTCGCCCATTCTGGATTATCACCTGGATGATACTTCCATGGGGATTTGAGCCAATTCATTGCCACTGAGCGCACAGCGTCTAATGTTAGTACAAGTTTGCCGGTGACAGGTGTAGGTTCGGTGTCTTGCGCAGATACTTGAGGAATAAATCCTGACGCCACTAAAATGAGATGGAATATTAGAATAAACTTGTGTTTCATAAAAAACAGCATGCTTTCAAAGTGTTGTGTTTCATAAGGGATTACTCCTGCAGACTTTAAAAATATAACAAATTTTGTCCAAAGATAGCAAGCGTATTTTGAGGTAGATCAGGGTTATTTAGTTTTCGATATTTTTGATGATTTTTTGCTATGACGTTAATCTTATGTATTGCCATCTTGTCCGTGTCTTTAGTCCCGTAGGGACGCAATGTTTATAGAAAAATGTTGTCCCTTCCCTCTTGAGTTCCGTAGGAACGGCATATTTATTATTGATGTGCTTCGAAACATATCGTCCCTACGGGACTAAGGGATGAGGTTGTCCGCGCTGCTATAAACATATCGTCCCTACGGGACTGAAGAGTGCTTAAAATGTTCCGAATATGCATAATGAAAAATTACCGAATTAATAAATTAATCTTCATTTAGATTGTGCATGTGGGGACGCAAACCATAGGTGTCAATTTAAGGAATATTATCTGTCCTTTGGATGTGTTCAGTCCAGAAATTAATATCGAATGTGCGTTTGTGCAGTAGGAGCGAGCTTCGCTCGCGACATCGGACGCAGGGTCGCGAGCGAAGCTCGCTCCTACAGAAAACATCGGGCTTGAAAAGCCCTCCCACAAGAAAATCAAGCACTAAATTGACACCTATGGATAATGCCCTATCATCATATAGAAATGGTATAACACATAAATTTGAAGATGTCTTGCACCTACTGTAACTTCAACGGGATGTCCAGTGTCTGCGGTAACAAACACTCCGTTTCATTGCAAGCCTGATAATTGAGCTTTAAGATGATCGAAACGTTTTTCTTGATAGGTGCATTTGCTTTCCGTTTCAACTTCAGAGGAATTGTAAACGTTTTCTCATAAACGTTCAAAGATTCTGTGCTAAACCCAAATTGCACCGATTTGCCTTTCGGATACTTTACTTCAAAAATCTCAACTGGAGCGTCTTTTGCTACAGTGAGAGTAGTCGGAATTAAGTTACCCTGACCTGCTGGATTTGCATTAATGTGCCAACCTGCCGCAATTTTAACCTGAATTTCCACGTCAAATTGTTTGTCCGTAGTGAGCGTTTTAACTTTTGCTGTTGCCGTTACAAGTGATTGCGTTAAACCGTCAAGTTCCTGTTTGCTTCGCTGTGTTGGCATATCACGATTTTCGCCTAAGCTTAAGTACCCGTTGAGCGCATAAAGCATGTGCATAAAAGATGAGGGCGTTACTTCCATTGCTTGGCTGAAACTAAGAAGTGTTTTCTTAGCATAGTTTCGGTAATTTGGCTCAAGCATTAAGAGGTTGTTGACTGCCACTGCGTTCCCAGAAGGAATTGCGGAATCGTGAGGTTTTTTGGTGCGAACAATCAGCTGCTTCGCATCTGCCTTTGTAAAATAGAACCCCCCATTTTTGTCGTCCCAAAAAAGTTGAATCATCTTATCAGTTAGGGTTGTCGCTTCACGTAGCCAACGTTCTTCTTCAGTAGCACTATGCAATCCGATCAGACCATGCGTGAAAAACGCGTAATCATCAAGATAAGCATCGTACTTCGTAACGCCAGCGGTGTATGTGTGCCATAATTCACCGTTCGGTTTTCTCAGCGTGTTGAGAATAAACTGTGCGGCTTTTGATGCAGCGGTGAGATACTGCTCCTCGCCAAGCACTTCGTATCCATAGGCAAGTGCATCTATCATTAAGCCGTTCCAACTGACAATGATCTTTGTATCCAGCAGTGGGCGTTCGCGTTCAAACCGAGCTGCTAAAAGTGTTTCTCGCGCAGATTTCAAAGACTTGAGAGAGGCTTCCGATTCTGCTGCGTTAGGCACATAGAGAACATTTTTGCCTTCAAAGTTTGGTCCCTTATCCACACCGTAAACGGAGGTGAACTGTTGGAAATCTTTTTGAGGGAGAGCGTTTTTAACTTCATCTGCTGTCCAAACATAGTATTTTCCCTCCTCTGCGTCCGTTTCCGCGTCTAACGCAGAATAGAAACCGCCTTCCGGTGCTGTCATCTCACGAAAAATAAAACCGAATATCTCCTCAGCAATGCGGCGGTACTGCGGTTTTTTTGTTAACTGAAAAGCTTGAAGATATATTTTCGCCAATTGCGCGTTGTCGTACAGCATCTTTTCAAAATGAGGCACGAGCCACTTCGCGTCAACTGAATATCTATGAAATCCGCCGCCGATTTGGTCATAAATCCCACCGTAAGCCATCATATCTAAGGTCCGTGTCACCATTCTCATCAACGATTCGTCAGAAGTGCGTTCATATTCCTTTAACAAAAATTCCAGATTCGCAGGACTTGGAAATTTAGGAGCATCGCTAAATCCGCCATAAGCGTGTTTGTAGTTAGTTTTTAGGTGTGCAACAGCGGCAGAGATAAGGGAACGCTCAAGGGATTTAGCAGTGAGAGCGGAAAATCCTGTACTTATTGCGCCTTCAATGACTTGTGTTATCCGATTCGCAGAGTCAATTACCTCTGCTTCTCGTGTTACCCATGCTTCATGCACTGCGGTCAAAATCGTTGGAAAACCGGGTCTATTCGGCATATCTGTTGGCGGGAAATACGTGCCAGCAAAGAAAGGTTTCAAATCAGGCGTAAGAAAGACTGAGTTTGGCCACCCGCCACGTTGCATTAATAGCTGTGTTGCGGTCATATAAATTTCGTCTAAGTCAGGTCGTTCCTCTCTATCAATTTTGATGTTGATGAAGTTTTTGTTCATCTGCTCAGCAATTTCTGGATTTGAGAAGACTTTCCGCTCCATTACGTGACACCAGTAACACGTGGAATAGCCAACGGAGAGAAAAATAGGTTTGTTTTCTTTTTTCGCGCGTTCTAATGCTTCATCACTCCAAGGATACCATTCAACAGGATTGTGTGCGTGCAGCAGTAGATAAGGGCTTGTTTCATGGATGAGCCGATTGGTCCATTTCCATGAACCGTCCGGATTTTTGAGAGCGCTTTCATCTGCACTTCCCATCCAAGCGATATTTAGCAGAATTAGACTACAAAAGATATTTCGCATTGTTTTTTTCATGATTTCACCTTGTCATTTTTATATCATCTATGGATTATTACTTCAACTCAGAAAGCATATTTACACAAATTATACATCTACTTACACAGTTAGTCAAATCAAAGATTGACTTCAAATTCAACGCTAATTTGACTTCACTCCACTGTTATGATATACTGTTTAGAAACTATATTTGACCTGAAATAAACAGCGAAGGAGCCCTAATGAAGGTTACAGTCAAATACTTTGCCGTATGCCACGAAATGTTAGATAGATCCGAAGAAGAGATGCAACTTCCTGAAGGTGCCACCGTCCAAACGATTTTAAAACGACTTGAGGAAGAATGGCCAGAAATTGCCGAGTTTTATGAAGTGATGCAAATGTCTGTCAATTGGGAATACGCTACTGAGAACACCGAACTCACTGAAGGCGATGAAGTCGCATTAATTCCGCCGGTAACTGGAGGGAATAATGTTTAAAATAACCACTGAAGTCATTACAGGTGCAGAGGTTCGGGAGGCTGTGGCGGCACCGGATGCAGGCGCGGTGGTTCTGTTTTTTGGCACCGTTCGGAATAATACAGATGGTAGACCGACAAAATACCTTGAATATGAAGCATATCCACCGATGGCGGAAAAAAAGATGGAGGAGATTGCTGAGGAAATTTCGGAAAAGTGGGGTATCCATCGCGTTGCGATGATTCATCGTGTGGGGAGACTGGAAATCGGTGAAGTGAGTGTAGCAGTAGCGGTTGCTTCACCGCATCGCAAAGACGGGTTTGAGGCGTGTCAATATGCAATGAATCGCCTTAAACAGATTGTGCCTATCTGGAAACGCGAGGTATGGGCAGACGGCGAGGCAGAATGGGTGAAACCGGATGCTGTCTTTTTTGAAAATCTGCCAGAAAGAACTTAACTTGACTATTCAACGAAAAATGGACTAAACGCAAAACCGATCCACAAACTGACTAAAGATATTGATTCCTTTATCAAACTGGTCTAACGCCATCCATTCATCAACCGTATGTGCCTGCAGAATACTACCAGGTCCTATAATAACGGTGTCCATGTGTTTGGAAAAGACCGCTGCATCGGTACTGTATGCTACGGTATGCGGTTTCGTGTCTCCAGTAATTTCAAGTGCTGCTTGAATAATTTCAGCATCAGGTGGCGTACGCACAGGACCGGCATTGATGAAAAGGTCAAACGCCAATCCATATTTTTCTGCAGCATCGCGTCCCCTATCTATCCATACCTGTGGATCATCACCCGGCATTGGGCGGTAGTTGATGGTACATACACTTCTCGGTGCAGTAATATTCGCGGTGCATTCTCCGTCACTGATCGTGATATTCCAATCTGTGAAAGGTGGCGTAAATTCAGAATTGAAGTATTGCTTATCAGTTGTTAATTCCTGATGGATCTCCCGCATTTCCGAAAGAAACGGAATAAGTTTTAGGTTCGCATTGTCACCTTCGCCAGTGCTGCTGTGTGCTGCGCGCCCGTATGCAGTGACGGAAAACCTAACTGCCCCTTTGTGTGCATAAACGGCTTTCAGTTCTGTAGGTTCACCGACAACTCCGTATTGTGGGAATCCATGCTGTTTAAACATCTCCGATTTTTCTGCAACGGCACGCGCGCCGAAATAACCTACCTCTTCATCAGCCGTAATCACCACATAGAGCGGGGCATGTAAGTCAGAAGCGTCGTACCGAGACGCAACCGCAATCATACAGGCAACACTCCCTTTCATATCGCAGCTGCCGCGTCCATACATCTTGTCGTCGGCAATCCGTGCCTCAAACGGGTTTTCTGACCAACCGATGGCAGGCACGGTGTCTATGTGTCCAAGAAGTGCCAGTCCACGTTCACCCGTCCTTTGCCCTTTACGACCAATCAGATTAACTTTCAACGTACCTGCTGGATCGGTATATTCAACCCGCTCCACTTCACACCCGATAGATTCCAACGTTTCGGTGAGGAAATCCATTACCGCAACGTTGGTTTTTGGACTTACTGTGTCGTATCCGATAAGTGTTTTGGTCAATTCAATTGTATTCATAGTTCTCTATTTTACAGAAAACCATAAAGTTTGTCAATTTCTTTTTTATAAATCTTGGCGCTTCTGATTTCTTCTTGACATTTACTAAACTTTTTACTATACTTCAGACGTAGGACGACAACATGGTGCCTGTTTTCTATACTGTTATACCCAAGTAATTTTAAATGTCCGAGGTGCTATGAATTGCGCGATTACCAACGCATCAACTCAAGGAATATATTTTCAAATTTTGTAATTCACCGTATCAGCTCTCTTACTTTTATATCGCTTTGATAAAAACAGAATCGCAATTAGAATTATATTTATCAGAACCAACAAATGAAGTAATATCGGCAATTGCTTCTTTAGAAGGGGATATCCTTATTCTTGGTGTTGGTGGAAAGATGGGACCTTCGCTTGCAAAGTTGGCAAAACGTTCCATTGATTGTGCAGGTATTGCTAAAAAGGTTATCGGTGTATCCCGTTTTTCAACCCCCGGTATACAGGAATCCTTGCATGAAGTCGGAATTGAAACAATTGTCGTGGACATGCTTTCGGAAAAAAGTCTGCAAAGCTTGCCCGATGTTCAAAATGTGATTTTTATGGCAGGTAGGAAGTTTGGTTCAACTGGGAACGAGAATTTGACTTGGGCGTTAAACACTTACATGCCGGGGCGTGTGGCAGAAAAATTTAGAGATTCTCGATTGGTTGTTTTTTCAACAGGCAATGTTTATCCGTTGACGTCTATTTCACATGGAGGGGCGACAGAAAGTACCGTCGTTGCGCCAATAGGGGAGTATGCTCAATCGTGTCTTGGCAGGGAGCGAATATGTTGCTATTTCTCGGAACAATTCGGAACACAGATGGCGATTCTCCGATTGAACTACGCAATTGAACTCCGATATGGCATACTACTTGATATAGGAGAAAAAGTCTACACTGACGAACCAATATCTCTTGAGATGGGAAATGTGAACGTAATATGGCAAAGAGATGCAAACGCTATAGCATTACGTTCTTTTGCACATTGCCAAAGTCCACCTTTGACCTTAAACGTGACGGGGCCGGAGACTGTTTCTGTCCGATATTTAGCGATGCGTTTCGCGGAAATTTTCAATAAACCTGTCCATTTTGAAGGAGAAGAGGCAGAGACAGCACTGCTGAGCAATGCTTCGTTATGCCACCAGCTGTTTGGATATCCATGCGTGTCTTTAGGTCAAATGATTGAGTGGGTTGCAGAATGGGTTCGGATAGGTGGGACAACACTGCAAAAACTGACCCATTTTGAGGTGCGCGATGGTAAATTTTGATATACAAATAAAAATAAAGTATTGACAAAAAATATGAATTCAATTAAGATAACAAGTGTATTTTTGGGGGTGTTAGTACTCTTATTTGGAATAGATAGTGCATTCAGCCAACCGCGTTCTGTGCCGATAACCTTTGCTTCGGATATCAGTGGAAATTGGGAGATTTACCTAACAGATTCCGCTGGAAAAGCGCCTGTGAATCTTACACTTAACCCCGCAGCGGATTATTATCCAATGTGGTCCCCGGATGGCACAGAGATAGTTTTTTTCTCACGGCGCGATGCCAACCACGAAATCTATGTGATGCAAGCTGATGGCACGCATCAGAGAAGACTAACACATCATCCGGCAACAGATAAAGCACCATCATGGGCACCAGATGGCAAACGTCTCGCTTTTATCTCAAATCGCGAAGGGCATTTCAACATCTATCTTTTAGAGTTAGAAAATGGAGTGGTGGAAAACTTAACTAAAAATCTTTTTGAAGATGGAATATCTACCTGGTCCCCGGATGGAAAGAAACTTGCTTTTCACTCAAAACGTCGGTTAAATTGGGACATTTACATTATTGATATAACAACCCGCGAGGAACAACGATTAACGCATCAACCGTTGATGGATACCTATCCGGCGTGGTCGCCTGATGGCAAGCGTATTGTATATTCCTCTATGCGCCAAGGTAAAGATCAAGCAGCCCTTGATCTTTACCTAATGGATGCTGTGGATGGTGGGAACAAGCAGGCTCTTACTGATACGCCAACAGATGAAGCCGTTCCAGCGTGGTCGCCAGATGGTAGCTTAATCGCTTTTCAATCCGAGCAGGATGGGAGATGGGTAATCCACCTGATTAATGCAGATGGAAGCGGACGTCGTGAACTAATTGACAATGGAGCTTGGGCAACACAACCGAAATGGCAGCGTAGTACTGCTGCTATACTACCGATAGAACCGTTATTTTTACAATATCAGCAATGGGGTAAACTTAAATCCCAATAGAATTACCGTCAGTACGAAAATGGCGGAAAACAAATGGCATATATTTTGTGTCAATTCAAATGTAAGGAGATGTTTTTATGCGCTATCAAAAGTTAATATTAAGTATCTGTTTGATGACCGGTTTACTATTTGCAAACGGCATCAGTTACAGTTATGACCGTGCAATTGAGGCTGAAATGGCAAATACAATTGAAGCCCCGATGGTAATCGCCGAAGATGGTGAAGCATCTGATGGAAAATACGTCTGGATGGAAGGACCGCCAGCAACAGGTGGTGGTGACCAAGGGTGGGCAGAATTTGTAATCAACATTCCTGAAGCAGGCACCTATGCGTTGTGGGGTCATGTCTTTGTGTGGGATGGCAACAGTGATTCGTTCTGGGTGACGTGGCAACCCGCTGATCCAGACGAAAACGCTCAGGAAACAAAAAATACCGAGTACCGATGGAGTATCAGCACAAAAAATGAGTGGCACTGGGACCGGATCAATCATTGGTTGAACAGTGGAACCTTTGATCGTGAGTGGGAGTTGCCAGCTGGAGAAACAACGCTGCGTATTGCTGTTAGAGAGGATGCGGCAAAGTTAGATGTCATCTTTATCACCGACAATCTCTCAGAAAATGAGGCGGATGTTAACCCGCGTTTTCCTGGCCCCGAAGATGTAACTCCTGTTGAACCGCGAGACAAACTCGCAACAACGTGGGGAAAACTCAAAGCGCAAAGGTAGTTGCCTTTAGGTTGAGATAACCTGTGGGTTATCTCAACTCTTTCATTACATACCATAAAATAGAAAGGAGTTTTTTTGATGAAATACGGTATTCTTTTTTCAATGTTTATAGTTACAGTATTTTTCCTAACATTTGCGGAGCTTGGTGCTGATGTTGAAATTGCACTTGAAGCGGAATTGGCGAATACACTTCAGGCACCAATGGTAATTGCGGATGATGAATTGGCATCTGATGGAAAATACGTCTGGATGGAAGGACCACCAGCAACAGGTGGCGGCGACCAAGGGTGGGCAGAATTCATAATCAACATTCCTGAAGCAGGAGAGTATGCATTGTGGGGTCATGTTTTCGCATGGGACGGCAACAGTGATTCGTTCTGGGTGACGTGGCAACCCAGTGATCCAGACGAAAACGCGCAGGTAACGAAAAATTTTGAGTACCGATGGAGTATCAGTACAAAAAACGCATGGCACTGGGATCGCATCAATCATTGGTTAAATGAAGGAACCTTTGACAGAGAATGGGAGTTTGATAAAGCTGGTGAGACGGTTTTACGCATCGCTGTACGTGAAGATGCCACGAAGTTAGACGCTATTTTTGTTACTTCTAACGAAAACGCTGCAAACGCGGCACAGGCCAACGTACGTCTTCCAACTGACAAGGATAGAGAGATACAAGCTGGAGGACTTGCTGTTGAGGCAAAAGGTAAAGTGACAACCACATGGGGTTCACTGAAACAGGCTTATAAGTAAAAGAAAATGGATTATCTGATCGTCTTGTTCTATGCAAGAAAAGACCTTGTTCCATGAACTCTAAGTCTGGTGATGCTTGATTGAGGAAAAAGGCTTTATGAGTCTTTTTCCTTATAAAACGGTTGTTTAGGAAAAAATAGGAATGTTCACGGTAGTAATGAATATTCCATTGGTCAAATCCGCGTTCAAATTGGATAATTCGATCAGGGGGACCAAGTTGGGACTGCAATTTTTTCGCAGCCTGCTTATCACGCTTAACAAGCGAGTGCGTTAAATACGCAACTCCTGAGAGAATACCAGCTAACGCGAGTTTTCCTCTAAGTTTAACAGAAAAACCCTCCGCAGATAAACTCAAATTCCAAATAAAACAAATAATTAGGATAAAACAAAGCAATTTCTTTATATTCATATTAAAATTTGGCAAAAATTTAGCGTTTTTGTGTGTTACCCTTGACAAAAATAGAATTTGTGGGTATCCTAATAAGAATAAAAAAGACTTGCTAAAATGGGTTTGTAGACATTCTCCCATTTATTAGCGAACAACTTGGAGCGTGATTAGCATGCATCCTACGGGAAAAACTCCCCAACTGGAAAATGCAAAGAATGGCGATAAAGAACTAACACTTGAAGACGTTAAAAACGAGTTATATAATCGACACCACCCCAGTTTAACGGCACTTGATATAGAGGCACATGCCAAAACAGTCCATAAGATAAGAACGTTGAAGCAAAAGCATGATGTTGTAATGTTAGGTCACAACTACATGGAGCCGCTTGTTTTCGGATTATCCGAAAAAGAGGAACAAGGTGACTCCCTTGGACTGAGTATGTTCGCCGCGAAAACGGAAGCGCCTTACCTCATCTTTAACGGTGTGCCGTTCATGGCAGAAACGGCTAAAATCCTGAGTCCGGACAAAACTGTATTAGTAGCAGATAAAACAGCGGGGTGTTCACTTGCCGATAACTTCGGTGCGGAAGATGTCCGAAAATTGAAAGAACTTTACCCTGGTGCCCCCGTTATGATTTATGTCAATAGTTATGCGGACGCGAAAGCGGAATCTGATATCTGTTGTACGTCTGCGAATGCTGCACATATTGCGAAGTCCATGCCCGGAGATACAATAATTTTCGTTCCTGATATCTTCTTTGCACAAAATTTAGAAGAAGAGTTGAAGGGTGAAAAAAATGTTGTTTATCCCGGTAAAGATAACACAGCACGCGGTGCAGTTTGTGAAGTTCACGAAAGATTTACGCTTTCTGATCTACTTGCGATACGTGAATCTTTTGAGATTCCGAAAGAACATCCAAAAAGGAAATTATACGCCCACTGGGAATGTCGGCCAAACGTTCTGAAAGAAGCCGATTTCTACGGTAGTACCAGCCAAATAATGAAGGATATAGCAGCACGTGTAGCAGACGATCAGTTAGAACGGGCATTTGTTGCATCAGAATGTGAATTAACCTCCAATTTGGCACAAGAATTTCCAAAAGTTCAATTCTGGACAGCGTGCTCCGTGCGATGTTCACACATGGCAAAAGTCCGATTGGATAAAATTGCAAACATTTTAGAAGCAATTGACAGTGGGACCGACCTCAGCGATTATGAAGTTACGTTGGACCCAGAGGTAATTGATAAGGCTCGTTTGCCAATTGAACGTATGCTGGAAGCAAGCGTATAGAAACAAAATCATTATAGTAAAATTGATAGGCGCGGTTTGAAACCGCGCCTACTTTTTTCAAAGAGATAACAAGGAACATATATTGTAGGTTTACAATATATGTCCTAAAATCGTGTGATGAAAGAAATTCGATGTGAATTGCCAAGATATGCATCGGGAACAAAAGCGTAATCGAATTGGAAGTCTATGTTCGCTAATGAGTCCAAACCATCCTTCCGAACACCGATGCCAATTGATAACCCATCACTTGGGTTTTCATTTAGACCGATACGATAGCCGACACGTGCGGCAACGATATCGTAAAACCATCTTTCAGCGCCGATGTGGAAACTGGGATTAGCGTCAATAAGCGGAAGATGCGCATCTGCAACGAAAGCCCATACTTCACGCGGTGGCATTGCTTCTTCAGAATCCGCTTCGGGTTGTTTCCAAGTTCTGTAAGCGAGTCCAGCACGGAGTGCCATCGGAAGATTTTCACTACCGCTGAGTACACCAGCATTTTGCACTGTAAGTCCAATACCGAGATGATTGTCCATCAAACGCAAAATTAAACCGAGATCGGCTGCAGCACCGTAGATGTTCTGAATATCCAATTGCTGTGAAATGAACTTCGCTGTACCGCCGATGGAAGCGGATGTGCCCAGTGGATACGCGAGAGATAAACCTGTAGCAAACCCCCCTACCGTTACTGTGCTATCTGGGGTTTCGGTTGGACCGATGCGCCGTTCAATTTCAGTGAAACTCCCGAGGAAACTTGCTCCCCACACGAATTGTTTCGCACGCTGCGCATATCCAATTGACTGATTGTTGATATCAACAAACGAAAAGTGTTGCATAGCGGTAAGTTCTCGTGTATGTACAGAAGTTAAACCTGCAGGATTCCAAAAGATGGTGTTAATGTCATTTGCCAATCCCGCGAATGCTCCCCCCATTCCTACGGGCCTGCTTCCCGGTTCAATTTTCAGAAATGCTGCGCCAGCAGTGCCAGCACTGTCATGGATATCAGCTGCGAAACTTTGGGGTGCGGTTAGCAATAAAGTTAAGATTAAAACTGCTACAACTACACTTTTGTGCATTATCTGTCTCCTTTCGGTTTTCTCCATTTTTTTAGTCTTAGTCAACGACAAGGATTTTGCCTACGGCGTTAGCGCGATTTCCTGCTCCATTAACTGCTTCTAAACGGAACACGTAAAGGCCTCGCGCTACTGGCATTCCAGCTTGGTTTTCTAAATTCCATTTAATCTGTGTATCATTTCGCTGTCCCAGTGTTATTCCGGTGTATTTTTTTGAATAAACCATGTCACCACCCCAGTCATAGATGTAAAGCGCCAATTCGACTGTTTCATCTGCTGAAGTATTCAGGTCAAAAGAAAAGAAGGCGACATCGTTTTTGGAATGCCGTAGCGGGTTTGGCCATCCGAAGGTTTTTCCACGGAAAGAGAAGGAAACCGACATCGTAACCTCACCGACATCGTAAACAGCGTAGTTACCCGCTTTGTCAGTAACACGGAGATCTAAGTCGTATTCACCTGACCGTGCGGGGAGGAAGTCTGCTGACCAACGGCTCCACGGTTGCTCTTGTGCGTTGCTTTCATCCTCAGCGGGAATAGGTTCGATAGGTTGTCCATCGGGCCCGGTTCCAATGATTTCCACAAGCCATACACCGGATGCTGGGATGGGGATCTCACCTTCACCTTGGGGGCGTGGCCGTGAACCTCGTGGATCAGAAGCTGTTCCTTCAAAAGGCACTGCCTCATCAGTAAACTCAGTTTTTCCACCATCGTTGGTTAAGACAGCAGTCGGTGCTGTAGTTTCATAAAGGAATTCAGTTGTGATTGAACCTTTAGGTACAAATCCGAGCAGTTCAGAGTCATTCCCAATACCGGTAATCGTAACTTGATATACGCCTTCAACATTCAATCCATCCGATTTGAAACTAATGGTATCCACACCGTTTTGTCGGGTGGTACCGGAAATTTCTTGACCGTTAGGATTTCTTACAACGATTTGTGAACGTGATAGGTCAACACCTAACCCTGTATCAGAGACGCTCGCTTGGATGACAACACCGCCGGTTGTGGAAATTGCGCTTGGGTAATCCTCCGCATCAATGTCGGTCAGCAATGGAGCGTCATTGATAAGTAGCGAGTTAGGATCAATAATGGGTGGACTTGTATCGTAGACAAATACCTCTTCGTAAGTTTCATCCCCATTTCCCGCTTGGTCTTTAGGGGTAATGGTAATTTGGTATTCCCCATCTGCAGATCCGTCATCTGCAAGCGGAACAGTGAGTCGGAAAATAAGAGTCTCCTGTTCCCCTGTTTCATAAGATAGATGCCCAGCGATTTCAGCTGCGTTCGGTGAAAGCCGTTCAAATGCCAACCATTCTTTATCAAGGTTTTCCCAATCAATTCCTGCTTGATTATCTGTGAGCGTAACGCGAATTTCTATCAAGGAATTATTGACCTCGGGTTCCGCAACTATGAGACTTATCGCCTCCGGTTCAACTTCAGGCACTTGTGTATCGTAGGTGAAGGTCAATCTCTGAACTTCACCAGTGCGCCCAGACGCACTAATTGGTGTGAACTCAATGGTGTAAACACCGTCTTCTGACCCATCTGTGGCAAGCGGACGGACAAGCGAATAGATTAACCGGTTAGACTCCCGATGCTGTTGTCCTGCGATCTCTTGATTTTCAGAATTCAGCAAGCGCAGCGTTGATAGGTGATTTTCATCTGCTGTTTCAAGCATCACCTCAATTTCTTCAATTTTCTCATTCGTATACGCTTCATCTTTTGGCGCAGTACTTGGTGATGTAGAAATGACAGCGGGTAAGAGTCTGGAGAGTAAGAAATCCGTTTCAAAAACAGATTTACTTCCGTTCCCTGCTCTGTCTATGGCTTGAACACGAATAGTATAACGTCCATCTGCCACAAGTTGATTCGTATTAAGTATCAACTGCGTTTTTCCATTACTGGTAAGTTCGCCAGAGATTTCTGTTCCATTCGGGTCAACCAGTGTTACTGTTGTTACATCCCAATCTATACCGCTTCCGCCTTGATCATTCAGATTTACCTGTATTTGCGTTATATCTTCAGTGAGCTGCGCATTATCAGCAGGCACTGTGCTGACAAGGGTTGGTGCTTGTGTATCGTAGACTATAGGGTGTTCAACGGAGAGGACATTCCCAGCTTTATCAGAAAACGCAATTACGACAGTATATTCTCCATCCCTACTACCATCAAGCGGTAATGGCTCATCAAGTGTAAGATAGAGTTGATTGTTTGTATCATTTGTTAGTTTTGTCGGAATAAGAGAACCTGTTTGACTACGTAGACTAACTTTTTGGTCATCAAGCGTTAAGTCTGCTGGTCCAACATCTTGGAGCGCGAATCGGAATTGCGTCAAACTTTCACTAATATAGGAAACGGGTTGACTTAAATTGATCGGCTCAGCCTCCGTTATCTCTGGTTCTTGCGTATCAAAAACGAACTCACGATAGATGGTATTGCCCTCACGTCCTTTTCTATCAACAGGTGTGACATATACAGCGTATCGTCCATCGGAACTTCCGTCATTGGATAGTGTTACCGGTTCCCAAACCATTACATCCGTTCCATTTGTAGCAATACGTCCTGGGACAATTGTGTTATCAAGAGTTGCTACCTGTAAGGCTGACCCAGTAATAGTATCAAAAGATAATCCTGTGCCTGCTGGGTCAAGCAAGTTTGCCACAATCACTAAATTGTTTGCATTGACATAAGCAATATCTCCACTTCCCAATGTGACAGTATTACCTATAATGACAGATTCCACTCCTGGAAGAACAAACTCAAGATTAAACGCGAATTGCATTGAACTTTGTGCAGCATTTCCCGCTATGTCTTGTGGAGTCACGGATAAAGTGTACTGACCGCTCTGCGTTAAATCATCAAAACTCAGTGTCATGTGAGAAATACCATCATCTTCTCTGGTAAGTGGAATTGTTTGGTCGTTTGGATCAAGCAACGATACCTGCGTGTTCTCAAAGTCAACACGCGTTGCTTCAGCAAACTCGATCATGATTGTACTAATAGATTCTGCAAGTTCAGTAATTTCATTCGACACAAGTTTCGTAGGAGTGCCGGCAGTGTTTACCTGAACTGATGATATTTGTGGCACTTTGGAATCGTAAACAAGTGAAAATTGAGAGATTGAAGTATTACCTGCCTTGTCTATTAAACGGACATTTAGTGAATACGCACCATCTACGCTTCCGTCACTGGCGAACGGTTTAGAAAGTGTAAGATATAATTGATTTGAGAGTTCATCGCGCGTCAGCGTGGCAGAAACAGGTTTTTCTGCGGCATCCATTAAGGCTACAACTTGAGATGCCAAAATAAGATCTGCAGGTCCCACATCTTCAATAGTGAGAACGAACTCATCTATCCCGCTCCGGATATAGGATACTGGAGCATGTAATGTTATTGGAGATGCAGCTGTAATTCGCGGTGCCTGTGTGTCATAAATAAACTGGCGATTGATAACTGTCCCGGAGCGACCAGATTTATCCACCGGTGTTATAGCAACGGCATAACGACCATCGGCAGTACCATCTGTAGGGAGTGGTATAGACGTCCAAACCAACTGATTTGTTCCGTTAGAAGAGGTTGTGCCGGATACTGAAAACCCTTCGGGATTGGTGACCGTAATAGTGGAGCCACCGTCTCTTAACGACACACCTACACCGATAGGATCAGTAATTGTAGCAACTATTCTCGGAACAGCATTGCGTACGTAAACAACCGATCCTGGTTTTCCATCAATAAGCACGGAACTGACTGTTGGGAGTGCAGTGTCAAGTCTAAATTGGTATTGAGTCGCACTCTGAGCGACATTTCCCGCTTTATCTTGCGGTGTCACGGCGAATGTATATACACCGTTTTGTGTTAAAGAAACAAAACGAACCACTAACTGAGACTCGCCGTCTTCAATGGTGACAGATATCTCCTGTTCATCTGGTCCCGTCAGTGTCACCCTCGTATTCATAAGATCAATTTGTGTAGCATCAGTAAACTCAAGTGTGAAACTGCTAACGGATTCAGATATCTCCATAATCTCGTAAGGTGTAAGCTCTACAGAAGTATTAGTTGTGTTCGCTTTTACAGATGATAACCCGGGAACTTCAAACTGAATTCTGAACGGATAAGGAACCGCTCCTTGTGCAACATTACCTGCTTTATCTTGTGGTATCACTGACAGTGTATATAAACCGTCTTGTGTCAAGGAGACAAAACTCGCGGTTACTTGGTCAACACCATTATTTTCTAAGGTGAGTGGAATAGGGGAATTATTTGGACCTATTAAGTCAATTGTCGTATTTGCAAAGTCAACCTGTGTTGCCTCTACAAAAGTAAGCGTGAGACTGTTGATAGATTCAGAGAGATCCGTAATCTGATAAGCAGTTAGGGCTAATGGCGTCTCTGTCTCTAAAGAGACGGAAGATATGCGCGGTGCTTGCGAATCGTAAAAGATGTCGTGAATTGTCTGATATGTGTTGCCTGCTTTATCAACAAGGTCAATCGTCAGAATGTATGCTCCATCCGCACTCCCATCAGTCGGTAAAGGTGTGGAGAGCGTGAAAAAGAGTTGGTTTACCCCATCATGTGTTATCTGCCCTAAAACCGCATCCCCATCTTTCTTTGCAAGAGTGATTGTTTGAGCTGCCAGGTCAAGCAGTGCGGGGCCAACATCTTCAACAGTCAACTGGAATTGTGTCAAACTCCTAATATAAGAAATCGGTTGATGAAATGTTATCGGTGTTGCAGCACTTATCCGAGGCACTTGGGTGTCATAAATAAATTGCCGGTTGACAATTGTCCCTATACGCCCAGATTTATCTATCGGTGTGATAGTGGCAGTGTAGACCCCATCCGCACTCCCATCAGTCGGTAAAGGTGTAGCCGTCCAAGTCAACTGATTTGTCCCATCAGGTTTCGTAACTCCCTGCACCGGAACACCGGCAGCATTGGTCACGATGATAGTTGACCCGTCATCCCCTAAAGCTAAACCAACACCGGTCGGTTCTGTGAACATAGCAACGATAGTGACATCACCGCTATTCACATATACAGTCGAACTCGGTTTGCCATCAATCAGAATAGAACTCACTGCTGGCAGGGCAATAGCAAGTCTAACCTGATACCGGATAGCACTTTGGGCAACATTACCCGATCTATCTTGTGGTGTGACAGCAAGCGTGTAGAGACCGCTTTGTGTCAAAGAGACAAAACGAACTACCAACTGAGCGTTGTCGTCCTCTTGCGTGACAGGAATCTCTTGTTCATTTGGACCGACCAACATGATGCCGGTATTTTCAAAGTCAATCCGCATCGCATCTGTAAACTCAAGTGTGAAACTGCTGACAGGTTCAGAAATCTCCATAATCTCGTGTTGAATAAGTTGGACCGAAGCAGCTGCTGTGTTTGCTTTCACAACCGATAAACCCGGAACTTCAAACTGAACTCTAAATGGATAAGACACTGAGCCTTGTGCTGTATTACCTGCTTTATCTTGAGGTATCACTGACAGTGTATACAAACCGCTTTGTGTCAAAGAGACAAAACTCGCGGTTACTTGGTCAACGCCATTATTCTCTAAGGTGAGTGGAATGGCAGAATTATTTGGACCTATTAAGTCAATTGTCGTATTTGCAAAGTCAACCTGTGTTGCCTCTACAAAAGTAAGCGTGAGACTGTTGATAGATTCAGAGAGATCCGTAATCTGATACGCGGTTAGGGCTAACGGCTCCTCCGTCCCCAAAGAGACGGAAGATATGCGCGGTGCTTGTGAATCATAAAAGATGTCGTGAGTTATCTGATATGTGTTGCCTGCTTTATCAACAAGGTCAACCGTCAGAATGTATGCTCCATCCGCACTCCCATCAGTCGGTAAAGGTGTGGAGAGCGTGAAAAAGAGTTGGTTTGCTCCATCATGTGTTATCTGTCCTAAAACCGCATCCCCATCTTTCTTTGCAAGAGTGATTGTTTGAGCTTCAAGATCAAGCAATGCAGGCCCAACATCTTCAACAGTCAATTGGAATTGTGTCAGACTCCCAATATAAGAAATCGGTTGATAAAGTGTTATCGGTGTTGCTGAAGTGAGGCGCGGTACTTGGGTATCGTAAATAAATTGCCGATTGACAACTTTCCCTGAACGTCCAGATTTATCTATCGGTGTAATAGTAGCAGTGTATACTCCATCCGCACTCCCATCAGTCGGTAAAGGTGTAGCCGTCCAAGTCAACTGATTTGTCCCATCAGGTTTCGTAACTCCCTGCACCGGAACACCGGCAGCATTGGTCACGATGATAGTTGACCCGTCATCCCCTAAAGCTAAACCAACACCAGTCGGTTCTGTGAATGTAGCAACGATAGTGACATCACCGCTATTCACATATACAGTTGAACTCGGTTTGCCATCAATAAGGATAGAACTCACTGCTGGCAGGGCAATAGCAAGTCTAAACTGATACCGGATAGCACTTTGGGCAACATTGCCCGATCTATCCTGTGGTGTGACAGCAAGCGTGTAGAGACCGCTTTGTGTCAACGAAACAAAGCTCGCGGTGATTTGGTCAACACCATTATTTTCTAAGGTAAGTGGAATGGCAGAATTATTTGGACCTATTAAGTCAATTGTCGTATTTTCAAAGTCAACCTGTGTTGCCTCTACAAAAGTAAGCGTGAGGCTGTTAACGGTCTCGGATAGATCTGTAATCTGATAAGCGGTTAGGGCTAATGGCGTTTCGG
>JAPPES010000108.1 GCA_028824125.1 Candidatus Poribacteria bacterium
ACTTTAGGACAACCGCCCTATTTATTCAATCATTTTTTTGGCGAAGGTATTGACTAAAAGGAAATAGTTATAATTTAGAGCATGTCGTATTTTCGCCAAAGGGTGATATCATCGCAATTACAACTGTTGTCGGCACATTGGGATTGTGGGAGGCCTCCACTGGGAAAAAGATAAGAATGTTGATACCGGATGTGGATACTGAAAACTTTGATCCACGCGCCAGCCATTTCCCCGTGTTTTCACCGGACGGAAAGATGATCGCAATTAAACAAGGAAAACAGACAGTGGGTATTTGGAACACAAGCACAGGGGAACACCTAAATACACTTACTGGACATGAGAGTACTCTTTCTCTACCAGTTTTTTCTCCGGATAGCAAAACGATAGTAACAAAAACGTTTGTGAGGTTTGATAAAGGCGGTACTGTACGCCTGTGGGATGTAGCAACTGGAGAAAACATTATGACGTTTAGTTATCCAGACTATTATCCGCAATTTGTATTTTCGCCGGATGGCAAAATGCTCGCAACGAATTATAGTGACAATTCTGTTCGGCTATGGGATACAACCACTGGAGAAAACATAAAAACACTTACAGGACACACGGACGTTGTCCATACTCCTATATTTTCGAGAGATGGTAGAATTCTTGCAACTCATAGTAAGAATTGGACAGTACGTTTGTGGGAGGTAGCTGCTGGAAAAAATATAAAAACATTCAACGCGCCAGGAGGGACTTCCATCAAAATATCACATTCACCAGAGAATGATCTACTTGTGATTTCTGCTAACAGTTGGGAAAAAACTGCAACGATTTGGAATGTTAACACTGCAGAACGTCTTGTTACGTTTTCTAAACATAGTGGAGGTTTCTTTAAATCCATTAGTCAAACCTTTTCTAAATGGCTGCAACCCAGAAAATTCCGACACAGACGTATTGCTTCCATCCGTGCCATTAAATACTCACCATCTGGTGACACACTCATGGTTGTCATGGATAACGAGATGTTACGACTATGGAATGTACGTACGACTAAACCAATCGGAAAACCGATAGACCCAGTAAAAGATGATAAAAAAGGTAGTTTTGTTGGAGCTATCTATTCACCTGATGGCAAGACATTTGCAACAGTTCCAGCAAGTCATGCAGGTAATGTTCGATTATGGGATGCGGCTACAGGAAAATACTTAATTACACTCAGGGGACATACAAATGCTGACGGTTACGCAGTTACGTTTTCACCGGACAGTCGTAAATTCGCGACAGGACACATGGATGGCACAGTCATACTTTGGAACATCCCCACACGGTAAGCATTAAACACTTGAATCACACCAAAAAACAAAGGAGAAATATGTCAGAACAATTACAAGACCTACTCAATTTAGAAACTGCGCCTGTCGCAGTAACATTCCATGAATCACAACCGGATGATGTTTCCCGCGTAGAAAAGGTCGAACCTTCTGGTTGCACATATTGGAAGCGCGCATCGGAGGGTAAGACTTTCTATACCGAAGCATCCGACCACTACAACTGTCCGATTGGGTGTTATACCCATAACGTTGAACTCCCCGATGAACAAATGGCAGAATTGGAAGGCACTCTTAAATTGATGGGTGAACTTGGCTATATCAGTATGGAAGAGGTCCCAGGCATTCCGCGTCGAGATAATCCGTTTCAGAATGCAGTCTACGCTCCCTTAGCAAATACAACTACTATGCCGGATGTTGTTATTGTCTCTGGCACGCCGAAGCAGATGATGCTATTAGCAGAAGCAGCAACCGCTGCGGGAATCGGCACAGAAAACGGTGTGATGGGCAGACCAACGTGTGCTGTCATACCGGCTGTTATGCAGTCTGATAAAGGTGCAAGTAGTTTGGGATGTATCGGCAATCGCGTCTACACGGCACTCTCTGATGATGATTTTTATTTTGCCTTCCCGGGTAAACACATTGATGTACTCGTTGAAAAGTTAGAGACAATTGTGAGTGCAAACCTGGCATTAGAAGAATACCACCAGCAGCGCCAAGCGGAGATTTGAATGAAAACCGTTGCAGTTATTACGGGTGCAGCGAGCGGTATTGGGCGCGGTATGGCGGAACGGTTCGCAGCGGAAGGAATGGCGGTTGTCCTTGCAGATATTGAAGAAGAACCGTTAGCAAAACTTGAGGCAGACCTGCGTGCTAAAGGTGCAAACGTGCTTGCTGTCCGAACAGATGTCTCAAATGCTGAAGAGGTTGAAAATCTTGCAGTCCAAACATATCACACTTATGGTGCGGTGCATATTCTCTGCAATAATGCGGGTGTTGTGTGCAGTCATCCTATCTGGGAACATACGCTTGCGGATTGGGAGTGGGTGTTGGGCGTTAATCTATGGGGTGTGATTCACGGTATTCGTGCTTTTGTTCCGCGTATGCTTGCACAAGAGACAGAGTGCCACATTGTTAACACTGCTTCTATTCTTGGATTGGTGCGACGTCCAGGTGAAGGCATCTATAAGGTAAGTAAGCACGGCGTGGTAGCACTTTCAGAAACCCTCGCTGATGAATTGACACAAAAAGGATCGCAGATTCAGGTGCATGTGCTGTGTCCCGGTTGGGTGCGGACCGGTATTTTAGACTCTGCTCGAAATCGTCCAGAAACATTGCAAAATCCAGAATTGAAAATACAAAAAACTATAGGCGATTCTCGAAATGCTCGTGCTGAGATGGAGGCGGGGATGTCACCTGCTGAAGTAGCAGACCATGTTTATAACGCTATTCAGAACGGTACCTTTTATATTTTTACGCATCCAGAACTGAAAACGTGGGTTCGGGAACGCCTGGAGGGCATTCTTGGATAGTACTACCTTATAGTAAAATCCGAAAATATGTTCACACTTCAATGAACAACAATCCCGATATGTTTTTGCTGGTGAGGTTAGGAAACCTCGCCAGCGTAAAGGTAATTGTGGATTTTACTATAATATCACAACCCTTCAGGATACTGAATGCTTACCTCTCCGTCCACTATGGATTTCTTGAGTGAAGCAAGGAGTTTTTCCTGAGTAGCATTAGGAAATTCATAAGAAAGTCGCAAATATTCGGTGACAATCTCATCATAGGCACTCATGTATTCAAAGAAAAATTCGCCACCGGTCATATTTTCAAAATCAAATTTTGGAAAGTAAAAGGAGAGGAAGTCCACATAACTTTGTGCTTCTGCCTTGGACTCATCCTCTTTACCATCTGCAAAGAGTCCTTGAACGCGTTCATCATGTGCGTCTTCCCATGTGTCTAACAATTCTTGCCAGGTTTCTGCACCAAAACCGAGTTCTTCTTGGAAGATTTTTTGAGCAACAATGAACAGAACTGAAAAATCGTCCGCTTCTTCAGCTTTTTGATATTCCTCTGTTCTTCTGTCATTGACACGCGTCATTGCAGCTTGAGCTTTTTGCAAAGGTGTTTCTACCACCATTTCTTCTTCCATTTCCATTTTTTCTTTCGTGTCTTCTCCGCAACCGAAAGTGAATATCGCTGCGAATAACATGAAAAATGCTAAGATTCTCATTTTTTTCTCCTCTGTATTTTATGTTAAACTTAAATTTAATTAGAAAGAGTGTCAGACTCTTATGTAAGAAACGTGAAATCTCATTTTGGGTTTACCCATCGGATATTTAAACTATTTGGTCGCGATATCTATTTCCTTCTGGAAAGATACGCCGACAATGCATGATCAAACGGGGTCGTTGTATCCATTTGCACATAGTCGATTTGGCTTGCACCACATCCGCGCCGGTAATTCTGAATAAACCCGTTCAGATTCTCAAGGTACGCGGTTTTAAGTGAGTCGGCTTGTGTAGAAAGTGTCTGCCCAGTTTCCATATCTCGGAAGATGACAGAACCGTTATACGGGAAAGTGAGTTCAGCATGATCAAGCAGGTGAAAGACGATCACCTCATGTTTCTGGTGACGGAGATGTTTCAGTGCTGATATGACATTCGAAGGTTCATCAAGAAGGTCGGAGATAACAATAACCAAACCACGTCGGACAATCCGTTTCGCGAGTTCGTGAAAGAGACCACTCAATTCGGTTTCCTGCCCAGGCGTAGCATTTTCAAGTGCAGACATAATTGCCCGTAGGTGTGTTGCTGCACCTCTCGGTGGAATGTATTGCGTAATATCGGTATCAAAAAGTGCTAATCCAACGGAGTCGCGTTGCTTCAACATGAGGTAGGTAAGTGTCGCAGCCAGATAACACCCGTATTCAAACTTTGTCAACGTGTCATCTTTGTGCTTGTAGTTCATTGAAGCGCTGGTATCAAGCAGGATATAGGCGCGCAGATTCGTCTCTTCTTCAAACTTTTTGACATAATACCGATCAGATTTTCCATAGACTTTCCAATCAATATATCGAATTTCATCACCGGGCATATACTGTCGGTGTTCAGCGAACTCTACGCTGAATCCTTGATATGGACTTTTGTGCAACCCGGTAACGAACCCTTCAACCACAAGACGGGCAACGAGTTCCATACCTCCGATACGGGAAAGTGCAACTGGGTCAAGATATCTGTGAGATGTTTGCATAGTGTTCTTTACAAAAATGTGATGAATATTATTGAAACTGTGTAAGAAAATCTGCCGGTTTTACAATAAGAATTCCCTGATAACTTTCAAGTGGCAAAAGATGCTTTTGGTCGCCTGTAATAATATGAGTGGCGCCTCCAACGACAGCACATTCTATTACGATGTTATCATCTGGATCGGTAGTAATACCTTTAAGTTGATTAGTGATTTCAACGATATGAAGAAAGTCAAGAAGTTCTGTTACTATTTCCGAGGCGCGATGCAAAGAAAAACCGAACTTGGTTGTTAACTTATCTACGAATTCATCAAGTATTTCTTCACAGGTTATCCCTTCAACGTTTCCATGCTGAGCCAGTGCAATACATTCATACGGAACTCCGCCCCAAATCATACCTGAAATTAGAACATTTGTATCGAAAACCACTACTGGCCGCATTCACGATCCTCATGAACAATATCATCTATAAAATATAAACGTTCGTCTTCCGTCATTGTGTCCCAATCCAAACCGCGTGCAGCACAAACTTCGCGAATCTTCGATTCAGCGTATTTCATTCGTTCTGCGCGCCCACTCTGTGCTTGTTTAGCAAGCTCTTTAAGGACCGTTAACTTCTCCTTCGGCGGCATCTGCTGAATTAAGTCAACAACCTGCCCAGTTGTTAATTCAATAGTCAAATTCATATTAATCACCTCCTATATCATGTTTCACAATTATAACAAAAACTTGACTGAATATCAACCGAAATGTAAGCGATTTTCAAAGAAGTATTTGAAATAAAGTCCCATCATGAATTTCAATATTGCAGACAAAATGATGCAACGATAAGCAAATATTATCGTTTTATATTTCGTTGGAAACAGATTAAAACCTCATGGATTTTTTCTGCATACACTATTACCCTAACCCATTCCATGGGAATGCAATCATTCACAATGTTAAGATTAGAAATACGGAGTCCATTTCAATGGGTAATCCAGTTACATACTTTGAAATAGCAGCCAAAAACGGTAAAGAATTATGCGATTTTTACAGTTCTGTCTTTGGTTGGACAATTGAACAATTGCCTGGCGGCGATCGCGGTATTTACTCTTACGGTATTGACGCACAGTCAGAAGACGGAATAGCCGGGCACATTTTTGTGTTGCCAGAATTTTTTGACTTCACAAACCAAGTCACTTTTTACGTTAAGGTAGACAATCTACAAACCTATCTTCAGAAGGTGGAAAGTCTGGGTGGTCATACCCTTATACCACCTCAGCAAATTCCTGGTAACAGAGGGTCATTCGCATGGTTCGTTGACCCGAGTGGTAACTGCTTAGGTCTGTACAGACAACCCGAATCAAATGCGTGATGTCCTCATTTTTTTTCGTTCAATTTGTGATTAAAGAATTCAATAATAGGAGAAATTAAACAATGGGAAACCCTGTTGTGTATTTTGAAATAGCCGGTAGAAACGGCGAAAAGTTAAACGATTTTTATTGTTCCATCTTTGGTTGGAAAACGGATAAAAACCCTTACGGTGGTACTTATATGGTTGACTCGCAGTCAGATGATGCGGGTATTCCCGGACACATCTTTCCGGTAACAGAAGATATGGATTTTAATAACCACGTCACCTTTTATGTTGAGGTTGACGATCTTCAAGCGTATCTTGACAAGGCAGAAAGCCTTGGAGCCAAGACCCTAATCCCACCGCAAGAGATTCCTGGGAACATGGGGGCATTCGCGCTTTTCCTTGACCCAAGCGATAATTGCATCGGGTTATACCGACTCCCAGACTCAAATTAGTCATATTCGTGCTTCCTTAGGCGTGAATCGTAATAAACTTTGAGACTCACAAAAAGAGGGTGGCGAACTGAGGTTCACCACTCTGTTTTTATGACTGAAATATTCTAACTTTTAAGGAGTAACCTCAATGGGAAATCCAGTTGTACATTTTGAAATAGCAGGGAAAAATACAGAAAATTTAAGCAATTTTTATGGTTCGTTATTTGGCTGGGATATACAAAAGGACAATGATGGCTTTTACAACATAATGCCAGTTCCAGATTTAGAACAGGGTATATGTGGTCATATATTACCTACTGATGAAATGTCTGTTTCTAACTTTGTTTCAGTTTATATTCAGGTTGATGATCTTGAAGCGTCACTTGAAGATGTGGAAAATCACGGTGGCAAAACCCTTGTACCACCGCAATCTATCCCTGGCAGCGGAAGTTCTTTTGCTATGTTCCTTGACCCAAGTGGTAACTGCATCGGTTTGTACAAAGCATAAATTGTATAAATGAGAAGCGATGAATGCGACAACCCGTCAGTTTTTATCTTAAAACAATGAAAAAAGGAGTAAATTCCAATGGCAAATCCTGTCACGATTTTTGAAATAGCAGGGAAAAAAGAAGATTCGTTATGTGATTTTTATAGTTCTTTATTCGGTTGGGACATCAATCAGGACGATGATTGTGGGAATACCGTCAATACAGGATCGGATCAGGGTATTCAAGGACACATTGTCCAGACAACCGAACAGATGCCGATTACAAACCATGTTACCGTTTATATTGAGGTAGATGACATTGAGGCATCTGCAAAGAAGTTAGAAAGTCATGGTGGAAAGGTAATTATGGGCCCCATGCCTATTCCAGATGGGGAAAGTTTATTCGCAATGTTCCTTGACCCAAGTGGTAATTGCCTCGGTTTGTTTCAATCTTAGGCAGTAATTGGTGGACAGTCGCTTCATTTCTGAGGGTTGTCAGAAATGAAGCGCATCTTTTATTGGGTTGTAAAGCAAAGTCATTTACCATCCTTTTTGGTAAATCAACCAATTTTAGTTGGAGAAATATCATGGGTAGTCCCGTTTTGCATTTCGAAATCGCCGGAAAAGATGTTGAAAAGTTAATTGATTTCTACAGCACCGTGTTTGAATGGAAAATTTTTCCGCTAAACGATGAATTATACATTGCGGATCCGCAATCAGACAAAGGGATAGAAGGACACCTATTTCAAACAACTGAAGAGATGGAATCTGCAAACCTTGTTATCATATATGTTCAAGTTGATGATATATGGGGCTGTTTGGAACAGGCAGAGAGTCTTGGCGGAAAAATCCTTATACAACCGCAAGAAATACCGGGAAATGCAAGCCACTTTGCTATGTTCCGTGATCCAAGTGGCAATGGCATTGGTTTGTTGCAACGCAGATTATTGTAGTGATAAATCCATTCTGAACCAGTCTTAGGAGCAAATCTTAATGGGTAATCCAGTCGTGAGTTTTGATATAGTTGGTAAGGATAGCAAAACCTTAGGCGATTTTTATCGTTCCGTGTTTGATTGGAAGTGGACACAGTATGCTGAAGGCTACTACGGCTTTGAGACGGGTTCTGAATCTGATAACGGGATTAAAGAGGACTTATGTATCCGCCAAACGATGAAATACCGCTCGTAGACGGTGTTCCTTTCGCAAACAACGTTACCATTTATGTAGCAGTGGAAGATATTCATGCTACGGTTGAGAAACTTGAGAGTCTTGGTGGAACACTTCTTATGCCGCCTACAGTTGTTTCCGATAAAGGTGAGTTATTAGCGATGTTTCTTGACCCAAATGGTAACCGAATTGGTTTATATCAATCAAAGGAGTAATAGCAATGGGTAATCCTGTCATGTTTTTTGAAATAGCCAGTAAAAACGGTGAGTTATTGCGTGATTTTTATCGTGACCTATTTGATTGGACAATTCTTCCATTTGATTGGAATATACCGCACTTTCCGAATGATATTTTTGCTATTGATCCGACACCGCCACCGTTAGACGACAAAGGTATAAAAGGACATATTTATCCGTTATCTGATGATATGGATTTCTCCCATCGCGTCTCAATTTTTATACAGGTTGAAGACCTGCAAGAAACACTCGAAAAGATTGAGAGTAAAGGCGGAAAAACGCTCGTGCCACCGCAGGTACTTCCTGATAGCCTGGGATCAATCGCGATGTTTCTTGATCCAAGCGGGAACGTTGTCGGTTTACATCAAATATAGGTGTAATTGTAACACGCAACTTGAATTAAATTTATTAACCCTAAACAATGTAATGATATAATACCATTTCTAATATAATGTGTCATTTGCGGATATCTTGTAGGAGCGACCTCCCGGTCGCGACCAGGAGGTCGTAATCAACGGTATGAATGCCATTTAGGCATTCACCGCCTACAGAAGAAAGGTCCCCTCAGCAGACAATAACATTTGAATCTCTTAATGAGGGAGTATTTATTAGAATTGGTATATAAATATCAGAAGCAAATCAGAATCAATTTCATTTTAATTTTTTTAAGGAGAAAATACCAATGGGCAATCCAGTCATGTTTTTTGAGATAGCAGGTAAAAATGGTGAAGAGTTATGTGAGTTCTATAGTTCAATTTTTGACTGGGAAGTTTCACCAGAGACAAACAATGTTCACATGTGTAATACAGGTTCAGAAGAAGGGATTCAAGGTATTATTTTTCCAACAACTGATGATATGCCTTCTACTAATCACGTAACATTCTATATTTCCGTAGAGGACCTTGAAGCATCCGTAGCAAAGGTCGAGAGCAATGGCGGAAAGATCATCATTCCACCCACTGAAATTCCGGGTGGCATGGGTTCCTTTGCCTGGTTTGCTGACCCCGGCGGAAACCTAATTGGTCTACATAAACAATAGATAGTATAAACATTGTAAATTCCGGACTTTTAGAATTAACTAAGAACAGAGTGGTGAGTGGATTTCGCTACTCTGTTTTATTTTATAGGAGTAGATTTCAATGGGAAATCCTGTTACGCATTTTGAAATTGCCAGCAAAGAAGGTGAGAGGTTGGCTGAGTTTTATCGTTCCCTTTTTGATTGGGAGATTCATCGATTTGATTGGAAAATAATCCCGTTTGCCAAAGGTATTTATGGTGTGATTGCGTCCCCGACTCACGGGTTAAAAGGACACATTTTCCCAACAACTGACGATATGGATTTTTCTAATCACGTCACGATTTATATCCTTGTTGAGGATCTTCACGCGACACTTGAGAAAATAGAAAGTTACGGAGGCAAGATTCTTATCCTACCCCAGGAAATTCCTGATAACAGAGGTATGCTTGCTATGTTTCTTGATCCAGGTGGAAACGTCATCGGTTTGCACCAACAATAGAAAGTATAGTAAAACCTATAATTAATGGGACACTTCTGTCCAGCAAACTGTTAGTTGCGTCTCATAGCACAAACTAAATGAAGATTAAAAAAACATTTCGGTAATTTGGCGAGGTTAGGAAACCTCGCCAGCAGGGAGGGACGCGTGTTTCGTGCGGACGGAAAATTATCGAATTAATAAATTCATCTTCATAAAATTTGTGGGACAAAAGAGAAATATATTTTTAGAAATGGTATAATAAAAACAGAGTGGTGAACAGATGTCGCTACTCTGTTTTATTTTAACATAGTCAAAGGTGTGCAGCCACGAGTTCTTCTAATCTTGCAGCCCATGCTTCAGGTGAATGTACTTTTCCTGATCGTGCCTCAATTATCTTTCCATCAATATCAATCAGGACAAGCGTAGGGATATCTTGGACACTGAATTGCTGAGCCAATGCTCCCTGCATCAATTTGCCTCCATCATAGATATGGTGTCCTTGATAGTTTTTTTCACTGAGTAATCGGTGAAAATCTTCTTCATTTTTCCATCCTGCAATGTTGACACCGATAATGTCAAATCCCTTGGTGTGGTATTTTTGGTAGACTGTGTCCATATAAGTTAATTCTTTTTCACAGTAGTCTTGGCTTGTCCAAA
This sequence comes from Candidatus Poribacteria bacterium, assembly GCA_028824125.1. Lineage (GTDB taxonomy): Bacteria > Poribacteria > WGA-4E > WGA-4E > WGA-3G > MSPOR6. Next base: position 10,380 of record JAPPES010000108.1, read on the forward strand.
AATAGAGTAGGACAACTTTACCGCAATATGCCGAGGGTGAAACAGGATTCCCATCAACATCAACTGCTGAGAAATCAGGTACAACGTTTCCGATTCGTGTCATCTCTGTCCATTTCACGAGCTGGCTAAGTTGTTCTTTCCTTGTATCCACAGAGATTATTTTTCTATTCCTGTCAATAAACCACTGGGAAGGCACCTTGGTTATACCAAAATAGTGAGCAAGATCACCTCTCCCACCTTCTTCATCAAAAATCTGTGGCCACGGAATTTCATGTTCCTCAATATATTCGCGTAGTTCCGCTTCGCTTTCATCTAAACTGATACCGATAACCTCTAATCCTTTGTCGTGATGTTCCTCATAAACTTCTTTGAGAAACGGGATTTCTGGTTCACAGAAACCACACCACTTCGCACAGAAATTTAGCACCAACATTTTGCCTTGGTAATCTGAGACAGATATAGGTGTGCCATCAAGCGCGGTCACGGAAAAATTGGGAAGTTGTAAATCAACCCATGCCTCCTGATTCCATCTAAACTTTGGATGGGGTTCCCATGGATATTCTTGCGCTAATTCAGTTTCACCTAACGTTTCATAAATATCACCGAGTCCGCGTAATGCATACCAGTCGTCAGGCACTTCTACAAGCCGTTCCTTAAAAGCGCGTTGCGCTTGAACGATTAAGGGTTTACATTTTGCAAGCAGTTCGGCGTTCTCTTCGGGACTTTTCATCAACTTCCGATAGATCACACATGGTGTTGTACCTACTTCTTTGTACAGTCTTACCAACCAATGGTACAATTCTGACTTGCCTTGTCGTTGTGCCCTTTCAAACAACTCTTCAAGTAACGTAAGCGAAGTATTATAACTAATTACATAAAAACAGATCTCTGCGTCGTTAGGCACCAACATCATTGCTTGTTCATTAAGTGTGCTATAACCTTTCTGCTCAATTACCGCTAAAATTTTTGCTGCAGCACCGTTTTCAGGTTGTTTTTCATATACAGCTTCAGCGAATTCTCTCAGTTCCAGCAGCATCGCATCAGGGAACAGTGGAACGTACTTTGGAAGTTGTAATGGTAACGTCGTCAGACCGTCAATAACCCCTGCTTCTATTTTTGTTTTGAAGTAATCTAAAAGTTTTTTCTGAACCTTGGGTGTCAGTTTCCATCTGGGTACTGAAAGCCCACGGTCTTCCAATGTATCAAGATAAGCATCCCAAAAATCTGTATTCTCAGATATTTCCTTCCCAAAGATATTTGGGTCGTCTGATTCTTCTACCATTACTTTGTTAAATGCCGCTTGTTCTTCGGATATCAAATCTCTACATTTCTCAATTGTGCCTTCACCTATTCGGTTCCCCCTATCCCCTTCGCGCTTTTCCCAATATCGTGCATCCAATGATTTTAGGCGTGTATATACTGAATAGGGTGTTACTCTATGTCGCCGATAGAAATTTCTCACTTCATGGTAACGTGCAGAATTATTTTGTCGTTTTGCCCACTCAAATATGTTTTCAAGTGCAGCGAAAATAATTGGATACGCATTAATGGGTCCGTAAGAACCGTGGCTTTGCCTATACTTATTTATTAAGAGCAGATTCAAACCTGGATCTTTCGGCAGTATTGTTAAAGCTCTTTCCACCAACGGAAAAGCCTCACTGAACTGCATCTCTGTATAAGCAACATTTGCTAATAATGTAAGTGCTGCGCCGTTATCTTGATCAGTATCAAGAAAACTTTCAGCTAATAACCGCAACTTTGGAAGCATCTCTTCTGGGAAACGCCAAAAATAGTCGGAAAGTGTTGGAGGGAGTGCTGATTCACCATCTGTAATGCCTACTTCAATTTTCGTTTTGAAGTAATTGAGGATTTTTTCTTGCATTCTCTCATCCATCTCCAATTCGCCCCTGCCTACTGAAAGCCCGAAGTTGTATTGTGAGTTGAGAAACGTATACCAGAAATCTGTGGAATCGTATTTTTCTCTCATAATTGTTCTCTTATACTGTGTTGTGAAATGCCAACGTATTCTTTATAGGTGCGCTGCTACAAGTTTTTCCAATTTCGCAGCCCATGCTTCAGGTGAATGCACCTTCCCCGATCGCGCATCAATTACCTTTCCATTAGTATCAATTAGGATAAAGGCAGGGAGGTCAACTTTACGACTTCTTGGACCATGTCCGAATCCGAACTGTTCAACCAGTGCAGCGTGTTCTCCATCATGAGCCGCATAGATATAGTGTCCTTGATGATTTTCTTTGTGAACTATATCGCGCAGGACATCTTCATCTCTCCACCCACCAATATTGACACCAATTACCTCAAATCCATTCTTGTGATGTTTCTCGTATAGTGTGTCAATGATTGTGAGTTCAAGTTCCTGGCGGATATAACCAAAATGGATTAGGGCAACTTTCCCTCTAAATGCAGCGGAAGAAATAGAATTTCCGTCTACATCAACTGCAGTAAAATCTGGAATCACGTTACCTATACGTGTGGTCTCTGTCCACTTCACCAATTGACTAAGTTGTTCTTCGCTTGTACTAACCGAGATGACTTTTCCGTCCCGGTCAATAAGCCATTGCGAAGGAATACCATTAATACCGAAATACCGGGCAAGTTCTGTATTCCAGCCTTTGCCATCATAAATCTGTGGCCACGTTATGTTATGCTCCTCAATATATTCTTTTAGTTCCGCTTCGTTTTTATCTAAACTAATACCGATTACTTCAAAACCGTTGTGGTGATGTTCTTTGTATGCCTCTTTAATATAAGGTATTTCTGATGCACAGAAACCACACCACTTCGCACAGAAACTTAGTAGCAGAAATTTGCCTTTATAATCCGAAGCAGTTATTGATGTGCCATCATGAGTGGTTGCTGAAAAATCTGGTAGTCTTCTACCTACCCATGCTTTCTGATTCCATATGGTTTCTATGTTTGAATGGCCTTTCCACGGATATTTTTGTGCCAATTCGATTTCACCCAAGACTTCATAAATATCACCGAGTCCGCGTAAGGAATACCAATCATCTGGATCATGTGTAAGCTGTTGTTGAAATACATCAAGCATCTGTTCTATCAATGGTTTACACTTTGCAATCAGTTCGGCGTTTCCTTCAGGATTTTTCATCAGATTCCGATAGATATGACAAGGCGTCCTGCCGACCTCTTTGTATAATTGTTTCAACCAGCGATACAACTCGGATTCACCAAGCTGCTTTGTTCTTCCAAACATTTGTTCAAGTGCAGTGAGTGTCAACTTAAACAAAGGATCATAGGATTCATCGTAATGACTAATAGCAAAAAAACAAGTTTCAGGATCGTTGGGTGTTAACACCATCGCTTGTTCAAGCCAGGTAAGATCACTATCCGATTCCCCATAACGGACACGTTTACCATCCCACACAATGATTGCTAACATTTTCATCGCAGCACCGTTTTTCGGTTGTGATTCAAGTGCCTCTTCAGCAAATTCACGGAGTTCCATGTGCATCACTTCAGGAAAATTTGTGATGTGTCTTTGTAGTTGTGCTGGCAGCGTTGTTTTACCTTCAACGATTCCTTCTTTAATCCTTGTTTTCAAGTATTCCAGAAGTTGCTCTTGGTCATTCGGTGTGAGTCTTCTTGGCGGCGCATTTTTACGGTCTTCAAGCGATTTCAGATACGCTTCCCATATATCTGTATTATCAGCTACTGCATCGGCTAAGTCTTGTTGCTCTTCCGATTGTTGCCCAAAATTTTTCCGGAATGCAGCATTTTCCGTATCAACCAAATCTCTGCATTCCTGAATAAGAGATTTATATTTTTCAATTTGGGGCATCTTTTCTTCTAAACTTGCAGTCTCTTTAGCACGCTGCTTAAGCCCCTGAAGTGCGTCTCTTAGGTGCTTATACACTGTGTAGGGGGTTATCCTATGTTGAATATAAAATGATCTTGCTTCCTGATATCGAGCCGTGTTATCTTGTTGCATTGCCCATTTATATAGGTTTTCAAGTATACTAAGGACTTTTACTATTTCATCAATGTCCGGTCTACCCCTCATTCTAAATTCGTTTATAACTACCAAATTCATACACGGGTCATTCGGTAACAGAGCCGCTGCTTCATCAATGTACGGTTCACTTTTAGCATCCCAGTCTGAAAGTTCCACCATTGTGCGAAATAAGGCTGCTGCGCCGTTATTGGGATCTGTTTCAAGATAACCTTCCGCTAATGATCGTAGTTTTGGTAACATCTCTTTTGGAAGCCGCCAAAAGTAATTGTGAACTCCGGGTGGAAGGGCAGTCACACCATCAACAACACCCTCTTCAATCTTTGTTCTGAAGTATGCAAGAAGTTTTTCCTGCATCTCTTCGTCTATTTCTGATATGCCACTTTTTGATGAGAGCCCAAAGTTGTAAAGTGAATTGACGAATGTATACCAAAAATCTGTTGAATCGTATTTATTGGACATTACGGTTCTCCTAATTATTGTCCGTAATACTTTGTGTTGATATTACAGTGTATCTCATAAATGCAATTTTGTCCAAATTCACCGAATCATGTGTTTGGTAAATCGGGGTTAGAGAAACCCCTCTTACCATTTATGAGATAGGTTGTAGGAACTTGGATTATATCAACTGCTCAACGAGTTGACCAAGTTGTTCACCTCTTGTATCTACAGAGAGGATCGTTCCATCCCGATCAATAAGCCACTGTGATGGGAGACAAATGATACCGAAATACCGGGCAAGTTCTGTATTCCAGCCTTTGCCATCATAAATCCGTGGCCACGTTATGTTATGCTCCTCAATATATTCTTTTAGTTCCGCTTCGTTTTTATCTAAACTAATACCGATTACTTCAAAACCGTTGTGGTGATGTTCTTTGTATGCCTCTTTAATATAAGGTATTTCTGATGCACAGAAACCACACCACTTCGCACAGAAACTTAGTAGCAGAAATTTGCCTTTATAATCCGAAGCAGTTATTGATGTGCCATCATGGGTAGTTGCTGAAAAATCGGGAAGTTTTCTGCCAACCCATGCTTTCTGATTCCACACAGTTTCTATATTTGAATGCCCCTCCCACGGATATTTTTGTGCCAATTCGGTTTCACCCAAGGCTTCATAGATATCACCGAGTCCGCGTAATGCATACCAATCATCGGGGTCTTTTTCAAGACGTTGCTGAAAAGCTTGTTGTGCTTGATCAATCAGCAGCTTACATCGCGTAATCAACTCAACGTTTTCATCTGGCTTTTTCATTAGATTACGATAGATATGACAAGGGGTTGTACCTACCTCTTTGTATAACTTTGCTAACCAACAGGACAATTCGGTTTTACCATGCGATTGTGCCCTATTGAACAATTTTTCCAGTAACGACAATTCATCAAGCCCCCTGTTACTGCTCATCGCAAAAAAGCAGATTTCTGGGTCGTTCGGTACCAACGGTACTGCCTGTTCAATGAATGGGTTTCCTAACCGAAGAAAGTTATCATTCTTTTCCACAACGATGGCTAACACTTTTGCTGCAGCTCCGTTCTCTGGCTGTTTTTCAAGCATTTCTTCAGCGAATTCACGGAGTTCCAAATGCATTGCCTTGGGAAAGCGTGGAACATACTCAGGAAGGTCCAATGGTAATGTCGTTAATCCATCAGTAACACCTTCTTCTATTCTCGTTTTGAAGTATTTCAGTAGTTGATCCTGAACTTTCTTGGTAAGTACCCATCTTGGGGTTGAGAGGCCCCGTTCTATCAGTGAATCAAGGAATGCTTCCCAAAAATTGACATTTTCGGGTGATTCATCAACTATGAGTGGTTGCTCAACTGCAGCTTGAATTGCTTCCCTATGAAACGTATCCTGTTCTGCGTATATCAAGGTGCGGCATTTTTCAATCGCCTCTTGGCATTTTTTAACAACCCCAACTTTTTCTCTCTTTTTCCATCGTGCCTCGATTGATTTTAGGTTTGTGTAAACTGAATAGGGTGTTATTCTCTCTCCAAAATAGAAAGATCTCGCATCTTGAAAGCGTGCAGAATTATCTTGTCGTTTTGCCCACTCAAATACATTTTCAAGCACAGTGAGAATCGTTTCTTGAGCTTCTACAATTTTAGCACCGCCATAGTACCGCCTATATTTGTAAATGATAAGCAAATTCAGGCATGGATCTTTTGGTACCAGTGTTAATGCTTTTTCTACAAACGGCAATGACTCCTCGCGTCCTAAGTCCGTATAGGCAACAGTTGCCAATAGCACGGCTGCTGGTCCATTGTCAGGATCAGTGTCAAGGAAACCTTCAGCTAAAGACCTTAGTTTTGGTAACATCTCCTGTGGTAAACGCCAACAATAGTCTGACAGTCTTGGCGGGAGTGCGGTTTCACCGTCTGTAACGCCCTCTTCAATCTTTGTTCTGAAGTATGCAAGAAGTTTTTCCTGCATCTCTTCGTCTATTTCTGATATGCCACTTTTTAATGAGAGTCCTTCATTATAGAGTGAATTGATAAAAATATACCAGAAATCTGTTGAATCGTATTTATCAATCATAATGAACCTCCATGTTACGGATTTTTCAGTTATAGTGAAATCTATAATTACTTGTACACATTGTAGCGCAAACTGTATGAAGATTAATTTATTAATTCGGTAATTTTAGATCCGCACAAGGCAGGTGCACCTCCCCTGCTGGCAAGGTTTCCTAACCTTGCCATATTACCGATTTATTTTCTTAAACTTCATTTAGTTTGCGTACACTACTGCACAAACTAAAAGTTTGTGCTACAGCACGGGCTGGCGGTTTAGGTCCCACGGACCAAAAGTGTACATATATTTTTGGATTTTACTATAAAACTAAAGAATGTTCCCTTTTTCATCAATGTAGACAACTTCCCATCCCTCAGGTTCTATTCCTTTATTCTGTAGGTCAGTTCTCTGTTCCTCAGAAAGTTTCGGCTCAGCGTTAGAAGTCGTTTTAGACTCGATCTTGAAACCGGATTCAGTTTTGCAAACGTACATTCTCCCTGGAATAGAGGGTAGCGCATTTTCACCAATCACCGTCCAATTTTTCACATCAGGATTAGTGCGCCTCGCTTCTTGGATTAGTTGGTATTTTTTAATCTCTTTATCAATGTATGCTGATTGTTCGAAGGCATCTACATCATCGTCTACAAGGTACTCTTCCGGAAACAAACTCGTGCGTATGTCAAGATATTCCTTATAATCCTTGTAATCTTCTATCCTTACACCTTTTTCAAGGAGCATTTGAATCCATTGATCACGCGGGTATTTAGCATCAACATCTCCTTGCGTGTACTCTATACAAAGAGTTTGACTACCAGATCCATCTGTGATTGTCCTGAAAGCAAAATGTTCTGCCTCTGACATATCAAAACTATCAAAATATTCCTCAGTTGTAACGGTTTTGTCAATGAACATCTGATTAATCCGTTCAATACGTGGGTCTTTAGTGTTTTCATCTATTACTCTAACCTCTACAGGGGAAGCTGGTTTGGCATTTGCTCTTTGAGAAGTGTATTCGGAATCAAACGCTTGCATGATAGATTCAACATTTTGGGGGCCGGCATATTTCATGGTTTTTCTCCTCTTTTAATCATAGAAACTTATAGGGGGTTATAATTTTTTGAACGTTCTGAATCAGTGAGTTTAGGAAACCTCACCTCCCGCTGGATGGATATGTTTATATGATTCACCATATATATCCTACCTTTAATTCTGCACATTTCGATTGATTTTCAAATCATCAAAAGCTTGTCCGTTTTGGTCTGTGATACGGAGGTAAAATCCCCATCCCTCTTCTTCTTCGCACACTTTGACAAGGATACTGTTTTTGCCTTGCTTGAGCGTTACAGGAACAGTGTATCGGTCAATTTCTGCACTATGTGATTTTGTATGTACATATACCTCTACACCGTTTAGCCAGACTTTTCCCTGATCATCACTATCGAATCTGAATTGGACTTCCCGCTCATCAGGTGAGGTAACGGTAGCAAAAGCATAGGCGACACACCAATCTAAATCTTTCCCAAACCTGATATTACCATCCTGTGTGTCATCTGTGCATTTCTGCCAACTCGCCGTACCATTTAATCCATCGTATTTTGCATTCAAGTTGATCTGTGTTATATCTTCAGGGATGTATGCGGTATCGTAACCGATGCCGCCAGCATTGTCAAATGGACCAAGCACCATCCATGCGTTTTCTGTAACAAAACCTGTTTTTTGAAAATGCTCATCTGCCTTTTTAAGCATATCATTATCGTGATAGAATTCAGCCAGAACCATGTGTGCATTTAGCTGAATACTCTCGCTATCGGAAAAATGATTAATCAATTGATTCACCATATCAGCGAACCCCGCTTTGTCCTGAACATCTTTTCCTACTTTGCCAATTTTTGCGAACAATTTACGATGAAAACTCGAGGGTGTCGTGACATTCTGATCCACTTTATAATCTGCAGCAGATAAGTATCTCTTGAATTGCACCAGCGCCTCATCATACCATTCGTTTGCAAGATATATCTCTCCATTCGTCAAGATATGCTTTGAAGTTTTTGGTTTTTGTTGTGAACGTTCAAGGAACTGCAACACATTTTCTGTGGACTGTTTTTCAATGGGAAGGTTGACATCAGATGCTGGTTCTTGATCATTTCCGCGCGCATTCGCAAGAACTTTTTCCCAGTCCCAGAATAGAATGGTACCATCACCGACACTTATAAGTGTTTGGTTATTAGAAGTAATCTTCAATTCTTGAATCCATCTCGTATGTCCATCAAGTGATGTGAGTAAATCTCCGGTAGGAACGTCCCATAGCCGAATTTTTCCGCCTCGATAACCGGCAGTGAGTACTGTGTTATCTTGTGAGAAGATAATTGTCTCACAAAATTCTGGATGTTTAATGGGTACTTCCTTAAAGTGTTGCAATTTCGCTCTTCCTATCATTCGGATTCGTTCCGGACTGATAGCTGCAATTAGAGCACCGTCTGAAGAGAATGCCAAGTTTAAGATTGGTTCTTGATACGTATTGCCTTTTGGTGGTATCTCCTCAAAGAAGGAACTTAATTCCGCTCCAGTTTCCACATCCCACAATTGAACCTGTCCCCCCATAGTTCCACTGACAATCTTTCTCCCATCTGGTGAAAAGGCCACAGTCCTTACAAGTGGTTTATGTTCATCGGAATCTTCCTCATGGTCTGAGGTAATTATATCGCGTTTTTTACCCGTTTCCGTATTCAACAAACGGATTTTATTACCGACCCCGCTGGCTAAGATTTTTCCGTCAGGTGAAAATACCTCCCCATTACTCGATGGAAAAGCTGCCAACTCACGTCCCGTGTTAACATCAGTCAAACGAAATATATCTTCACCAAAGTTTGGTTTAGACGGATCGCTCTGTATTCCATTATTTGCGAATATTGTTCCATCAGGTGATAACACAAGATTTCTCCACATACTCCAAAATAACGGTTCCTCAAGCTTTGCTTTAGTTTGTAAGGTTGTTTTTTGTGAGTTTTGCAGATCCCAATTAGTGATGATACCTTCCTTCGAAACACTCGCCAACTTAGATCCACCATCAAAAAAGGAGGCAGTACTTATCCGCAGATGTCCTACAATTTTGGTTGGCAATGCTTTCCTCATTTCGATATCCCAGAATTGAACAGTACCACCCGAGCTCCCAGTTGCAAGTATGTTACCATCAGATGAAAATGCTAATGATCCAACAGTACCGAGATGACCAGTGAAGGTAGCGACCAATTCTCCCGTAGATGAATTCCACAATTTAATTGTACTATCTTCACTACCACAGGCAAGGAGGGATCCATCTGGAGAAAATGCCAACGCAAATGGTCTACCCAACCTCTCTTCCTTCATAGGGTTATTTACGATCTCTTTACCATCTTCTTTTGATACACTCCAAGCGTTTCCTGCTACAGGCTTCTGTAAGACAATCAATTCTTCTCCAGAGGTAGCATCCCATAGTTGCACTGTTGTATCTAAATTCCCCGTGGCGAGTCGCGTGCCATCAGGAGAGAATTCCATAGTAATTGCATGGTTTGTATAAGCGATATGATCCCACATGATAACTTTTTTCCCAAATTCCCTGAGCGTGAATAACTTCTTACCTGTTTTCGTGTCCCACAACTCAATTTTTCCTTTAGAACCTCCAATAGCGATTTTACCTGCTGTAAGTGCATAACTTTCACGATGCATGTGTCCCGGTCTTTCTCCCATATTTGTCAATGTCGTCTTCCCAGTCTCAACACCCACTCGATAAATTGTTTCTCTTGACAAACTCAAATATACAAGTGTTTTGCTATCGTCCGAGAATCGCATCGCTGTTGCAGGGGGTAATACGTCTTGCGTGGAAACTTCGCTTGCTGTTGCTATGTCCCACAACACTACTCCTTTTTCGAGGTGGCTGCCACCAAAACTTGTGAGCAGATCTTCTCCAGTAGTTGCAATAAAGCAACCATCAGGGGAATACACAACTCCACCCCTCAGATTTGGTATTAAAGAGATCGCTTCCCCTGTTTTTACATCATAGTTCCACATACCGATTTGGCTGCTCACTGCAAGCTGTCTTCCATCAGGTGAAAAATGAATTGTACCCAATCCTCCCTTCCCTAAACGTGCTTCGGCTTTTTCTGGTAGGTGCCATTGTGGATAATTTTCCATTTTATTTTCCTCACCTGCTTCTGTAGATAGTGGCGTATCATTAGGTTTCTGTTCAGAAATAAGGTTTTCACTTTGCGCATTAACACTTCCAAGTTGCCTCCGCACATCCGACTTTAACGCAAGATTTGCCATAACGGGTGCCTCAATAATTTCAACTGTTACTTCTGAGTTAGCATCAAAATCATAAGGTTCCTGAAAACGCGATAAGAACTTGCTGTTTCCAATACCTAACATGAGCAACACGACTACAACTGTTGAAGCGGCGAATAACCAGGGAACAAACGGTTTACTTGCAGAAGGTGCAGCGGGTTTTGTTTGTGAAATTTCACGCATGGTACTGTCTGTGAGATTCGGTGTGATTTTGAAATGTTCCAATGCCTCTCTTATTATCGGTTCATGCCTCTGTAAACGCTGCTGCGCTCGGCGGAGTCGACTCTTAATCGTGTTTGCGGAGACACCTAAAAACTCGCCAATCTCTGCACATGTCATTTCCCCGAAGTAATGCAATGTCATGACAGTGCGTTCACTCTCTTGTAGTTTGGCAAGCAATTTCTTCACAACATCGCGCTGTGTTTCTGCGGCTGTTCGTTCCTTTTCCTCAACAACATACTCTGAATATGCAGCCTCTTCTATTTGTTCACTGTCTGATTCTTCCAGATGTTCAAGGGACTGTGTGCCCATGCGTTTTTTACGCAGCCACGCAAAGCACCGACGTCTTGTAATCACAGACAACCAACCTGCAAAACGTTGTGGTTCCTTCAGGTTTTTCAACTCCATATATGCCTTCAGGAATGCATCTTGGGTAATTTCTTCAGCAATATGAAAATCACCGATAATCCGCCACGCAAGCGCGTGAACCTGCTTCTGATATTTTCTTACCAGCGTTGAAAAAGCATCGTCATTGCCCGAAAGGATCTGTTGGATGAGTTCAGTATCATTGTGTTTCATGTGTCACCTCTTGAAATAGATAATTTCATTACCCTTTATATTTTGTGACGCGCCTTAGTGCGGGGCCGGGTGCATAAATTTACGAAAATTGGAGGAATATGAGTTAAAAAGGTTACTATTCTATCTTTTTTATAGTAAAACTCACTATTACCTGAATATTGGCGAGGTTAGGAAACAGCGCCAGCAGCGATGGTATGGGGGTTCTTGTTCATTGAGATGTCCACATATTTTCGGATTGGACTATAATGAGACACTTTTGTAGCGCAAACTGTATGAAGATTAATTTTTTAATTCGGTAATTTTCTGTCCAATGCGGGCGTCCCCCCTGCTGGCGAGGTTTCCTAACCTCGCTGGTGCAGAGTGTATAAAAAATTCTAAAACCTACTATAGTTTGCGTCTCATCGGAAACCCAAACTAACAGTTCGTGGGACAACTACTGTTGTCCGTTATGTTTCCAAAACAGGTTTATCAAAGTGTCCCAATACTTTCAAAGTTGACTATATACCTTCTAAATACCATACTGCTACAAAGCAAGGTCCCATAAAAGCACAGAGTGATCTTCACTGCCACTGGCAATTGTGTCGCCATTCGGGGAATACGCAACACTTCTCACAGAACCTATATGCCCCTTGAGTTCATTTTTCACTTTCCCTGTAACAGCATCTACTAAACGCACTGCTCCATCCCTACCCCCAATTGCGATTGTGCCACCATCAGGGGAATATGTAACGCTCCAAATATAAAACTTGTGCTCTGTGAGTGTGCTTTTGCGGCGTGCTGTGAATGCATCCCACAACCGCACTGTACCATCGGAACTACCTGTAACGATTGTGCTACCATCCGGGGAAAACGCAACCGAATTGACAACGTGCGTATGCCCTTTGAGTGATGTTTTGGATTGCCCTGTAGCAGCGTGCCATAGGACCACCATCTCGTCTGAACTACCTGTAACGATTGTGCTACCATCAGGAGAATACGCAATACTTCTAATAGAACCCAAATGGCCTTTGAGTGTGGCTTTGGGTTGTTCTGTGGCGATGTCCCACAGTATTCCGATATTGTCTGCGCCGCCACTCGCGAGCGTGCTGCCATCAGGGGAAAATGCTAATGCCCTCACATAGTCCCTATGTTCTTTAAGTGTCGCCTTCGGATGGCCGACTTCACTGTCCCATAGCCATATCTCTTCATAGCTACCTGTAGCGACTGTTTCACCATCTGGAGCATAAGCAACACTCCAAACATATTCTGTATGTCCTGCAAGCAGACTAACCTCTTCACCGCTATGTGTGTCATATATCCATGTTCCGATGTCGCCAGCAACAGCAAGTCGAGTGCCATCTGGAGAGAAGGCGACATTGCCTATTATACTACTCTTACCAAGCCGAAATTTTGCGCCTTCAGGTATATCTGATTGTGATGTGTCTTGATCAATATCTGTATTCATTATTACTATCCTTTCAAAATTCTGAATAAAGTATAACACAAAAACATGGATTAAACAATACTCAGAAATGTTCAGGGATGTGTAAATATTTTGGCAAAATTTGGGAAAAAATACGTTGTCTGAGACGTTTCCCATTTTGCATTGACATCGGAAGAAATAATCTGCTACAATATAATGAAGATAGTACGAAATAAATTTAACTGATAACTGATTACAATATCAACTAATATTCCAAAACATATTTTCTTGAGGTAAAATGATATGAAAAACCTTGTCGTGGCAATTTTAGCCATACAATTCATCTTTATCCCTCTCGGTTTTGCACAAGAGAGCTGAGGCGCGTGAAGCAACCCCACAATCCCACAAGGTGGGGGTAGTGAAGTTAGTTTAACTTCAGAGCAAAAGAAATTCCAAGTCTCCTTCGGCACACGCGGATTCAACGCACAAGGCGGACATCTTGAGAAAAAAGGACTTTCTCCAACGGGGAAGGTTATTGAAGTGCCACTGCACCGACATGAAGTCAAATTGAACGTCGTTCGGTTTGATTTTGGTTTAAGGTATCAACTCGGTGAACAGTGGCGATTAGAAGCAGCACTTCCTTATGAAATCAAAAGCCAAGATGCTAACATTCAAGAGGTTGATCCAATTGAAAACCCCGAACAGAGAGAAGCAATGTTGTTAAATCAGGATATCCATCACCGGAACGCAACCTATCGCGGCGTTTCTGATATGGACCTTTTGTTAGGTTATAGTAAGCATGGAATCCTGTGGCAACACGACATGCTCACAGCAAAATTTGGGACGACAATTCCAATTGGCAAAACTGAAGAAGATCCGTGGATACTCGGAGATATGGGCAAGCAACATCTCCATATCCAATTCGGGACAGGCACGTTTAATCCGATTGCGGATGTGCGCTACAATTTTCCTGTCTATGGCGGATTACGGGGAAATGTTAGTGTGCGAAGTAAAGTTCCATTCTATGAAAACAGCAAAACCTATCGTGGTTCGTGGGATGTGACCTATACTGGTGGGTTGAATTATCATGTCACCGATTGGCTTTCGCTGCAGACAAGTTATCTTGGACTTTATCAATCTTATGCACATTGGGATGGTGAGATTGACATCAATACAGGATTGCGTTTTAGCATGGCATCTTTGGGCGCGTCAATTGCAACGCCTTACAACGTCCCGTTGACTATCACATTGATGCTGCCAATACAGCAGGAAACCCTTTATGATGATTCAGCATCTGGAAATGATGCGTTTAAGTTGGGGACGCTGGTTTCCGTTACGGCATTGTATTCATTTTAAATCCGCTAAGACGCCTATTTTCTAATAAGGTTGAGAAGTCCATGGAGTTCGGTTTTTACAAATGTACTGTCTTCATCATTTTGAACATAATTGTAAAGTTTTGTAGCAAGTTCATCATCAAACGTTATTGCTGCTTTTAGCTGCTTCACCATCCGGTTTTTGAGAAATTGCACCAACCGCAAACGGTCTTCTGGATTGCTTACCTCTTTATTGATAAGTAATAACGACAAGTTGCCTGCTAACCCTCTTGTAAGGCCTCCGCCTGCTTCAATATAGGCAGCGAGCGTATTTAAAGCAGCTTGCTTTGCTTTTGGGCTATGCTCACTCTTGATGATATCTACTAATGGGGCGACAGCCTCTTTGGTTTTGTGGACAGATAGTGCCTTTGCAATGTCAATAACTACCTGTGAATCATCGTCTTTAAGTGCTTTGATAAGAGTGCTTGTGTTGACATCCTTGAGGTTAGCCATTGCTTTTGCTGCAGCACGTCGCACTTCAACCTCATTTTCAGTTAACCCTACGAGGATCATAGATTTATATTTTTTATCACCGAGTCGATATAAGGTCGTGTAAATTGCCATCTTGAGCGCATCGCTCATGTTGGTTGTATCAATGGATTTTAATCTGGCAGCCGTTTTCTCATCACCAATCTTGCCAAGTACTTGAATTAGTTTTATTTTTACTGCCGAACTCATCTCTGCGTCGACTATACTATCCAAAATAGGATCAATCGCCTTAGTTCCCATTTGCTCAAGTGCTAAAGTAAAATTATCATGTATCTCTGGATATAAACCTTTGGCAAAATTGTCAATTATTAGAACTGCAGCGTCTGTGCCTTTCTCGACCAATGCGCGAAAGCCATCTCGCTGTACCTCTGAACGTTTACTGAGAATTTCGATCATTTTGTTGATCTCTGCTTCATTTAAGGCAGCTATTCTTTCAGTTCTCTGTTTTTTGTATTCTGTTTCAAAGTCCTGCCCTTTTGTCGCGCCTGATGCAAGTGCATGTGAGTATGCTATTACGAGCAGCGCACGCGGTTCTGTTTTATTTTTTTCTTGCTTCTCTGCTTTTATGAGATGTTCAATTGCCTCTATTGTGAGTCCACTTTCAATAAGTTTATTTTTTCCAACTGACAGATGACTAGGGCCTTTCTGTTTTGTGTCACAGCTAAAACAAGTAAATAACATTAGAATCAGTGGAATAATTGCGAGATTTTTCATTAATCTTTGTGTTCCTCCCATAACAAATTCAAGCCAAATTTGAGATAACCAATTTTGAATATCAAATCAACCAGAGATACAGTCCTAAGATGCTCAATAGGTACTTTGTATCAAACGCTTCACGGTAATCCTGAACTCTTCAAAAGCTCATATTATAAAATACCACAAAAAACCAAAAATGTCAAATCAAAGATAGGATAATTTAGTTTTCGGTTTTTCTGGCATCCTTTTCTGATATATAATGTCTCTCTTTTGTAGCATATAGTGAACTTTGAAAGTATTGGGGCACTTTGATAACCTATTATGGAACATAATGGACAATAGAAGGGGTAGCATAAACTTCCAGTTTGTGCCACAAAACGCAATCTGGATGAAGATTAAAAAATAAATTGGGTAATTTTGCGAGGTTAGGAAACCTCGCCAGCAGAGATGTAAACCTGCTGCTGGCAAGGTTTCCTAACCTCGCCAATTACCGAATTAATAACTTAAACTTCATATAAGGGGATTGAGAGGTTTAAAAACACTAAAATAACGTGAGTTTGATAATAGATATATGAACTACATTTTGGATAAAAACTAAGTGGTTTACTCGGTAAGTTTTTGTGTTTTGAACGTCCTAAATACACCCCCCTTTATCCCCCCGCAAGCGAGAGGAGGGGGCTTTTGAACCTATTTACGCAAGTTTTATATATAATAAATGTTTAGCGAGTAAACCACTAAATTCCCCAAGATTGCAAGACTTCCAAGATATTCCGGCTTGTTCACGACATCAAGACTGTCTGCAGCTCGAACACATCGGCGAAGCCACTGTTCGGAATCTAAATCTGCTGGACGTTTCATATGCGGAGCAAAACGTGCCATTTTCTACGTAGTTTGCGGAGGCAGACGATATGCCTGCCTCCTGCGATTTTATTGATTTACAGGTGCTCCTTGAGAGAAGCCATTAACCCATCAGGCGGGTCAAACGGGAGATCAATGATCTGATTCGTTATACCGCTATAGTAAATACCAAGAAGCAGATTGAATTCTGCAAGTGATTGTTTGAGATGTGTGGGATGTTCGTTTTTCTCATCGTCAAGCCAGTCGAAAGCTGCTTCAGTGAGATTACCCTGCGCTTGAATATCCTGTTCACCATAGTTGAGTGGACCGCCCTCATAACCACCTTCATGTGTGGACCGCTCCCAGCTACTGAATCGCCAATGTACAAAACCTTTCGTGCCGACAACAAAAACACGTTTATGTGTTACTGTGCCTCCACCCTCTGATGCTAACGTCCCCATGCCAGTACCAAACGCAAGTGAAACGTGTAGACCATTTTCATAAATTGCTTGTCCAGCGGCATGCATCGGAGAGGGCTGTGCAGAATCCAACTGTTCTCTACCTGCAATTTGACCTAATACTCGGACCGGACGTGAGTTGTCAATATATGACGACACCAACTGCAATACATGCGGTGCTTGATCAACAGGGGTGCTGCGTGCGCTTGCGTCAATAAACTTGATTTCTCCGATTTTACCTTCTGCGACATCCCGTTTCAATTCAAGGTTTTTCGGATGAAAGTTAAGTTGTGTGTTGACAATAAACTTTGTTTTCGTTTCCTCTGCTAACCCAGCAATCTGTTTCCAATCTTCGCTTTCAACGGCAATCGGTTTTTCAACAATTGCGGCTGGCACGCCGTGGTCTGACGCTTGCTTCATCAACGGATACCGAATACGTTCATTGGTACCGCGCAAAACCGGCGCCGTTACAATATGGAGCAGATCAGGTTTCTCCTTTTCGAGCATCTCGTCTAAATCTGTATAGCGGGAAGAAACATCAAAGTCGTCCCCGAACTTATTGAGGAGTTCTTCGTTCATATCACAGATTGCTCCGATTTTGCCGCCTTTAACAAAACGGTACGCACTTGCATGCGCACGCGCACGACCACCACATCCTAAAAATGCACTTTTATACATGGAAATTTCTCCTTAAAAACGATTTTGTTCCGTGGAACATCTAAGTGTTCTGAACACGGATATAGTAGATAGTTGTAAGTACTGATATAACCTAAGCTGCCACTATGTAGCACAAACTGTATGAAGTTTAAGTTATTAATTCGGTAATTTTGCGAGGTTAGGAAACCTCGCCAGCAGAGATGTACACTTGCTGTTGGCGAGGTTTCCTAACCTCGCTAAACTATCCAATTTATTATTTAATCTTCATTTAGTTTGTGCCTGTGCGGACGCAAACTAACAGTTTGCACTACGGAATCTTGCGAAAAATGGATCATTCTCTATAAAAAACGGTGTTGCAGGCCTAAAATCTTATAGGTAGCAACTTGGCTTACTATAGTTTGGACAGTTTTAAGATTTTTAGATACCAAAAGTAGAAAAGGGGTTATCCTTTCAGTCCAACTTTTTTTTGAAAGGAGCTAAAATGACACCTCTTACCCACTTAGAAACTATGTTATCAGAATATCAACAGGTTTTCAAGCATTATACGAACTTCATAAAATTAAATAACCCCAGATTGAGTGTTTTCCACTTGCAATCACGCTCAGATTCTCATATAATTGCCATTGGATCAAATATCAGTAACACAAAGAGGACACCATGCCCGATCTTAATATCAAGATCACGCACAAACCGATCAAAACATACTATGCAGAACTCGCAAAATATACACAACTCGGTGCAGAAAACGAAGACTGTGTCCGAGCTGCATTTCAAAACCTACTCCAGCACTATTGTGGGGAATCTAACTTCACACTCCTTTGCAAAAAAACGCTCCATACGGCACAAAACAAACGGATAATCCCCGATGGCGAAGTCGTTGACGCTTACGGTTTACCACACGGCTATTGGGAAGCAAAAGATACACAGGACGACCTACACATTGAAGCGGACAAGAAACTCGTGGTAGACTATCCCTCCAAAAACATTGTGTTTCAATCACCGACACATGCGCTTCTCTATCAAAACGGACAGATGCAGCTTGACTTAGACATTACTGATCCAAAAAACCTTGTCCACGTTCTCCAGACATTCTTTGCATATCAGGAAGAAAACATCTCGGCATGGCATGCGGCTGTCGCAGAATTCAGAGAAATTGTCCCCGAACTCGGTGAGAAATTAGCAGAATTAATCGAAACGGAACGCCAAAACAATCCGCATTTTCAGGAGGCGTTTACCAAATTTTATCAGCAGTGCCAAACCTCTATCAACCCGAATCTCTCTATAGCAGCAGTTGAGGAGATGCTGATTCAACACCTGCTAACCGAACGGATTTTCGCAACTATCTTTGATAATCGCGACTTCACCCGCAGAAATATCATTGCACGCGAGATTGAAACCATCATTGATGTCCTGACTGAACGCACCCTGAATCGATCCGAATTTCTCTGTCCCTTGAACCGGTTTTATGTCGCAATAGAGAAAACCGCGCTCACGATTACCGACTTCTCACAGAAGCAAGGGTTTTTGAATGCCGTTTATGAACAGTTTTTTCAAGGCTTTTCTGTCAAAGTAGCAGACACACACGGCATCGTCTATACACCGCAACCGATTGTGGATTTTATGGTGAAAAGCGTTGAACACATTGGGCAAACAAAATTCGGGCGTTCTCTGTCTGATAGTGGTGTGCATATCATTGACCCGTTTGTCGGCACAGGCAACTTTATCGTCCGCATCATGCAGGAACTTGACCCCATCGCATTGGAACGAAAATACATCGCCGACCCGCCAGAACTTCGGTGCAATGAGGTGATGCTTTTGCCTTACTACATCGCCAATCTCAACATTGAACATCAATTTTTCACGACAACAAACCGATACGCTGCTTTTGAAGGCATCTGTCTCGTGGATACGTTTGAGATGGCAGAAGGACAGCAGATACAGCTATTTTCCGCTGAAAATACCGCACGCGTTGAAAAACAGAAGCAGACACCGATGTTTGTTGTTATCGGTAATCCGCCCTACAATATGGGGCAAGTCAATGAGAACGACAATAACAAAAATCGGAAGTATGAGACGATGGATAAAAAGATTAAGGAGACGTATGCAAAAGACTCTAAAGCTACTAATGTAAATAAACTCTACGATCCTTACGTCAAAGCGATTCGATGGGCATTGGATAGGATTGGCGAGGATGGGATTGTCGCTTTTGTAACAAACAACAGTTTTCTCGACGGTGTCGCGTTTGATGGCATGCGGAAACACCTCGCGGAGGATTGCGATGCAATTTACATCCTTGATTTAGGGGGAAATGCGAGAAAGGGATTGAAGGTCTCCGATGCCAATGTATTCGGCATTCGCGTAGGTGTGAGTATCAATCTATTTGTCAAAAAAAGGGCGTATTCGCCAGATGCACTGCAAATTTTCTATTATCGCACAAATGACCTGTGGAACAAAAAACAGAAATTCGACTTTCTCAATGAGCGTCAACACGTAGGCGGTATTGAGTGGCAACCGATTCAACCAGATGCGCGGCACACATGGCTCACCGAAGGCCTCCACGCTGAGTTTGACACCTTTATTCCGATGGGGACTAAGGAAGCAAAGGCAGTGAAGGAAGTGGGGGTGGATGTAATTTTCAAAATCTACAGTTTAGGTGTATCCACAAACCGAGATGCTTGGGCCTACAACTTTGATAAAAATATATTAGTTGAAAACGTTTCACGAATGATAGGAACATATAATACAGATATTGCACGATGGTTACAAAGAACAAACAGAGAAACAAACGTTGACGATTTTGTAGAATCTGACGACAGAAAGATTAGTTGGAGTGAATCACTAAAACTGAACTTACAAAGAGCTCGTAGTGCTGATTTTTCTCAAGAAAATGTAAGATTGTCTCTCTACCGTCCATTTACAAAATCATACCTCTATTTTGACAGAATAATTAACGAAAGAGTTCGGGAGTTCCCATCCATCTTCTCTACATCCAAAACCGAAAGAGAAAATCAAGTGATTTGTGTTAGTGCAATAGGAAATATCAAGCCTTTTCATACTTTGATGGTAGATGTTATACCAGATCTCCATCTTACAGGCGACTCCCAATGCTTTCCGTTCTACACTTACGACGAAGATGGCACAAACCGCCGCGAAAACATCACCGATTGGGCATTGACACATTTCCGCACACACTACAAAGACAACTCCATCAGCAAGTGGGACATCTTCTACTATACCTACGGCATTTTACACCATCCCGACTATCGCGAGAAATACCAATTGAACCTCAAGCGTGACCTACCGCATATCCCGTTTGCCCCATCTGTTGAAACTTTCTGGGGTTTTGCTAAAGCAGGCGCACGGTTAGCCGAAATCCATGTCAACTACGAATCCCAACCCGAATATGACAAACTCAAATCGATTCAAACCCCATCGCTCAATTGGCGCATTGAGAAGATGAAGCTTTCCAAAGACAAAACCTCGCTCATCTACAACGATTTTCTGACACTTGACGGTATCCCCGCAAAAGCGTTTGACTACCGCCTCGGCACCCGTTCTGCATTGGAGTGGATAGTGGATCAGTATCGTGTGAAAAAGGACAAACGCAGCCGTATTGTCAACGACCCCAACCGTGCGGATGATCCGCAGTATATTGTGCGGTTGATTGGGCAGGTGATTTCGGTGAGTCTGGAAACGGTGGATATTGTTGGGGGGCTGCCTGCGTTGGAGTAGTCCGCACGCGCTGTGTGCGGTAATCTATGTTTTCACGCATAAAACATCATTCATCTTTCGGAACAGGCAACACTTCACGTTCAACCTCATGCACCTTATCAGGAAAAGTCTCACCACGAATCCACATCACAGGTTGCCCTCTATATGTTCCATCCCCTTTTGCCCATTCTGCTTGCGCGCTTAGGTAATGTGAGACATAACTACGTCGAAACCGCAGACTGTGATTATCTGTGCTTTTATGGAGGAGATGGCTGTGAAACCAAACGACAGCACCGGGTGGCACTTCTACAGCAACACCGTCTTCATCGCGCGCACCGCGTGCAAGTTTGAATTCCCGCTGTTGTGAACCTTCAATGTCATCATGTTCATGAATATCATCTTTATGGCTACCGGGGATAACGTAGAGACAACCGTTTTCTCGATCCGCTGGGTCAATAGCCGTCCACGTCCCGATGGTTGTTTCTGTATTAAACCTATTCCGAAAATAGAACTTATCTTGATGCCAAGGAAAACCGAGACCGATCTTAGGTGCTTTCCAAATAAACAGATTGTTAATACCGAGGATATCAGGACCCATCAGATCAACGAGCGGGTCAGTTAAACGCGAATCACGCACACGTGTGAGGAATTCTGGGACGTAACAACTTGGATGATGGATTTTGTGCATCGCATAAATACCCTGTTCCTCAATCTTTCCGTCTCTCACAAGCGCGTTCTGATCGATGTGTGCGGATGGAAATGGGCGTTTACCGTCAACAATATCTTCTGCCACTTGGCGAAGCGCATCATTTTCTTTAATGGTAAATACCCCTAAACGCACCAGATAACCGTTTTCGTTCCAAAATGAAAGTTCTTCTGCGTTCAAGCCAAACCGCCGTTTCTCTGGCGTTGATTTTGTGTTCATCACATCTCCTGTTTCAACATGTAATTTTTGGGAAAATTCATAAATTTTGTTAGTTCATAGTCATCTGCAAAGATAGTAACATTTTTGAGAAAAAAAGTCAAATGATACGCAGTCTCTGAAAGTCCTATTGTCTTGAAATAAAATTCGAAATACGATAAACTAATCAATATCTCAACAAGTTATCTCAGAAGCGAGGAAACAATGCAAGAACATACTGATTTAGTACCTGAAAATAATAATCAAACCGTTACTACCGCTATGCAACCCATGAGTTTCACAGATATTTTGGATGGGATGTTTACGCTCTATCGGCACCACTTCCGCCTGTTTTTGGAAATTGCAGTCGTTTATCTCGTGTTCGCGTTCGTTATAGATCAAATGTATGCATTTGCAGCATTTAACCTCGGGATGGAAGATACCCTTTCTATACTGTTCTACCATCTTCTGGGAACATTTTTATTATCTCTATTGGTAGGCGGCGCATTGATTTATGCGAGTGCACATGTGTTTTTAAAAAGAGATATTACTGCGGGAGATGCTTTAAAACAAACATTACAACGTTATTTCTCACTTCTCGGTAGCGCGCTGTTCTGGGCATTAGTTGTTTTTAGTCCGTTTATAGTCATCATAATAGTTATGCTATCCGGTAATATGATGCTTCAGATATTAGTATTTCTGGGAGCATTTATCATAGGCATCCCATTTTCAATTTATTTTGGTGTGCGGTGGGGACTTTACAGTCTTCCAGTGTTATTTGAAAAAACTTCAGCAACGAAAGCACTCAGCCGCAGTACAGAACTGGTTAAAGGCACTTGGTGGCGAGTCTTTGGAATTATGGTGGCGATTTTTCTCATCACCTTCATGATAAGTTTTATACTACAAACATCTTTCTGGGCAATCTTCAATTCTATAACTGGGCCTACATTAGCAGAAAAAATAGGCGAAGAACCGACTATCTGGGAGTCAATCCGTATTTTATTTGTTCCTACACCGAATGATATCGGATGGTCCGCTTATTTGATTCGGAGTTTTGTTACGCTAAGTATCGCAGCACTCTTGATGCCGATTGGATCTATCGGTTCAGCACTTCTCTACTTTGACATGCGGATTCGGAAAGAGGCTTACGACCTTGAGATGCAGGCTACAGATTAAGAATTTACAGGGTGCTTTCAAGATTGGGAAAAAGATCAATGACTAACAATCTACGTTCTAACTTTATAGGAACGATTTTCACAAGTTATCATAACAACTTCTGGTTGTTTTGGCGTATTATGATACCGGTGGCTATCATCGCAATTTTGTTAAATATTGGTGTGTTTTTTCGTTCTGTGGATGCCGTTGAAAAGCATGTTGAGGATAAATCTGATTATACTGCAACCGCAACACTGAACACAACCTATGGAATTATTCCTATGGTCTCTATACCTGACCTATTTAGGACAGTTGAATTAACTTTTGAGGATCATTCTTCAAATGTAGTTAAGGATACCATATCCTCCCCTGACGTGGTTTGGCAATTTTTTCCTGTCCCGATTGTTGGTACAATTAACAACGACGACAAAAGTTTCTGGCAATGGACACTTCGCTTCCAAATCCCTGACTACTACACGCCTCTAATCCTCATGTTACTCACACTTTGCCCATTATCGTTGGTTGTCGCGCGGCTATCGTCTGATGAGATCCCTCTAACTGCGCGTGAGGTATGGCGGCAAACAGGAAAGAAGGTGTTTAGAGTTTTGGTTGCGGCTGTGCTGTTCGTTCTTATTGTAGACGTAGGAAATTACATCAGTATCGGAATTGGATGGTTGATTCCTTTATTGATAAGACCGTGGTTCGTAACGTTAATAATGACTTTGACAATATTAGCGAACATCTATTTTCTGGTAACGTTAAGTCTCTACAACCCGTGCCTCATCCTCGAAAACAGATCTATTATAGGTGTTTTTAAGCGGAGCCATGCCCTGGTCAGCGGGGCAAGGTTACGGTTTTTGTGGATTTATCTCATAACAGGATGGATCGCTGCTGTTTTCACTTCGGTTCTGTTGGGTGCAGTATTATTACTGTTTTCAACTTTTTTCTCTGAACTCACCCCGATTCGAGAAGCGTTAACACCGCTAAAATTTTTGTCGCTTTTCGTAGGTGGAAATGTCGGAGTAATGTTGCCAAAGTTACCGAGTATTCTCCCTACTATCTTGCTCCTTATTGTTAGGGATTTAATCTTCGTTTTTTTAGTGCCGGTATGGGCAATTGTAACTACGCGGCTCTACTTAGAAAGAATAGAAACAAATGGTGAGGCTAAATAAGAAGTGTATAGTAGCACAATCTGTTAGATTGTGCCTGTGAGTGAGCAAACTAAATGAAGATTAATATATTAATTCGGTAATTTTTTGTCCACACGAGGCACGGATACCCCACTGCTGGCGAGGCGGGGAATGCCTAAATGGCATTCATACCGTTGATTTCTTCCGAACCTCGCCAAATTACCGGTTTATTACCTTAATTTTCATACAGTTTGCCTTACGAAATTTTAGGTAAAATGAGTAATTCTCACTTAAAAAACGGTATTTACATGTCTAAAAACTTGTCCGTAGCAACTTGGATTATCATAATGTACAGTCTTAGTCTGATTATGTTTATGGCAGCCGCTGCAGAAGAACAGACATTTCGCGATGAATTGAAGTCGAACCGTTCAGAACCCACGGTTTCTTATGAAAAATACCAAAAAGAATTAGCGAAACTTTTTGAACCTGAACCTGAATGGACTTTTGATATCAAATACGTGCTATTTCCACTTAGTGCCATAGCATTTGGAATTGTAATAATCTTTTTTATTAAACAAATTCGGCAGAATCTGATTCGCGAAGTGCATGACGATGAGGAATTAGAAATAGCATCGGAGCATGTAGCAACAGAAAAAGCTGCGCTGGCACGCGCGGAGACAGCAGAGGATTCAAATGACTTTCGCAGTGCGCTTCGTTATCTTTATCTCTCTGCTATTTTACATCTTCAGGAACGGGGCATCCTTCCTTACGATAAAAGCCTCACCAACCGTGAGTATCTTCACCAATCGCAAGTAGATACTGACCTACAAACAACATTACAGCCAGCAATTGCAGTTTTTGATGAGGTGTGGTACGGACACAAACCTTGTGATGCAGAAACCGTTGCGAGTTATCGGGACCTATTACAAAAAATCTATAGTAGTTAGATTAGACGTAAACAAAATGAGAATTCTCCAGAGATCTATTTTTATCCTGATTTTAATAGCACTACTTTGTTCACAACTTTCATGTGGTGTCTTAGATGTCTTAGAACAAGGTAGCGTGCTCTATCGTATTTTGCGTAAACTCAAATTCCGCGTCACAAAAATTGCAGCAGAATATCCCTCCCGTCTGAAAAGTTACGATGTACTGTTTCTGCAAGACCTTAACAAAGCGCCATTGGAAACAGAGATTAAAAAGATTCAAGATTTCGTTAAAGATGGTGGCACTTTAATCGTAAGTGGCGGAAATCACCAAGCAGTGGGTGGACTTGTTGCAGCGTACGTCTTAAAATTGCGTAGATTACCGAACAGGTTGAGATTTTCACAGAGACTTAGTGATGAACCCTTTTTTCCGTTACATCCAGTTGACGAAATTCATGCACAGGCATATTTTGTTATTGATACTTCCGAACGAAATGCTGTTGTGCTTTATGGAACAGAAGATAATGCAGTGGTTTTATCACTACGCGATGGTGAAGGACGTGTATTTTTTACAACATCTGCGTATCTGTTCAACGATGGCGGATTGCGGCATAGTAGCAATGCAACGTTTCTCTATAACCTTATGTCAACGCTACCCCGCAACGCCCGCATTGGCCTTGCTGAGAGTAGATATTTCACTCATGAATCGAAACCATCTAATTCGTTTACGACTCTCGTGTTCAAAACGCCCGGTGGTTTAGCGGCTGTCTATATATGTCTTATTCTTTTCGTT
Organism: Candidatus Poribacteria bacterium; assembly: GCA_028824125.1. GTDB lineage: Bacteria > Poribacteria > WGA-4E > WGA-4E > WGA-3G > MSPOR6. Next base: position 36,526 of record JAPPES010000108.1, read on the forward strand.
TTCCTGACACTGCGAGGAAGACGGTTCGGAAAGCCGTTGGATGTGCAGGAAAATAATAGGCGGCTTAGTTCTGAGTACGTTCATGCAATGACTGCACTCTATCAAAAAGGCAATACGCGCGGGGATATTTTACAGCATATCCGTGATAAATTCCGGGCAGATTTGGGAACACGCTGGCGTGTCAATCCGAATTTAGATACGACAAGTTTTTTAGAAGAATTGACACAACGCGGTGCGGTTGATGAAGAAGGAAATCTTACAAATCTTGTTCGAGACCTTGAAAGGTCTGATAATATATCGGAATCACAACTGCTTGAAATAGCCAAGCGAGTTGAAACATACCGTGAACATTAAAAATAGGAAGGGCAAAGTAGAACGTATTTCTGCGTGTATTGTAGCATAACCTGTTAGGTTGTGCAGATGCGGACACAAACTAACAGTTTGATGCTCAACACCCCGGTAGGTTCGGTTTCCTAACCGAACCGAACATAATGTCCAATTAATTCTAAAGCCTACTATAGTAGCGAATGTATGGAGGATAAAAAAGGCAATAAATTATGGAGAATTTAGTTCAAACAGTTTTTGAGAGAATGAAACAAGAGGCGCAAAAAGTTATTGTCGGACAGGCAGAACTTTTTGAATTGGTGATCGTAGGGCTGTTCTCAGGTGGACATATCCTATTAGAAGGTGTGCCCGGCACTGCGAAAACACTAATTGCGAAAACGTTAGCAATGGTAGTCTCCGGGCAGTTCAGTCGCGTACAGTTTACACCTGACCTAATGCCATCTGATATTGTCGGCACAAGTGTTTATGATTTGACGACAAACCAATTTAACTTAAAGCGCGGTCCTGTTTTCACAAATGTGTTACTTTCAGATGAAATCAATCGCGCACCTGCTAAAACGCAATCAGCGCTCTTAGAATGTATGGAAGAGCGACAGGTGAGCATTGACGGTGTCCGTCACGAACTTCCTGCCCCATTTATTGTATTAGCAACGCAAAATCCTATTGAATATGAGGGGACTTATCCGCTTCCCGAAGCACAACTCGACCGATTCTTGTTTAAACTACACGTGGATTATCCTGGCACAGAAGTAGAGACGCAAATTTTGATGAATTACCATCAAGGATTTAGTGCCACGCGTTTAGAAGCGGTAGGGGTCGAAAGCGTGCTTGACAACACATCGCTCCAAGAGTGCCAAGAAGCGATTCAAACTGTCACAGTAGAGGATTCAATCTTCAACTATATTGTCAATTTAGCTGATGCATCGCGTGCGTCAAATGAGTTAGTGTTAGGGGGGAGTCCGCGTGCCTCAATCGCACTCCTGTTAGCGAGCAAAACTTATGCGGCTTTACAAGGACGCGATTATATTCTGCCTGACGATGTGAAATACTTGGCACCCCATGTCTATCGGCATCGTATCCTTTTGAAACCCGATGCTGAAATTGAAGGGTTAACCTCGGACGATATAATTGACCGACTACTTGCTGAGGTAGAAATTCCCCGTTAAAAAAAGATGCATATAAGCAGACGTTTCCTCATTTTTCTCCTTCCAATAGCCATTCCGATTGTGCTTTACACTGTCTCACCGAACTTCTTGTTCATCGGTGGTGCGTATTTGGTGTTGTTATTTGTTGTCGGTATCATTGACTATGTTACGAACCCTCTACTTGAAAAAGTTGAAGTCCATCGAGAGATGAATTCTAAATTTTCGTTGGGAGTAGAGAACATCGTGAAGCTACAAATTGTCAACCGTTCGCGTCATCATTTAAGGATACGTCTTAAAGACGATTTTCCTGACGAATTGCTGCATGAGAAGGTGATTTATGATTGCAGCGTTTCACCTATGGATCACGCGGATGTGTCTTACCATCTCACACCGTTGCGGCGGGGTATCTATCAGTTTGGAGACATTCATGTGCGGTGTTTGGGTGTATTAGGTTTTGTTGTCCGTCAACGTCGGATGCCAGCGGAAACGGAGATAAAGGTTTATCCGAATCTACGAGCAGTTCGTCAGTATGAACTCTTAGTCAAACGTGGCATGCTCCACCGTATGGGATTAAAAAATTCACGACAATTTGGTGAAGGCACAGAGATGGAAAGGTTGCGCGAATATTCCCCCGATGACGACTTCCGTCGTATTGATTGGAATGCCACCGCGCGCCACCGCAAACCGATTGTTCGGGAATTTGAGACCGAACGGAGCCAAGATGTTGTGATCATGTTGGATACCGGTAGGCTGATGGCTTCTCCAATCCTTTTGGAAACGTCTGAAATACCTGATGCTGAATCAAGATCGCAGAAAGCAATGTTAAAGTTGGATTATGCTATCAATACAACTTTGATGGCTGCCCATGTCTCAACTTTGAAAGGCGATAAGGTCGGATTAATTGCTTTTGCGGATACCGTTCACCAATATCTTGCGCCAAAGCCCGGAAAGAAACAGTTTCTCACAATGTTAGAAACGATCTACGCATTGCCAGTGCATCCGGTAGAACCAGACTTTGAATCGGCGTTCACCTATCTTGCTGCAAAACAGCGAAAGCGCGCCCTTATTATACTTTTTACTGACATTCTCGACAAAGATTCTGCTGAAGGGATAGCCGCTTATGTTGCACAATTCTCCAAACGCCATCTCGTTGTTTGTGTAACATTGACAGATTCTGGTATCATTGAATTGGCTGCTCAGAAGCCATCAAATTCCAAGTCGGTCTATCAAAAAGCAATTGCAGAACGACTATTACAAGAAAAACACGCAACTTTGGAGATTTTACGCCGCCAAGGTGTTGTCACAATTGATGTTCCCGCACATCAATTGACAATGGCAGTAATAAATAAGTATTTAGAACTAAAGGCGAAATCTAAGATATAGCGTAATGTATAGGTGTCAATTTAGCGTGTGGGTTAGGTTCCGCTCTGGTAGGATCAGTTTTTGGAACGGATTAAAAGGAAAAAGCACAGTTAGGACCTTACCCTGATAGGTGCGGTTTCTTAACCAATGCAGAATACCATACGGGAATGCTATATAGCATTCATACCGTTGATTTGGCGTATTCTGCCTTATGTGTCAATTTAGCGGTTCACCACCCTGGTAGGCGCGTTTTGTAAACGCGCCTACCCTTGGGGGTAATAAATCGGGCTTTCAAAGCCCTCCAACAAGAAATCAGGCACTAAATTGACACCTATGGTGCGGTTTCCTAACTGCATCTAACCATAGTCGGTTTTAACGGGGTTTCATCCCAAAAAGATAGGTGAATAGTACGACTCCAGTCAGCGCACCAAAACCGATTTTGACCGCGTTTGATAACTCAGAAGGTGACACAAAACCTTCTATGGTACCAGCCACGATGAGTAAAGCCACACACCCGCCAAGCATTTGAATTGCAGTTCGCGCAGCGTTTATCAAAGCACGTTTACGCGTGTATTGCGATGGCGCGATGAGTGAATATCCCAATTTCATGCCTGCCCCGCCAGCAATAAAAATCGTTGTTAGTTCAATGTAGCCGTGTGGTGACACAAATGACCAGAGTGCTAACGCTGCTCCGTTGACATGACACAACCCCGCAACAGCACCGATAAGAATCCCGTTGTAAACTAAAATATAGACACTGCCCACCATAAACATGATGCCCCAAGCAAATGCAAAGAACGCGACTCGAATATTATTCGTCATCACAAAAGAAGCAAAAAGATTTCTGTTTTCTGCAGATGTGTCATTCCAAGCACCGCTACCCAGTTCTTTGATGTGCTTTAAAGTGTCTTCAGGAATGAGTTGTTCCGCAAATGCGGGAGTTCTCAAAGCACTCAAATATGCACCGGCAAACGCAATGGTAAACATCAGGAACGCAGCACCAACAAAATAGATATTTTCTCGGAATACTTGTGGAAAACCGTACCGAAGGAACTGCCAAAGTGATCCCCGTTTCAGTGGGGTAGTTTGATAAACAGTGGAATGTGCACGGGATGCCAACTCATTCAGGTATGTAACACATCGGTCCTGTGGGAAATCGCGCCGCGCAACCGCCAAATCGGACGTAACACGCCGATACAGATAGCCGAGCCGGCTGAGTTGCCGCGCATTTGCACTTCGAGGCTGGTTCAACAACACCTCTAACTCATCCCAAGTCTTCTGTTTTTTCTCAATAAATTCAGCAGTCGTCATGAATTAATCCTTAACAGGACTTACACATTTTTCTTAAAGTTCCACTGATAAGGGGGAATGCGTAAGTCCTGCTTAATCACAATTCATTGTGCCTCTTACATTTGCTGCCTTGAACTGTTGCATATATCATACACTAACTGTTCCAGAAGAACCTCTTCGTCAAATGGGGTTGTTTTCAATTGAATTTCTACCTCTAAGGTTTTTTCCAAGGCATCCATCAATTCTTCAACAGTGAATGCGTGTAAAGTTTGAAAAATCTTGTAAGCGGGAAATGGGCTCCCTTTCAGGACGTTATGTCCGGCAGAATTCGGTAGAATTTCTCCAACTTCTTCAGCCAGCGGTTCAAAAATTTTTGTGATAAAATCAGGGTAGCGCATCCGTTTTCCTATCGGTTTCAACCCTTTTCTCACGACTATCAACTTCGCTTGAAGGGAGGATCGGATATAGGTTGCAATTGTTGCGGTGAGTGGAATTGGCCCTTGACCGCTTGCTAACACTTCGCGGAGGCTTTTCAATGCCTGTCGGGTTGAACGTTTTCCAATAGCATCGGTAAGATCAAAAATTCTGTCAAAAGCGCTTTGCGTCACCAAATTTCGGACATCAAGTTCATCTACTTGCTGTTTATCACCGACGTAGTTGATGATCTTGTTGATCGCCTCAGCAATTGTGTGCATATCGCCACCGGTTCGGTTACGGAGTAGTTCAAATGCACGGGGCGTTATTTTCTTATTGAAGGTTGCGAACTTCTCCATAACCTTTTTGTAGAGCGGGTCCCGGTTGAGTGATGTCCCTTTTTCCAAAGGATCAAAAGAAACATATCTACCGCCGACTTCTTGAATCGCTTTAGCAAATCGGTTTGTCTTACTTACCTCATCTTTTACTGTAAAGATAAGCACACTCGTCTTAGGAAGATTGCCTTGCAGCCATTCCAATAACAGATCTGCATCACTATCGCTGCCTCCATTTTCAGAATGGACTTCAAGTTGTGCGGCAAGTTCAGGTAAACGTGTAAGAAATGCTCGTACATCTTCAGTTAATCCGCCACTAAGTGTTTCACCGATCTCTTGAACAGCACTGCTAAAATCCGGGTGTTCATCGGCAATCTGTTGTGTAGAGACACCAAGAAGTTTGGCAGTATCCGTAACACACTTTTGAACATCCTCCGCTTCAACCTGCATCGCATTATGGATAATAGTTGTCGGTGAGGCATTTCGCTTCTGTGTCTTGTTAAATGCGGAGAAATCTTCCACTATGACAACTCGCCATTCTGCCATCATCGGATACACTTCAACGTTACTGAGAATGTCTCTGACAGGTACAGTATTACCATCTAAAATAGTTAGATTGAAATCGCGGGTATCAGAAGGCAGGAGCTTATCCAACATCTGCTTGAGCGTGCCTTCAATAAGAAAGGTCTCTTTCCCACAGAGCAGATAAACAGGAGCAATTTTGTTCCCTTCTATTTCACGAAGGATATTTACGGGTTTTGCTTCAGGACTTTGTTTCATGAGGACAAACTGTCTCTAATTTGGAAGTGCTCAGGTACCACTATCCTTAGCAGTTTCCTTTTGGGTTGCCATAGCTGCAAATGCTGAGAAACGTTTTTTGGTATCTTCAGTACCACAGTCGGGACATTTCAGAGCTTTCTTCGTATCATTTGTTCGTTGTAGCACTTCAAATTCTGTCTTGCAGGCGTTGCAGTGATACTCAAAAATAGGCATTGTTTTCTCCCATAAGTTGTAATTGGGTATTTAACCCGCCGCATAAACTTGTGGTTGAAGTTTCATAGCGGGCGAATGATGAGCTTGACCTTTGTGCCTTTAGGCGGAACTACATCAGTATTGACGCGGTAGGTGCGATCATCAGTACTACCGGGTAATGGATTATTCAATAGTGAATCCGGATCGCGGTATACTGCAATAATATTGTGAGTGAGTTGAGAGGTGAGTTGGTTTTTTCTCTTGCGTCCGCCAGTGAAAACCCAATGGGTTTTTTGCATCGGTTGCCCAACCATCACATTCCAGACCAAGTCTCGTGCGGGGCGTGAAACAACTTTTTCTCCCTGCTGCCATTCAACCCACATCTGTACGTGAGAGCCCTCAGGATCGCGCGGATCACCTTGAACTTCAAGATTCATGCCTGCTTCAAGGTCTAACAAACCGAGTGCCGTAAAAAGAAAAAGTGGTTCGGTATCAAGCATTAAGATGCTCTCATGAGATGGCCCACGTGTCCCACAGGCAAAGAATTCAATTATGGTATCATCACTTGCGATATTAATTTCGCCAGTGACAGTTATCTCCTTTTTGTGAATATCAACAACAACAGTTCCCATCTGAAACACATTTTCAGAAACTTTCTTGATATCTACCAGTTTTGTGTCCGTAGCATCAGTGGATTTTGGGTGGATATTCAGCGTTACAGATTCCGTATTATCGTTTTCATCTGTATCCTTAAAGTCCACGTGAACAGAAATCTCTGTTTCACCTTCCTGTTTTGGAACCCAATCAACTGAAACAACGGACTCATTGAGAGAGGATGTCCAAAAAACTTCTGCTGTTTGCACTTCAGTGTTGTCAGCATAAAATTTGACGTTCAGCGTTTTATCAAAAGGGGTGCCAGTATTCCAAAGCGTTGCACTGAGTTTAACTTCTTCGCCAACGCGAGGAGATGGCGGTGAATATCGCAAACTTTGTGGCACTACACCAATATTAGGGGCTGTGGGCCCAACAAGGGCACGACTCAAGAACATCACTGCAAAACAGGTGGACATAAAATCAGTCGCTGCCCCCGGACTATCCCAACTACCGTCCGATTTTTGTTCTGTGACCATCATGTTCGCAATTTCATTATACCAGTCATGGCCGGCTATTGTTTGTTGCTTCGGTGGGATGTCACTAAAACGCTGCAGGGATAAAAGAAAGTAGTAAAGCCACGAAGTGGATCCTGGATTTCGGGTGAGTGACCAATGCTCTCCTATCCAGTCAATCCCTTTTCGTATCTGAGGATCATCAATGGAAACACCGCAGGCACGGAGTGCCCACAAACCTGTCGCGGTCATGCTACCGTAAACCCCTATTCCCCAAAGTGAACCCTCTTCAACTAAATTATAGAGCCATCCACCTGTATCGGTCTGGTTTCCGCGAATCCACTTCTCGGCACGTGTCCATGTATCTTGCGGAATTTCAAGTCCCCACTGCTTCGCAGCATAAAGCGCGTAGATAACCATGTTCATGTGTGCCCCATCTGCTGAGTAACCGTACCCCCATCCACCGTCATCTCTCGGATCAGCAAACTCACTCCCTTTTACAGGAAGTTGCTTTTTTACTAATTGGTTCACTGCGAATTGCGCGCGTTCCCGATGATCCGGGTTTTGTATTGTTACCAATACCGGAACAAGGACAGCATATTGGTACACATCAAGGTCATTCCAATCCCGTTCAAGAAGGGCTGCAAGACCTTTCTGCACAGATAAGTCAGATGGTGTGCGTCCTGCTGCGAGCAACGCTTGCAATGCTAATGATGTTTCCTGTAGCGGGTCTTCGCCAAAACTCCAAACTGAACCCGGCACAAAATTTTCTGCTAAACCTTTTAGACTCGCACCACAGATAACACAGGTTAAAATCATTTGATTTTCACTACCACATTGCAAACAGGTCCGACTACTTTTACCTTGTTGTGATTCTATCCACGCAATACCTCGATCAATAGATGCTTGAATTTGTTCTGGCGTTACTTCCGGGAACGTTCTCTTGGTGGCGACTATTGCAGCATGGGCAACGTTGTTCGTTTTGTTAGATTCTACAATATGTAGTTTCCCTGCTGGGTTAACATCAGCATAAATCTCAGTTCTACCGGCGGGAGGCTGCCACTGTGCCTCCACACGTTTCGTTTCCCCAGGTTCCAAACCCAAAATGACATCATTGCATAAAATCTGGAGCGGAGTTGTTGCAGGATCGCCCTCATAAAGATCGACTACTAAATCTTCATTCATCGTAGGTGTGCCGGTTCCAACGTTTTTCACCTCAATCCAAATTGTAATCTCTTCCCCTTCAACAGGTGTCGGGTTAGAGAAGATGATACTTTCGGCATCAATCTGAAAATCAGGACGTTTCACAACTTTATTGCCGAGAATAGCAGCCACAAAAAATATTCCAATTGCAAGGGCCAAAAATCTTTTCATAACACATCTCCCAAATTATCAGCAATAAGTCCTCTTGTGCGGGGCTTTGTTAGCCTGACTTATACCGTTCCTTGTTTCCAATCGTCCTTATAGCAGACTTTAGAATTAATTGGACAGTATGTTCGGTTAGGAAACCGAACATACCAGGGGTGTTGAGCATCAAACTGTTAGTTTGTGTCCGCATCTGCACAAACTAACAGTTTATGCTACAGAAGTGTCCCATTAATTATAGGTTTTACTATAAAATCAAATCATTTTCCTTCCCAAAATCCGATTGATACGGTAGAGGGCTGCGGAATAGCATTTGCAAAACGCATCTCACCAGTTGCTGTCCATTTGCTAACTTGCCCTGTGAATGTAACACCAAGCATATCAGCAATCCAGATTTCACCATCTGCAGGTGAATAGGTTACCGCGACAATTGCTGCTCCGACCTCAAATCCTTTAACTTTTGTCCCTGTTGACGATAAATTGATCAACGTTGTGTTATTTCCTGCCACCCATACACTTCCATCTTTTGGATTGACACTGGGTGAAACCGGGTTAAGAATATCGGTTATTTTTACCAATTCTTCTCCATTAGGAGAGTAACGGACAACGATACTTGCCTGCGTATCTGCTATCCAGACATTCCCTTGGTAGTCTACTGATAAACCGCCTTTCGGTTCGTTCAGCGGTGGCGCATTTGCAAGCAGATTTCCATTTGCATCATAACGTGCAATTGGTCCTTTTCCATCCGTTATCCAGCAGCTGCCATCTTTTGGGTTGACAGCCACATTGAATCTGCCCGAGTCAAGATTCGCAGGTCCGTCGGACGGAATTACTTGGGCAAGAATATTTTGTCCGTCAGCAGAGACTTTTCGTACACCGTCAAGTCCAGCGATCCAAACCGTCCCATCAGTCGGGTTAACAGAGATTCCTGTAGGTGCTTTAATCTCAGGGGTTTGTGTGAATTTATTGGCCGCCGGATCATACCTGAAAACAACATTATTTGCAGGAACTGCAATCCAAACGACTCCATTGACCGGATTGACTTCAACGTCACTCGCGTTTGTTAAACCTTCAATAGCAGAAGGATCTGCTGCACCATTTGCATGTAATTTATAGACAGTATCTCCACCACTGACAACCCAACATTCACCATTATATTCACCGTGACCGGTAGCGACACACATCAGGAACAGCATCACTACCCATATCATTTTTTTCATTACTCGTCCATCCTCTTTACCTTTAGAATATAGGTTTTAATAAATTTCATATATAATAAAACGCATCGTTTAGATTTTAGCATTTTTCAATGTAATTTTCAAGGTATTTTGTGTGAAAATGAGTGACAGTGATTTCGTGATTAATCGTCTTACGAACAATAGTAGCAAATGTGATGCCAATTAAAGTTAACGTTAGACAGTGTGGGACCGCCACAAGTTCTTTGGACGATAGTCGAATTTATTGTTAGAAAATGAACATAGTTGTCTATAATTTGAACACTTAATGGTTCAGCCAATAAATGCGGAGCGAAACCTGACCGACAACTACTCAGCGATAGTCAGAAAATAAATAGGGACAGCATAGAAGCTGTCCCTATATTGTATATACGTTGTAGAATTAGTCGCGATGCGTCTTCAATTTTCCCCACGTTGTTGCCAGTTTATCTTTTGGCTCAACAGGTAGGAGCAGACCATCTTTAACATCATTAACATCATCTACGCTGAGAGCTCTGTTGAAGATATAGAGATCATCGAGATGGAACGTAGCAGCCCTATACCTGGGACTTTTACCGATATACAATTTATCCGCACCCTGGGCAATTGCGGCAGGAATGTCGTTATATTCGGCTTTTGCCACTCCATCTACATAAAAGGTTAATTTTGTTCCTGCTCTAACGCCAGCAATGTGATACCATTTTTTGGTTGCAAACTGGGTGTTGTTACCATCGGGACCAACGTAACCAGCACCTTTGTTACCTGGGTTAAACCGGTAGTGAATCCCTAATTCAGCAGGCCGTACCCAGATACCGGGTGAACGATCTTCACCTGGAGCAGGCTTAGCAATTATTTGGCTCCAAGCACCGTTTGAACCTTGAATGAAGTTGATCCAAAAAACATAACTGTTATCTTGATATTCTGCTAACTCTTGGAAAGATTCAACCTGGACGCTTGCGTTCTGGTCTATGATTTCCAGAGATCCTGCTCCGTGTACCTTCTCATCGGTTGTTATTTCTGCACCATCAGTAAGTGCACCGTCATTCCCTCCGCCAGTTCCATCTTTAACCGTTCCGCCACTTTCTCTATCAAAACCGAGGTAGAGAATCAAACCATCATCACTAACAGCAGCGTGTGACGACAATTGCCCTCCCCACATAATGGTAAGGGTTGCAATACATAGATACGTAAGCAATTTCATTGTGAATACCTCCTTTAAGGGGCACAAATAAGTTTAATGTTACAGTTACGGATCGTTGCAGGTGATCCGTATATTACTTTACAACTTAAACTATTTTATCAAAAACAATTAAATTAATCAAGTAAAATTTGAAATTAATTGCAGTTCACACCTTGATTTTTTTCAATGCTCTCTGTATAATTGAAGTAGTGAAAAAGAAGTTGTACAAATTTTCAATTTTCCCAAATTAGGACTAAAATGCCAAACAGTGATAACCATCCCATCTATGTCGTCGGTTTATGTGGCAGTCTACGACAAGGTAGCACCACACATGCAGCATTGACGATTGCCCTTGCAGGGGCGAGAGAGGTCGGCGCAGAAGTGGAATTGTTAGATTTGAATGAATACCAACTCATTTTCCACGGCGCAGTTGCAGACGAATCTGAATATCCGTCCGATGTTTTCAAACTTAAGGAAAAGGTGAAACGCGCGCACGGTATTCTTCTTGGCACTCCGGAATACCATGGGAGTTTCAGTGGTGTTCTCAAAAACGCATTAGACCTGATGAGGTATGAAGAATTTGAAAATAAAGTTGTAGGGTTAATCGGTGTTTCGGGCGGTAGGATGGGTGCAGGAAATGCATTGTCAATGTTAAGAACAGTAGGGGCAACACTACGCGCATGGGTTATTCCTAACGATGTTTCAATCCCTCGTGCTTCTGAAGCTTTTGATGAAAACGGCGATTTATACGACCCAGAAATGACAGAGCGCGTTAAAGCGGTCGGACGCCAAGTCACCCAATTTGCTGCCCTCTGTAATTCAAGATAGATATAGACATAATATGAATAATATACATAATTGGCAAGAATGGATAGGTACAGATGAGGCGGGAAAAGGCGATTACTTCGGTCCGCTTGTGGTTGCAGGTGTTTACGTAAACGCTGAATGCCGTGAGGAATTTTTGGAAAAAGGTATTTCTGATGGGAAAGAAGTCTCAATTCCACGCGTCCAAAAACTCGCTGCGTGGATGTGGAAACACTATGAACAACACATCGTTGTTGAGCAAAAAATGCCAGCGGAGTACAATTCTTTCTATGAATCACTCAAAAAGCGCGGTCAAAATCTAAATACGATGCTTGCAAAACTACATGTTGAGGTTATTCAAACGCTTGCTAACCGCATGGGAGCGAAGCACGCGCTTGTGGATAAATTTGCGAATAATGATGTGATCACACCACAGTTAACAGAACGAGATATAAAGATAAAGCAGGAAACTAAAGCAGAAAGAGACATCGCAGTGGCTGCTGCTTCAGTAATAGCACGTGATGCTTTCCTGAGAGGTATAGAATCATTATCTCAAGAATACGATTTGCGGTTGCCGAGAGGGGCATATCAGGTTACAGAGGCGGGAAAAGAATTTATAAAATTGCACGGATCCGATGCACTACGGAACGTGGCAAAACTCCATTTTCGTTTAACAAAGGTTGTTCTCACCTAAATTCAACCAAACAAGGATTTATAGTAAAACCTATAATTAATGGGACACTTCCTATAGCATAAACTGTTAGTTTGATGCTCAACACCCCCGGTAGGTTCGGTTTCCTAACCGAACCGAACATAATGTCCAAATTAATTCTAAAGTCTACTATACAAGTGTTCTGGATCCGAAATTAGGCGTCTATAGCCAGTGCAAGGATTAGTAGCGATGCATTATACCGAAAAGTTATTTATTATTCATTACGCTGAAGTTGGGTTGAAAGGGAAAAATAGAGTGTTTTTTGAAAAGAAACTCGCGCAAAACATTAAACGTTCACTGCGCGGCACAGGTTATGCAAAAGTCCAAAGACTTCACGATAGGATCGTTGTGCATCTTAAGCAAGAGACAGATATTGCTGAAATTGAAAAACGGCTGCGCGGGGTTATGGGTATTGCACATTTTGAACTTGTTTATCGAGCAGCAAAAGATATTGCTGCAATAAAAGACACTGCTTTGCAGCTGACCGAAGGGAAAACTTTTGAGACGCTAAAAGTTGAAACTAAGCGTTCCGACAAATCCTTTCCGTTAACTTCGCCAGAAATTAGCAGTGAGGTAGGGGCGCACTTGATTCAACAGACTGGCGCTCGGGCAGATATGCATAACCCCGACCTGCGGGTATGGGTAGATGTATCACATCACAATGTCTACATTTATACGGACAAGCTTCGAGGTATAGGAGGACTGCCGGTCGGTGTTAGTGGTAAAGTTCTTGTGATGCTTTCTGGTGGAATTGATTCTCCCGTTGCAGCGTGGCAAATGATTAAACGCGGCGCAAAAGCCGTTTTTATTCATTTCTACAGTTACCCTTATACTGATAAGGCGTCTTTGGAAAAGGTGATGGAACTGACGAATATTTTGGCAGAGTCAAACTACCGAAGTATAATTTATCTGGTACCATTTGCAGAACTTCAACAAACTATCGTAGCAGAAACACCTGCACCGTTTCGAGTTTTGCTGTATCGGCGTATGATGACGCGCATTGCACAACGTGTTGCTGCTTTTGTTGAAGCGGAGGCGCTCGTTACAGGTGAAAGCCTCGGTCAGGTAGCTTCACAAACACTTACAAACCTCCGGGCAATTGAAGCGATTGCAGACATACCGATTCTCCGTCCGCTTATCGGTGACGATAAGGCTGATATTATCGCAAAAGCAAAACAGATAGGCACTTTTGAAGTTTCTACGCTCCCACACCAGGATTGTTGCTCTCTTTTTGTTCCGAAGCATCCCGCAACGCACGCATCAGTTGCTGAGTTAGAAAAAGCAGAGGAAGGTCTTGATATAGCAGCTCTCGTGGAAGCAGCAGTGGATCGGATTGAAAAGAAAATTGTAAGTTTTTCTTATGAAAATGGGGCACTTCTGTAGCATAAACTGTATGAAAATTAAGAAAATAAATGGGTAATGTGGCGAGGTAATTGTGGATTTCACTATAAATTAAAAATCATGGAAAAAATCTTACTCATTCGCCTCAGTTCACTCGGAGATATCGTGTTGACAACCCCAGCAATCCGAGCTATCCGCGCTCACTTTCCTAACGCTTATATTGCGATGTTAGTCGCAAAACAATCAGCAGATATCCTCCAGCAAAACCCACACCTTAATGAAATAATTGAATTTAATAGATCCGCCAAAGACAAGGATACAGGAGAAATGCTACGGATTATCCGTATTTTACGCCAACGGAAATTTGCGTTAACATTCGATTTTCAACGGAAATTTCGTACGGAGTTGCTAATGTATTTCAGTGGCGCATCTGAACGGATTGGCAAAGGTAAACTTTGTACTATCCGTGTTCCGGAACAGGGGAACAAACATGCAATAGAACACTATTTTGACCTGTTGCATGCAGCTGGCATACCAGCAGAAAATCGTCAATTAGAACTTTTTCTTGCAGAATCTGAACGTGCGGATGTTCATCACTCTTTTGAAGAAGCGGGTATAGCAGAAATGCAGTTAAAGGTCGGCCTGTTTCCAGGGGCAGGATGGAAATTGCGGGAATGGATGCCAGAACGTTTCGCTGCTATCGGAGATAGGCTGGTCAGACATTTCAAAGCACAAGTCATCATTTTCGGTGGTCCGAAAGAGATAGACCTGGTCCATACCGTTAGTAACCTAATGAACGAACCTGCTATTCCATTTGCAGGAAAACTCCACATTCGGCAGTTAGCCGCTTGCATAGAAAGGTGCGACCTTTTTCTCACAAATGACACCGGCCCGATGCACATTGCATCTGCAGTGGGAACACCTACCGTAGCACTGTTCGGTCCTGGCAATCATATCCGATTCCAACCGCTCGGGGACTCCCACACAGTTATCCGCCATGATGTACCGTGCAGTCCGTGTAAACAGTTTACAGATAAGTGCAAAGATAATATCTGCATGAAACAGATCTCGGTTGATGAAGTGTGGGATTCTATCTGCCAAATGATTGGGTGATATTTTATACTGTTAGGGAGATACGCGCGCCTGTGTGAATAGGCACACATAGTAAGAATCAAAATTGGATCAGACACTCAGGCATGTGCCGGAATCTGTTTTTTAGTTGAAGAAATGGGTTCGTCCAAACTCTGCTCATCACCGATTAACTCGCGACAAACATCCGCAATATGACGTGCGGCACACCCGTTCTGCACAGGTGTCAATTGTCGGAGTTCATCCATATCCAGAACAGAATAGACCTCTTTGCCAAGTGCTAAGCCTACATAGATCGTTGATGAATAACTTGTAATCAACGCTTCAGCGTTGGCTATCATCTCTTCAGCACTGCCAGAGGTGTATACGAGTGCGTCGGGTGCTAATTTTTTAATTTCAGCGGTACGCCGCTCAAACTTTTCATTAGGATGAAGTTTGAAAATCAATTGTCTACCATTGGCAATTTCAAGTGCTTTTTTGATGAACTTTTTCCGATTTTCATAACGAAATTTTTCACGTAAATCGGAGGTACAAACAAGCACATATCCTTTATGTGGAAAATCGTTATCGTAGTATTTTTGACAATTGTCAAAATTCGGTATACCGGTCACACGAATTTTTTCGGGTTGAACACCTTTGCGAATGAATAACTCACGATAACCTTCGCCAGCAACACAATAATAGTCAAAGTTGTTGCTAATCCCGTTTGCAGATGTGCCAGCAAACCATTTTGGAAGGAATTTGAAAGTTTTTACGAGATGGAAGGAAAATCTTTCAGGGTCCGTGATGCCTTCTTGAACGACAATCCGTTTTTTGTCTTTAATATTTTTTTGCACTACGAGGTCACTGCAAGTGACGACTAAATCATAATCATGCTGTGTACCACCGTAGGCTATAGGAAGTTGTTGTTTTTCAAGGTAACGGCGGCATTCGCCAGCCCGTTTATCTCCGATAATTGTAAATTCGACAAGTTTAAGCTTATTAAGAATTTTGATGAATCCGTCTGCATAAAACGGTGTGAAATACTTATCATATTCAGGTAACTCTTGAGCGATTTGTTGCATTTGTGTTGTAATGTTCATTGAACCGCATATAAACAAAATCTTTTTCTTCATTAGAAATCACCTTTTAAGTTCGTTGTAAAATAGCATCTTTACTACATGGCAAACCACATTCCTATCTCAGCAGTGCAAATTCCAAGCAATGCACCTGCAAGGACATCAGTGGGATAGTGTACTCCGAGATATACACGTGCTACACCGACCATTGCCGCCCAAATAAACGTTCCAATTTGTAGTGCTGGAATCTGGAAGAAGCTTGATAGCAATGTCATTACAAGGAACGCCGAAGCCGTATGTCCAGATGGAAAGCTGAACTTATCTGGTGGTCGGACTCGAAAATGAACATCATCAATTGTTTCAAAGGGGCGGTCGCGTTTCATCGCCTGTTTAAGAAAGTGGTATAGTAATCCCTTAATTGGGAATGCAACAAATGCAGATATTAAAAAAGGTTTACTTAACGCATCCCCATAGTTGCGAAATACATATAGCGCAACAAATGGATAGAGATATCCATTAGCACTCCAAGAGATTAAACGGAACGAACGATTCAAAAATCGTTTATCACCCCAACCAAAGATGCGGTGGAATAGCAACGTATCCCATCGCGTAACACTGTTTGTAAATTCTCTTAGCATAGGTAATTGATTAGTGTATGCGCAAGTGGAGCGCACACTACATTTCTGTCCATTCAACCGAGAAATTTGGTTAGGACATTAATGTATTTTTCCTCCTTAATCTTTCCATTGCAGTTTTTTCACCTGGATAAATCCGCTTAACACCATCACCGAGAGAGGATTCAACGGTGCGGATATATTTAATCTATAAACAGGCTGTCCCATACCGACATGTTTTTCGCCTATTTGAACAACGCGAGGCATGTTTTCTCCTTATGTCTGTCTATTTTAACCCAAGTTGCCACCTATTTGCGAATGCTCTTGTCTGAGGGTTTCTAACCCCGATTTAGAACAGAAAACATAAGACAGAAAACATAAGAATCAGCGGAAATGCCTTGTTTTTTTGGTAAAAAGCAGTGTCCGCCATCTCGAAATCTTGTCCGTAGCAACTTAGGTTATTTTAGTGTCTCTGAATGCGATTTCAATAATATAACGTAAGTTCGGGCCAAGCAATCTTTTGTAGCGCAAACTTTTAGTTTGCTGCTTTATTGGTTGACTCGCCAAAATTTTATGGCGAGTCAACCAATAAAGCAGGTTTAGACGGAATTATGTTTTTAGATTGTTTGTTTCGCACACCTTCTTTTGGAAAATCTATATCAAGGTTGTTACGTGATAACTTCCACTCTGCGTGTTCCCAATCTTCAAGAGTATCAATATCGGTGCAGTACTTCGGTTCAATGATTAGGGGTAGCACCCGTTCACCTGTGAGCGATTTCTTTTTAGTAACAGTTTCATAACGAATTATGTCAAGGTGGCCCGTTTGCCAATAGGTTTTCGGTAATTTCTGACGCGGCATGTTGTAGGGTTCAGGAAACTCATCACCTAATAGTGGGTGCAGATATTTTTCGTCTGCCCGCCACATTTTGTAAGGGTTCTGTTGAGATGGAATCACAGTCCGAACACAATCAGCTTGATGATCCTCCGATAGCAATTTGACTGCGGTATCAATTGAACCTTTTGGCCGCAGCGGCGATGTTGGCCGTAGTTGAACAATGATTTGCGGGACATAGTTTTCATTACTTTTTAGCCATGCAAGTGCATGCTCAAAAAGAGGAAAATCCTGTGCATCATCAGTTGCCAATTCATCTGGACGCATAAACGGCACCTCAGCACCATAAACTCTTGCCACTTCAGCGATTTTATCGTCATCAGTAGAAATTATGAGCCGCGTGACGGATTCCGAAGCAAGCGCGGAAGCGATGCTATATGCGATCAACGGGTATCCACCAAGGTTTCGTATGTTTTTGCCCGGAATACCTTTTGATCCACCTCGCGCCTGAACAATGCCTAATACCTCCAACTTTTTAGAATTCACAGATAGATTTGAATTTTGATCTACCATGCTGTCCAACCCCCGTCGACCACGAGATTTGCACCTGTCATATAGGATGCTGCATCAGATGCAACAAAAAGGAGCGCTCCGCAGTATTCCGATTTTTCTGCCATGCGCCCCAACGGTGTGCGGTAACTATACCTTCGGACAAATTCGTCATCGTGCTCATTAAATACACCGCCGAGTGTCAACGCGTTGACACGTATGTTTTTACCTGCCCAATATGTTGCGAGATAGCGTGTTAAACCGAGCACAGCACTTTTTGTAACAGAATAAGTTATCGGTTTATAGGTTTGAGGTTGTGTCGGATCATCGCTTTCATATAACCTTTGATCGGGACCAACGACTCCATAAGTTGAACAAATATTAATAATTACACCGTTTTTCTGTTGAAGCATTGGTCGTGCTACTGCTTGTGAACAGAGGAACATCCCCGTTAAATCAACTGCAACACTCTCATTCCAAAGTTCCAGCGGATAGTCTTCAAAAGTATTTGTATGTTCAGATGCGTGTTCTGTATCAAATTTTGGATCAAGGGCAGCATTATTAACAAGAATATCAACTCTACCAAATTCGTCAAGGGTTCGGGTAATCATAGACTGCACAGACAGCTTATCCCTAACATCAGTTTCAACGCCAATTGCCTTCGGATATTCTTCTGTACTGATCTGACTTGCGTAATCCTTCGCAGCACCACCTCGCACATCAGCGATAACCACATGGGCAGAGGCTTCAGCAAATGCGCGGCAATACTCTTTCCCTAACATGCCTGCACCCCCTGTAATGATAGCCACTTTTCCGTGTAAGTCAAACAAATCTTTTTTCATCCGAAAACCTTTATTGCATCAAACACCACAGCTATGAAATAATTATTTCCTTTCTTTCTGTACTTGATTCCTTTGCTGCAAGCACAATTCTTTGTGCAGCAATTCCATCTGCAAGATTAACGCACGGTTCTGTGTCATTTTCAACGCAATTGAGGAGGTGTTTTACTTCTTGAATAAAAAGTGTATTTCGCTCAAAGTCTGAATCCATTTCTACTGTTTCCGAAGTTGCTGTATCGGTTCGATAACACTGGACCGCGCCATGAGCATTATCCCAAAGAATATGTCCGCGTTGCCCTGTAATTTGTAGGACATGTGAAGGTGGCCGCTGAACATAGTCAAGATGAACAGTTCCGAGGGCCCCATTTATAAACCGTAGCATCACATTTGCAGTATCCTCAACTTCAATGTCTAATCCGCCTTCTTGTGCTGTCATTGCCGATACTGCTTCAACCTCTCCAATCAGCCATCGCAAATAATCAAACGGATGACATAATGTTAGCAAAACTCCACCACCAAGATCGCTGCGTGCTGCATAGCCTATGCGGTAATCTTCCCATGGGTGCCACGCAGGAAGATATTCTCCCCAATGTACGTGGACAGATGTCACAGGACCGATCGCATCTTCGTCAAGTAATTGTTTAATGTGTTGTAAGCCGGGGTGAAACCGAAATTGAAACCCGACAAGCACCCTCACATCTTGCTGCCTCACAATGTCTGCTAAAGTAGACACACGATCCATCGTCTGAGAAATAGGTTTTTCTAATAACAGATGACAACCCGCTTCAGCAGCAGGAATTGCAACATCAAGGTGCAGCGAAGTTGGATTTGAAACGACTACGATATCAGGTTTATGCTTCTGAAGTGCCTCCGCTAAATTATGTTCACTCGGCAAACCTGCCAATTCATCATTAGGAAGTGTAGAACGACGGGTACGTAACAACACACATTCGCCTGCGTTTACCGCTTGAAAATTCCGCAAATGTCGTCTACCAATAGAACCTAATCCTGCAATTAGAATTTTCATTCTTCCACGACCATTCCTATTAACAATAAATTTCATATTTTGATATAAGACAAAAAATGCTTAATAAGTATACAATATAAATTGATATATTTCAAGAGTAAACCACGACCCAATTTAGTGGAATTTCGTTCAAGTTTTTAGCGGGTTCAGGAGAAGATGCGCGCTTGAATTCATCCCTATAACCAGATTTCAATGTAAATTGTAATTGAAAATGTTGCGTAAATATTACTTTAATTTGAAAAATTGGTAAATGAGATGTATAGTAGAAAAGGACTATTCACTATATAGTAAAATCTCAAATTATTTGAACACTGATGTTGCGCAAACTTTTAGTTTGCGCAAACGACACAAACTAAAAGTTTGTGCTACAGGATATGCGGTAGGTGCTGTTTCCAGCCGGACCGATAGAAATGTCAAAGTAATTCTAAAATCTACTATATCATTTTATTGTATAGTGAACTTTGAAATCATTGGGATACTGCAGATGCGGACACAAACTAAAAGTTTGATGCTCAACACCCCAGGTAGGTTCGGTTTCCTAACCTAACCGAACATAATGTCCAAATTAATTCTAAAGTTTACTATAAATTGATATAGTAGTTTAAGTCTCGGAGTGCGATGACAGTATAACCGTTTTCTGCAAGATACACCATATAGACCTCAAATGCTTTCGGTTCGGTGTGAACCCACGGATGTTCAAGGTCAGGCACACCGTGAAACGTCAGGACTGAGATATTTCCATCTGTTGCTTGCTCAAGTGCCCATGTGAAATCGTCAAAGTTCCAATTTGGTCCAGATGCACCTGTCGTTGGAATAAGGAGAGGATGGTGAACTGTCGGATTATAAGCAGGACCGCGCCCGCCTTCTGAATCGTAAGGAAACTCTGGGGCAACGCCCCGGCGCGCAAAATGAAAACCGTGCTCTGCCACTACCTTGACAGCCGCTTCGTTATGACTATAACCTGGATAGCAGAAGGTAGTCGGGCGGGAGATAGCGTATTCCTTACAACGATCATCAATATGTTGTAGGTCGTCTTTTAACTCCTGATCTGATTGTTGTGTAACATTTCGGTGATGGCGGGTGTGGTTGCCAATTTCAAAGCCTGCTTCATGTAGATCACGCACCTCTTCCCATGTCATATACGCTTCTTTACTGCGGAGAAAGTTGAGGCCTTCAGTAATATAGAAGGTCGCTCCGAAGCCGTACTGTTTCAGAATTGGTGCGACAAAAGTCGCTTGCGATTTGCATCCATCATCAAATGTGAGGACAACAAGTTTATCTGTAATCGGTTTATGTAAAGTCTGATTCATATTGGTAAAAACCTGTTTAGAAGTTTAAAATGTCTACACTACCTCAATACCACTTTATTATACATCACGAAATAGTGTAGGTCAAGGGGCAGG
>JAPPES010000017.1 GCA_028824125.1 Candidatus Poribacteria bacterium
ATTGGAACATCTTGAAAATGCCACAAGAATTCACTAAATTGACGCCTATGGTGTGCTTAAATATAGCCCTTACCCCAGAAAGTAGCGCGAATTGAGAGTTTTAACTAAATTATGATACGACAATTGGCGGACTCTTTAAATTGTGATGCATCGAAACCCTTATGATTTCTTAAAGTTACTATAAATAACCCGCCGTAAAAACTCTTGACATTTTCCATGAATGCGGATATGATACGTATATATACCCTATTATGACGAAATCTTCAAACACGTTACCGGGGAGTTCCCGTATGGCTTAGCAGTGTTGGCACTCAAGACATCGGAAGTGGAAGTCGGAGATCGCTTGAACACAGAGCAAGCCACGGTTCGAATGCATCATAGTGATATGACGTTTCATGTCTGACTCCCTGATGAGGAGGCAATCTTACATATAGAGGCACAAACCGACGACAGCACCCATAAACCGATGCCTCTACGGATGCTGGCATATTCAAGTTTTCTCGCTCTTGAGCATGAGAAGAATGTCTATTCAACGGTGTTGTATTTCCGCCCGCCTGCTGGTCAAAGGGACCCCGGTTTCTATAGATATGGAAACACGCAACGGGGCGGCGGGTGGTTTCAGTATAACGTCATCCGTATCTATGAGTTAGAAGGTGAATCGTTTTTGGACCCCGAATCCGTTGGGTTACTGCCTTTCACAGCTTTGATGAAACCTCCCGCAGACATGGCACCTCAAGCTTGGGTTGAAAAGTGCATAGAAACTGCGCAGACAGTTGATGTTGGCAGAGAGATGCGGGCTACCCTTTTATTTGCGCTCTCGCTTTTCGGGAGTTTAGCACATCCACCTGAGTTTTTTCAGGATCCTATATTGGAGGCAATTATGCAAGAATCTCCTTTTTATGAACGCGTTATACAACGCGGCATTGAACAAGGGGCGCGCCAAATGAGCATAGAAAATACATTGGCAGTCCTCAAAGCACGCTTCTCTAATACTGATGTCAACGCACTGAGACAGAAACTTGAAGCGATCACTGACATCAACCTGCTCAAGCAGATTAGCCTTAACGCCTCACTCGCAGCCTCTTTTCAAGACTTCCAAGAGACCTTAATGGGCAGTCCTCTCTAAAATTGTGGGTATAAGCGTTTTAATCAGATGCGTGCATCATTATTTAGTTAAAACCCTCAAAAATGGACACTCTTATTCGATTAGAGCGAGGTAAAAACTATTCCTCGCCCTGCCAAATATACAACATCAGGCCATCTCATAAATTATGACAAGTGCTGTTGAAAATTAACGCAACTGTATGCTGAATTGAGTTCCAATCAAAATTCAACTAAAAGCTGCGGAATAATTGCCGCACTTCGCGTCGGTTTTTCAACGTTATTCACTTGATAAACAAGCCGCGCGAAAGCACCTTCGGCAAAATGCCATGTCAACGCACCGCCCAGCGTCGACCAAACCTGTTCATCAGGTTCTCGGCTGAACGTGAACGTGCTAAATTTCTCTGTATTCGGATTCCATATATCGGACTTCAACCGAATATCTAAAGTATCTGTCAAAGGTAACTCCGCGTGCAGATAATAACCTTCCACCGTTGCATTACGATCTTCCGTTGGAATCGGAATATGCAGATATTTCAAGAGCTGTGTATCTTTGCCACGAACCCATTCCGCAGCAAGATCAAACCGCCACACCTTGAAACTTGTCGCAAGACCAACACGCCGTTTGTAGACCAACGTTGACGGGTTGACATCACCGTTAATCGGATTAAACGGATAACTATTGCCATCAAAATAGGATGCACCAAGCCAAATCCGTTTGCCGAAAACAGGTAGCGTGCCGTTCACATGAGCAAACAGCGGCGGACTGTTGTTGCGGATCGGTTTCAGAATACCGCCCCCACTACCGTGCGGACCGATTCGGATGCCTGTTGCCACTGTGCCTTCTGTAACGGTGCGGAGCGAGTCCGGTCCATCCGCAAGTGATAGGACGTACGAGACGGGTCCCACGAAACCGTTCAGTTGAAACCCACGGTCAGAAATAAAACCGATATTCTTCCGAACCAGATTGTACAGCGGATTCGCCGCAGCATCAGACTTTGTATCAATACCGAAACCGTGCCGAAATCGACCAATTTTCAGAGATGCCCCCTTCGGTAAAACAGGCAGTCCTGTCAAAATAGCGTAAACAAACCCATGGTCGTCCGCTACCTGTGTTCCTAAAGGAGAAGTAGTCAACAGCTGCTCCCCTAATATACTAACATGATCGCCAACACTGGTTGTCACAACAAATTCGGCAACATGAATCAGTGTAGTGCCACTGTCCCAATTGTTCCTATCAGGTATTAAATCTTGTCCGCGGGTAATGCGGCGTATATCCAACGCGCCACCAAATACAAGGTCTCCAAACGCGCCGCCAAGAAAATCTGAACCACCTGCATCCTCCGTTGTCTCTACGTCATCAAAACTAAAAACATCATCCAAGTCTAATGCGTCATCTGATTCAGAGAGATTGTCAGGTGATTCAACATTTTCGGGTGTACTGGCAGCATCTCCTGGGTAAGAACGAGCAATAATCTCAGCGATATTGCTAAATCCGTCCTTGTCTGAATCCGTCTTTTCAATCCGTGTGAATGTTGACAGATTCATACCGTTATGTAGGAATGCCCTGCCGTAGGGATTAGGCGAATCCCCACCCTTCTTTGAGGTGTGACATACGTTGCATCCACCTGCCCATTTATATTTAGCCTTGAACATTTTATGAAACGCTGGTAAAGCATAAACCGACTGATCTGCAATCATAGCACAAAAGAGTGCCATCACGCAGAGAAAAAAGATTTTTCGCATGATAAGTTCCTTTATATGAAAATGAATGGAAGGCGAACTTATACCATTTCTGATATATAATGTCTCTCTTTTGTAGCATAAACTTCCAGTTTGTGCCGCATTCCGTTTCATTTCTAACAACCGGTAATGAGACAAAAATTAATAGAAATGGTATTAGAATCCGCCCTCCGACCCTTCAACCTTTAATATTCTTCAAGGTCAATTGGTTTTTCGCTGAATCGGATATGCGCCTGTTTTATTAACACATCAATTGCATCCCACTGCTTGCGCGTTTCATCAGAAATTCCGTTCTTATCAAGTGCTTTAGCGAATTCTATGAGCGTTTTGCCAAACTTCTCCTGTAGCTCAGCATACTCTTCTTTCTGATCAGCGTTTTTCGTCGGCTCAAAATCGGAGATCACTTTGGCGTAAGTGGCAAGTTTTTTCGCTGCGGCTACCGCTTCTGTTTTTCCCTCACCTTTGTCAAAGTAGTCAACGATTTCCCAATAGGCATCCACCATTAAAATCATGAGTTCCTTTAAGTCCTCAACTTCAGGCAATTCTTCCGGTTGCGGTGTTTTTTCCGCATCCGTTTTTGGCTTACGTTTCAGAAAGAGAGCGTAACTCATGACAAGCGTCTTTTTCGGGATCAAAGCGACCGCTTTTGAAGCCGCTTCTTGTCCCTTAACAGCCTCAATATCCTTACCGACTGCGAAAGCATCATCTATGCCCTTACCGATGAACTGCTTGAGAAACTTCTCTGATGCAATCGCATCCGATTCTTTGTGTTCATAGACTACTACTTTCACGACCTTGCCCTTCATGTCGAGTCCAACGGCACCGTCAATAACACCGCGCGGTCCCTGCACATCAACGAACAAGACTAAGCCAATCGGTTTTTTATTTTCTCCAATCGGAATATAAAAAATCGGTTTTTGGTCTTCTTTCCGAAGTTTAGTACCCAGTTCTTTTTCAATAGAAGCGATTTTTTCTTTTGTCAATGGGGCACTTCGCTGAACAAATTTCTTCGCTTTTGGGAAAATAGCTGCAAGTTTCTTTCCTGGCCACTCCGTTTCATGTGCGTCACTCAGTAGTGGCGTAATTACCATCAAGGAAACTATTACAAGCAGAATGCCCACACGAGACTGACGAAAAATTTGGTAAATCATCTTTTTCTCCTTATTATAGTGAAATCCAAAATATGTTCACACTCCCTGGTAGGTGCGGTTTCTAACCAATGCAGAATACCACACGCGTATTCTGCCGTATTTACACAGGTTCGGTTAGGAAACCGAACCTACCGTCGTGTCCAAGTAATTATGGATTTTACTATATATAATTGTCTGCTGTCACAACATAATGAATCGTGACAGCAGACACGTTATTTTAGTCTACAACTTTGACCATGAAAGTGGGAAACAGAATTTGATCACCGTGCTTAAGCTGACCGAAAATCTGGTAAACTCCAGCTTTCGGAAATGTCGTCATAAGCATTACAGCCGGACCGAATTTCTCTGGCGTTTTGCCTTGATGTTGATGTCCAGTTGTAGTTGGCTTTTTCATTTTATGTCCGGCATGCGGGTCTTTCTTTTTTATTTTACCCATATCTCCATTCATCGGAACTGTACCATGCGTGTGTAGTATACCATCTAAACGGGCACTGACAATAGCAAAATGCATCGGTGCATCCAAAAATGGAACGAGATCGGTAATCGGTTTCTCATCACGCGAAAAATGATAGGTGATATGAACCATTTCACCTGCCGTAATCTTTTCTGGCGCATTCATTTTCACATGATATGTAGATGTCCCTTTTGTCTCTGCTATGGAAACGGCTTTTGTATACCGATCCCCGCCTTCATCAGTATAACCGAAAACAACTTTTTCCCTGCCAAAATCTTGAGAAACATCAGGCATCTTCTTGTCACCTTCAACATCTACGTGTAGATATTTTGCGAATTCAGCATCCGCTGTCATCACATCAAGTGCAAGGATATATCTTCCCGCCACAGGAAAAGTAAAGTACACTGTATAAGCACCTTCAAGTTCCGCCATCAGATCGCGAGACTCAAAATCTTCAGGATGAATATGGCCTACAATCTGTAAATTCTCACTCACTATTAACACATGGAGAATCCGATCATGATGCACCATCAGATCTGTAAAAGGTTCACCCTTCGCATCGGTAAGATGAAACATTAAAGTCGTAGGTTCTCCAGCCTGAATCTTTTGCGGTTCGGTATGAAGCATAACATTTAAGGCATCGGTTTTATGTGCCTTATGTGTGTCATGCTTTTCATGTTGTTCGGCAAAGCCGAGGTTTAGAAAAAATGAAATGGTTACAACGATTGCTATAGTAAAACGAAAATTGAAAAACGTGGAAATTCGGGATTGCATTTTAATTCCTCCATAATATTAACCCGTAAAAAGTTTAGAATAAATTCAAATCAATCAATTTCCCGCTGCCTCACACAAGGCAGGGAAAGGAAATCACTAAATTATAAGTAGTAGAAATTAATTAAGAACGGGTGGACGGAGGACCACGGCGGGATATATCGCTATTTAAGCAAGAAATAAATAACTTAGGTGGGGACGGGAGATAAAGTAATATCTCCTGATTGACAGGGAAAGTCGTAGAGAACGGAACAGTAGAAACGATTGGGTGCGTCAATGATTCACGGATAGCGTCTCCATTATATGAATCTACAGGCAAAATCAGTTCTAAATTATTTAAACAGCAAGCAGTTTCACCTTCTGAAGGTGTTTCAGATGGACTTGTAGTGTCTGTTTTCGTCTTTTGACAACAAGGCGAATCCGTTTCAGTATGCGCCATCTGCATTGTTTCGGGGACGCTTCTGCACAAGATTTGTCCAAAAGCCGCACAGAACAGTGGACATACAGAATGAACACAGATCAACACCGCAAATAAGAGGGGAAACTGCCAATGTTTTCGCAACATCGCTCTATTACTCCGTTGTTTCGTCAGAAGATAGATAACAAAATTCACATTTATATATACTTCATAGATATTATACACCAAAACCTAAAAAAGTTGCAAGAAAATTATTACACACCGAAATTTTCCATCCTCACGAAACACACATACCCCGCTGCTGGCGAGGTTTCTAACCTCGCAAAAGGACCGATTTGCTATCAGAATCGCGGAAAACGCGGATGACGCGGAGGGTGGTGTTTGATACAGTAGCAGGCACACGCCGTGTGCCGTCCGCCCGTGCGTGTTTTCCGCGATTCAGACAACACGCACGGGCAGGGAAACCCACTCGGACACAGAATTTTCTCATATTATGCACCCTTTCGGACATAATCTTGTGTCTTAACATGATGAGAGGCATCAAATGTTCCAGTTTGCAAAAAATGCCCAATTTCAGTTGATTTCAATTTTTTTCAAATTTAATTTGACTTTTTGTACAGTTTATTGTATAATATTTATATCAACCAAATTTACAGTGTACCAATTTAGGGTGCCTCGTATCTAAAATTATACTTTAGGTCACTGTAGCTTGGTTGCTGGGGGTGCCCCCAGTTTTTTAAGATGGTAGGCAAACCCACAACCAAGCCCTGCACGAAGGAGGTGCTTAAGTGAAAAAATTTACATCAAAAACGGTTGCCACCTTTTTGACAATCGTTTTGCTCGGTGGCGGTATGTTTTTCGGCGCGCGAAATATCACGCGCGCCACACAAACAGGCACGCCCCCGTGTGAACAACGGATCAAGTCGGACTGTATCAAGGATATGCCGAAACCGATTTGTCCACCTCAACAAGAACGTGTCCCTTGCCCGCTGGACGCAATTCAACATTACGTTCCTTGTCCGCTGGACGCAGTTCAACATCCCGTTCCTTGCCCACTGGACGCAGCGGCGCAAAGTGAACAATATAATAAGGATAAATCGCAATGAGCAGAAAAACGATATGGGGGTTTGCAGCCCTCATTATCCTACTGATTGCTGCTGGGGGTTTCATCTATTGGCAGTGGTCAACAGTGCAGCAGATGAAAGAACAAGCTGCACAAGATGATAAACTACTTGAAGAAGAGAATAAACCAGAGGTCACAGCAGAAACACCGATTGACTTCACAAAGCCACCGCCCGGCAAAACGTTTGAAGGAGGCGGACATTGGCATAATGGGGAGTGGCACGATGCTCCACATACAACACCCGCGTCAACTGAAGAGTCTTCAGTTGAACCCCATGTTCATACTTGGGCAGACCTCTCTCTTGAAGAGCGGAAACAGCTGGTTGAGATTTTTTACCGTGAACGCGGATTAAAACCGCCACCTGAAGGCTACGAATACCGATGGACATCTTCTGATGCTCCAATGTTAGATGACAATGGAGAACCTATTTTACATCCCATCGGTGAACCTATTGTGAAAGTAGAGACCGGCATCGGTTTCGCGCCGACTCCCGCTCAGTATCAACGCTATAAAGCATTACAGGTGCAATATAGCCAACACATGCAGGCAGGAAACATCACAGAAGCCGAACAAATTGCTGCCGACATTGCACTATTGGAAAAAGAGGCGGAAGGCGAAATCCCTATTATCAGAGTCTTGCTTAAGTCATCAGGTCTTTCTGATGAACAAGTTAAAGAGAAGATACGTCAAGCAGCAGATAGCGTCCGTAGGAGTGCTTACGAAGCTCACAACTTGGAATACCTACTTGATTAGGAGGATAGAAAATGTTGCGCACCTTATTCATTTGTACATTTGTGCTCCTGATACCTATTATTAACGGGTGTGAATACACCAAATACATCAGACGCAACCAAGCATATCGCACAGGAAAACACCCCGCTCCTGCTGGATATGAATACGTCAAAAACGAAAAGGGTGAATTGATTCGCGACAAAGATGGTAATCCCCTCTTCCGAAAAATCGGCAGACCTTATGTTTCTGTCTGGATGGGAAACGGTTTCGCGCCAACCCCCGAAGAATATGAACGCTACAAGCAGTTGATGGAAGACAAGTACCAATTGGAAAAAAAAGGTGATTTTGCAAAAGCAGAACAGATCGCCGAAGAAATTGCCCAATTGAAGGAGAGAGCGAAACGGGAAATTCCTCTTGTCGGAGTTAACTTCAATCATATTATTTACAATTACGGCTACCTTCAAGACACAACCGAAGCCGAAAACGCCTGTAATGCACTCCGCGAAACTTTCAGAGAAGTCTATAAGGCACACGGCTTAGAACATTTGCTTGTCTATAGTGAAAACGATTTTCAATTCGACATAGATAAACGCAAACAGAACAAGATATTACCCCCACCGCCAGGGTATTGGTATCGGAATCAACCTTCCGAAGAAGGCGATGGGTGGCGATTAGATCGTGAAGGCAATCCTGTATTAAAAAAAAGTGGAGAACCCTCTATAAACGTATCTATAAAGATAGGTGTCTCACCTGAAGTACAGAAACAGATTAACCTATTAAAAGAGAAGGAAGGTGAGATGCTCTCAGTGGGCAACGACATCGCAGCTAAACAGATTGCCTCCGAAATTGCTTACCTTGAATACAAGACACGTAGCGAAGTCATCCATATAATGGGTGGAACGTATGGGGGGAACAATGCCAGGGATTCCATGAATTATTTTAGGCTAATTCGCGAAAAAACACGAGCCTTGATTCGTGAAGTATCCAACCTCCACGAAAAAGAGCCAACCTTAACCGAAAAGTAACCATAGAATATACTGCGCGTATCGCGCACTTAATAAGGAGATTTTAAATATGCTAACCATGTTTAACTTTAAAAATTGGAAAAGGCACTCTGCTTTTTATCTTTTACTTGCATTTTGTGTGAGTTTATTATTCATAAAAAACGCTGCCACACATAGAGGTAAGCATAACTTTCTACACACCAATGTTATCCAGCACACCATAGGAGGGTTCTTAGCTGGTGTCACTGTACATGATGGACTTGAATATGACAGATGGGCAGATCCTGAAAACCCGAGATTTATTTCTACAAACTTACATCCGCTCGGTAAATATCAAAAACGGGATATTGAATGGACAGATGGATTTAAGCGCGAATTTTGGAATCCTCAACCGCCGGAAAAAATTGAATTTTGGTTGCGAGCTCGGGTAACAGGTATTGGGAAGGTTGAATTTTCTGGTTTCACGGCGGAAGTCTACGGACAAACGTATGGTCCAGAAGAGACTGAGGAGGATGATGTTGGATGGGTGGTACCACTTTTCCCAAGATATCACCTTGAGGAAAATTATGAGGTCTATCAATATCTTGAGGGACCAAATTTCAACACAGCAGCTGGTACGTATGAATGGACTGCTTCAGGCAATGTAAGGCTAATGCCTTACACCTATGGACCCCCCAGTATATCTGTAGGGACTGGTGTGGGTGTCAGCTTTGCTTGGACCCTGGATAAGGGGCAGACACCCACTTATCATAAAAGTAGCGGTTCCTGGATTGTTGAACACCGTATATTTAAACGTATAGATAATAATGTTGATAATCGTCTAACTGGTAATTTCAGATGTGACGGATGCTCTGAAAAAGTATCCACTCGGTATCAACACACCACAATGTGTCCAAACCCAAAAGACAATAGTTATTACTATACTTGTCTGCAAACAGCAAAGTGGTGGCACTACCACGAAGATATATGTTCAGACGCAAACTGTGCAGATACAGATATCTATCGGTGTACGCACACCCATACAGAGCCGTCGCCTCCAGATTACCCTGAGGAGGACCCGCCGCCGCCTCCTGATGTTGCGGGGGTCTGTGGGCACACCTTCTCTACCACGGAACTCGCAAGCCACGCCCCCGCCGTAGGAAGCTGTGGACATACTTACTCTCCATGCACCCCAGGTAATCATATATCGTATGTCTGTAACATTGCACCTTGTAGCAACCGTGTTTGGTGGGGGTGCGTTTCTACCCAATGTCCCGAAACGAGTAGCCATGGGACAACGACTATCATAGAACCACAGATGCATGTGTGTGGTGTTCATGCCACATCTGTATCTGGCGATCATACTGCAGCGGGGTGTGGCACCTCGGGGCATTATGCTTGCGATGGGTCAAACCATGCGGCTGCGGGGTGTGGCACCTCTACTCACTTTGCTTGTGATGGTCTGACGCATACACAGGTGCAATGCACGGTCACGAATGCCAATGGTGACCAATGCACACATACCTATTGGGCATGTTTGCATCCGGTTGGGGGGTCTTCTCACAATCACCAGTATCCAACTCCTGCACCCGCACCAGAACCGATGCCAACCCCGCCGGAGGAAACCACCGAGATGCATCCGTGCGAGACTCATCCGGTAACCGAACCAGGCGATCATTCAAATCTCGTGTGTAGATGGTGTGGGATCGGTTATAATCCTTGCCTGAGCTTTTCAGGTGAATGTTCATATTTCGGTTTTCACGCACCCTAATTAGGGCAGCGTTGGCTCATATTTTACAATCACAGGCAGGTCCCCTTTTGGGTGCCTGCCTTTTCTTTCGTCTGCATCGCGGAAAACACGGATTACACGGATTACGCGGCGGGTGATGTTTGTTACAGTAGCAGGCACACGCCGTGTGCCGTCCGCCCGTGCGTGTTGTCAGAATCGCGGAAAACACGGATTACGCGGAAAACGCGGATGGGGGTTGGCAAGATAAGTTCCTTTTCAAGAGATTACAGCACACTTTGAATAAGAGTTTGGGAATCCCCAATACCACCCTCCGCGTGTTCCGCGCCCCTCCGCGATTCAGACAACACATACCAAAAACTGGACACACCCTGAAAAAACCTTGTATTTTACTTATTATCTGTGTATAATGCAGTTAACCGATAAATGTTCAACCTCACAGACGTTTCCCAAAAACTATCTCAACCAGAAAGTATCTTTAAATCAATGTCTATACAGATAGAAAACCGACTTACACAATTCGTTCCAAATCTAAATATCTCTCAAGAAGTGTTGCAGCAACAGTTAGCCGCTTTCATTCAATCCGAGCGAGAACAGCTCAAAACCCATATCTTGGATGGAGAGAGTGGGTTTTCTGCGTGTGCTATGCACGCACAGATATGGGATGCTGTTATCCAAAAAGTTTATGAAGTCGCTGCCTATCAAATTCAGGATGAATACACGAAACAGGTTGAAGAGCTTCTCAAGATACCCGGTGTTGATTACAGTGATTTCGCAGATGACATTCCTGACGAATGGACACCTGATGTTGCGCTTTACGGTGTAGGCAGTTACGGCAGAAATGAACTCTGCTACTATTCAGATGTAGATGTAGTCTATACCTCTTCTGTTGATCTTGAGGATGTATATGACGAGGGCACTCTGGAGCTTGTTCGTTGGTTTTACGATTTTTTTGACAGTCTCCATACAGTAATTCCTGGGTTTGAGTTTAGCTTTATCTATCGTCCGATGGCAGATATAGCAAAATGGAACTACCAAGACATGACAGCCTTAATTGATATGCGGTTTATCGCTGGCAATACGACTCTGACAGAAAAGTTCCGAAAAGCGGTCTATTCCGAAAAATCCGATATTTCGCTTGTGTTAGACCTCCTGCAATCAAAAGCGGACTCCTTCAAAGCATCTGAGGATACCATCTACCTCAACCAACCCGATATTAAAACAGGACGTGGTGGATTACGCACACTTCAGTATGCGCTTTGGATATGCGGACTTCCGCAGTTTACCTCAATACTTGAACTCTACCAACGTTATGATGACGAACAGTTGATGCCGTCTCTCGATTTTATGTTTAAAGTTCGCAATTTGTTACATGTTTTAGCAGATGCCCCACACGATTCGCTCTCCTATTACCCAGAACAAGATGATACACTTCAGGCACAAATTGCTTCTGCCCTCAGTTATTCAGATGAAGCAGAAGAATCCCGTTATGAATTTATGGCGGACTACTATGCAAAAGCCAAGTACTTGCATTTCAAAGCGGAATTATTGATACGAAAGTTTCTCGCCAATGGAATACCAATTACCGATGTACTCGGTGTGCGAACAGACGTACTTTACTGCATTGATAATAACTTCGGGGAACTTGATACGGATGAGATTTTTAAACTGTTCTCCTATTTCCAACAGTACGATTTTGAAATTGACCCATCGCTTGCGACCTTTATCTTTGCATACTTAGATGCGTTTGACTGGGAACGTTTTAAACCGAGAATGGCGGAACTCATTAACACACCCGGAAATGTTGAAAAAACGCTAACCCGTCTACATAGACTCGGTATCTTGTCTCGCCTCGGTGAGGGAGGTGAACGTTTTGAAAAAGCAATGATGACACGGAGCGAACGCAGCCTTGATCCATATACCGTCGGTAAACATACACTAACCGCGATAGGACATCTTGATGAAATTCGTAGAACCGAATCAAGTAGTCCTTTCGGAGGGGCACGCCTCGGCCAACCCATGACACCCTCTCCAAACTCTGAGTCAGAAGAGTTGAACACCGCTTTTCGCTCCCTTTCCGATCCAGTATCGCTATACATGGCACTTTTTCTGCATGATATTGATAAACCTGACCCGACTCATCCGGTAACAGGAGCAGAAAAAGCGAAACGTATCGCCCCAGAATTTGGGTTTAATCCACAACAAACAGATGAGATTTCCTTCCTAATTCAGGAACACCTCTCAATGATTACATTGGCACGTTATCACCAGTGGGATGAGAGCACAATCGCAGAGTTTTGCGAAAAGGTCAATTCACTTGAACGGTTGACAGCGCTTTATCTGCTAACTTATTGCGATTCAAAAGCAAATGGTTCCCAAAACTTTAGCGATCTTGTGAAGCATAATCTCAAGCGATTGTACGAAGTTGTACGCGTGCGTTTCGGCGGACAAGAGGAATCGCAGTGGGGTGCTTACGCGCCGCCAGAAGAATTTCAGCAGTTTCTCCATCAGATGCCGGTCACTTACCGTATCGGCGTTGCACCTGAAGAAATCTCAATACATATAAAAATGATTTCACAAGCGGAGACAACACCCACTAATGATGCGAATCAGACAGCAAACGCAGCTATCCTCCAATTCGTTGACAAACCGGGTTTTACGGAACTACATCTTTGTGGACATAGCCGTATTGGGAAGTTGCACACAGTAAGCGGTCTGTTTTTTGCGAATAGCATTGATGTCCGCGATGCCCGCGTCTACACAAAACAGGATACGCACGTTGAATTGGAAATTTACCGTCTCGTACATCAACCGCCACATTCCACCGCTGAGCCAATGCCACTTGACGAAGAATTAAAACGTGATTTGGATTTTGACATCCGAAGTTTGATGGCACGAGAAGTAACACTTGAACAGATTTTTGAAAAGCACTATGTAGACCCGACAGGCACTTGGCGAATTGACGATGTCACTGTAGAAACAGCACGAAACTACACTGAAATCGTTGTAACAGGTGAAGAAAAAGTCGGTTTTCTCCACTATTTCAGCGGAATCTTAGCAAAATTGGAGTTGAACGTGGAGATGTGTAAATGTTCTGGCTTGGGAGGACAAGCGATTGACCGATTTTATGTACAACCCGTTGCCGATCCCCAAAAAGTACGCAATCAAATTTTAGCGAAATTATCAGCAGATAAATAATCTAAGTGCCATCAGACTCTGACAAAATGCTTCTAAACGTGCTTGAGAGTGTGTAAATATTTTAGCATTAACTATGTTATCTTTCTTGTTGGAGGGCTTTGTAATACCATTTCTGAATAATGATAGGACATTATTTTATAAATCGGTTGTCCGAACGCAACACGCTCTTCTGTAGGAGCGACCTCCCGGTCGCGACCCGGCAAATGCCAAAGGCGCATTTGGCGTTGATTCGAGGTCGCTCCTACAAAGAGACTCAAAATCGGAATGATACTTTGTCAATTAGAAATGGTATAAGCCCGATTTATCTAAATCAACGCCGAATACACTTTTGGTATTCGGTGGGGTTGAAAACCCCTCCAACAAGGTAAGAAGTATTTTTGTCAAAAACTTTATATACCCATGCTTGACACCTTCTCAATTTTTAGTTACAATTAACACATAATGCAACCGTGTATCAACTGCCGACCTCTATTTTCACGCATCTTATAGCAAAGGAGAAGGACCGATGAAGACTTATCAAAAAGGACTTGATATCCCTTACGCACAGACAGATGACTCAGACCTTTATCCAGATACGGATGGAAAACCGATGGCAGTTAGCGACCTTCACAGACGAATCCTCATGCGAACATTACAAATTCTTGATACACATTTTGAAGAAAGACCGGAAGTCTATGTATCTGGTGATATACTGATGTATTATGTGGAGGGGGACCCGCGTAAATCAGTTGCGCCAGATGTGCTGGTCTCTTTCGGTTTAGGTAAGAAACTCCGGCGGACGTATAAAGTCTGGGAGGAAGGGAAGGTGCCTGATTTCGCAATGGAGTTTTCAAGCAAAAACACATACCGAGACGACTTAGGTAAAAAGTTGGAACTTTACGGTTTATTGGGCATACAAGACTACTTCTTATATGATGCAGAGGGATTGTATTTACCGTCTGCGCTGATGGGTTTCGAGTTGGTTGATGATGTGTATGTTCCGATTTCAGCAGGTCCGACTGGCGGTTTACGTTCTGCTGCTCTGGGTTTAGATTTTCATGTTGATAATGTGGGTTTAGGTATTTATGACCCCGTTGCAAATGAGTGGCTTCAGACACCTGCGGAGTCAGCACTATCGCTTGCTGAACAAGAAGCTGTCCGCGCTGAAACTGCTGAAGCACGCGCAGAACGGGAAGCCACACGCGCAGAAACTGCTGAAGCACGCGCAGAACAAGAAACCACACGTGCAGATACTGCTGAAGCGGAAGTAGCAAAACTCCGAGAACAACTCGCGCGCTTGCAAGCCCGCACCTAATTAACCCAAGTTGCTACCTATAAGATTTTAGACCTGTAAACACCGTTTTTTATAGAGAATGATCCATTTTTCGCAAGATTTCGTAGCGCAAACTGTATGAAGATTAATTTATTAATTCGGTAATTTTCATTATGTATATTCGGAACATTTTAAGCACTCTTCAGTCCCGTAGGGACGATATGTTTATAGCAGCGCGGACGACCTCATTCCATTAGTCCCGTAGGGACGATATGTGTCCGCCAACGACATATTTTGGACATATCGTCCCTACGGGACTAAAGAGAAGTTGTTCAACGTTTTTCTATAAACATATCGTCCCCGACAAATACCATACGCGTATTTGGCGTTGATTCACGGGACTAAAGAAATTACCGAAATATTTATTTAATCTTCATTTAGTTTGCGTCCGCATAGGCACAATCTAACAGATTGTGCTACATAAGTAGCAACTTGGGTTAAGATACTATTATAACTCAAGTTGCTACTTACAAAACTTTGAACAGAAAGACATTCTTTTTCCTTGATTCATGGTGTCTTTTGTAATAAATCGGGGTTGGAAACCCCTCCTACAAGAGAATTTACAAAATAGGTAGCAACTTGGGTTAATTAGTGAAATCCAAAATATGTTAACACGTAGTTGTAATGCCATTTCTGATAATATATCTCTCTTACGCAGCACAAACTGTATGAGGATTAACTTATTAATTCGGTCCTTTTCGGTCTGCACGAAACACGTGTGCACTGCTGCTGGCGAGGTTTCCTAACCTCGCCACATTACCGATTTATTTTCTTAATCTTCATTTAGTTTGTGCTGTCCCCCATTGTGTTTCTAACAACCGGTAATGAGATAAAAATTAATAGAAATGGTATAAGATGCGGTTTGAGACCGCACCTTACGCGCCAATTTATGAAAAGAGGCACGCGCACAGTCTTGCCCTACCGGGTTGGAGAAAAAGATGAAACAACGAGTACTTATCACAGGTGCAGCAGGGACAGTCGGTTCAGCGCTCTGGAAGGCATGGGAAAAACAGGATACCTACACCTTAACCTTGTCGGACATCAATCCGATTGAGGGATCAACGTCTCGCGTAGAGCAGGCGGATATTCGGGATTACACTGCTATGCAAGCGTTGTGTGAAGGGCAAGATGTCTTAGTACATCTTGCATATCTCCGCAACTATTCACTTGGCAAAGTTCCGGATGAAGTCAGCGACATTGGTGCATCAATGAACTTGTTTGAGACTGCACGAGAGGGAGGAATTCAAAAGATCGTATATGCAAGCACAAATCATGTGTCTGGATGGAATGAACGATTGAGTACACCGCCAAAGTTCTCTACTGGCGATCAATTCAGACCGGACGGTTGGTATGGCGCAATGAAAGGCATGGCAGAAATAGCAGGAAGGTATCTTGTTGACGCACATAATATGCGGTTTATCAGTATCCGCATCGGCAGTTTTAACGGCACTTATGAGCCAAATGGAATTCGGCACTGCAGTACACTCCTGACTCCGCGTGATTGCGTGCAGCTGTTCGGGTTAGCAGTGGATTACGAGGGACCTGTCAAATATCTGATAACGTATGGTCGATCAGCAAATTCAGGTGGGTATCAGCAGAGTTACCTTGACATTAGCGGCGCAGTTGAGGTGTTAGGTTATGAACCGCAGGATAACCTGATAAAAACACACCTACATAAATTTTGGCAAAACGAAGAATGAATGCAGAACCCCGTTACAACGACATCTACTATAAATGCACCACTTCCCACTCACAGATAGTTGGCGCGGTGCAAGATAATGCTATTTCTTTACACGATTTGCCTTCCCCTATTGACTGGCAAACGCTTTTTGGCAACACATATCCGGTAGAGGTTGAGATCGGATTCGGCAAAGGGCGGTTTTTATTGGAAGCATCAAAGCAGTTTCCACAGATAAATTATATCGGTGTGGAGCGCGCGCAAAAGTATGTGGAAATTACACGGGAAAGGTTTAGGAAATACATGCGGCATTTCTCAATAGACAGGAATTCGGGCATGTTCCAGAATGTTCGCCTCGCGTGGACTGATGCCAATTACTTTTTAACGCGGTATGTGCCTGATGAATCGGTGCAGGCATACCATATCTATTTCCCCGACCCGTGGCCGAAAGCACGGCAGCAGAAGCGAAGAATCCTTCGTAACAAGGATTTTCTTTCTGCAATCATGCAAACGCTCACGTTAAATGACGGAAAATTGTACGTAGTAACAGATTTTGCCGAATATTTCAGCGAAATCCAAGAACGACTTGCTGAGTTGACTAAGCTAAAGCCTATCCCCCTGAATTTGAGTGGTTATGAACATATCGCAACTAATTTTGAAATGAAATATCGTTTAGAAGGCAGGAAAATCTATCGGGCGATTTATGAGAAATGTAATTAGGAGAAAAAATGGCAACTGTTGCTGCAAAAATCCTTCTAACACCTGAAGAATATATTGTGAAAGAACGAAAAGCAGAATTCAAAAGCGAGTATCGGAACGGGCAGGTTGTTATGATGCCGGGTGCCAGTTATAAACATAATCTTATTGCTGGCAATATATTTGGTCACATATTTATACAATTTCTGGATAGAACATGCAAAGTTTTTGCCAATGATATGCGGGTGAAGGTTGGTGATAGCGGTTTATACACATATCCGGATGTTGTCGTTGTATGCGATGAACCACGCTTTGAGGATAATCATTTTGATATACTTCTCAACCCGACTGTTATTGTAGAGGTGCTATCTCCATCAACCGAAGATTATGATCGACATGAGAAATTTTGGTCCTATCAGACTCTTGAATCTTTGCAAGAATATATCCTTGTTTCGCAAAACAGTGTGCATGTTGAACAGTATGTCCGTCAAAATGGAAACTGGAATTTGAGAGAATTCCGTTCACTTGATGATATGCTTGTGTTAGCATCAATAGAATGTCAGTTGGCTGTACGCGCAATTTATGCGAAAGTCCAGTTTTGAGGTAAATGGATAATGAAGGAAAATCAACCGACAATGTGGCAATCTCTTCCAGGTGCCCCTGGCGTTTATCTAATGAAAGCCTCCGACGGGACCCCAATCTATATCGGTAAGGCGGTAAACTTGCGGAACCGCGTGCGCTCCTATTTTCAGCAGAGTGGGCTCACTGAAAACCCTCTCACAGCGCAAATGATGCGGTATGTGACAGAGGTCGATTATATTGTCACAAGCACTGAAATAGAGGCGCTGATTCTGGAGAATAATCTGATTAAGGCACATCAACCAAGATACAATGTAAAATTAAAAGATGATAAACGCTACCCATTTTTGCGTGTAACAACAAATGAGCCTTTTCCGCGCATTATGATTACGCGCAAGACAGAGAACGATGGCACCCGCTACTTCGGCCCCTTTGTCCGTGTTCGTTCCACCCGACAAGTTATTAAACATTTGACTAAATTGTTTCCCATCCGCACCTGTACACTACCGCTTGAAGAAACGAGAAATAAATACCGCGCATGTCTCGATTATCACATCGGTAGGTGTCCAGCACCTTGCGCAAATAAAATAACTGTTCAGGATTATAAAAAGATAGTTCGTAAGGTCTGTCAGTTTTTAGGTGGGAATACGGATGCTGTCGTCCAAGAAATGCAACACAAAATGGAAGCTGCAGCAGAAGCATTAGATTTTGAAAAAGCGGCGAAATATCGAGATATGCTCAAAGATGTTCAAAAAGCAGTAACCACGCAACAGAGCCTTGATAATGTGTCTACAGTGGATGAAGACGTTATCGGTATTGCAACCGCTTTTCAACACGGTTTGCAAAGCCGCCTTGGCGATATTGCCTGTGTACAAGTACTGCACATTCGAGATGGCAAGCTGCTGGAACGTGAGCATTATTATCTAAACGATGTACATCCTGAATTAATACCAACTGCTATAAGTGCGTTTGTCTCCCAGTATTATCAAAATGCTGTCCTTGTGCCAAAAACGATTGTTTTGCCGATGCCCATTGAATCGGTGGAGCTGATTGAAAAATGGCTTACTGAAAAACGTGGAAACCATGTCTCTTTGCATGTGCCGAGGGCAGGAAGACTCAGACGGCTGCAAACTCTAGCAACTAAAAACGCAGAGGTCCTCCTATCACAGCGGGAACAGAGTGTCGTTTATAGTAGCGCCGTGAACCCAGCACTGGTTGAACTACAGGAACTCCTCAAGATAAATCATCCGCTCAGACGGATTGAAGCTTACGATATTTCAAACCTGGGGGATAGGTTTGCCGTTGGATCAATGGTAGTTTTGGAAGATGGGAAACCTGCCTCAAGTGAATATCGGCAATTTCGGATTCGTAATGTAATCGGGCAGAATGATTTCGCTATGATGCAAGAGGTGATTACTCGTCGCTTTCGACGTGCCGAGACAGGCGATAAAAAATTTAGTCAATTACCGGACTTAATATTGATTGACGGTGGCAAAGGACAATTGAGTGCTGCGCAAGCTGCTCTTCAACCTTTTGCTCAAGTAGATTTGGATCCTGTTCCTACTCAGATACCGATGATTGCCTTGGCAAAACGGATTGAGGAAATTTTCGTGCCGGGAAACCCTGAACCGATCATCCTAAGGGAAGATAACCCTACCTTACATTTAATTCAGCGGCTACGGGATGAGGCGCATCGGTTTGCAATTACCTATCACCGTAAGCTACGACAAAAAGCACTCAGCGAGTCTGTACTTGACGAAATACCAAATATTGGTCCAAAGCGGAAACAGGTTTTGCTACAAAAATTTGGTTCGATTGATGCAATTCGACAAGCAAGTTTGGATGAACTTCTCTCTGTGAAAGGTATTCCGAGAAACGTTGCTGAAAACATTCGAAAACATCTCTAAATTTGTAACTCTGATATCCTTTTCTAATTTGATAAAGCTGCCCGAATTTGTGCTTTTTAATTTATTCTGCCCGTTATCGTGCAACTGTAGTGGGTGTTTAAGTGTGTTTTGTTCGGAAGCACGATATTTTTCTATTGGCATATAATTTGCTTAACACCTATCATTAGATCACACAAAACTGAGATCAAGAAAATGAGAGAAACAAACATCAAAATTATCGGTGTTTTGCTTATTCTGCTAAGCGTTGCCTTTTTACATCTGAAACTGTACCGTTTTGCTGAAATGACGTATGACGGTAACTTACAAGTTCTGGTGTGTTTAGGGCGTATAATTAACATAGATACCAGTGACGAAGCAGACCAAATTCTATCCTTCCGTATCCTCTCTGGTCAATTCCGGGGTGAAACGGTTCAAGTAGATAATATCTGGATCGGGCGCGCTTTCAGTGATCGCATCATGAGTAAAGGTGA
Organism: Candidatus Poribacteria bacterium; assembly: GCA_028824125.1. Lineage (GTDB taxonomy): Bacteria > Poribacteria > WGA-4E > WGA-4E > WGA-3G > MSPOR6. Next base: position 20,064 of record JAPPES010000017.1, read on the forward strand.
TGTGCTGTTCTTAGAGATTCCAATCCGTGATCCACAGAACCCGAAAATTGAATCTGTGTCAATGCGAGAGTACTTCCGAACCCCATTTCTACTGTATCTTGCAGGAACCTTAGGGATTCTGATGATACTGGTTGCAGGAATGAAGGGCGTACGTGCGATCCTAACGCTGTTTGTTACTGCCCTTTCTGTCGTATATCTTCTTGTTCCGCTAACTATCATTGGTTACAACCCGATTGTCGTTGCGTTGTTGATCGCTGCCTTTCTGACGTTAATGACCTTCCTTCTCATTACAGGATTCAGTTATAAAGTCATCTCTGGGGTGCTTGGAACACTCGGAGGTCTTACTGCTGTTGGTGTTCTATCTATACTTAGTCAACATCTGATGGCACTAACGGGATTGGCACAAGAGTTTGGTTTTTTGGAACTCGGTATTTCACTTTGGCGCACAGAAGGTTCACACCATTGGAATTTCACAGGCATCTTATCTGCTGGCATCATTTTAGGTGCGGTTGGAGCAATGATGGATGTGAGTATGTCCATCTCTTCCAGTGTGCATGAAGTCAAGCAGGTAAATCCGAATATAAACGTACGACAATCGATCCGGGCAGGACTGAATGTCGGGCGTGACATTATGGGTACCATGGCAGATACGCTTATCTTTGCCTACCTCGGTGCGCACATGATCACAATGCTGCTGCCACGTATTGAATTTCCTGAGTCAGGTATGCTATACCCGTTTTTGCGGTTAGTGAATGAGGAAGCAACAGCAGTAGCGATTATTCAAGCTGTAGTCGGAACAATCGGCCTCGTGCTCACAGTCCCGATTGCAGCAACAGTTGCAGGCTTTCTCACAAAATATACAAAAGTAAGCAGATCGGAGATTCATGAGAATCTACCTACAGAAGAGGAGTTAGAAGAATTATTCGGTAGTGAGTCAACACATAGCGGCACTCGTATTTTTTCCAGGCGATCTGCTGTACCACTCGCAATGCTGCTCGTGCTGATAGGCACAATTTTTGTTTACTATCGGACGCGCGGGCTTTCTGCTACAATTGCCGAGTCGTATGATGAACAGGGACAACTCTTTGACAAATCGGAGTATGTGAAGGGGAAGGTCATCCGATTGCTTGAATCAAACGGAAATTTTTTGTTCACTATTGATGCATCTAATGCAACCGATTTAGACAAGAAAATTGTCCCTGCTGCTTTGAGGGAGGCATTTGCTAACGAAAGAATTAAATTATCTGATGATGCCACTGTTTCTATTAAACCGTGGAAAGACAGTCGATGGTTGATTTCTGATAACGAGTATGAACAGACTTATAGCATTCGGACTGCACAAGACGGGACAAACACTCTCAACGTATATGATTCAGAAACCGAGCACCATGTGCTTGAGGTTAAGATTCTCAGCGGTATGTATAAAGGTGAACATTTAGTTTTACGGAATATTGTCAATCACAGCATGCCGTTGTTAAGTATCCCCGCGGAGCCTGGGGATATCGTCCTCTGTCGAGTCGGCGGCAATTCAGATCAGATTAGTCTTCACAACATTGTACAAGAATATGCGCGCGATAAATATCTTATCTGGTTTGTCGGCGGGATGTTTCTGCTTATCATCCTTGTTGGTAGGATTGAAGGCATTCGCACGGTTTTTGCAATGCTATTTTCTGGTGCAGTCATATACTTTTTCATGCTCCCGCTGATTGCACAAGGGATGAACGCAATACTCGTTGTTACACTTACGTCGGGTGCTGTAGCGTTTGTATCTTTAGTTTTTGTTATCGGTCCAAGTCGGAAAACTTTTTCAGCTGTGTTGGGAACAATGGGGGGGATCCTGGTGGCAGGTTTGATCGTACTCTTTGCGCAAAAACATCTACATTTTACTGGGTTAGAGGGAGCGATTGCAGCTGATATTGTCGAAGCGACACGGACACCCCCTTTTGATTTTGTACAAATTCTGTTGGCAGGAATGCTGATGGGGGTTTTAGGTGTGGCAGTTGATGGTGCGATTGAAGTAGCGTCAAGTATGGAGGAGATTCGCCGCGCAAACCCAAATATGCCAACGTGGCGCCTGATTGCATCTGGGCTCAATGTTGGCACTGATATCCTCGGCACAATGGTCAATACGTTGGTATTCGCCTACCTCGGCGTGGAATTGTTACTGGTGATTACAATTATTGCACCAAGTGCTGAATTATTCAAGGAGCCAACGGTGCAGTTACTGAGCGTTGGGGTTGTGTCTGCGGAGATTGTTCGGTTGCTTGCAGGAACACTCGGTTTGGTGTTAGCCATTCCGATTACTGCGGTAATTTGTGCGTTTTGGAATCCGAAAAGAGTGTAGGAGTGTTCAATAGCAAAAGTGTCACTGATCCAAGGTGCAAGTGCGGGTGAAAGTTGGGCATCAATCCAAAACTTCATGTGGTAAGTATGGGAACGTTCATAACTGTCAATTTAAGAAAACGATTGCATTTTTTGAACATAGTTTAATACCCATTATCATTGAGACTGTCCCATATTTAGTCCCGTAGGGACGATATGTTTATAGAAAAACGTTGAACAACTTCTCTTTAGTCCCGTAGGGACGATATGTGGAAAATATGTCGTTGGGGAACACATATCGTCCCTACGGGACTAAAGACATCTGGACATCTCATATCTATAAACATAGCGTCCCTACGGGACTGGAGCGTTTACACATATTCATTTTAAACTCATATTTCTACATAAACGTTCCTCTCTAAACTATAACTATAAGTAATACACATTAACTAAAAATTCTTAAAACTAAATAACCCTGTCTATCCAGCTGTATCATATTTCAGGTTATAGGTTTCCATTAGCCTCTATACAACGTCCGCATTTGCTTAATCACCTTTGGTAACTTGGCAATTACCGTATCAATTTCTTCTTCAGTCGTCCTTCTTCCGAGCGAAAACCGCACGGTACCTTGTGCTAATCTGGGTGGCAAACCGAGCGCAGCAAGCACATGCGACGGTTCCATAGAACCTGAAGTACACGCAGACCCCGTAGACACACAAATTCCCTCCATATCTAATCGCAAGATAAGACTTTCACCTTCCACAGACTCAAAAGAGACGTTAAGCGTGCCGGGGGCACAGTATTCTGGATGTCCGTTATAGTGTAACCGCTCAATGTGTGCGTCAAGTCCATCACGGAGTCGATGCGTTAATTTATTGAGGTGTTGCGTGTATGCACCACGTTCCTGTTTAGCAAGTTCCGCTGCAACCCCAAGTCCAACGATAGCAGGGACGTTTTCAGACCCGGCGCGTCTGTTGCGTTCATGCGATCCACCATGGACAAGATTTGCCAAACGAGCACCTCGGCGGATATAGAGGACTCCAATACCTTTTGGCGCATATATTTTATGCCCCGATAACGACAACAGATTAACACCGAGTTCCTGCACATTAACATCTAATTTCCCGATTGATTGCACCGCATCGGTATGCACTGGTATTTCATGTTCCTGTGCAATCTGGCAAATTTCTTCAAGCGGTTGAATAGTACCGTTTTCGTTGTTAACATGCATGATGGAGATAAGAATCGTTGTGTCGCGAATGGCAGAACGGAGTTGTTCTATATCAATACGTCCGTATCGATCTACGGGAAGATATGTCACCTCAAAACCCCGTTGCTCCAAATATTGACAGGTATGCAAAACAGCGTGATGTTCCACAGAAGACGTGATGATATGGTTGCCCTCTCCTCGACTCTTTTGCAGTTCGGTTAGTCCTTTGATGGCATGGTTATCCGCTTCGGTGCCACTTCCGGTAAACACAATTTCACTGGGACTTTTAGCACCGATGAGTTCTGCCACCTGTTCGCGTGCTGTATCAATAGCGTTGCGCGCTTCACGCCCATAAGCGTGAATGCTGGATCCGTTGCCAAACGCATCTGTTAAAAAGGGCATCATTGCGTCTCGGACTTCAGGGCGAAGTGGGGTTGTGGCATTGTAATCAAGGTAAATACGTTGCATTTCATCTGTCCATTAAGTACAGGCTATACGAAGCGAACTTCCTAAATTTATAGTATCTTTATCGCTATGTTGTTCAGGTATTGCAGTTTTTACGTCACTCAATTACAAACTCATAATATTTGCGATTCACTACCACTCTATACTTGCCAGCTACGAACTCTCCAATAGAAACCTGATTTTGAAATTTTGTTAACCCAGGCGTATCGAATTTGATATCTTCATATCTTATTAGTGGACAGTGAACACCACCAGGAATTTCACCTATGATCTGTATGTAGACAGTATCACCTTCTTGCTTATGATCCGTTTCAAGGAATGGTATACACGCTTCCCAAAAGTACCCCGTAACATTAACTGTAACTTGAGCAGGCCTGCTTTCTGAGATCTGTATTTCAATGTTTTTAATGTCCGGATTTTTGGTAATCCAAATCTCACCATCTTCAACACGAAATTTCTTGCCAATTACTTCATACTCACCGTCAGCGAACGATGATAACGTCCCAAGAGAAACTTGTCCTCGAGCTTCAGTTACAGCAGCCCCACAGATCAAACCTGAGTTAGGTTTAGGAGTGGCTATAGTACCCCAGATAGAGATAATATTTCCATTTCGTTCTTGATATATTTCGTCAATAAAAATACAAGTGTTAGTGTGTTCTCCGGCCGTAAATGTAACCATAATTTCAGCAGGTTTGTTATCTGAAATTGAAATGTCAACATTGGAAAAATGTATGTCTGCAAAATGCCATTGATCAGGATTAACCCGGTCATGAGGTGGTTTTTTTTCGTCTTCAATAAGAATATCCTTAATTCCCAAGTCATCCCTTGTACAACCAACGAAACATGCCATACCTGTCATGAATAGAACAAGTAACACGAGTAACAAAGACTGTCGCATCAGTTTTCATCTCCTTCTATTATTATAAAATACAGAATACAGATTATTCGTATGTTCGATAGTTGAAAAAGGTAATCTGATTCGAAGAAATTTTAACATCTTGGACAAATTCACTCCTACTGATTTGTTCCCTTGAATTTAAAAAGGAAAGTTTAAGTGTATGCGTGCCTGTGGGAAGTGGCATCCGTACCATAAAAATCTGATTCGGAAGTGTTTGCCAAGAACGTGTATCTGCACTTTCTGTTAGCACACCAGCAAGATTAACAACTGCTCCTAAAACTTTATTTTCTTTCTTTGCTTTGCGGAATATTAAGTATTTTCCCAATGCGCGCGCTAACGTGCGGATGAGGATGACGGTCCGTTCAGCTTTGAGAGTCTCAATCGCCATCGTCTCTACGTCTTCTATTAACACACCCCGTGCCATATCTTCTCCTACTGACACCTGTATGCCCGCAAAGTGTGGACGATTGGAACGAATTACCGGCATTGCCACATGTAAAAGATATTCCAGCTTAACTTCCTCAACAACTAACCCTTCGCGTGTTCTAAGTGTGCGGGCAAACTTTACAGAGTCTTTGTCGTCATCCGCACTAAATTTATCAGTTTTGAGGATAGGAAACGTCAAACTCTCTTCTTGCTTTCGCGGAACATAACCCGTTTCAAAAAAAAGAATCAACTCACCATAGTTTTCAGGGCGTGGTGACGGTTCACCGTATTGTGTACGGTAGCGCTCAAACTCATCAGTGAAATTGAGTTTCCGTGTCAGTCGCACCAAAGATTGACCAACATCGTCAGGCACTGGAACACCTGTTAGCGCAGCAGCGTTTTTATAGTATTCTTCTGCCTGTCTATATGATATTAAAGCATCATTCCATTCTCCCGCTGCTTCAAAAACCATCCCACAAAAATGTGCCAAAAATCCGGTTCCAAAGTAATTATATTCGTTGTCTTCACCCTTGAAATACTGAATTAGATTAGTCGCGCGGCGGCATTCTACCAACGCATCGTCCAACTTATTCAGATAGATATAGTTTAGCGCATGGTAATAGTGACTTAAAAGACGTTCATACCGTGTGCCCGCATAAGGGCGGAGTTTATCAGTGGTAACAAGTGAAAGCGCCTCTTTGGAAATACTTTTGGTAAAACGATCCTCAGCGATCATTTCCGCTTGTTCAAATGCCTTGCTGCTTTCTGGAAAGAGATTAGCATAATGGGCGGTCAACCCTAATTCAAATTGATGTGGGATATCTGGTTTTTTCGGTGCGTTTTTCTTCAGATGATTATAGGCATCTTCAGGTTTGCCGGTTTTCAGGTTAACTTCAACCTTTTCAAAATTATAACCAGCACACCCCATTATCATAGAAATAATAAGTAAAAAGGGTAGAAATTTGGTCATTGTATTACAGATTTTTAAAATTTAGAGTGGGGTAGGAAAAGAAACCCGCCCCACGCCATCAGTCTTGTAGGAAGGATTCTCAACCCCGATACAACCTAATAGACTGCGTAAGTTCTAAAGTAATAAATTGGACTACATTTTAAACTTTTTTCGTCCAATAAACTTTTTGATTTTTTCCTCACCGATCCAAACTTTTTCGTTGCTCTCAATATTGGTCAACGTGAGATTAGTCTGATAAAACACGATTTGTCTGCCACCTTCCCGATCTTCAATGGTGTTGATCTCGCCGGTCATCATATAATCGGCACCGAGTTCACGTCCCATCCGCTTGATGGTTTCAATGGCTGCATGTTCACTCTGATCGGCGCGTTCCTCCCGAATTTCATCACGTTCGCTTTTACCCGAAACAGGGCGCACCTTACCGGAATTAATAAATGCTTTCTCAATATCGCTAATGAACGTTTGCGTAGCAATATGTTCGTTACTTTTATTCCGAATGCCACCTACGATCACAACAGGTCTTTCACCGGATGTCTGATTGTGATTATTAATCCAAACGTCGCTTAAACAGTCTGTTATCATCGTTTCAGCAACCATACGGGAATCGGTATCGTTCCATCTACCAGAGAGGTCAACGGTGGTATCGGGATCAATACGAGTGACCTGTGTTGTGGGACCGCATCCGCTCAAAGCGATTATCCCGATGAATAGTAGGCACGACAATACTTTATACATTTTATTGCTCCTTTTAAGTGTTTTATAGGTGATAGGTGCGTGACCTATCTTTACAACAGGAATTAAAAACCTGCATTAACTAATGAGATATTAAAAATCTAAATCAACTTCACGAATAATTTTATCAATAAAACTATCAAGCGGCATCGCTCCAATATCACCTTCATCACGGCTGCGGACGCTGACAGTTCTGCTTTGTTGTTCGCGTTCTCCAATAATTAACATATACGGCACCCGCTGTAGACGGGCTTGCCGTATTTTCGCTCCAATTTTGTCATCACTATTATCCAACACAACACGACAATCTTTCTGTAACAAAAGTTGCTGAACTTCTGTAGCGTAATCTACAAATTTTTGACTAATTGTCATTACGACACACTGCACTGGAGAAAGCCATGTGGGAAAAGCCCCCGCATAGTGTTCAATTAGCATAGCGATGAACCGTTCAAAACTACCACAAATCGCACGATGGATTACAACCGGTCTCTTTTCTGAACCATCAGGAGCAATGTATATTAATTCAAACCGTTCAGGCAGCTGAAAATCGAGCTGGACCGTTGCACATTGCACATCCCGATTTAACGAATCCCGAACTTGAAAATCAAGTTTAGGGCCGTAAAATGCCGCTTCTCCTGGGTCAACAGCGTATTCAATCTGATTGTTTTTCAGTACTGATTCAAGTATATCTTCCGCACGATTCCAAACATCTACATCCCCCATAAATTTATCAGGATTGCGTGTGCTGAAATCACATCGGAACGGCAGATCAAATGTGCCGTAGATGCGTTGAAAAAGTCCAAGGATACGTTCATATTCATCAGCAATCTGGTCTTCAGTAACGAAGTTATGCGCATCGTCTTGGCACAATTGACGAACACGAGATAAACCGCTCAGTGTTCCAGTCGCTTCATTCCGATGCAACACACCTTGGTCATATAACCGATATGGTAAATCACGATAGCTGTGGCGTACGCTTTTATAAATTAACATGTGTGCTGGACAATTCATCGGTTTCAGCGCACTCGTTGGATTGCCTTCTTCATTTTCAATCAGGAACATATCGTCTTTGAAGTGTTCCCAATGTCCCGAAGTTTCCCATAGACTACTATCATAAATGAGCGGTGTTCGAACCTCTTGGTAACCTTCACTGAGATAGAGTTTCCTCACCTTTTCGGACAAATGATTGTAAATAAATGCACCTTTTGGAAGCCAAAACACACTGCCCGGAGATTCAGGATGCATCTGAAAAAGTTCCAATTCGCGTCCCAATTTCCGATGGTCCCGTTTTGCAGCTTCTTCACGTTGTTTCAGATATGCCTGTAGGTCGTTTTTAGTTTCCCACGCTGTGCCGTATATCCGCTGTAACTGCTCACGATTACTATCACCCCGCCAATACGCACCAGAAACGCGGAGTAGCTTGAAGTGTCTGCACTCGCCTGTTTTTTCAATGTGTGGTCCTTTACAGAGATCGGTAAAGTCTCCATTATGATAGATAGAGACACCTTCGTCAGCAACACCTTCATCCGATGCACTGACTTCTTGGTCAGAGATTCCATCTATCAATTCCAGTTTAAATTTTTGGTTGCGTTCAGCAAACCACTCACGCGCTTGATTAAAAGTCCAAGTTTCCTGCACAAAAGGCACGTTGGCTTTAATCATCGCCTTCATGTGCTTTTCAATTTCAGGAAAATCGTCAGGCGTAATGGGACGAGGTGCCTCCATATCGTAATAAAATTCGTTTTCTATCGGGGGACCGATCGCCAATTTGACGGTGTGTTCACCATCAGGAAACAGTTGTTGCACGGCATACGCCATAATATGTGCAGTAGAATGACGAAGCCGTTCTAAATAGTCTTCAGGTTGATTAGATTCTGGCATTACGGGTTACTCTCAGACATTCATTCGTATAAGTTGAAGAATTGCTACAATAGACTTAACGTCTTTTTTAATATATTGTTTACGATTTAATTTTACACGATTTAAGGGAGAAATGCCAATTATTTCTGATTCGCGCCAAAACGTTTGAACCAGGATCCACAAGATTACCGGATTACAAGGATGATGGCTACTTTGTACAGATACCAAAATCCTGTTCATCTGGAAATCCCGGGGAATGCCTTATGCGTCAATTTAGCGGACCTCCACCTGGTAGGCGCGTTTTGATGAAGATTAAAAAATAAATTGGGTAGTTTAGTGAGGTTAGGAAACCTCGCCAAATTACTGAATTAATAACTTAAACTTCATCCAGATTGCGGTTTGTGGCACAAACTGGAAGTTTATGCTACCACTTCTATTGTCCATTATGTTCCATAATAGGTTATCAAAGTGCCCCAATAATTTCAAAGTTCACTATATTTTTAGGTTTCGCTATAAAAGGTGCATCCGTTTAGATGTTTATAATGAAAACTACTTCGCAAGATAAGGAGACTCATGCGTAGTACAATTACATATAGACATTGGCAGCCCGGTGATGATGATGCCGTTTTGAAATTGTTAGTACCAGCTGAACAATGCAGAGAAGACTATTACCGAAAAAAGTTTAACAGTCCATCCCTTGAGCCAGAAGGAATTCGTTTAGCACTTGTTGGGCAAAGAGTTGTTGGACATGTACTTGGTTCAAGAGCTTCGCTTCTTCTTGAAGGAAGAATCCAAGATTTTGGTTTGGTGACGTTTGTATTTGTTGCTCCAGACATGCGCCGACAAGGTATTGCAACCCGCTTGATGCGGAATCTAAACATATATTTTGAAAGAAAAGGTTATAGAGGAAGCATTCTATATGTTGAGACTGCAGAGGCTTATCAACTATATCAAAAAATCGGGTATCAAGAGGTTACCAGAGAGTTACGAACAGAACTTCCTGCTCGTCCCAATTCCTCCGAACTTAAATGGAAAGAAGTGGGCCCTGAAGATTTCAATATTTTACATGAACTTAAAAAGTGTTGGGGGACTCATAATTTTCCTGTATTTTGGAATTCTCAAGTTATAGGGATACATCAGTTCAATATGAAGCAGTATCGTGTCCTACACCGTGGAAAGAGAATTATCGGATATGCAAAATGGGACGACCCTTCGGAACGCTGTCCACAAGGATTGATCCATGATCCGATAGTACCAGATGAAGATCCGATAGAAATCATTGCATCAGTGCAGGCAGAGATCACAGCAACACGTGCATGGAAAACTACTCAAGGGAGTATATATGAAACTCCACTGCGGTTATCCTATGGTTGCATACTCAAGCAAGGAAAGATGGTTGATATGGTTGCATCTTTAGGCAAGGATATTGATTTGACCAAGATCCACCGAACCGTGTGGTGAAGAGAATGTACCCAAATATATTTGACAACAATTTATGAATTTACATCATTGTTTTTTATTAAAATAATCAAGGATTGTATCATGCAGGATCCCATTCGTTGCTACCAGTGAAGCGGTCTCTTTCGTGATAGCGTTCCCTTGCACGTCTGTCACCGTTCCACCCGCTTCTCGTACAACAACGGTGATCGCCGCGATGTCCCAGATACTAATCGCCGCTTCAATCACAGCATCTACTCTACCAGAAGCGACAAGGTGATACATATAGAAATCGCCAAACCCTCGAGTACGGGACGCATCATTGATAAGGTTGTAAATACCGGGGAAAGTGCCTGTTTCTACAAACCATTTCAGTCCGCCGTGGCAGACCATTGCATCTGCAGATTGTGAAACATCGGAAACTTTAATCGGTTCACCGTTTAGGAATGCACCTTTGCCTACTTCAGCGTATAGCAGTTCATTTAAAAGCGGGGCATTGGAAACGCCGAGGATAAGTTCTTCATCCTTCATCAGAGCAATCTGTGTACCAAAGATGGGGATTTTCCGAATGTAATTCTTCGTAGCATCAATTGGATCAATAATCCATAGATATGGTGATGTTCCCTCTTGTGTACCATATTCTTCGCCCAGAAATCCGTGGTCGGGGAATGCCTGCGTGATGGTTTCTCGGATCGCTTTTTCCGCTTCGGTATCAGCGCGAGTTACCGGAGTTTCATCATCCTTTAGTTCAACATTCAATGCATCGGTTGTGTAGTATGACGTGATAATTTCTTCAGCGTTTTTGGCTGCCTCAAGTGCAACATTCAAAAAATGACTTGTCATGGATTCTCCTATTCAACATACGGTTTATTTTAATAACGTGAGTTCGGAAATAAAGTAACGAGAGCTGAATGTCCAAAATAACTTGAATTTGGGTATAGGTATGTGGGTGTTTTTGCCTATTTTACCATAGGCGTCAATTTAGCGATTTTCAAATATGAGAATTGCTCTTTAGTCCCGTAGGGACGATATGTTTATAGAAAAACGTTGTCCCTCCCTCTTGAGTTCCGTAGGAACGGCATAGAAGGATAAACATATCGTCCCTACCAAATCAACGCCAAATGCGCGTGGCAGCATACGCGTGTGGTATGCTTATGCTGCATGATTTGTCGGGACTAAAGATGGGACAGTCTCAATGATAATGGATATGAACCATATTTAAAAATGCAATCGTTTTCTTAAATTGATGCATATGGTGTTTTTGCCTATTTTATTATCTAAAACCCTTCAAAAACGATACATTTAAACTTTTGACTTGTCCCCACATCTATGCTATAATAACATATCCAATAAAGAAATCGGGGTACAAACCCCACGTACAGAAGGAGCCAAGACATACTAATGGCAGATATTATTAAAGGTGCTGTTCTCGGTTATGGAGCAGCATTCAATATGGGTAAAGCACACGCAAATATGATGCAAGGCACAGAAGGCATCACTTGTGTGGCTGTGTGCGACATTGACCCAGAGCGAACAAAGGCAGCAAAACAGGATTTTCCCGACGTCCGAACCTATAACGCTGTTGAAGACCTCGTAGCTGACGAGGATGTCGATCTCATCGCGAACGTACTTCCACACAGTCTACACTGCGGACCAACTGTGGCAGCCCACAATGCAGGCAAACACGTTGTCGTTGAAAAACCGATGTGTGTCACAATCGCAGAAGCCACCGAAATGATTACTGCGGCAAAGGAAAACGGTGTGATGCTATCAGTTCACCACAACCGCAGATGGGATGCCGATTTTTGGACGCTCCGCGAACTTGTCCACTCAGGCGTTATCGGAAAGGTTTATAGTGTTGATATGTGGAGCGGCGGCTACGGTAGACCCAACCCGAATTGGTGGCGGAGTGTCAAAGCCATCTCTGGCGGACAATTCTATGACTGGGGGGCACACTTCCTCGACTGGCTACTTAACATTCTTGATGCACCAATGATTAACGTCACGGGCTTCTTTCAACCGAACCTCGTTTGGAAAGACATTACCAACGAAGACCACGTGCAAGCGGTAATTCGATTTGCAGAAGGTGAATTTGTTGCGGATGGCGCGTCAGCAAACATCCAGATGTCTAACATTGCGAAGGTCGGTGGACCTAAATGGAAAATGCTCGGTTCACACGGATCTATTGTTTCTGAAGGCGGACAATATCATGTCTTATCCGAAGTTGAAGGACATCCGAAGGAACAGAAAGTTGGACATCACGGCAGACCTGGACCTCGCTACTATGAAAATATCGTTGCACACTTAAACGATGGTACGCCATTGCTTGTGACGCCTGAGTCTGCCCGCCGTGTTATTGCTGTCATGGATTTGGCAGAAAAATCATCAAAAACACATCAGTCCGAAACAGTCCCTTACGAGTTTGAGTAGACATTGGACAACAAACTCCATCAACAAGAGCGGGGCAAATGCTTCGCTCTTACCACTTTCCACCAGCCAAACTCTCTCTATGAAAGCTATCGTCTTTGAAAAAATCCAGCAGTTAAGCATCCAAGACAAACCGATTCCTACACTCAATGACGGGGATGTGCTTATCCGAATGGAGTTGTGCGGAATCTGTGCGTCCGACCTCGCAGCACTCCGTGGCGATGTATCCGACTATGCCCCCCCTGTTGTAATGGGGCATGAACTTGCAGGCGTAATCGTTGAGAGTCGACACTCTGATGTTAAAACAGGCGAAAAGGTTACTGTAAATCCTATGCTTTCCTGCGGAGTCTGTATCCACTGCCAAAACGACCGTGACAAATACTGCAATATGATCGAAGGCATCGGACACGATATTGATGGAGGTTACGCTGAATACATCCGAATGCCGAAACACGGCGTAGACACAGGCAAATTGATCCAAGTACCAAGCACCGTCCCGCCTGAAGAACTGCTTTTCCTTGAACCGTTAGGCTGCTGCTTAAATGCAATGCAGGAAACTATTTTCCAAAACTCTGTTGCCATCCTTGGTGCCGGTCCCATCGGATTGCTGTTTGCCCAATTGACGAAACGGGCAGGCTTAACAACCTATGTCTTTGACCCGCTACCTCACCGTAGAGCTATCGCAGAAACCGTAGGTGCCGATGCCACTTTTGACATTTCTCCTGATGATGTTGCACATCTCCATGAAATCACCCACGGTGGTGTTGATACCGTCATCTCCGCAACGACAAATAAAACGGCAGTAATTAAACTTGCATTTCAGATTGCGCGCAAAGGCGCATACATCAATTTCTTTGGCCTTGCGCCAGAAGGTCAAGAACTTCGCATTAACTTAGAAGAATTTCACTACACTGGACATAAACTCATGGCATCCTGGGCATTTTCACGTTCAAGCCTTGAAGAATCCCGCCAACTTCTGCTACAGAAAGTAATCAATTTCAAACCCTTGTTAACCGATCAATTTCCTATCACACAAGGTTTGGAAGCTTTTGACAATGCTATCGCGCAACGCGGTATCAAAACAGCATTACACCCCTAAGATACCCTAAGTTGCCACTATGCAGCACAAACTGTATGAAATTTAAGTTATTAATTGGGTAATTTAGCGAGGTTAGGAAGAAATCAACGGTATGAATGCCTAAATGGCATTCATACCGTTGATTTCTTCCTAACCTCGCCTCCTTACCGAAATATTTATTTAAACTTCATAAAGTTTGTGCATCTGTGGAACACGGGGAATGCCATTGGGCGAATGCGCGTATGGCATTCGCCATGATTCATACCGTTGATTTACTAAAAGTTTGCCCTACAAAGACTTTTACCGAGCTTACGTCAGAATTGGTATAAGTCATGAATAGTGCCTTTTTGAATATACAAAAAGTTCCAATTTTGTAACTTTTTCTAAAAAATATAGTTTATGCAATAGTGATATTTTCGAAATTTTACCGAAACAACTGTTTTACGCGATGTAACTTTGTCCGTTCATAGTCAAAAAATAAGGAGAATCAAGTTCTGGGAACTTGCTATAAAAATATGGTCCTCGGTGCACATGTTTCTACTGCTGGTGGAATACATAATTCTATCAAAAATGGTGACAATCTCCAATGTAATGCAATTCAAATTTTTCTTGCAAACCCAAACCGATGGGAATCAAGACCGCCTACCACTGATGTGCTTGAGGCATTTTGTGATGCATGGATAGAATCCCCTATTCGGGATGTAATTGTTCACGATATTCATCTCAGTAATTTGGCTTCACCGAAACAGGATGTATTAGAAAAATCACGCGTACAGTTTAAACGGATGATGGAACTTGCACAGCAGGCAGGAATTCACTATATCGTTACACATCTGGGGGCACATCTTGGTGAGGGAGAAGAGTTCGGGTTGAAGATGTTAAGCGATAGTTTTGATTTACTATTCGAGACAGCAGAAGCACCGGATGTTATCGTTTTGCTTGAAACAACCGCGGGGCAAGGAACAAACCTTGGTTACTGCTTTGAACATTTACGGGATGTGATCGGTATGTCAAAATATCCAGATCGGTTCGGCGTCTGTCTTGATACATGTCACGTTTTTGCTGCTGGCTACGACATACGAACCGAATCTGATTGTGATACGACATTTAATACATTTGACGAAATTATCGGTTTGGAACGACTAAAGGCATTTCATATCAACGACGCAAAATCGGAGTATCAGAGCCGCGTTGACAGGCATGAGCATATCGGTGAAGGAAACATTGGCGTAACGGCATTTGCTTATATCCTTAACGATTCGCGATTTGCTGAAACACCACTTATTATTGAAACACCGAACATGAACACTATGCACGGTAAAAACCTCACAACCCTACGCGGTTTAGTAAAAGATAGTTAAAAACGTTTTAGACTCAATTTTGGATAAACTACATAGCGAAATTTAAGGGTAAAAATGCATATCGGTCCGTGGGAGGTAGCGTTTCTTATTCTGCTACTTTTGGGAATAATTCTGGTATCTCGGATAGTCACGCATTTACAGACAAAACGTGTCTGCCCTGATTGTGGATTAGCAATGCACACAAACTTATCAAATTGTCCTTCATGTGGGCGTAATTTAACGTCAAGAGGAAAAGGAAAATCTGAATAATCGATTCTCTTTTGAAGGATTGGAATTTTGGACACACTCAATAGTAAGTTCATAACAACAAAGGTAATATGTCAGTTACAAGTATGATTTATAGATATACGCGTCTATTTTCTAAACAGACGCAGACTCAAACAAAAGGAGAAACCGTCATGGCAAAAATCAAATTAGGAATCCAAGAAACATCTTGCCAACACCGTGCGAAAACATTCGTTGATACACTGATAGGCTTTAAAAACATTAACTGTTTGAAATTTCTTATCACATTTGTTATCTTACTTTTCACCGTAATCGGATGTTCCGAAACACCTTATACCGGTCCTATACTTACTGTGGATAATGTAGGGAGGTATCTCAACTCAACAGGTGATGATAAAATCTGCCTACAAGATGGATTTGATACGATTTGTCTAAAATACACACAAGTGGAGGCTGGTATTCAGGGAGATGGTGCGGCGTTTGTTCACGTTCATCCGACAAGCGTAGCCTACATTTTCCATTTTGAAGATCTTCCAATCTTGTTGGCTGAAAGGGCAATGGACACCACAGACATTGTACAAGGGTTGGTAGATTCTCAGAGAGTCCAGCTGCCCCCAAATAGTTTTAAGCCAAATGCGGGGAATGCTAACGACATTGGCGAAGGGTGGACCCTCCAAATATACTATCCTCAGTCATTTCCAGAAGCAAATCGTGGCAGAACACCTCAAACCAGCGGACTCGACATCAGGATTGCAGCAGGAATGAAACTCCGAATTTCTTCATGGGAAGAACTTGAAATAGAAAACTTTACACAAGTCAACGGAGCGGATGGCACTCGTGCCGTTCAGTTTTCTATTGACACAAGGAATTCCGACATCACAATTCATGTGGATGGCTTAATCCCTGGTTATACAGCAAAGTTTTACGTCAATGCCGATGATGTTGTCACTGATGAGGACAGGAGTATTTTTCAATTGGAACCTTTACCGTAGATCCTACAAGGAGTGGTATCATGCAGAAAACCAAATCTTTACTGCTAAAATCAATGTATGCCATACTAATTATACTCGCCTGCGTAACCGGATGTTCCGATACGCCTTATATTGGTTCTACAGGTTCGATGTTAACGCCTGACGACATAGATAAATACATTGTTTCGCCTGATGGGCAAACGCTGTGTCTTCGGAGCGGGTACGATTCAATTTGTCTAACACTTTATCCGAAAGGTGAAGGTCTTACTTCACCGATAATCCACATTTATCCATCACGTATTAGGTACGTTTTCTCCTATGAAGGTAAGACTATCTTGCAAGCAGAAAAAGTGAGGGATAACATTGATATAATAGAGAGTTTACCGCCAAGAGACGGTGGACCAGGATCGATTATTGATCCTTCTGGTGATGGTGGCACGCCGCCCACAGGTGGCACGCCTCCGAATAATGGAGGCACCCCGCCTAATACAGGTGGCACTCCACCTAATACAGGTGGCACACCACCTAATACAGGTGGCACACCACCTAATACAGGAGGCACACCGCCTACAGGTGGCACTCCACCCACAGGAGGCACACCGCCTACAGGTGGCACTCCACCCACAGGAGGCACTCCACCTACAGGTGGCACACCGCCTACAGGAGGCACACCGCCTACAGGTGGCACACCGCCCACGGGTGGCATACCACCTGATGACGACAGTCCTCCTAACAATGTTATTTCACACTACGTTTTTAGCAACCCTCCGAATAATTTGCGCGGAGACGAATGGATAGTTTGGATATACTATCCGGATGACTATAGAGGCCCGCGCGGTTTACCTGATTCCGCTGAGGGATACGGGTTTACTATTGCCGTAAATGGTGGTGAAACAACTGAGTTTGCACAAGTTACTGGCGGTGAAAGAGGTTCCGGTGTTAGGCTCGTCATTAGAACATATCAGCCAGAAACATATATTACCGTAACATGGAATCCTCCCTATACTGATCGTTCCGCAACATTCACCCTTAAAAGTGATATAAACCTTGCAGATTATACCTATTGATCAGATTCAAGGAATGTCCTGTCATCCAAGGTATGCAACAAACTATTAACAAGGTGAGTTTGATAAAAGAATTTAATTTGGATTCCTCTAAATTATAGAGTCAAACTCACTCTGATATTATTCAGGACAGACGCAAACTTGACAAAAAGAGTATCTTTGGACGCGAAAAGCCGTTATTGAGACACTTTTTACCTAAGTCCCCTGGTCGGGGAACTTAGGTAAAAAAAATTGCACAAAAACGCATCTGCGTCGTGATAAAGAGGATGGTTCTTTAAACACCCCGCGCATTATCATTTCCAACCTAATAGGGTCAATAACTAAAAAGAGTTTTATGGCAGTCATAAAAACCTTATCCTTATCATTAATGTTTGCTGGTGGTATTCTGATTATGCTCTTCGGCATAAACGGTTGTTCTGATATGCCGTATACAGGTTCAATGCTGCAACCCGGTGATGTAGATAAATATCTTTTCTTGCCTGGTGACGGGAGAATTTGTCTTACCAATGGATTTGAGACAGCTTGCTTGACACTTGTGCCAAAACGAAGAGATGGCACCATACCCATCATCCACATTTATCCATCAAGCATTAAGTACATTTTCTATTATGAAGGTGTGCCTATCTTAGAAGCAGAAAGACTGATGGACACTACTGAAATCGTGGAACAGATAAAAGATGCGGAAGAAAATAAGCAACCGCGAGATAGCGGCATTGGTTCAATAGATATACCGACACCGCCCCCACCTCCAGAGGATCCGCTTCCAGTAGATCCGCCCCCACCTGATACAGGGAACGGCGGGGGGCAAACCCCTGGTGATATAGACGGTGGTGGCAATCAGCAACCTCCTGGTGGACAACAACCTCGCGACAATGGCGACATAAATCAACAACCTCCCGGCAATACTGGTGGTAGTGGAAACGGTGACGAAAATAATAACGGAGGTGATCAAACACCTCCCGGCAATACTGGTGGTCAAACACCTGGTGGCAATCAGCAACCTCCTGATGGTCAACAACCTGGTGGCAATCAACAACCTCCTGGTGGACAACAACCCCCCGATAATACGGGTGGTGGCAATCAACAACCTCGCGACAATGGCGACATAAATCAACAACCTCCCGGCAATACTGGTGGTAGTGGAAACGGTGACGAAAATAATAACGGAGGTGATCAAACACCTCCCGGCAATACTGGTGGTCAAACACCTGGTGGCAATCAACAACCTCCTGATGGACAACAACCTCGCGACAATGACGGTGGCAATCAACAACCTCCCGGCAATACTGGTGGTAGTGGCAACGGTGGTGAAAAAAATAACGACGGTGGTCAAACACCTGGTGGCAACGGCAATGGAAACAGCGGCGGCACGAATGGTAATGGAGATGGGAACAGTAATGGCAACCCCAATCCTAATCCGAACCCTAACCTGAACTCAAATCCTAATCCTAATCCCAACACTATTCCTGTTGGCGAAACCGATATCAGTTCACACTACTATTACTATACTCGTCAGCCCCCATCAGGAGACGGATGGTTAGTGCAGATATATTACCCAGCAAACTACAATGGACCACGTAAGTTAAGAGAAGACCCTGAAGGATACGGGTTCTCAATCTCCTTAAATCATGGTAAGATAAAAGACTTTGCACAAACTGCAGCTGATTGCTTTGATTACGATGACGACGGGCAATGGGACAGACCCTGTAACAAAAAAGATAATGCCACGTACAGCGTTCAAATATATGTTCAAACAGATGAACCGAAAGTAGAGATTACTGTGACGTGGCAACCCCCCTACTCTGGCCGTACCGCAACATATACGCTTGATAGAAGCATTAATCTGGCAAGGTATGATGATCCTAAATTTCACCCAGATCATACCAGCCAAGAAAGATAGCCAATTGGAGTGAATCAGATAGGACCTACGCAATTGCTTGTTTTAGATGTTCCAATGTTTGTAGTAGCACAATTCATCAATATAGATGCGCAAGCGGTACTGGAAATGAATGCAATAGGTGTCCTGCCTTTTACGCCACTTATGAAACCGCCCGCAGGGATGGACATTGGACAGAATGTCCAACTCAAAGTTTACCAGAGACGATTGTTTTAGCAAAACTTTTATCAACCCGATCCAACTATTTATGAGATGGGGTTATTTAGTTTTCTATTTTTCTGGTATATTT
Organism: Candidatus Poribacteria bacterium; assembly: GCA_028824125.1. Taxonomy (GTDB): domain Bacteria; phylum Poribacteria; class WGA-4E; order WGA-4E; family WGA-3G; genus MSPOR6. The sequence continues at coordinate 39,696 of JAPPES010000017.1, forward strand.
TTCACATTTTAATATAAACGCATACATAAGCAAAGTAGTAGGCACACGCCGTGTGCCGTCCACCTAAAAATATAAAGCGGACGGCACGCGGAGCGTGCCTGCTACCTTTAAATAAACGTTAAGTTGACACATAAGGGTAGAGCACAAGCAAAACTCGACGGACGATATAAACTATCAGTGATACTTATTAACTGAAAATTTTTAAAACTAAATAACCCTGATTTATGAGATACGCTGTATTGACTTTATGCGTTGAATTTGCTATAATTTCAACATTAGGAATATACGAAATGAACTTTAGTACCGTTAGGAGAATTATATGAAAGTTGTTGATGCAATAGCCAAAGTCCTAAAGACTGAAGGTGTAGAATATCTATTTGCATATCCAGTAAACTATATCATTGAAGCCGCAGCAAAACTTGATATCCGACCTATAATAGTTCGTCAAGAGCGTATCGGATTACACATGGCGGACGCATTGAGTCGGATGACATCAGGAGAAAAGATAGGTGTATTCTGTATGCAGAGCGGTCCAGGTTCAGAAAACGCATTCGGTGGTGTAGCACAAGCCTACGGGGATTCTGCTCCTATTGTAGTTTTACCAATGGGGTATCCCAGAACTCTATCCCAAATTCAACCCAACTTCAGTTCAGCATTGAATTATAAACATATTACAAAGTCATGTGAACAACTCACCATAGCAGAAGCCTTACCAGAAGTGATGCGGCGTGCATTTACGCAAGTGCGAAACGGTAGACCGAGACCAGCACTGGTTGAAATCCCGTCTGATCTGATGAGGGAGGAAATACCTGAACCTTTTGACCCGAAACCTGTTCCAGCAGTACGTTACGGACCGAGTAGTGCAGAAATTGAATCTGTCGCTGAAGCTTTATTAAATGCTGAGTGTCCAGTAATCTATGCAGGACAAGGTGTCCATTATGCACAGGCATGGAACAAGTTAAAAGAACTTGCTGAACTTCTTGCTGCACCTGTTACAACCAGTTTGGGTGGAAAAAGTGCATTTCCTGAAAATCATCCGTTGGCATTGGGTTCTGGTGGACGTTCCATCCCAAAACCTGTTCATCATTTCTTACAAAAGACTGATCTGTTATTTGGAATTGGTTGCAGTTTCAGCAGAACACATTTTGGAGTTTCAATTCCAGAAGGAAAACATGTTATCCATGCGACATTAGATCCATTGGACATAAACAAAGATGTACCAGTAGAATCTGCTCTTGTTGGTGATGCAGGATTGATTTTAGATGGATTGGTTGAGGCTGTTAAGGACCGTTCCAACGGCGCATCCGAAAGTAAAACAGCAGAAGTCACAGATAAAATTAGCAGTGTGAAAGCAGAATGGCTTGAGGATTGGATACCAAAACTCACATCAGACGAAGTGCCGATGACACCTTACCGTGTAATCTGGGATTTGATGCATACAGTGGATGTGGAAAACACCATCATCACGCATGATGCGGGGAGTCCCCGTGATCAACTATCCCCATTTTGGCAATGTGAATCACCACTTTCATACATCGGTTGGGGTAAAACAACCCAACTCGGTTATGGACTTGGATTAGCAATGGGTGCCAAGCTTGCCAAACCAGATGCACTATGTGTGAATGTGTGGGGAGATGCAGCCATTGGATTCACGGGAATGGACTTTGAGACAGCAGTCCGAGAAAGAATTCCGATACTATCTGTTCTATTCAACAACTTTTCTATGGCAATTGAGATACCAATCATGCCGGTGTCAACTGAGAAATACCGTAGCACTGATATATCTGGGCATTATGCAGATATGGCAAAAGCATTCGGTGGATACGGTGAACGTGTTGAAACACCTGACCAAATTATTCCTGCTATTCAAAGGGGAGTACAAAAAACGCAGGAAGGAGTTCCTGCATTACTTGAATTTATTACAGCAAAGGAAATACAGATTTCAAAGTTTTGAGATACCTTCTATGTCAACTATATAAAGCGTATCTCATAAATCCGAATTTGTTGATTTCACAATGTTTAACTGACGCGCTGTTAGGTGCGTTTCTTCTGAGAAAAGGAGGTTTTAACAATGGCAATTACGTTTCACCACGTCCATCTTCGGTGCGAGGACTTGGACGGTGCAATCAGTTATTACGAGAATATCTTTGATGGAAAAGTCATAGAAACAGCCGATGTCGGCGGGGTAAAAGTCGTCCGTATGGAAATCGGTGGACAACGGGTATCCTTCTCCCCTAAATTAGAGGATATGGAGGTAGAAGATACCAGCGGCAATCCACGCTGGGGACTCTACCAACTTGCATTCACTGTAGAAAACCTTGACGCGACCGTTGAGGAACTCCAGGCGAATGGTGCAGAAATCGACTATCTGAGACCTGAGATCAATAGGGCGTTCTTCAAGGGACCTGACAACGTTCAGATAGAACTCCTTGAGATGTAATCGTTCTCAGAAATCGTTCCCTCGTCCGGACAAATCGCGTTAGGTGAGGTCTCGTGCCTCACCTTAGAATTATGATAGAAAAAGAATTTAGAAATGAAGACCCACCCGGTAAGATTGTTGCCCTTGTCTTGTCTACCGTTTCTCTCTTGGGCGGGAATTCGCTTGCTGTTAAGATCACTTTGCAAGGCATTCCGCCGCTGAAAATGGCATTTCTTCGTTATATATTAGGGGTTTTGGCTGTTGGTGGTGCGGGCTTTTTCCAGGGAATGTCAATGCGGTTGCGTTTTGGGGAATTGCGCCGGTTGATCCTAATTGCGTTACTGCATGCATTGCATACCGTTCTATTGAACATCGGCACTGAGTTCACTATAGCTTCTCGCTCAACTATTTTCTTTACGCTTCACCCAATTTTTACTGTCATATTCGGTCACTTTTGGCTTCCGGATGATCGTCTTTCTGTTAGGAAGATATTGGGGGTTTTTGCTGCCTTTGGTGGTGTTATTGCAGCCATCGCGCCGAACCTACGAGGCAGTGGCACCTTGGAATATCTCATCGGAGACCTGATTGTGACGTTGGCTGCCTGTTTCTTTGGGCTCCGCATTACACTCACGAAGGTGTATGTTCAAGACATTTACCCGCACCGACTCCTCATCTGGTTGTTAAGTTTAAACATGCCGTGTTTTCTGGTTTTGAGTTATTTATTCGAGCGTGGGAAACCGATTGACTTGACATTGGCAAGTGGAGCAGGTATGCTCTATCAAGGCTGGATACTCACCGGTTTCTGCTTTTTGGTGTTGACATCGGTGCTAAGAAAATACAAGGCGAGCAAATTGGTAGTCCTGTATTTTTTCATGCCTGTATCCGGTGTATTGTTTAGCAACTTGTTTTTAGGTGATGAACTGTCGTTGAGTATATTAGCAGGGACTGCATTGGTAGCAGCAGGAATTTATCTTGTAAATATGAGGCGTTAAAGCAGGCATCACCACGGTAGATGTGGTTTCCTAACCGCGCCAATTCTCAAAAAGTGCTTACGCCGAGCTCACGTTAAAATAGGCAGTGATAAAACAAATACTTCATGAAGATAACAGCACTGTTCTATTAGGTCTATAAGACATGGACACAGCAAGAATTCAGGTCAAAGCAGGTAACGGTGGCAACGGGTGTATCAGTTTCCGCCGTGAGAAATATGTGCCCCGTGGTGGTCCCGATGGCGGTGATGGTGGCAACGGTGGTAACGTTACCCTTGCCGCTACACTCGGGATGAGCACGTTGATTGATCTACGCCATAACCCACGCCAAGTCGCTGAAAACGGAGGGCATGGTACTGGTAAACAACGTGACGGTGCGGATGGTACAGATCGTATCATTAAGGTTCCTGTTGGCACTATTGTCAAAGATTTCAACACAGATCAAATACTTGCGGATCTAACTGAACCGGACGAGACCGTTGTAGTAGCACGCGGTGGTATCGGGGGCAAAGGCAATTCCCGCTTTAAAAGCAGCACCTTTCAGGTGCCGCGCGTAGCAGAAAAAGGTGAACCCGGTGAAGAACGCGAGATAAGTCTTGAAGTCAAACTCATTGCCGATGTTGGGTTAGTCGGTTATCCGAATGCTGGCAAATCAACCTTGTTATCCCGCTCTTCTGCTGCCACCCCCAAAATTGCTTCCTACCCATTTACCACGCTCATCCCAAATTTAGGCGTTGTCCGCATTGATCAAGAGCAGAATTTTGTGCTTGCGGATATCCCCGGACTAATAGAAGGCGCGCATAAAGGCGCAGGTTTAGGACATCAATTTTTGCGGCACATTGAACGCACCAAGATGCTTATTCATGTCATTGACCTTAGTGCAATAGATGGGCGAGATCCTATCAAGGATTATGAGCAACTGAACCTTGAACTCGAACACTATAATGCTATATTGACCGAGCTACCGCAAATCATCGCACTCAATAAGATTGATATGCCGGAAGCGGAGGCGAATTTAGCACGCGTGCAAGATTTTTTCGGCAAACGAAAGGTTTTTCCTATTTCTGCTGTTACGGGCGAAGGCGTAAACGCTTTGATGCAACAGGCATACCGTTCCCTACAATATCTTGAAGCAAAGGCACGGGAACAAGCTGAAACAACAATCACCTTTGAACATGAGTTGCTACAAGAACCACGAGCACGGTTTGAACTTCATAAAACTGATGACGTATTTGTCATCACAGGTGATGAACCGAAACGTGCTGTTGTTATGACCGATATGGAAAACGAACAAGCGTTGATGCTACTGTTTCGTAAATTAAAAAAGATGGGTGTAATAAACGCTCTTACCCGTTCTGGCGTCAAAGAAGGTGATACAATTCAGATTGATGAATTCCAATTCACCTATAGTCCAAAAATAATCAAATGAAGCGACACGGAATGGAAAAATTCGGTGAGATTTTCACGCAGACACAAGCCAACGGTATGGATCAACATCAGCAAATTCGAGGACGCGAATGTTTATCTAACGTCCAACGGATTGTCGTAAAAGTTGGTAGCAGCACGATTTCAGACAACCTACGCATCAATGAAGCCGCACTCGATGGACTTGTCCACGATTTAGCCACTGTCAAACAGAAGGGAATAGAGGTAATTCTTGTTACGTCGGGAGCAATTGCGGCGGGGTGGCCTTATCTCGGTCTCAGCACAAAACCGCAGACCTTACCTGAGTTGCAAGCATCCGCGGCTGTCGGACAGATTCGATTGATGGCAGCCTACGAGGAACGTTTTCGCCACTATCAACAAGTGTGTAGCACGCATCTGCTCACACAGGATGATTTCTCTGACAGAAAACGTTACACCCGTATGAACGATGCCTTGCAGGCACTACTTCAACTTGATGCTATTCCGATTATCAATGAAAATGATAGTGTTGCAGTAGATGAAATTAAGGTTGGCGACAACGATACACTTTCTGCCTATGTAACAAACCTTGTTCAAGCCGATCTCCTCGTCATTCTTTCCGATCAGCAAGGGTTTTTCACTGAGGATCCGAGACAAAATCCTGACTCGGAATTAATTCACACCGTGAACGTTATTTCGGAGGAAATGTGGAAAGCCGCAGGGCAAGCTGGGACAACGAGTGGCACTGGTGGGATGACCACAAAGTTACGTGCTGCTGAAATTGTGACCGCTTCTGGTGAAATGGTGGTTATTGCTTATGGACGCGAACCGCTTATCGTTACGCGTCTCCTTAAAGGTGAGCTACTTGGCACCCTTTTTCTTCCCAATACCCGCATCTCCGGACGTAAACGCTGGATTGCCTATTCACGTCCTCCCAAAGGCTACCTTGTGGTAGATAACGGGGCACGAGACGCGCTCGTGCAAGGCGGAAAAAGTCTGTTACCAGCGGGTGTTCGGCGCGTGGAAGGACACTTTAATTATAGTGATACGGTTTCATGTTTCACCGAAAACGGAGCCGAATTCGCTCGCGGTTTGATAAACTATAACTCTACAGAAGTTTCAAAACTTGCAGGCAAGCAAACACAAGACATAGAAAAAATTCTCGGATACCACGACTACGATGAAATTATACATCGAGATAACCTCGTATTGCTTGGTTAATTCAAGATTGCCAGACAGCCCAACAGTTGTAAAACGAGACGGACAGAGTGTGTAAAGTTTTTGGTATGAGTGTTGTCAGAATCGCAGATTACACCAAATCAACGGTATGAATCATGGAGCATGCCATACGTGCATGCTGCTTTAGGCATTCCCCGGATTACGTGGAAGACGCGGAGGGTGTTGTGGCTGTCAAGTTGTTTTGGTATGTTGTCTGAAATCGCGGATTATCGCGGATGACACCAAAACTTGCAAGCGTTTTGTAGCATAAACTTCCAGTTTGTGCTATACCCCACAGCGCAATCTGGAAGTGAAATCAACGGTATGAATGCCTTAATGGCATTCCCTGTGCTACAGAAACGGGCTATCGGACGAGAAACATTGCCCAGACGAAAACGACTTGGCATCTCCAGGCATATAATCCGCGCAATCGGTGAAATCCGCGATAATCCGTGATTCAGACAGATAAGTGACAAAAACTTTACACACCCAGACGGGCAGAAGAAGAACTTGCGATTTAGTCCCTATATATGTTATAATTGACCTAAAAAATGGAGAATAATGAACAACATTTTTACCAGGCTAAGGAACAGTCGTAATATAGCGTTGCCAATAGATAAAAAGGAATAATATGGAAAGAAACATCCAGCACATGATCCAAACAAAAGCCAAAAAAGCAAAAGCTGCGATGCGTATTTTGTCGCGCAGCTCCGCTGATATAAGGAACAACGCGCTTTTAGCAATGGCTGAAAACATCCTAAAATCGAAGGACGAAATACAAGAAGTAAATCGCTTTGACCTTGAAAACGGCAAAAAAACAGAATTGGCTGCGCCACTTATGCAGCGTCTCCTAATTGACGACCCGAAAATTGAACGGATGGCGGATAACCTTCGGCAAGTCGCTGCACTGCCGGATCCAATCGGTGAAGTCATCAGTATGGGGGAACGTCCCAATGGGCTCAAAATCGGTACAGTTCGTGTTCCCATCGGTGTGGTAGGGGTAGTATATGAATCGCGTCCCGACGTAACCGTTGAAGTGTCTGCACTCTGCATCAAATCTGGAAACGGGGTTATTTTGCGAGGCGGTTCCGAAGCAATTCACTCCAACACCATACTTGCCCGTATTCTCAGTGACACCGCCGCTGCAGAAGGCGTACCAAACGCCATTCAGTTTGTTGATACCACTGACCGACAAGCAGTTTATGAGCTTATCCGTCTTCCCGAATACATTGACCTCGTTATCCCACGTGGTAGTAATGAATTCGTTCAGTTTTTGATGCGGGAATCGGACATTCCAGTACTCGGACATGCAGATGGCATCTGTCATATCTATGTGGACGCAGCTGCTGACCTTAAGATGGCAACAAAACTCTGCATGAATGCAAAGGTCGGATATAAAGTCGGTGTGTGCAATGCTGTGGAAACCTTGTTGGTTCACGAGGCAGTCGCTGAAAAATACCTACCTATTATCTGTGATGCGTTGCAAGATGCTGAAGTTGAAATCCGCGGATGTGAACGGACGCAGCAGGTTTACCCCACTGCCAAACCGGCAACGGAAGAAGATTGGCGCACAGAATATCTCGATTACATTTTATCCATCCGAGTTGTTGATAGCATGGACGCGGCGATTGACCATATTGAAACCTACGGATCACATCATTCAGATGCAATTATTACAGAAAGTTATAGTGCAGCGGAACGATTTCTCAAAGAAGTTGATTCAGCGGCCGTCTATGTCAACGCCAGTACTGTCTTTACAGACGGCTACGAATTTGGGTTAGGCGCAGAGGTTGGTATTAGCACGCAGAAACTTCACTCTCGCGGTCCGATGGGGCTTGAAGGGTTGACAAGTTATAAGTATATTATTTATGGTGATGGGCAGGTACGTGCGTAGACACGGGTGAATAGTTGTAAACCTATAATTATAACTCAAGTTGTCACCTATTTCGTAAATTCTCTTGTAGGAGGGGTTTCCAACCCCGATTTATAACAGAAAACATAAGTATCAGCGGAAATGCCTTGTTTTTTGAGTAAAAAGCAGTGTCCGCCATCTCGAAATCTTGTAAGTAGCAACTTGAGTTATATTTATCTATTTGTAGGAAGAGGTGAATACCATGAAAACACTCGCGTTGGAAACGGATTATAAGATCAAACTACCCCTTGACTGGGTAAAAGAATTGGGATTGGAATTGGGTGTCGTTCTTGAAAAGACAGATGATGGCATCTTAATCCGTCCCTACACTGCCCAAACATGGGACGAGGTTTATGCCGAGAAACTTAAAATGGGAAACCCTTCCGCATTAGACCTGTCCGAGGTGAGTGGTGATGAGCTTATCTTCTGATCAATTTGTTCCGCGCGGTCTGGACGCGATGCTGATTGTCTATTCTTTGCTTGATAATCATCCCGCCTCCTCAGTTTGCGAATCGTTCATTCGAGAACATACTCGTTGGCTCACAACAACGCTGACATTGCTTGAAGCCAAAGCAATTCTCACAAAGGTTTATACTGTAGAGGCAGATCTTGCTTCACAGCAGCTTTCACAATTTTCCGCAGGGCCCATTGACATTATTGCGGTAGACTTACCGATGACCCTGGCGGCGATGTCAATCGCTGACACATTGAAAATTGACATCACTGATGCAGTACTCGTACAAGCAGCGTGCACACGGGGTGCCAACATCTTGGCAACAGAAGACCGTAAACTTATACAAGTTTGTTCTCAAGTCAATCTTACACCTGAAACCCCGATTGATGATTCGCTGCGAAAGCAGATGGTAAATTGGGAAGCGAAAAATTTGTCGCAAAAGGGGTTGCCACGTATTCTTAGGCGAATTCACCAGTGGCTGCATCATAACCATCAACAGGTTGCCGAAGATTTCTGGTCACAAACGGGCGGCGGAAGTCACTTACCCTAAATGAAAGTATAATTCGTTGTACAGGAACGTGCTAACATTGTCTTAAAAAATCAGGCCTCTTAATTCGCTTAAGGAAAATCCGTATATGTCAATAAGAATATTATACACTCTTTTTATTGTTATCTTTATACTTTTTATCTCCATAACACTTGGAACAGCACAAGCACCTTCAAATACCGATTACTTTGACCACATCACCCTTTTCTCCGATGGCAGAATCACCCGCTTCACACAGATGCCGATTCAGGTATATATTTCACCCATCATAAAAGGGAGTTCATACTTGCCAGAACTCTGCTACGCGATGCGCGATTCTGACGAGAGAAATTTCTCGCTGAAACGATTGATAACCAACTCAAGTTGTGATATACTTTCTGCAACTATTTGCAGGAAGAGGTGAATACCATGAACGACTATAGAGACATTATTACCATTGAACCGGGTAAACGGAGCGGGCAGCCTTGTATTCGGGGAATGCGGATCACCGTTTACGATGTCTTTGAATACCTTGCATCGGGTATGACAGTAGCAGAAGTTCTGCACGATTTTCCCGAGTTAACCGAGACAGACATTCGTGCCTGTTTTGCTTACGCTGCAGACAAGGAAAAATCACAGGTGGTCGTTTACACAGATGAAACTTCTATTCGATCAGAACCTATCCGACCAACTGGTGACGCTACTGGCGGATCTGTTTCCTAATTCTACCCATGTCAAAACCGTAGCGTTAGATACAGCAACAGATACCGAGTTATGGGATTATGCTGTTGATAATGATTATTTCATCGTTTCAAAGGATATAGACTTCAAGAATAGAAGTGTCATTCACGGCTATCCCCCAAAAGTGATTTGGATCAGGATAGGGAATTGTTCTACGAGTGCCGTCGAATACAATTTGAGAAAACATTTCGCTGATATTGAAGAATTTGCGGCAGACGTAAATGTGGGGTTATTTGTCCTGCGGTAATCCGAAATTCAGACAGCCGCGGTGCATTTCTCTGATACCACGCGCTTTCAATCCGCGTAATCTGCTAAATCCGCGATTCAGACAATTACAAGCACTTTACCCACCCATACCAAAATCAATTGTTGACAGAATATGTGAATAAAAATATAATTTGCATTAGGAAGCACATTTCCCAAGTCTTAAAAAATCAGGTATCTTAATTCACTTAAGGAAAATCCGTATATGTCAATAAGAATATTACACACTCTTTTTATTGTTATCGTTATATTCCTTATCTCCATAACATTTGGAACAGCACAAGCACCTTCAAACACCGATTACTTCGACCACATCACCCTTTTCTCCGATGGCAGAATCACCCGCTTCACACAGATGCCGATTCAGGTATATATTTCACCCATCATAAAAGAGAGTCCGTACTTACCAGAAATACACTACGCGATGCGCGAATGGGAAACTGCCACTGAAGGGTTAATCCGCTTCCAAGAAATAGATACATCTGTGGACGCAGATATCCGAGTCAGTTGGGGATATAGTAGCCTCATGGATATTCATGACACGCGGCTCGGCAGCGCTCGGTTAAGGCGTTTGCAAGACAAGGTAAGAAATTTTTCCCACGCTACCGGGTACACCGACATAGATAGACCAACACAACAATCCGTAGGCAATAAAAGCGAGACAAAAGAGGACATGGAGAAGGAGGCCACAAACAAAGATAATTTCAAGATAGAAATTGTCCTCATGCTGGAAGGTGATGATACCATTGCGGAACTGTCCCAAAAAGAGATGCGGACAGTGTGTCTGCACGAGTTTGCACACGCCATCGGTTTGTGGGGGCACAGTCCACACCCTGGCGATATCTGTTATCCCACGGCAACAGCACAACATCCGACACGCCGTGATATAAACACGTTGCGGAAACTCTACAACACACCGATTGATACACCGCAGCATGATACTGCTATCAACGCTTTAAAAGCCGAGATTGCATTGGCACCGAGGCAACATTATCCGCATTACCTGTTGGGTGCTGTTTATTTTGATAAGGGTGATATGGAGTCAGCAATCGGTAGTTTTAAGGATTGCCTTAAACGCAATGAAAACTTCCAACCTGCTATTGAAAAACTGCTGCGTGCTTATCAAGAAATAGGGCAGTTAGAAACAGCGATTAATTTGCTTGAACAGCGGGTAAAAGAAAAACCTTCGGCTGCAGACTATAACACACTCGGAATTCACTACTATCATCAAGGGGCAGTGAATAGGGCAATAGATGCTTTTGAGAGATCTGTTAAGCTGGAGCCTTACCATAAAGCTGCGAGAAATAACCTACACCAACTTTTCAGAGAAAAGGTATTTTATGCCTTGAATGCAGAAGATTTTTCAGCAGCAATAGGCATCTATAATAAGATAATTCAACTTAACCCGTTAGACTCAACTACGTATATGTTGATGGGAGATGGGTATGCACACGCCGAACACTATACGACCGCGATTCAGTACTATCAAAAAGCACTGAAATTGAACCCTGTCAGTAGGTTAGCAAAACGGGGGCTTGCACAATGCTATAATAATCATGGGGTCGCCCTTAGAAATAGCCAAAAATGGGATGATGCTATTGCTGCCTATCGCAAGGCATTGGAAATGCAGCCGAAATTCCATATTGCACGTGCCAATTTGAGCGACGCGTTTTGGCAGAAAGCAAACAGCTACCGCAGATCGGAGCACGTAGATAAGGCAATCAGTGCTTATCTTGAATTGCAGAAACTCCACCCCGATGACACCCGTATTTCCAGTTTACTCGGTGAATTATACCTCAAAAAACGTAATTTTTCAGCTGCTGTCTCTGCTTTTCAAAAGGTTTATAAGGTAGAACCCGATTCTCCTCAGGCGCAACATAATCTGATCGCAGCGTATCATCAATCTGCCCAGGACCTCATAAATCAGAAAAAATATCGGTCTGCAATTGCGCTGCTTCAGAAAGCAGTGGAGATTGTTCCGGCTGCATCTAATCTTCGTGTTAGTTTAGCGCATGCCTATCAAAACATAGGAGATTATCAGCGCGCGCAAGCTGAACTTACACATGTCTTTAAGGACGAACCCAACAACCAGCCAGCAACAACCGAACAGATTAATCTCTACATTCGCCGTGGAAACGCCTTAGTGAAGCAAAAGAATTACCCTGCAGCACTTGCACAGTTTACTGCAATCCCCGAAACCGAAAGAGACCTTGTTATTGAGAACGTCATCGGTTACCTGTATCTCGTTCAAGGCGAATTTTCAGAGGCATTAACAGCGTTTGAAAAGGTTATTGCCAAAGATCCACGTAACACATCAACATATTTAAATTTGGTTTCGCTTGAATCACAAGTTGCTAATCGCCTTTTTGACAGAGGGAAAACGGATAAATTGATCCGCGCACGCTGCGCACTTGCAATCTGCTTGTTGCATCAACAACAATTTGACGCAGCGGTCACAAAGTACGAACAAGCAAAAGATAGCAAATCGGAAAAACATCAGCAGATTCTGATAAACACGGGAATAAAATTGGTGCGTGGTTTTGAAGTACAGAACGATACGGAGCGAAGTGGGACAATTCGGCAGTGGCTTGGCGAACTAAACTACAATTTAGAGGAAGGACTTGATGATCGTTAGGTCTAAGCTCTTGTTTCTGGGAAGTGGTTAAACATGCGGAATATCATAAAAAAGGTCGGGTGAATACACCCGACCAGATTGATTGTTTTCAAGACATTATTGAGAGGGACGTTGCCCGCGTTGTCCACCCTGTCCGCCTTGGCCGCCGCCACGAAATCGGTTTCGTCGTGCTTGCTCTGCTTCCTCACGTTCCTTTAATGATTTCGTGAGTGCTGCAAATTCTTCTTGAGTTAAAACCTCTTTCAGACTTGTGCTAAGTTCTTTGATAGTATTTACCCTAAAAGTTTGGAATTCTGCAAATCCAGCACGCATATCTCCAGATTCAACAATTTTTTTCATCTTTGTTTCAAGCTTATCTCGGGCTACTTGATGAATGGAACGCGCCTTCATGAGGATTTCATCCCCCACTTTCACCTTAAATGACAAATCCAACCATGAATTATCAACGAAAGAAGTTGCATTAAACATTCCCATCATGTTTCTACCACCGCGTTCGCCGCCGGGACGTTCCCCGCGTTGACCTTGTCCGGGTTGTGAGTTTCGATCGGGACGCTGGGCTGACGTTGCATGTTCAAATACAAAAAGACCGACTACTGCTATAAGTGCGATTGCGCCGAATACGAAAAATTTCTGCTTCATTTCTTTCTCCTTAGCGGAACTTGTAACCTTGATTCAGATAAGGTTATCGTTCCAATTATAGTGATTATACTAACACTCCATTGCATACCAAATAACGTTGTCAAAAGAGTGTTTAATTTAGTTTCGTTTGTTTAGTCAAGTCTATTCAAAAAAGGTTCGTTTTTAATTTACAGCTGGTGGAACATAAGCATTCAGAAAATCTGCCACCTTGACAACTAATGCTTTCTTTTCTCGCCCTTCAGCAATTGCTTGTTCAATATCAGTCTGTGCTTGTTCTTCGCTCACTGTGGGTACTTTTTCCCATATTTTCTCTAACACCGAAAAAGGTTTCTCTCGCTGTTTGAACATCTGTTCATAGACTTCAATTGGGATAATGGCAGCAAGTGGCTTGTCAGCAGTTTTGACGATCACTCTATCTCCGTTCCTATAAACTCCGTCAAGAAATTCACTCAGCTTTTGTTGTAATTCCGTTGCAGAAACTTCTTTTTTCATTGTTTCACCTACCATTGTTGGTTTACCACGTGTATGATATTTCTCCAAAGTATATCTCAATTCTACCGATAAATCAACGGTTTTCTGTTGTTTATAGTAAAAACCACAATTACCTGGACATTGGTGAAGTTAGGAAACATCGCCAGCGCGAGCGTGTCAGGATTGTTCATTGAAATGTGAACATATTTCAGATTGGACTATAATCAAACATTGATACGCCACAACTTATATGTTATAATTGAAACAAAAGGAAGGACATAATGGATTGGAAAGACGCACTACCGGAAATTGTAACCCAACCTGACACACGGATAAGGTTTGGAGAACCGCTTGCCAAGCATACACACTTCGGCATTGGTGGAGAAACAACCGCCTACGTAGAAGTTAGTAGCATAGAAGAATTGGCGGCATTAGCACATTTCCGCCGCAAATGGGAAGTTCCCGTTGCGATCATCGGGAGAGGTTCAAACCTATTGGTGAGCGATAAAGGTTTCAAAGGTATTAGTGTTGGGTTAATTAATGAGTTAGCAAAACTGGAGGTCGATGGGAACGTAGTTGCCGTTGGCGCAGGGCTTTCATTACCACGGCTTTCCAAAGTGATGTCAAAAAGTGGGTTAAGCGGTGTGGAATTTGCACTTGGTATCCCCGGCTCTGTTGGTGGTGCGCTGATTATGAATGCTGGCGCATGGGGGAGTAGCTTCGGAGATGTTGTCACGGATGTTACTGTGATGCGTGATACGGGTGAACTTGTCAAGTTAACTCACGCGGAAGCAAACTTTGAATATCGACACAGCGGATTAAATGCTTATTTTTGCGTTGTCGGTGCTACTCTCAAACTCCAACCTGGGGATGTAGGGACAATTACGGCAGAGATGAAAGACTTCTACAAACAGAAAATGGAGACGCAACCCTTCACTGAAGAGAATGCGGGATGTATGTTCAAAAATCCGCCTGGCGATTCCGCGGGGAGATTAATAGACATCAGCGGTTTGAAAGGTCACCGTATCGGTGGGGCAGAGGTATCTACAATTCATGGCAATTTTATTCTTAATATTGATAATGCCACAGCAGCAGATGTTTTAGAATTAGTTGCATATATTCAGAAGCAGGTACGCGAAAAGACAGGAATCTCGCTTCAGACAGAGGTAAAACGTTTAGGTTTTGACGAATAAACTCATCCCACCAATTATGGAGTGATGCCGATGAAAATTTCCTGTCGTTGGTTATCCATTATTTTATGTCTGCTCATCAGTCTTTTTGGTTTTTTAGATGAACAGCCTGCTATTGCCCAAGAAGAATCTTACAAACTCGGTGAAGATGCTCTTCAGAGTGGTGATTATGCACAAGCTATTCAATATTTTTCTACCCACCTCCAAAACGGATCCATAAAAGAAAATGGGCAAACACTTACCCGTTTAGGATATGCCTATTCGCAACTTGGGCGATATGCGGAGGCTATTCGTGTTTATCAGGACGCTCTCCGCTTGTATACAAGCAAAGGTGATAGTCAGCAAACTCACTTTGTAAAAGCACAAGCACTTTTAGGATTAGGCTACATCGCTTATCGACAAGCAAATTTTGATGATGCGATTCAGTTCTACGTAAAAGTGGTGGAGCAAGGCACGGCAGGTGTTGCCGAAGCATATCACAATCTCGGCAGAATCTATGCTGGGCGTGGAGAGATAGAGAAAGCGATTGATGCCCAACAACAAGCAATTGCGAAAGCCCCAAATTTCGCTGATGCGTACTATCATCTCGGTGTGCTTTACAGTCGAAAGCAGAATTGGAGCGGGGCAATCACGGCATATCAAAAAACTGTTGCATTAGTTCCAACGATGCCGAATGCTTATTATCAACTCGCGCGATGTTATCGTCAAACAGGGGATACGTTGGCAGCAGAAAAAGCGATGCAGCGGTTCCGATCATTGGAGAAAGCGGATGCGGATATCCAAAAACATCTTGAAGCTGTTTTCAGTGCAGATACAGATGAAAAAGCAGAAATGTTACTCAAACTCGCGAATGCCTATCTCAAATACGAAAGGTATGAAGAGGCTACCCGTGAGTTTAAACGCGTCCCTAAACATAGCAGATCAAATATTGACATAGCACAAGTGTCTGTAGGTTTAGGTAGGATTGCATTGGAACAAGGTAATATTACACAAGCGATTGCATACTACAAACACTCCATTCAACTCGGTTTAAAAACTACCGAAATATATCATTATCTTGGTATTGCATATATGCAGAATCGAGATGGACAGAACGCTATAAAGCAGTTTCACCAAGCACTTGTGCTAAATGCGGATTTTCCGGCATCACATCTCATGTTAGGCACACTCTATGCAACAAACAGAAAGTTTGAAGACGCAAAAAAGCATTATCTACGTGCTATTGCCCTCGCGCCGGAAATGGCAGCTGCATACCACGGACTTGCGTATCTGTATGGACAACATGACCGCAATTTGGAAAAAGCGATCGAATTGGCACGCAAAGCGATCAAACTATCCTCGAAATCCTCGCCGTACCATAATACGCTCTCATGGTTGTGTTACAAGGCTGGAAAATATAGCGAAGCCGAAACCGCAGTTTTAGAAGCGATAAAACTTGCACCTGATAATCCGATCTATCAAGAGGGTTTGAAAGAAATTCGCCACCACAAGAAGTAAACTATAAACCCGTTTTCAGTTTTCCCCATGTGGTTGTCAACTTGCTTTCAGGGTCAACCGCCAGGAATCCAGTTGTTCTTTCAAGACCTTCTTCCATGATGGTTTTTATGTCCTCTTGTGTAAGCGGTACGTTAAATAGCGCAACCTCATCAAGTAAACCTTCACACTGATGCCCACCGTTAGAACCGTCACCAATCCGCATCCGCGAGGGATCGGCATCAAGGCTCGGCTTTGAGTATGGTTGTTTACCGACTTCTTCGCCATCGGTGTAGATCACTAAACCCTCATCTTCTCCGATAACTCCAGCGAGGTGATGCCACCCATCGTCTGTAATTTCTGGACCAGCCTTTGGACCTGCCCATGCGCCAGGGGCTCCCTTAGTGATACTAAGCTGAAGCGTTTGACTATCTTTATCCACCGCCAACAGGTAGTTACGCGGATTCTGTCCACGCATCATGATAGACTGCCAGCGCGCGCCTTGTGATGATTTGAGATTTGCCCACGCGACAATTGTTAGCTCTTCAAGGATAATGCTGTCGTTCGCTTGCACCTCAACATAAACATCATTGCCGTTGAATTCAAGTGCCTTCCCGAACTTTCCATCTTGCCATGCTTTAGGTCCTACGATAGCCCCATCGTTTCCTGCATCAGAACTATCCTTTGCAACATCGCCGCCACCTTCTTCAAAAAGCCACATGCCAGCAACGGTATCGGGGTCAATTTTCCCGAACGCATACGGACTTGCAATAAGCATGATGACTGTTATAATACCAACAACACAATACTTCGTGTTCACCTTAATTACCTCCTCTGGTAAATTTAACGTTTAATAGGACTTATGCAATTTTCACGATTTTCAATGATTATGACTAATACCAAATTAACAGGATTTATCTTGTTTTATTGGAACCAGGCAGAATACGCGTATGTATTCTGCATTAGTTAGGAAACCGCACCATAGATTTCAATTTAAGGGTTATTTTAATATGAGTTTCATTCTTCAGTCCCGTAGGGACGGAATGTTTATAGATAAAGTTGAAAACCTTCACTTTAGTCCCGTAGGGACGATATGTTTATCTTTCTATGTCGTTCCTACGGAACTCAAGAGGGAACAGACAACATTTTTCTATAAACATATCGTCCCTACGGGACTAAAGTACCGCATCATACAAATCAAAATTCTTAAATTGACGCTTATGGTTCGGTTAGGAAACCGCACCATAGGCGCCAATTTAGTGAATTCTTGTGGCATTTTCAAGATGTTCCAATGTTGTGTCTCTACC
>JAPPES010000111.1 GCA_028824125.1 Candidatus Poribacteria bacterium
TTTGTGTTTTTTTTTTACTTGGCGGTTGTTTTTTTTCGCTGTTTTTTTGGCGCGCTCCGTGGCGCCCTGGGTCGCGAGCAAAGCTCGCTCCTACAGAAGATAAGAACTGCACAAACGCGCATTCAACATTAATTTCTGGACTGAACACATCTAAAGGACAGATAATATTCCTTAAATTGACAGTTATGGTGCGGTTTCCTAACCAATGCAGAATGCCATACGCGCATTCTGCCGGACTTCAATAAAGCAAGACGAATTCCGTTAATTGGGTATAATGTCTCATAGGGATTTTCTGAAGAGACTTGCAAAATGAGAGTAGGGATCGGTTACGACGTTCATCGGCTTATTGAAAATAGAAAATTGATTTTGGGCGGCGTAGAAATCCCTTATCACTTAGGATTGTTGGGGCATTCAGATGCGGATGTGTTGACACATGCCATCTGTGATGCGATTTTAGGTGCAGCAGCATTGGGCGATATTGGAGCACACTTTCCAGATACTGACCCAAGTTACGCTGGGATGGACAGTCAAGTTTTTCTACACACTGTCGGAATGAAGGTTAAAGAGCAAGGCTACACAATTGAAAATGTTGATAGCACAGTAATCGCACAACAACCGAAATTAGCACCCTATATCGGACAAATGCGTCGTGTGCTCGCAAAAACTTTGGATATATCAGAAACACAAATAAGCGTTAAAGCCACAACCGCAGAAGGTTTAGGTATTATTGGAAAAGAAAAGGCAATCGTTGCCCAAGCAATTGCGTGCCTCGCTAAAGTCTGATTCTGTAGTGTTGTAAACGTAAACAAAAATGAAGGAATAGTGAATGGGGTTAAAGATATATAATTCCCTTAGCCGACAACTTGAAGAATTTTCACCGCTGACAGAAGGACATGTCTCAATGTACAGTTGTGGTCCCACCGTCTACGACTATATCCACATCGGTAATGCCCGCACGGCACTCGTTACGGATATTATACGTCGGTATCTCACCTACAAAGGGTATGTTGTCAAATTAGTTCAAAATCTGACAGACATTGATGACAAGATTATCGCTCGTGCGCAAACACTTGGAACCAGTCCCATCCAACTTGCACAGGCGAACGGTGAAGCATACTTTGAAGATACGCAACGCCTCGGTATCCAACCTGCAGATGTACATCCCAAAGCAACAGAACACATTCCTGAGATGATCAACCTGATTCAAACACTCATTGACAAAGGTGCCGCTTACATTGTTGATGGAAGTGTCTATTATCGCGTCAATTCGTTTAATGAATATGGAAAATTGTCACGCCGCAAGCCTGAAGACCTATTGGCAGGCGCGCGCGTTGAAGTTGATGAACGCAAAGAGGATCCGCGCGATTTTGACATGTGGAAAGCAGCCAAACCCGATGAACCTTATTGGGATAGCCCTTGGGGACGCGGCAGACCTGGCTGGCACATTGAATGTTCATGTATGGCAATGAAACATCTGGGAGAAACGATTGATATTCATGCTGGGGGCGAAGACCTGTTATTTCCGCACCATGAAAATGAGATTGCACAAAGTGAGTTGGCAACAGGTAAACCTTTTGCCCGTTACTGGGTTCATGTCGCTTTTCTGAAAATAGACGGTGCGCGAATGGGCAAATCGGAAAAAAACTTTATTTTTCTGCGGGATGCTTTAGACAAATACCCGGCCGAAGTCATCCGTCATTTTCTCATTTCTGCCCACTACCGACATCCACTCGATTACAGTTTGGAAAGTTTACAAAAATCTGAATCCGCGCTCAAACGTTTGAGAAATTGTTTAGAAGCATTGAAAAAATATGAACAGGAGACACCTGAAATTACTGATGAACACAACTCAACATCACAAGATGCTGCTGAGACAGACACACACCTTCTTTCAGCAATTAAAACTATGCAGGCGCAATTTACCGATGCGATGGATACGGACTTCAATACCGCACAAGCAATGGGTTCAATTTTCTCACTTGTCAGCCAAGTTAATAGATCTCTGGGCACATCCAACGGAATATCCGATCAAATTTTCGCACAAGCCTATAAAGTTTTAAGCGAAACTTGTCAAGTACTCGGTATTTATACAATGAATGCACAGGATGTTGCAGGCACCGCTGAAATTCTCAATCCATTGCTTGAACTTCTATTAGAAATAAGGCAAAACGCTCGGGATCAAAAAGATTGGGATACATCCGATAAAATTCGTGACCAACTGAAGCAACTTAACATTGAAATCCAAGACACCCATGAGGGGTCTACGTGGAAGTTTCTGTCATTATAACAGTCCAGCTCGCAACTGTCTGGGATAATCCAAAAAGAGAGTTTGTAGTTACCCATAGATGTACAATATTTGAATGTCAGGTTTTAAAGCAAAAAAGATAGTCAATATTACAAAAAAGTAGTATAATATATAGAGGAGTTCTATTAAAATCGGTCTATTAGACTATACCAGAAAGACTCCCTTTGTCGCACAAGATTATTTTGGCACACTGCTATTTCTTATGCCAAACCCATGTTGTGTAAGAAAGCAATACATTAACACTGAAAATTATGGAGGAAACCGTGAAGACCTACAAATATCCTTTAGATGTCAATGGCGTGAAAACATACACCTTTTTTCGCCAAATAATAAAACTGTTTTTACTTCTCATTGTGGGTTGTCTCCTTTTCAACGGTTGTGCTGCATTAGAGGAAGCACAGCGACTGCGAGAGGCGCGCGAAAAGGAACAAAGACATGGAGAGTATTTAATGCTGACTCCATCTAAAGGCGAGATCAAAATTGCTGAGGATGCACAAACAGCGGAAAGCGATCACTACACAATTACTTTCAGTCCGGATTTGGAAGAACACGAGGATTTTGACGAAGATTCGGAGCGGGGTCCATTCATGCAAAGCGCTCTCAGCTATATGGAAAGTCTATACAAAGAAATGAATGCGATTTTCGGATTTCAACCTGAACATAAAATTCATGTAACGCTGCATGATCTCTATAATCAATCAAGAAGTGTCGCAACCACAACTACTCAATATCGTTATGAGAGTCAAGGAGATACCTCGCTGAAATACGTTACCGGTATCAAGATGGATTTTCCATTGAGGATGTATGAAAAGCACGATGTACGTGTCCATGAATTAACGCACGCTTTCACAAACATTTATTTCCTGCCAACGTGGTTTAACGAAGGTATTGCTGTTCTAATGCAAACAGAATGGGCTAAGGGCGGATCGCATCCAAAATTTGATAATCTTGAGGCAAATGTGAAGCGAAATTTAGATGGCGTTAATGATCTTGAAGACTGGGAATTCCACGGGGGAACCTCAAAACTCCTCCAATGGCGATATAGTTATGCTTATACTATCGTTTCAGAACTCCGAAAGAGATTTGGCCCTGATTACTACATCAAAGTTTTTCAATTGATGGAAGCTGATCAATTGCACAATAAATTACCCAGTAAGATGTCAACGAGTTTTCTAATCTATTATCTCAACCAAGCTGCTGAAACAGACTTGATACCTTTCTTTGAAAATCTTCATTTTAAAGTTCGTAGATTAACAAAAGAGGATATCCTTCAAAATATCAGGCAGACAAACCGATAAGTTTGTAATTTGTGGGGTTATCTGTATATTAGTATTAGTCTATACGCTATTCTTCTTGAGAGGATTAGCATTATTTTACAAAAAAGGAGTAAAAAAATGTTTTATCGAATTACAACTTACTTTTCACTACTTTGTTGCTCTATTATCCTAATAGGATGTAGTGTGCTCTTTGCACCGCAAGAGTGGAGCGACAACTATGCACTTATGGATGGGGCACGATCGACGAGCCCACAAATGATTGATGGAAACCTTGAGACCGTAGGCGAAACAATTTTCGGCTCGTCGGGAGGAGGACCGAGAGCCGGCGGTTTCGGATACGTCAATTTCAAAGGTTCTGAAGTCGTTGTTACGTTACCTGAAAAGCAAAGGGTCCATAGGATTGTTTTGCACGCGGATAACTTAAAACATATTATTGTCTATGCGGATAGAGGTGGCGGAATAATAGACGGTGCGGATTGGCAATTTGTTAAAGAGATGCAAAGCGTCAAAACAAAAACGGTAGATCTTAGGATTACGATACCGTATCTCACTGATAGAATCAGGATACTGGTCCTAAAGACCTCAGAAGATGCTCAATTGCTACGGGAAACAAGTGTAAATCTGGGTGGAATGAGGATTATCGGATCCAGAGGTGCCCCTGGTAAAATTCGAGAAATTGAACTCTACGGTTTTAAAACTGCTGAGCAAGCCGAGGCCGATGATGTCGTTGAAACACGTGAAAAAGAACTTGATGAATTACTCGATTTTGAGTAATACTCGTTAGAGATCGAGGCGGATATTATAGTAAAACCTGTAATTAATGAGACACTTCTGTCCGGCAAACTGTATGAAGATTAATTTATTAATTTGGTAATTTTCGGTCCACACGAGACACGCGTACCCCGCTGTTGGCGAGGCGGAGAATCATGTCATGGCGAATACCTTATGCGTATTCGCCCAATGGCAAGGGCCCCCATAGCGATAGCGTGTGGGGAAACTACCGTTGATTTCTTCCTAACCTCGCCACATTACCGAAATATTTTCTTAATCTTCGGACAGTTTGTGGGACAATTCTTGTTGTCCGTTATGTTTCTAAAATAGGTTTATCAAAGTGTTCCAATAATTTCTAAAGTTCACTTCACTATACAACAATGCCGCCTTAATTACGTCTTACCTGGAGTAGTCCCTGTTCTGCTCCATGCTACAAGGAGACATATATGCGTACTGGATTATTTGTTATAATTTTCTGTTGGATACTTGGGTTGTCAGGATGTATCCTTTCATCAACCCCATCGCTCAACTGGAGTAAAAACGTTGCTGTAGTCGCTGCAAGTGACGACCCAAAGTTTCATGATGACAATATATACACAGAAGGAGCAACCACGACTATACAGGAAGATGCAAGGGATGTCGCCTCACAACGAGAAGCCGATAAGTTCACCGAGGCGGTCTTAAGCTGGAATACTCCTCAGACTATCCAACACGTTGTTATCAAGGCAAAAGAGGGACAACTGGAATTCTTTGAGATCCAGTATATGGATGACAATGGGAAGTGGATCACAGTCAAAGAAGTGCGCGACAACATACGTCCTGAATATAAATTTACGCTCAAGGAACCAATTGTGACAAAGCAGTTTCGATTGAAAGTTCCACGTAGATGGGATTCACGGCGCGTTGGTGGTGAAAGCCGTTCAAGACGATCTGAAACTGGTGCCCCTACTGCCGCAGAATATAGAAAAATTCAAGAGATAGAACTCTATTATGCACTACCTACGCCAGCTGCTGAAGACGCACCGATGCAGTAAACGCAAATAGCATCCTATTCGTTTTCCAAAATCCGCGGAATTGCTTAAACCATATACTACGGTTCTTTAGGAGCATTATTAGGCGATGTTATCTCAGGAAACTACAAATCTCCTTCATCTCAGTCTAATTCAAGGTATAGGAACAAAAACCGTTCAATTCTTAATCAAAATTTTGGGCAGCGCTGAAAAAGTTCTGAACGCTTCTCCGCAAGAATTACAGAAAATTGATGGACTTTCTCCATCAGCACGCGAGCGTTTGCTCCAAAAAAGACTCGGATGTCCGTTAGAACGCGAACTGGAATTGATAGACGAATTTGGATGCCAAATTGTAACGCTCTATGACGCAGCGTACCCACCACTGTTGAAGGAGATTGATACACCACCGCTTTTACTTTACGTCAGAGGTGAGTTTAAACCAGAAGACACACTTAGCATTGCTATTGTCGGTTCCCGAGACGCAAAAGATTATGGACGACGCGTCAGTTACCAACTGAGCTATCAACTTGCTAAGCGAGGCCTGACGGTCGTAAGCGGTTTTGCAAAGGGAATAGATACCTGTGCACACCGAGGTGCACTTGAAGCAAACGGCAGAACGATTGCTGTTATGGGGAATGGGTTAAGTTTAATCTATCCCGCTGGGAATAGTGAATGGGTTGAGAAAATCATAGAGTCCGGTGCGTTAATTTCTGAATTCCCGATGGGTATGAAACCGAGAGCCGAAAACTTTCCAAGACGGAACCGCATTATAAGTGGATTGACATTCGGAACCGTTGTCGTGGAAGCATCAAACCGAAGTGGCGCACTTATTACCGCACGACTCGCAAGTGAACAAGGCCGAGAGGTGTTCGCTGTTCCTGGAGAAATTTTCTCTGAATTATCAACCGGCACCCATAAATTAATTGATAACGGCGCGAAACTTATAAGCACTGTGGATGATTTGTTAGAAGCACTACCGCAATATGCCTTACGCCAAATTTCTACCCTTACACCAACACAAGAGTCAAACAAAAACATAGAAAGTTCTGAAACACCACCTGTTATAAAGGGAGAACTTGAACAAAAAAGCAGTACCACTTCTACAGAAAAGAAAGATACTGCCTTTGTAGCTCCACCCCCCGATTTAACATCTGATGAAAAAACGGTGTTCAATGCGATTGAAGTCCCTTCATCTCATATTGATACTATAGTCCGAACAACGCAGTTGCCTATTAGTCAAGTTTCAAGCTTGCTTTTGATGTTGGAACTCAAAGGTGCTATTCAGCAGTTGCCCGGAAAACAATTTACTAAACATTCAGTGTGAAATCCCAATTCTTTAGATTTGGAATGAAACACCGTTAACATCTCCTCTTATCAAAAAACTTGATTTTGTTCAAGAAATGTGGTGTCCTATATATGCCAACTGGATAGAAAAGCAATCACTAACAAACCTTGTTAGTGGTCTACCCAATTTAACGAAATCGCCAGAGTTGCAGCGCAGTTTTTCCAAACACCCATTCTCTATCTTCTGGCGTGAAGAAATCCATTTCATCACGGACAACGGATAGCGTTTGCGCATAAGTTGCACGGCTTAAACAGACGGGCCAATCTGTTCCCCACATTGTCCGCGACCCGCCGAAGGTGTGATATACTTTCTTTACTTGTTCATGTGTGTCTGCCCACGGATAACTCATCTTGGAAATTGACCACGTATGGCTAATTTTGACATAGACACGAGGAAACTGAGCGAGATTCAGCAACAACTGCAGTTTTTCCGGATCGTCAGGTGAACAGTCTGCCATGTGGTCAATCACAACATCAAGGTCAGGATGCTGTTCTAAGAGTGGCACAAGGTCAACTAATCTTTCAGCTTTGGTAAGAATTAGCATCGGCACGCCGAGAGATTCTGCGCGGCTAAAGATAGGCGGCATCAATGTACCAGTAAACCAATCTCCATCAGCACCGACTGAAGGACTTAAACGGACACCGTGAAAGTCGTGCTCTTCTGTCCAATGACTGAGATGGTCTGGGGCATCTGGGTCTTCAGGGTTAATTCTACACACACCCATAAATTTGTCAGGATACCTTCTCATAGCGTCTGCAGCGTAACTATTATCCCAAAGATAGTGGATAACCTGGACGAGTACAGTTTTTTCTACGCCGTTCGCTTCCATTAATTCAAGTAGCATTTCCGGTGTAGCATCCTCGGCTGGATGATTTCTCCTTTCGGATGCCCACGGAAACCGAGGATCGTTTTTCCAAACATGCACATGCGGGTCGATAATTCTCATATTATTGCTCCTTTGGTTTACTGAAGAATCCGTACGCGCCTAATGGTAAACAGTAAAGTAAAATCAAAATGTGTAAACTGAACCCGGTAACAGTGGCAATCTCAATTGATGTGCCAAAATAGTTCAAGAACCATGCAAATGGAAATTCTGTTGTCCCGAAGTTGCCAACGGTTTGGACAGGCAAGAGATTAAACCCGTTTGTAAAGGCAAGCGCGAAAAGCACCTCAGTCAACGGGATATCAACACCCATTTCGGCAACAAGATAACACTGAAACCCGAAGCGGATTATGAGACATAATAAAGAATATCCCCAGACTTTTAATAAGCGTAAGTTGAATCGAAACGCAGTGATTTCATTAAAGATGGAGATGATTTTGTTGACAATCCATGTGAGTGAAGATTTTTCCAAGCGCAGTAGTGGTTTGACACATCTCTGGACAAGGTTATTACAAAAGTTTGGCGCGGTGCACGCCAAGACCATCAGGATTATTAATCCCGTGCCGATGAGAAATGGTGTTAGAAAAAGCACCGTCCAAGAAAACTTGCCACTCAGTTTTGGAAGCAGTAATGACGCTGTGCCTGCCATCAAAACAATTAACAACACTAAGTCAATGATACTTGCTACCATGAGTGAGGCTATTCCGTGCGTTACCTCTACCTTTTGTCGGCGTTGCATGAGATAGAGATATGAAATATCCCCTGTCCGCATCGGCAAAAAATTACCCCAAAATGTGTGCAGAGCAAGAATTGGGTAAATCTGATGTACACTGGAATCTAAACCGAGTAAAGTTCGGAACCTTAGGGTCTTTGCTAACACAAGCAGACAATAGCAACTAAACCCTATTAAAACCGCCTTGATTGGAATCTTGCTAAGTGTTTCAGGTATCTTTTTTAGGTCAATCTCTTTTAACAGTAGATAGGAAATAACAACCGCCAAAACAGTTGGCAAAACATATCTGGCAATCCGCTGCAGACGCTTCTTGTTCAAAATATCCCTACCGTCGCGACTATACATCAAAATGGTCCGAGTAAACTTTCACAAGATCGCCTTTTCGAAAACCGGGAACAGCAGTGCCACATTCGCTGGCTAAGTGTTCGTAATCAATGCGTTTCAATCGAGCTAAAACAGCAGGTGTGTTTGCTTTTAACAGGATCCACTGTTTGTTTCGTTCACACAACTTTTCGTCTGTTTCTTTGCGGGAATAATCTTGCCATCCTTGACACGGCACGGCAAAATCAAAACTGTTCTGAAAGACTTTTAGCGCGGCGGGCGTGTTATTATATTGCCACATCTGAAAATCTGGATGGCGTATCGGTAAAGGTTTATATTCTCGCATATCTTGATGCGTACTTGGCAAACGCGTCCATATCTGAAATTCCGTATTAACCGAAAATGGTTTACCAGAATCCATGTGAAAAGCATCTCTTGGCAATGCTAATTTGCGAATAAATCGCATGCTTGTTTCAAGCTGCTTATGGACAATATATTTCCTGAAATTAACGGGGACAATATAAGCCACAATATCTGCTAAAGCGGCAGCGTGGTTAAAGAAGGCTATTGCCAATTTTCCGCGCTTGCCAAATGGAGGATTGCCAATGATAGCAGTATCTTTAGGAGCATAAGGTAGACTGGTAACCGTAAAGAAATCTTGCGTTATAATATTTTCGCATTTAGGGAGAATGTCTATGCCCAGCCTACGGTGTGGTGGCAAGCAATTGTAAAATGCACCCGTACCAGCGGAAGGTTCCACAAAGAACATTTTATCTACTGTTCGGTTGACAGACGAAAGCGTTTGTAAGAAATATTCCCAACACGAGGCTGCTACTTCTTGCTTGGTGTAAAATGGATTTAATGATGTCCCCATAAATCAATTCCTTAATGAATTGATTTATGATACCTATTTATGAACTAATTGTCAAGTAATACCAAATTAACGCGATTCGTCTCGGTAGGCGGGGAATGCCTAAAGACAAATGCGCCAAATCAACGGTATGAATACCATTTAGGCATTCCCCGTATGGTATTCGCCATGATTCCCCGCCTTGCCAGCCAGAGCGTGGCGGGATTGCTATTCATTGAAATGTGAACATATTTTCGGATTTTACTATAATATGGAATTACTTCAACGTGTTCACGTTGTTTTCGGGTTTGGTATAATCTACAAACTCCGTAGGATCAGTTCCGTTAAGATATTCCTCAATATTAGTGTATCCATCGTTGTCCTTGTCCTGTGATGTATTGGAAGCATCACGCGGATCAAAACCGTACTGTTTTTCCCATACGTCAGGCATGCCGTCACTGTCGCTGTCAAGCGGCGCAGGCAGACTTTTGAGTTCTGGCCACCCACCGACATCTTTCTGTGAGTCAATAATACCGCATTTTTTCGATATATCAGGCACGGGCCACCTATTTTTGTATGTTTCCCCTTCATAAGTTGCATAGCCATTACGGGTTTCGTCAATAATGCGCCTGTCTATGGCATCGCGTTTGGGCAATGAAGCACCTACACGCTCAAGAACAGCATGGTATGCTTCTTCAGCGGTTTGCTGATTGATAGGGACAGCGTCAAAAGGTTTGTCAAGTTTTAATTTGGGAATATGTGAATTACCACCCGCAGGCTGCACCCCACCGTCCCAGTTGTTAGCAGTAACTGTAGGATTGCCATGGACAACATTATCAGCAACGAACCATTTGCCAAAATTGTCGTCTGAATCTTCCGAGAATGGATTAACAATGCGGTAAGACCACTTACCAGGGCGAGTCGCGGGACCCGGCTTGTAGTAGTTTGCCACCATGTTGATAACGGTAAAGTTAAACCTCTCATCGTCTGCGTGTTGCTTCCCACCACCGTAGGCACTGTTGTAACCCCAATTGTATATCACATTATTTCTGAAATCGTTATATCCGCAACCTCGAGCAAAAGCGGGATTGCGACTGCTGTGGTGCGCAAACAGGTTATGATGATACGTGCTACGGTTTGACCCCCATATTCCACCAAACCCATGCGCACCTTTGGCATGCCCAGAAAAGCGTAAACTTTCTGATATCAGACACCATTGAATTGTTACATTTTCGCAATAGTAGATAGATACTGTCTCATCGATACTCCAGCTTGCAGAAACATGGTCAAGGATAATGTTTTTGCGCCGATCACTCGATATAGAATCTGAATCATCATCCGTTTCATCTCCCAGTCTCACTCTTATATACCTGACAATAACTTCGTTGGTATTAATTAAAAGTGGATATCTCCTAATGCAGATACCTTCTCCCGGAGCCGTTTGCCCTGCGATGGTGATATAGGGATGGGCGATTCTCAATTTACTTTCAAGTGTGATAGTACCCGAAACTGTGAACACGACTATCCGCGGTCCTTCAGTTTCCACTGCTTCTCGCAAGCTGCCTGGGCCGGAGTCGTTCAAATTCGTGACCAAGATCACTTTTCCACCTCTGCCGCCGCGAGTGATTGCGCCGTAACCCTCCGCACCGGGAAATGCGGGGATAGAGAGTGTATCTGCTGCGAATGCATGCGGAATTAGCGCGAGCATACTGGTACATACAAGAAGTAGGCATTTTTTGATGTTGTATTTCAATATAATTTTTCTTTCAGTTTTAGCGCGCGGTTCTTACATCGCCGCGCAGGACATGGATTTCAGCATTTCCACTCAATATGCAGATATTGAGTTTCTTTTCCTAAAAATACAACTTGATTTGCAAAATCATCACGAATCAGTAAGTCAGAAATTTTAACGACTATTCGGTTAGCGTGTTTATTTAGTCCGGTTATTCCTATTCATGTAGCATTTGGACAAAAGCATCAAGACTTTGTACCTTCGCAGCAGCGAGATGCAGCTCTTCAAGTCGTTGCAAATCGGTAATGTTTTGAAGTGATGGCGTTAGGGCACTCACTGCCTCTGCATGGAATTCCGACTTCAATAATGTCAAGATGTGTTTGATGGTAGTTTCTCTGGTAATTTTTTCCACTTGGTATTGATAAGTCTTAGATTCTCGCATAAGTTTCTCAGGTAAAATCGTTAAAGAAATCGGACTAATTGATATTAGCGTTTTCACTCAATATGCATATCTTGGTTTTCTTGGACCAAAGATACAACATAATTTGTAAATCACCACAAACCAGCAAGTCAGAAATTTTAACGACTATTCGGTTAGCACGGTTTTCATGATTAACACTTGTATCAGCTAAGGATTCAGTGCAACAAGACAAGCACTCAGCATATCTTCCACTTCTTGACGCGTATCGTCACGCAATGGACCCGCGAGTGCTGCGCGGTAAAGGTTCACGGCTTTACTCGGATCACCTGCCTTTTCATAACACGAAGCCGCACTAATTCTATGGACTGCTCCCTCTAATTCACGACCTAATGCATCAAGTATCGGTGCGATATGCTCTTCATAGTTTGCAGCAGATAACCAAAGCGGTTGTGCTGTTTCTGTCATGCCGACTTCCCATAGTGCCTGCGCTTTGGAAAGAATCTCTGACTTTTGGTTCATAGCCTCTTTAAGTTTCTTTGAGTAAGGTTTAGTTTTTGGGGCAGCCATGTGTTTACTCAATGTGCATATATTGGGTTTCTTTTACCAAAGATATAACATAATTTGCAAAATCATCACAAACCAGCAAATCAGAAATCTTAACGGCTATTCGGTTAAAGTCTACATCCTGGTTAATATGACTGATGAAATCCCAAGATCTTCGGTGGCATATCCTGCTGCAATTTCAAGGGTCTTCTCTGAACCATACTTTTTTACCTATCCTAATAAATGTGGATCTGAGATTCCTAATATCACTATACCAGAAAAATGACTAAATCTCAAGTTGAAATATTCACAATTTAAGTTCTGATATTTAACACGCGTTATTAGTAAACACCCTCAATAAAAATTCTATGCTGCACCAGTTAACGCCTCATTAATTGGGAATTTTTGAGATATTTATAGAGTTCACTATCAGTCGTCAAAATCAGTTTAGTACTTTCGTTAGTTGATTTACGATAGGTCTCTAAGGTCTGGAGAAAAGCGAAAAACTCAGGGTCTTTACCGTGCGCATCAGCATAAATCTGGATAGCCTGCGCATCAGCAGCACCTTTAATCTGTTCCGCTTCCTTATATGCCTCTGATTGAATGCGTTCCAATTCCTTCTGTTTCTGTCCCATGATGTTCGCCGCCTCACCTGCACCCTCCGATTTGTATTTCTCAGAGATACGTTGACGTTCAGAAATCATTTGGTCAAAAACTTTCTGTCGGACTTCGTCTACATAGTTGATCCGTTTTATACGTACATCAACAAGTTCTATACCGAATCGTAGTACGGTCTCACGTGCTTTTTCAAGGATCTTTTGTGTAATTTCCTCTCTGCCAATCTGTATCTCTTCTAACTGTTCTTTGGTTTGACCTTCCTCTTCTCCAAGCGTTTCCGCATCAAGTTCTAACACTCTGTTTGAATTTCGCACAACTTCAATTAACATATGTGCTGTTACTAAATCTCGTGCGGCGGAATCGATAATGTCATCAAGGCGTGATTGTGCAAGTACTTCTGTTCCGAGTGCTTGATAGAAAATGAGAGCATCTTTTATCTGCCATCGCGCTGTAGTATCAAGCCAGATGAATCTCTTGTCTTTGGTTGGTATTTGATTGGGGGAGCCGTCCCATTCCATGATGCGTTTTTCAAAGCGATGTACCTGTTGAATGAATGGTGTTTTTATCTGTAAACCCGCATCCACAATAGGTTCACCCACGGGGCGACCAAATTCAGTAATAACAACTTGTTCACCTTCTTGGATGATGTAAAATGCTCCGGAAGCAAATATAACGATCAGAATGGCAACGATAATCAACGGTATCAGTATTTTGAATTTCATTCGTAATCTCCTTTTGTATTGATATAGTAATCTCATGTAAATTATTCTTTCAGCTGCAGGATCGGTATTGGTGTGTTTGCTTTATCGTCAATGATATAAATCTCTTTAACTTTTGGCAAAACTTCCTGCATCGCTTCCAGATAGAGTCGTTGGCGTGTGACCTCTTTCGCTTTTTGGTACTCTGCGCGGATTGCATTGAATTTATCCGCGTCACCTTGTGCTTGGTTAACTCGCTTCAGGGCGTAACCTTCAGCTTCTGAAATCTGTTGTTGCGCTAAACCTTTGGATTTCGGGACAGATTGGTTGTAATCCCGCCAGGCTTCGTTAATGAGACGTTCTTTTTCCTGCTTTGCCTCGTTAACCGCGTTAAATGCGGATTTCACCTTTTCTGGTGGATTTACATCCTGCAAGGTCACAGTTGTTACATCCAATCCCGTTTCATATAAATCCAGCAATATCTGCAGATGTTGTTCAACCTTTCCTGCAATTTCTATACGTCCGATGGTCAGAACTTCTGTAACAGTGTGATCGCCGATTACCCAGCTCATCACAGATTCTGATAAGTCACGCAAAGTACGTTGAGGATTTCGGACAGAAAACAGAAACTTTTGAGGGTCTTTTATTTTATACTGTACAACCCATTCAACATCAGCGATGCTCAGGTCACCTGTTAACAATAAAGATTCTTCGGAATAATCTCGTGTATCATATTGGGTCCGCACACCTGCTTTGAGTGTTCGAAATCCAAATTCTTCTTTAAATACTTTTCGGACTGGGATACTTATGGCTTTTTCAATGCCATAAGGTAACTTAAAGTGGAGTCCGGGTTCGGTCTGTCGAACAGATTTTCCGAACATCAAGACAACAGCGATTTCGTCTGCTTCAACAGTGTAAAAACTGGTTGCTAAACTCGCCAAAACAGCCACGCCAATAATCACAAACAAAATTCGTTTAGGGGTGATAAGATGTAAGTATTGGGAAAGTTCCATGTTATTTCTCCTTTTTTAATTCTAACGATGCCTTTTATATAGCATGAGAGTCCATCCTAATTACAGGTTTGAATACTTATGAGGACATCTCAGGCTAATTCAGCTTATCAAATCTACAGACTTTTTTCAACTATTTCTGTTTTCACAGTTTCGCAGTTTGCAAAAGTGTATCGTGGATACCTTAGTGTTTTTATGCCATTCGGATGCCTCCATTCACATCAAGTGTGGCACCAGTGACGTACTGCCCCTCTTCCGAGGCGAGGAAGAGGATAACATTTGCAACCTCTGTGGGATCTGCTACGCGGCCAAGTGGAATTTGGTCAGTCATATCTGGGTGGTTTTTTGCCATCTCCGTTGCTGCTATGCCCGGTGCGATAGAGTTAACCGTAATTCCATACTCGCCTAAAACCCTTGCGAACGATTTTGTCAGGCACATCACACCTGCTTTTGAAGCAGAATAAGGCGCTGATGCTACTAAACCTCCCACCTGTCCTGCTAACGAACCGAGATTGATGATACGGCCAAACTTTTGTGTTTTCATTGTCTCCATAACCGCCTGTGAACAGAGAAAAGGACCTTTGAGATTGACAGCCATCATCTTATCCCACTCCGCTTCGGTGCAAGCGTCTATACGGGTATAACTGAAAATGCCCGCGTTGTTCACTAAAATATCAATTCGTCCAAATTCTTCAAGTGTCTTATTCACCATCGCACGCACGGATTCACCTACAGCAACATTCGTTTCAATCACAACGCATCGCCTATCAAGTGCCACTATCTCTTTTGAAACTGCCTCAGCATTCGCCATGTTTACTTCGGGGATAACAATATCTGCCCCTTCTTGTGCAAACGCGAGGCAGGTTGCTTTTCCAATGCCTCCACCACCACCTGTAACAATTGCAACGCGCCCATCCAACCGCATTTTGCTTCTCCTTTGCCGGTTTTTATGCTTTTGAGTGCAAATCCTATTGAATACATTGGGTGTGTAAATATTTTGGCATTAACTATGTCATCTTTCTTGTTGGAGGGCTTTGTCCGCCCGATTTATCCAAATCAACGCCGAATACGCTTTTGGTATTCGGCGGGGTTGAAAACCCTTCCAACAAGGGTAAAAAGTATTTTGGTCAAAACTTTACATACCCGAATACATTTGTCTTACACTCTTTTTCCTTGAAAATCTATTATGAATGTTGTAACATGTGAATATTATCACACGTATTCTGCAAAAAGTCAATATACACAGTGAAAAAGGATATGGAATCTTCAATTATGAAAGCAACCACATTTTGGAATTTACTAAAGTTTTTTTGGGTGTTCGGTTTTGTTTGTACCCTTGTTTCTACAGCATCAGCACAGAATTATTATCCCGCTAATATAGGTAACGAATGGGTTTTAGAAAGTACTGACGGTAAGGAGAGACGTACTTATTCACTTGAACAACCCAAAAACGTTGCAGATCAAGAATTTGTTCTTCTGAAAATTGAAACACAGAATCTTCGCAACAACAAGGTTGTTGACACAGACAATTACTTTTTGACGGATGAAGATGAAGGGATCAAACTCCATAAGACTGTCCTTGAACAAGCACCCTACGGTAATGTGACGGCGGATTTTCCAACACCGGTTATTTTTTTTCCTAAAGTATTAGTGTTAGGAGAAAAATGGGACATAGTTGCAAATGCGGAACTTCTTGGTATACCTATAAAGAGTACCACCAATTTAGAGGTTGTTGAATTTGAGGATGTTGTAACACCAGTCGGAACGTTTAAGAACTGTGCTAAAATTCAGTTAGTATTAAAAACTTCTGCTGCAGGGGGTGTCATAAATATCGATCCAACAACCTCTTATCAGTGGTTAGCACCTGATGTGGGTCCCATTAAATTTGAGAATAGTGATGGTCTTGTCTATGAGATCACGAACTTCAAATTATCCGGCCCACCTGTCAGAGAAGCGCAGGGGCCTCCCGTATGGCAACTACCATCTCTTGAGTTTCAAGTTACTGGTTCGCGTCTCGGTGGGATACTCAATGCCAAGATACTTGAGAATGTTGAAGATTATGCATCTGAAGTGCACAATTTAGGAATCGTAGCCGTAACTGGCGGAATTGTGCGGCCTGGAGATGGCACCGGTTTCGTAACGAACGCGCAAAGCAGACAAGACCTATGGGTTGCTGGAATCTTTGGGAATGCACCTATCATCGGCACAGTAACGCTTTTTGCAGAAAATGATAAAGGTAGAACTACAGTAACTATTAAAGTCACTATTATTCAATGACTTTTACGGCGTTGTGATTGCTTTGTAGCGCAAACTGTATGAAGATTAAGTTTTTAATTCGGTAATTTTCTGTCCAATGCAGGTGTACATCTTTGCTGGCGAGGTTTCCTAACCTCGCCAAATTACCCAATTTATTTTTTAATCTTCATACAGTTTGTGCTACAGCACAGGCGGTAGATGAGGTTTTCCAACCTCACTATAGGCGTCAATTTAGTGCCTGAATTTCTTGTTGGAGGGCTTGGAAACCCGATTTTCTTCTTGTAGGAGCGAGCTTTGCTCGCGACATCGGACGCAGGGTCGCGAGCAAAGCTCGCTCCTACAGAATGTCCGAAGTGCCAAATTCCAAACGCGCGTTTGGCAATGAATTCGCGACTACGAACGCTTGTCTTCTTAAATTGACGCCTATGGTGAGGTTTTCCAACCTCGCCAGCGCAAGTGTGTTGATTGTTGTTCATTGAAATGTGAACATATTTTCGGATTTTTACTATAATTTTGCACTCATTTGGAGGAAACAACATACAATGAATTCAGGACGGTTCCCTTACTCAAAATGGGTAGGAACCTTTTTACTACTATTGGTAACTTGCTCAGCGTCCGCTGAAAAAGTTAAAGTCTTAAACCTTGAAAATAGTCTACAAATTGCCAAAGAGAACAATCTCACTATTCAGTCAGCTGAGCAAAATCTGAAATCTGCCGAGGCACAAATTCGCACTGCCCGTGCCGCAATGCTACCACGACTCGCAGCAAACGGTAATTATACCTACTTCAAAGACGTACAAAAATCCGTAATTTATGCACAAGGAGGTTTTGGGTTCCCTATACCGGGTGAAGATACGAATGGCATGTCAACACCAAATGTGGACAATGAGGCAGATTTGATTGAATTGGAGTTTGGCGCACACCATAATGTTCAAGGCAACGTCAACCTAACACAACCTGTCTTTGCTTGGGGACGCTACTATTACGGCTACCAAGCCGCCAAACTCAGATACGAAGCAGAAGAAAAAGAATTAGCAGCTGCTTATGAAAAACTACGTTTGGATGTCCATGAGGCTTTCTATCGTGTCTTAATAGCACAAGAATTTGTGAAAGTTGCTGAACAAAGTGTTGCGTTAGTCCAAAAGCAACTCGGTATTGCGCAAACATCCTTTGATGCTGGGGCAACCACCAATTTTGACGTGCTTCGTGCAAAGGTGCAACTCGCAAATTCAGAATCACAATTGATTCGTGCCAAAAACGGTGTTAAAACAGCACAAAATGCATACAAAACGTTGCTGAACCTATCGCTCTCTGAACAGATTTCAGTAGAAGGTTCGTTTGAGATTCCCGAAATCCAAATTCAATTGGATGAATTAATTAAATTAGCGTTTGAAACGCGTCCAGAAATTAGTCAATCTCAACTCAACGAACAAGCTGGACAAAAACAACTCAGTGTTGCCAAGACACGAAACCTGCCTGATCTCGCTTTTTTTTCTAATTATCAAATATCCCATAACGAAAGACTCACGCAAATGAACCGTATCTGGAGCCTTGGGTTGCAAATTAATATCCCAATTTTTGATGGATTTGCTTCTCGTGCGGGTGTCCAACAAAGTGAATCGGTTCTGAAGCAACTCCAATTAGGCACAAAACAGATCAGGTCAGCCATTGAATTTGAGGTGCGGAACGCCTACCTTGCTTTGCTTGAAGCGAAAACGCTAATCAACGTTCAGCGTGAAACGGTAGCACAGGCACAAGAAAGCGTTAGGATTGCTACACTTCAATTTGAAAACGGCATGATTACGAGTGTTGGACTTACTGACACACAACTTGCACTGATGCAAGCAAAAGTCAACCGTCTTCAAGCACTACACGATTATGTCGTTGGCTTAGCAAAACTTGAAAAAGCAATAGGACAAAGAATACAATAAACAACATTACACCAAAAGAAATAGACCATATTTAAGGATGGAGTTCTTTCCATCCACTGAAGGAGTATTATAAATTGAAAAGAATTTGGATCCCCATCATAATTGTAGTTATCGCTGTAATCGCAATGTTCCGATTTTTAAAACCCGAAAAACCGGAAATTGAAGCGACAGATCAAACAGAGGTTTCAAAACCTGTGGAAATAACTAAGGCTAAACGTGGCGAAATCCGCTCAGAACTTCAGTTGTCAGGAACAATTGAAGCAAAATCTCGTGTGAGTGTAGTTCCCAAAATTGCTGGCCGCATCATTGACCTTCCTGTAACCGAAGGGACCCATGTGAAAAAAGGAGTTACACTTGCAGTCATTGAGCATGAGGAGTTAAAACTTGCTGTGGAACAAGCTGCAGCGACACTGGAATCAGCTGAATCTGCATACTCTCAGGCACAGCAACTCGCTGAAGTCCGCGTACATTCACAGGTTGCACAAGCAAAAGCACTACTCAATGCTGCTGAAGTGTCGCTGCAACAGGTCAAAGAGCTTGCTGAAATTCGCACTGTCACGCAAATAGACCAAGCGGAAGCAGGGTTAAAGTCTCTTATAGCAAATTTGGAAAAAATAAAAACAGGTGCCCGAGATGAAGACCGACGGCAAGCGGAAGCAGGGTTAAATCAGGCAAAGGCGAACCTACTTAATGCCCAAAACAACTATGCCCGCATGGAACAACTCTTCAAAAACGGCGCAATTAGTCAACAATCGCTGGAAAATAGTCAGACACAGTTGGATGTTGTAAAAGCACAGCATAAAATTGCAACTGAACAACTCCAATTAATTGATAATGGCGCGCGAGAAGAAGATATTCAGGCGATGGAAGCACAGGTAGAACAGGCAAAGGCTGGACTAAAACTTGCGCAGGCGCAGGCATCAACAAAAACATGGGAAAAAGACATCGCGCTTGTACAATCTCAAGTTGAAACAGCACGGGCAGGATTTACATCCGCACATGCCTTAGAAAAAGCAAAAAGTTGGGAAGCAGAAATTACCGCTGCGAAAACTGCACGCACACAAGCAAACATTACCCTTGAACTCGCAAAAAAACGGCTAAGAGATGCCACAATTAAGGCGCCTATTGATGGTATTGTGTCACAAAGGTTCTTAGATTTAGGCGGTATGGCAGTACCAACAGCACCGTTATTTGAAATTGTGGATATTGATACAGTCAAAGCCTCTGCAGATGTGATCGAAGCGCACTTGAGCCAATTGACATTGGATCAACAAGCTATAATCAATATTGACGGAATCAACGCCCCGATATCAGGGATGATCGTATATATCAGCCCAACACTGCAGCCGATGCAGCGCACCGCAAGAGTAGAAATTCATATTGATAACCCTGAAGGGACGCTCAAACCGGGAATGTTCGCCAAAGTTACTGTTCCAGTTGAGGTGCGCACAGGGACCATTCTTGTCCCTCGCGTTTCACTTATTGAAGATACTGACACAAAAACCCAGAACGTTTTTGTCGTGGAAGCAGGGGTAAGCCAGCGCCGCTCTGTGGAAATCGGGCTTTCTCGTGGCGGTGAAGTAGAAATAGTCAGCGGATTGAATGAAGGCGATTCCGTTGTCATTGCTGGGCAGCACTCTCTTAAAGTCGGTGAAAGTGTAACGGTTGTCAGCCCCTAAGACAAGTTGAAAGAATCGTTTGTTTTGTAAGTCCGAATACGCGACTAAAATTGATTGCCGACAACTGATAACTGACAGCCAATTGAACACCGTTCAGCCAGAAGATACAAAATGAAAGTTGAGCAGATTCACGGTCCCAAAGAAAAAACGCTTCAGGTTATTGAACTTGAATATCTTTTACAAAGCGATTCTCCCGAAGTCTTTTGTCCATACGGATTACAAAAGCATGGGAACGTAATAGTCGCTCGCGCGCCGGCAAGGCTTGACATCATGGGAGGTATCGCGGATTACTGTGGGGCAAATGTTTTCGAAATGACATTAAATCGTGCGGCAGTTGCAGCGTGCCAAGCACGGGAAGATCGAAATCTCTATGCATTGACACTACAAGCGGATAGTCGACTAAAACCCAGTTTTCAGATGTCGCTTGATGATTTCTACATTGACGGCAATCTCAAATCGTCCACCCAGGTCAGAGATATCTTTAGCAAGGAGATGCGGACAACCTGGGTTGGATATGTACTTGGCTGTTTTTGGACGCTGCTAAAAGAAAAAAAGATTGAGAATTTTCCACACGGTGCTGCAATAGTTATCAGAAGTGATATTCCGATGGGTGCAGGTATCGCTTCATCCGCAGCAGTTGAAGTTGCAACCTTGACTGTCCTCAATCAACTCTACGATTTGAAATTAGAAGCGATGGAAATTGCGCGGCTTGCGCAGATTGTAGAAAATCAAATTGTTGGTGCGCCTTGTGGCATT
Source organism: Candidatus Poribacteria bacterium (assembly GCA_028824125.1). Taxonomy (GTDB): domain Bacteria; phylum Poribacteria; class WGA-4E; order WGA-4E; family WGA-3G; genus MSPOR6. Next base: position 21,140 of record JAPPES010000111.1, read on the forward strand.
ATGGACCAGATAACTTCTGTAGCTGGTACAAGAAATAAAATGCTTTCTATTCTCTGTCAACCGGACCAAATCCTTGAATTCGTTGAATGTCCACAAAATGTTAGTTTTATCGGCATTCATACCAAAGCACCGCGAAGCACAAAAAGTGATGCCTACATTGACACACGTACCGCAGCATTTATGGGGTTATCAATCTTAAAAAAGGAACTCGGATGGGAAAAACTAAATGATAACTATCTGTGTAATCTTTCTGTCCAAGAATTTCGTGAGCATTGTGAACCGATTTTACCTCAACAAATGCAAGGCAATGAATTTCTGAATAAATATGGTGAGACCGTCGATCCCGTCACACAGGTTAATCCTGATAAAATATATGCTGTCAGAGACTGCGTCCAACATCCGGTTTATGAAAACGCACGAGTCAAACAATTTGTAAATGCCATCAAAAATGTTAGTAAATACCCGGACCGCGCAAGCGATTTTCTAAAAGTGGCAGGTAGCCTCATGTACCAATCAAATGCCAGCTATCGCGACTTAGTTGGACTCGGATCTCCCGAAATAGATGGAATCGTTAATATCGCGCAAAAAATCGGCGAACAAGGTGGTATTTACGGGGCAAAAATTACCGGTGGTGGGGGCGGCGGGACTGCGGCTATCCTTTGCTATGGCGATGTCTCCACTTCGTTGACACAAATTATCGCCGCCTATAAATTAGCGTGGGGAATTCAAACAGAAACCTTTAGCGGATCATCATCTGGTGCTTGTGAATTGGGACACATTGTATGGGAATTAAAAGAGAGCGAACCATTGACACACTTTTGACTTGAGAAAAACTGCTGGTCAAACTATAGTAGATTTTAGAATTATTTGGACACTCTGCATCGGTGAGGTTAGGAAACTTCGTCTACCGCTTGAGTTGTAGCACAATCTGTTAGATTGTGCATCCGTAAACGCAAATTAAATGAAGTTTAAAATAATAAATCGGTAATGTGGCGAGGTTAGGAAACCTCACCTACCGTTTGTGCTGTAGAGCAAACTGTTAGATTGTGCGTCTGTGAACGCAAACTAACAGTTTGCTCTACAAAAGTGTCAATTTATTTTTATAATTCACCATAAAAATATGGAATCATCAGTACAAAACCTCAGCGAACTCAACCAACGTCGTGAGTCCGGCGTCACATGGCGTGCTATCCTCATTGCGATTTTTTTAATCCCACCCAATGTGTTTTGGGTCATTGAAGTTGAGTGTGTCTGGCACTCTGGACATCCAACCACTATTTCCCTGTTTTGGAATGTTGTTCTTAACATTTTTTTCCTAATCCTCATTAACCTCTTCATAAAGCGCGTAGCCCCAAGAGCAGCATTAACACAAGGTGAGATGATTACCATCTACGCGATGCTCTCCATCGCCTCTGGTTTGGCTGGTCATGATATGTTGGCTTTAACTATCCCCGCACTGCCACATGCGTTTTGGTTCGCTACGATAGAGAACGATTGGGCTGGCACATTCCACAGTTATATTCCACAACATCTCGTTGTGTCCGATAAAGAAATCATACGCGGATTCTACGAAGGCGATACGCCATTTTATAACGCACAGATCGGCGGTGCATGGATAATGCCAACTTTGTGGTGGACATCTTTTATCCTTGCACTCGGTGCGATCATGATCTGCTTAAATGTGCTTATCCGTAAACAGTGGACAGAACACGAAAAACTGGCATACCCTATTATCCAACTCCCGATGGCAATTACAGAAGGCGGGGGCAGAGCACAACTTTTCCGAAACCGACTTTTGTGGTACGGCTTCATCGCTGCTGCTATACTGAATATCTGGCACGGTTTAGCACACTTTTTCCCAATCTTGCCAGATTTTAGTGTGCGCCATAACGCAAGAAATTGGGGAACATTTTTCACTGAAAAGCCGTGGAATGCTGTCGGGAATATCCCTGTTCCCTTATATCCATTTGTAATCGGATTAGGCTTTCTTTTACCACTTGATCTATCTTTTTCCTTATGGTTCTTCTATCTGTTCGAAAAGCTACAACGGGTGTTTGGAAGTGCTGTCGGAATTCCTGCGCCTTTTCCGTATGGTAGTGAGCAATCCATAGGCGGATGGATGGCAATTTTTATCATCGCACTGCTGGTAACGCGTAGGCACATCGCAAACGTTGTCCGAACCATATTAGGTATGCGAGGGGGCATTGATGATTCACAAGAGCCGATTCGGTATCGCACAGCATTTCTCTTGATTATCCTTGCAAGTCTCTATATTATCTGGTTCTGTCTGAAGGCAGGGATGACGCTTCCAATTATTCTTCCATTTTTCGGATTCTTCTATGCTATTTCAATCGGTATCACGCGCGTTCGTGCTGAACTCGGTCCGCCTGCTCATGAAATGGCAGGGATGTGCAACGCGCAGCAATTTTTAGTGAATATTTTGGGCACGCGACGCATCGGACCAAACAACCTGACAGTGTTTCCATATTTTTGGTTTTTTAGTGGCCGCGGGTATCGTGAACATATCATGCCACATCAACTTGAAGCATTCAAGATGGCAGAACGGGCAAATATGAACACAAAAAAATTGGTGTTGGCAATGATTATTGCCGTTGTCCTTGGATCTATCTCAGCGTTTTGGGCAACGTTGAGTGAACTTTATCGTCTCGGTGGTGCAATCACGGGCGCAGGTGGTGGAATTGGTCCGTCTGTTGGGCATATCGGTCAATTCGGATGGCTTGCGGGTTTATTTGCTTTCCCGCGCGATCCAAACGTTCCTGCAATGAGTTTCATGGCTGGTGGCATGGGGTTCACCTTTTTACTAATGTTTATGCGGATGCGTTTTATTTGGTGGCCCCTGCATCCAGCAGGTTATCCTATCTCTATGACTTTCGGTGTCGGTTATTTTTGGAGTTGTCTTGTTATCAGTACATTTCTTAAGTGGATGGCACTTCGATTTGGAGGTCCTACCACATATAGAAGAATGATTTTCTTCTTCTTTGGAGTTATCCTCGGTGAATACTGCGTAGGCGCGTTCTGGAGTGTCTTAAGCGTCATTATCCGTGAACCGATCTACGACTTTGCACCGGGCTAAAAATTTATCATGAAATTAATAAAAATCTCTCTTTTTCTATTTATATTAGGTATTTTCTCATCCTTAACCTTATTTGCTGCCGATGAAGGATCGCATACAGCTGAATTTCTTAGTCACGGCGTTGGTGCACGTGCGCTCGGAATGGGAAGCGCATTTGTTGCAATCGCTGACGATGCTACCGCTACTTACTGGAATCCCGCTGGGCTAACAAAAGTAAAAAAACATAGTTTTTCAGCAATGTATTCCGATACCTTTAGCACTGGCGATGGTAGTTTTTTGAGCAAAGGTTTGGTCAGCTACAATTTTGTTAACTACGTCCATCAGCTTGAGGGAATTGGTAGTCTCGGCTTGAGTTGGATTCGTCTCGGCATTGACGACATACCCCGTACTACTTTCATTGATGTGGATAATAACGGTTTTCTCGGTGATTTTCAGGACATAAATGGCAATGGCACTAAAGATGAAGGCGAACCTTACATTGACAGACCCACAGTTGCAGAATATTTTAGTAATACCGATAACGCGCTGCTCATCTCCTATGCACGTCAGATTCATCCGATTGTTGCTGTGGGTGGTAACCTCAAACTCCTGAGTCAATCCATTTTTGAGAACAGCGGAAGAGGTTTCGGAATTGATATTGGTATTATTCTGATGCCTTATAAAGGCTTCAGGTTCGGTACAATTTTGCTTGATGCAACTGGTACACAAATTCGATGGGACACAGCAGATAAACCGGTTTTTACTCGTGGACGCAGACTGCGATTTGGCGGTGCATATCAATGGACCTTTCCAAGTTTCGGTAAAGGTAGCATCAGTGCAGACTTTGAAACCGATCAAGCGGATTTAGAAGAAGGCACAGACTCAGGCGGTGGATTTCTGTTTCGCACAGGCGCGGAATACTGGCTTTTCAGGACACTTGCGCTGCGCTGCGGTTGGAACGGGCATGGATTTTCTGCTGGAACTGGACTCCAATTGCGTGTTAGCACGATGACGTTTTTTGTAGATTACGCTTTCAATACGCATACGCTTGGCGGTTCGCAACGAATTTCTGTTTCTGGGCAATTTTAGGCATTTTCCAAGAACACAATGAAAAAAACACTGTTTACTATATTTTTATCACTACTTTTTGTTTTTAATTTTTATTTATCGATCAGTTTTGCCCAAGATTATACCCAGTGGGCACTGCCTGAAGGCGCGAAAGCCCGTCTCGGTAAAGGAAACATGAATGACATAGCCTATTCACCAGACGGAACGCAACTTGCAGTCGCAAGTTCTATCGGTGTCTGGATTTATGACGCACAAACTACTGAAGAACTCGATCTGCTCACAGGACAAAAAGCATGGGTTATGGGTGTCGAGTTTAGCCCAGATGGGCAAATACTCGCAAGTCATGGCAACGGTGATAACAACATCTACCTATGGGATGTAAACACAAGAACGCGCCTGCACACATTAGCACACGTCAAAACTTGGAATGCTATCAATAGTATTGTGTTCAGTCCTGTCGGACAAATGCTCGCGAGTTGCGGCAGTCTGGACAACACCATAAACTTATGGAATCCAAAGGCTGGCACACTGATACGATCTATCCACCATAATGCATCAGGAGAACCATCAGCGCGGGCCCTTGCGTTTAGCCCAAATGGTCAAATACTGATAAGCCAAAGTATAGATAAAATTATTTTTTGGGATATAGAAACTTATAATCCAATTAGGACACTCACTGTGCCGAATGAACGTATAAACGCGATAGCCCTCAGTCCTGATGGACAGACACTCGCGGGTACGACAGCGAAACGAATCTATCTATGGAACACAAACACAGGTACAATCAAACACACAATGGAAACCCCTTTAGAATACAGTCAGATAATATTTAGTCCAAATGGTCAATTTCTGCTTCAAATTGCACAAGGTAGTCCTCTTCATATTTGGGATGTAAAGACTGGCAAGTATGTAACACCTATCTCTGCTGGTTTAGGAGGTCGTGTATTAGGAGTAAAAGCACCCACGTTAAAGTTACATGGATCGACAGCCTGGGCGTTCACACCTGATAGGCAAACACTTGCACTTGCAAATGGTGGTGGGGGAAACATTGAACTGTGGGACGTAAACACATTTAGCCTCTTGAAGCAACAATATATCTACGGGCATACAGATATTGTTCATAGTGTCGCATTTAGTCCTGATGGGAAAATAATCGCAAGCGGACATGCCGATTCATACATTCGTTTTTGGGATGCAGCCACAGGTGAATTTAAGTCCATATTGACGGGGCATAAAAGGAACGTCAGAAGCGTTACCTTTTTCAACTTAACTGAACCTATACTTGTGAGTGCAGGTATAGACGGAGAGGTTGTATTCTGGGATTACAATGCACTTTTGAGGAGTAGTGGCACGAGTGTGTTACGTATAATAGAAACAGGAGATATGCATACGCAGGTTATCAGCAGGGTTGATGTGAGCCAGGATGGAAAGAGACTTGCAAGTGCCAGCCATGATAAAACCGTATCTTTATGGAATGCGGAGACTGGTGAACACCTGCACACACTCGCGGAAGGTAATAGACTTGTTAAAAACGTTGTATTCAGTCCAGACGGACAAACCCTCGCAAGCAGCAGCGATGCTGTTTATCTATGGAACACGAACACTGGAACACTACTACACAGTCTTAAAAGAGGGGATTTCTTTTTTGGTGGTGATAGTATTGCCTTTAGCCCTGATGGAAAGAGACTTGCAAGCACATTTGTAAGCGATGCAATTGCGTTTCCCATACCCCCTTGGGATGGAGTTCATTTATGGGATGCAACCACTGGTGTGCTACTACGCTCAATTCGTATGGAAGAACCAAGCAGTTTGACATTTAGTTCAGATGGAAAAATAATTGTTACTGGGGATAGTGATGGTTCGATTCATTTGTGGGATATAAATACTGGCACACAGTTGCACACATACAAAGAAGCACACAAAGGCGGGCATGTCACAGAGTTAGCATTTAGTCCTGATAGACACATACTCGCAAGCAGTGGAAGTGATGGCACGGTGCTTTTATGGAACGTAGATGTTGGCACGCTCGAACCCGAACACTTCCCAGAAGACGTTAACGGTGACGGGGTTGTTAATATTCATGATTTAGTGCTTGTAGCACAAAGTTTTGGCGACGCATATAATCCTGATGCCGATGTTAACAATGATGGTGTAATCAATATTTTAGATCTCGTTCAAATCGCAAACGCTTTACAAGAATAAAAGAATGGCGTGGCACAGAGGCCGCGTTCTACAAATGGTACGCAAATTAGATGCTGCGGATAAACCCGTACTCACTTGGCAGTTCGCAACGGATTTCTGTTTCTGAGCAGTTTTAGCCGTCCAACGCCTTTTGTAATATTTTTACACCGTTTTTGAAATGGAGGGATAGAAGAAGCTAACACTACTTTCCAATAACAATCCAATTAGATATTGTAATCGAAAATCAATAAAAGGAGCTATTATGAAATCACAAGTCATAAAACAGAAAGGTTTTGTATTTATTCTGGTATCCATTTTGATGGTTACCTTTGGAACGCTAAATATCAGTTACGCACAGGAAGGAAACCCAACAATCACAGCATCCGTTGAAGCACCACTAACGGAGGCAATCTTGAATAGCAGCGTCGTGACACTGACACTCACTGATGCAACCTTCGAAGGTTCTACGTCCAGGGTTAGAGGTGGTGTGACAGTCTCTGGCATTCATGGCGTCACCGTTGACACTTCCGATATTCGTCGTGTCAACAATACAAAGGTGATCGTTGAACTCACATTCTCTGGCAACATAGATACAGATACGCCGCTTGTCTTTACAGTGGGAGCAAGCGCAATAGTGGACTATAACGGTGCTCCACTCACCACTCAACTCCCCGTCACGGCGGTAGAGGAGTCATTAGTCCCAACAACGGAGGCGCCCTTGGCAGAAGCAACTCTACACGGTAGTGTTGTGACACTCACCCTCAGCGGGCGTTCTTTCGATTCGTCACGTTATGACATTGAGCGTGCTTTGACGATATCAGGTATTGCAGGCGTGGCTGTAGACGATGTAGTCCGCATCAGTAATACGGTCGCAAATGTTGAACTCACATTCTCTGGTCACATTGACACAGATGCGACGCTCACTATCACCGTGGGTGCGGACGCTATAATAGGCTACAATGAAGGGTTTACTCTTCAACTCCCTGTCACGGCAGTAGCGGAGTCATTAGTCGCAACAACAGAGGCTCCCTTGACAGAGGCAACACTGAGCGGAAGTGTGGTGACGCTGACCCTCAGTGGGCGTTCTTTCGATTCGTCACGTTATGACATTGAGCGTGCGTTGACAATATCCGGCATTGATGGTGTAACCGCGAGTAGTGTAAGGCGTTTGAGCGACACGAAAGTGACACTTGCACTCACCTTCTCTGGCAACATTGACACGGATGCGACACTCACTCTCACCGTGGGGGCAAACGCAATTGTGGGTTACAATCAGTCGTTCACTGTCCAAGTTCCTGTCACGGCAGTAGAGGAGTCGTTAGTCGCAACAACGGAGGCACCCTTGACAGAGGCAACGCTGAGCGGAAGTGTTGTGACACTCACCCTCAGTGGGCGTTCTTTCGTCCGGTCTGAATATGACATCAGGAGAGCTTTGACAGTCTCTGGCGTTGAAGGTGTGACCATTGTCAGTGGGAGTTATATAGATCGCGTCAGTGCTACAAAGGTGACCGTTCCTTTGATATTTTCTGGCAACATTCATGCTGATGCTACACTCACCCTTACTGTGGGTGCTAACGCAATCGTAGGCTACAATGAAGGATTTTCCTTTGAATTGCCTGTTACAGCAGTAGAGGAATCATTGGTGGCATCAACGGCAGCACCTTTGACAGAAGCAGTCCTTAGTGGAAGTGTGGTGACACTCACCCTCAGTGGGCGTTCTTTCGATTCATCGCGTTATGACATTGAGCGTGCTTTGACAGTATCCGGCATTGATGGCGTAACCGCAAGTAGTGTAAGGCGTTTGAGCGACACGAAAGTGACACTTGCACTCACCTTCTCTGGCAATATTGACACGGATGCTATACTCACTCTCACCGTGGGTGCAAATGCGATCGTAGGTTACAATGAGGCGTTTACTGTTCAAGTTCCTGTCACCGCAGTAGCGGAGTCACTGGTTGCAACAACGGCAGCACCCTTGACAGAGGCAACACTTAGCGGAAGTGTAGTAACACTCACGCTCAACGGGCGTTCTTTCGATTCGTCGAGTTATGACATTGAGCGTGCGTTGACGCTATCTGGTATTGATGGCGTGACCGTATACGATGTTGATCGCAACAGTAGTACAGAGGCAACTGTTGATATAAGGTTCTCTGGCAACATAGACACAGATGCGACGCTCACTCTCACCGTGGGTGCGGATGCTATCACAGGCTACAATCAGGCGTTTACTATTCAAGTTCCTGTCACCGCAGTAGAGGAGTCGTTAGTCGCATCAACGGCGGCACCTCTAACAGAGGCAACATTGCACGGGAGCGTTGTGACACTCACCCTGAACGGGCGTTCTTTTGTTCGTTATTCTTCCGACATTGCACGTGTTTCAGCAATATCTGGTATTGAAGGCGTAACAGGTAGCATCAGGCGCGTAAGTAATACAGAGGCTACAATTACACTGGGTTTCTCTGGGAACATTGATGTTGATGCGACACTCACTATTACAGTCGGCGCGGATGCGATAGCTGGCTACAATGAAGGATTTTCTTTTGAATTGCCTGTCACGGCAGTAGCGGAGTCTTTAGTCGCAACAACGGCGGCACCTCTAACAGAGGCGACACTGCATGGCAGTGTGGTGACACTCACGCTTAGTGGGCGTTCTTTCGTCCGGTCTGAATATGACATCAGGAGAGCTTTGACAGTATCTGGTGTTGAAGGTGTGACCATTGTCAGTGGGGGTTATATAGATCGCGTCAGTGCCACAAAGGTGACCGTTCCATTGATATTTTCTGGCAACATTGATGTTGATGCTACACTCACCCTTACTGTGGGTGCTAACGCAATCGTAGGTTACAATGAAGGATTTTCCTTTGAATTGCCTGTCACGGCAGTAGCGGAGTCGTTAGTCGCAACAACGGCAGCACCTCTAACAGAATCAACACTGAGTGGAAGCGTTGTGACTCTTACCCTGAGCGGGCGTTCTTTTGTTCGTTATTCTTCCGATATTGCGCGCGTTTCAGCAATATCTGGTATTGAAGGCGTAACAGGTAGCGTCAGACGTGTAAGTAATACAGAGGCTACGATTACACTGGGTTTCTCTGGTAACATAGACGCAGATGCAACACTCACTGTTACAGTCGGCGCGGATGCGATAGCAGGCTACAATGAAGGATTTTCCTTTGAATTGCCTGTCACGGCAGTAGCAGAGTCACTGGTTGCAACAACGGCGGCACCTTTAACAGAGGCAACATTGCACGGAAACGTTGTGACACTGACACTCAGTGGACGTTCTTTCGTTAGATCGGAATTTGACATAAGCGATGCGGTTTCAGTCTCTGGTATTGAGGGAGTTAGTTATGACGACTTCTTTGACTTGGATCGCGAGAACAATACCCAAGTAACGATAGAACTTACGTTCTCTGGGAACATTGACGCAGATGCAACACTCACTATTACAGTCGGCGCGGATGCGATAGCAGGCTACAATGAAGGATTCACCATCCAACTGCCTGTCCCAGCAGTAGAGGAGTCACTGGTTGCAACAACAGAGACACCTCTAACAGAGGCGACACTGCATGGCAGTGTGGTGACACTCACCCTCAGTGGGCGTGTTTTTAATAACTCTGGTACCGTGTCCGTATCTGGCATAGAGGGGATAGGAATAATAAGCCGCGGAATAAGACGGGTCAGTAATACAGAAGTGACAGTCCAGCTTGCCTTCTCCGGCAATATTGACACGGATAGCACGCTTACAATCACCGTAAGTGCAGCTCTTATAGCAGGCTATAATAAAGAGTTCACTGTCCAACTGCCTGTCACTGCCGTAGAGGAGTCATTAGTCGCAACAACGGAGGCACTTCTAACAGAGGCAACCCTTAGTGGAAGTGTAGTGACACTCACGCTCAGCGGGCGTTCTTTCGATTCATCACGTTATGACATTGAGCGTGCTTTGACAATATCTGGCATTGATGGCGTAACCGCAGGTAGTGTAAGACGTTTGAGCAACACAGAAGTGACGGTTGTGTTGATTTCTACCGAAGATTTTGACATAGATAGTGTGCTGACTCTTACCGTAGGTGCGGATGCAATAGTAGGCTACAATGAAGGATTTTCCTTTGAATTCCCCGTTACGGCTGTTGAGGAGTCGATGACTGCAACAACAGAGGAACCTTTGACAGAAGCGACCCTTAGTGGCAGTGTGGTGACACTCACGCTCAGCGGACGGAACTTCACAGACGAATGGGACATCGCAGATGCGTTGTCGTTCTCTGGCATTGAAGGTATTTTTGTGCCTTGGGACGGCGTGGAACGGGTAAGTAACACAGAAGCAAAGGTTGTCCTTTTATTCTCTGGTAACATAGACGCAGATGACACATTCATTCTCACCGTAGGTGCAGATGCTATAACCAGCTACAATCAAGAATTTTCTTTTGAATTCCCCGTTACGGCTGTTGAGGAGTCGTTAGTTGTATCAACACAGGTCCCTTTGACAGAGGCAACGCTCTACGGTAATTCTGTCATATTGACACTTAATGGGCGTAATTTCACATGGTGGACAAAAGATGTTCAGGATGTAGTGAAGGTGTCTGGCATTGAAGGCGTAACCGTTGGGGACGAAGGCTTTTATACTGATGATGATTCACAGGTCGTCGTGCCGCTTCTCTTCTCTGGTGACATTGCCGAGGATGCTACTCTTACCTTCACCGTGGAAGCGGGTGCCATAGCTGGCTACGATGAGATATTCACCACAGAGTTTTCCGTTCCGGCGGTAGAGGAATCACTGGATATATCATCCAAGTTTGACTTAACAGAGGCGACACTGTCCGGAACTGCTGTGACACTTACACTAAATGGTCGTCAATTTACCAGTTGGGAATCGGACATATTTGAAGTCTTGACAGTATCCGGCATTGATGGTGTATCAATTGAACGTTACGATATTGACCGCGTGAGTGACACAGAGATTGAGGTTGATCTCAACTATGACGGAACCGACTTTGACATAGATGGCATGCTTACTTTTACTGTTGGTGCAGATGCTATTGCTGGATACGGAGAGGCATTGACCGCGACTATCAACGTTACAGCGATTAAGCAATCCGAAGCAACGGTAAGCATATCGCCCAACCCAATTGTATCTCCACCACTTTCTGAACAGTTGACTTTCAGTCTAAATATTATAGACGGGAAAGATGTCGCTGGATTTCAAGCTGTCGTTTGGTATGATAATGGGACGCTTGAGTACGTGAAAAGTGCTAAAGGCAACTATTTACCAGCGGATGCGTTCTTTGTTGCTCCAACCGTTCCAGAATATGAATATTATCGGTATCCTTATGTACCAATTGCTGTAACCGCTATTGATGGCGTAAGCAACGGCAATGGCACCCTTGCCACCCTCACCTTTGAAGTTTATAATGATGTTAAAGAATCTGAGATAACCTTGACGAATGTCTACATTGTAGACCGTGAAGGTGTTCGGTGGGAAGTTGAGATTGAAGGAGCTGAAGTGACTGAACCGGGACACGACATCGTTGGAGATATCAATCGTGACGGTATCGTGAACATCCGTGATTTGGTACTCGCTGGAAACCGTTTTGGACTGTCCGGAGAAAACCGCGCGGATATTAACGGGGATGGCATTGTTGATATCGCTGACCTTGTGCTCGTGGCAAATGCGTTGGGTGCGGATGCAGCTGCACCCTCGTTGAATTCACAGGTATTGGAACAACTCACCGCCGCGGATGTCAAGGATTGGCTAACACAAACACAGCAACTATCGCTCACCGATCCTGCATACCTGCGCGGTATCACCGTGCTGCAACAACTCCATAAGGCACTGACTCCCAAAAAGACAGCACTCTTACCAAACTTCCCGAACCCGTTCAATCCTGAGACGTGGATACCCTATCACTTGTCAAAGGATGCAGATGTTACACTGCATATCTATGCTGTGAACGGCACGTTGGTGCGGACGTTGACACTCGGACATCAAGCTGCAGGTGTGTATCAGAATCGTAGTCGTGCTGCATATTGGGACGGTAAAAACGAATTCGGTGAATCTGTTGCAAGCGGTGTGTATTTCTATACACTTACTGCTGGCGATTTTTCTGCTACACGGAAGATGTTGATACGGAAGTAGACCTTATCAACGAAACACGGAAGGGTGTAAGTTAACACCCTTCTATTCAACAACCTTATTGCAAATTATACTCGAAAAACAATCAAAGGAGTTTTAATGAAAACCTTAATTGTGTCAACTTTGACGATGTTTAGTTTTGCTTTTCTAATGTTAGCGACTGTTCCTGTTATGGCAACTGATTTTGAGATAGGGACTCAATTTGGAATTTCCCACCTCATCCCCGAAGGTGATGATTCAACGACAAGTATCACCTACACTCGGCTACCATCAGGAACATTTCTTGATATAGGATCTTCTCCAGCTTCACTGTACGCAACATGGTTTCCGAATAAGCAGTTTGCGATTGGTCCAGAATTCAGTTTTGGAAGAACATCAGTGTCTGATGAATATTGGGACGAAGAGGATACCGAAAGTATGACGACACTCCATCTTGGAGGTCGAGCATCATACTTTCTATACAGTCATTCAGTATCTTCTCCTTACGTCTTAGGACGGATTTCTCACAATATATTTAGCGGCGAAGATTCTTTCCTTTTCGACGGTGATCTGTCCCTGACAAGTTTCGGGGGTGGTTTAGGGTATCAATGGCGTATAGGTTCTGCTTTTGTCCTTCGTTTAGAAGCACAGTATCAAAGACTGTGGCTATCTTATGAAGATGAAGATGAAAACGCTAATGAGTTCTCCTTGATTATCGGGATTGGCACTCGATTCGGAGACAGTAAATCCAATATCTCTGAGGTATCAAGCACGCGGTAGCAACTGCAACTAACACGGAAGATGCTGATACGTAAGTAATTATCCTTTCAAATAATTGTTGTAAATGTTTAATTCCACTTAGGAAAATGAAAATTGCCTACTACATTCTCAATTCCACCCATAATAATTACCGGTGCCGGCGCATCCGAAAAAGTCGGTGAGCAAGCCAAACGACTTGGTGCTACAAACGCGCTCATCGTGACAGATCCGGGCATTGCAAAAATCGGATATGCGGACCAGATAGCCAAAAACCTATATAATGCTGGAATAGATACATCTATCTTCTCTAATGTCACACCTGATCCAACATTACAAAACGTTACTGACGGACTCAAGCAATACCGTGCTGAAAACTGCGATCTGATTGTAAGTATCGGGGGCGGCAGTGCAATTGACTGCGGTAAAGGCATCGCCATGAAACTCACTAACGAGGGCGAATTTGCTGACTATATGGGTGTGGACAAAATTCCGAACCCTGGTGCCTCTTTGATTGCAATTCCTACTACTGCAGGTACAGGAAGCGAAGTTACAAAAGTCACCGTTATTACTGACACTGATCACAATGTTAAAATGATGATGAGTAGTGCATGTTTACTTGCATCTGTTGCATTGGTCGATCCGCTGCTATCGCTCACAACGCCGCCTCATTTGACTGCAGCTGTTGGTGTTGACGCGCTGACGCACGCAATAGAGGCGTACATCTCAAAACGTGCGCAACCACTCACAGATGCACTCGCTTTGAAAGCAATTAGATTGATTTCGGATTCACTGAGACAAGCGTGGGCAGATGGAGAAAATATCTCTGCACGCACAGACATGATGCTCGGCGCGTCAATTGCAGGTATGGCGTTCAGTAATTCATCTGTGGCGTTAGTCCACGGCATGTCCAGACCAATTGGTGCATATTTTCATATCCATCACGGATTGTCAAACGCTGTGCTGCTCCTTGATGTGATGGAGTTTAGCATTGTTGGTACACCGCAGCGTTTTGCTGATATTGCAAAAGCAATGGGCGAACCGATCGAAGGATTGTCCCCGATGAAGCAGGCGGATGCAGCGATTTCTGCAGTGGAACGGTTTGTTAACGATATTCAGATGCCGCGTCTCGGAGAAATCGGTATTGATAAAGAGAAATTTGAACAGGTTATTGATCAAATGGCAGTTGACGCAATTGCAAGTGGGAGTCCAGCGAATAATCCTCGTCAAGCCTCGGCAGAAGAGATAATCGCTCTATATCGGAAATGCTTTTCCCCGCGCAATACATAACTATGGTGAATTATAAAATTAAGTAAACATTCTCTTAGGATTCGCGGCGTTTGTAGTCGCGCAATTCATTGCCAAATGCGCGTATGGCATTTAGCGCCTCTTATATTCACTGGTAGGCGAGGTTTCCTAACCTCGCTGGCGCAAAGTGTCTAAGTAAATCGTAAATTTAGCATAAAATGTCCTGAAGCTTAAAACTGAAGAATTGTAGAGACAGAATGATGACACAAACACCAATTATTGAAATGTGCAATATCAGCAAAAGATTTGGACAGGTGCGGGCAAACGTTGATGTGGATTTTTCTTTAAAGCAAGGTGAAATTCACGCTATCGTTGGTGAAAACGGCGCAGGCAAATCAACGTTAATGAAAATCCTCTATGGACTCTATCAACTGGATGAAGGCAAAATACTTGTTGATGGACAATTAGCGACTATCTCGGCACCGCGGCAAGCTATGCGTCTCGGTTTAGGGATGATTCAGCAACACTTCACATTAATTCCAGCCTTCACAGCCCTGCAAAACATTATCCTCGCAAAAGAGAAACGGAAATTCGGCGCCCTCCTTGATTATCAAAAGGCTGAAACTGAAATCGCTAAACTCGCTGAACAAGTTGGGTTTAATGTCCCTTTGAATACCCCTATAGAATCACTATCAATCGGTGCACAACAACATACAGAAATATTGAAAGTTCTGTATCATGGTGCCGACATCTTAATTATGGATGAACCGACTGCTGTGCTTGTTCCACAAGAGATTGAGGGACTGTTTGAATGCATGCGTAGTCTAAAACGGGAAGGCAGAAGCATCATCATTATTACCCATAAACTTGATGAAGTGATGGCGATAGCTGATACTGTCACGGTGATGCGCAGCGGGAAAAATGTTGCAACTTTCCCTATTTCTGAAACGAATCCACATCAATTAGCAGAACAGATCCTTGGTGAGCCAGTCCTTCAAAGTTCGATAGAGCGCAAGGAAACCGATCAAGAAAGCCCTATGTTACACTTGGAAGATGTATCTGTAAAATCTGGAGCCGGTAAAAACCTTTTGGACAGAATTAATCTTGATCTCTTCCCGGGCGAAATTGTTGGAATAGCAGGTGTAGAAGGGAACGGTCAAACGGAATTAGTTGAAGTGCTCACAGGATTACGGAAAGTTCAGCAAGGCAAGTTAACTTTAAATGAAGAATCCGTCATCAATTGCTCTACTTCAGAATTCCGCAAAAAATCTGTCGCGCATCTGCCCTCCGATAGACACCGCCACGGTATTAGTCTGAATAACCGAATTGATGAGAATTTCATCATTGGGAAACATAAACAGAAAATGTTTTCTCGCAACGCAATGCTATACTCTAAAAACATCCAAAGATTTACTTTTAATGCACTTGATAAATATCAAATTCGGGTTGGAGATATTAGGTATCCAATCAAAACACTTTCCGGTGGGAATCAACAGAAGGTGGTTGTTGCACGTGAATTGTCCGGCGATCCTGCGCTGATTATTGCTGCACATCCAACGCGCGGATTAGACATTCATGCTGCCAAATTTGTCCACACCCGTCTTATTCAGGCGCGGAACCGTGGAAAAGCTGTTTTACTTGTGTCCTCTGAACTGGAGGAATTGCTTAACCTCAGTGATAGGATAGCAGTCCTGTATAATGGTAAAATTACTGGAATTGTCAAGCCGGATGAGACAAATCAACAAGAATTGGGCACGTTGATGCTCGGTTTGCAAAACAGGACTTACGCATTTCCCCTTGATAAGGGAGGTTAGGGGGTTAAAAAGTTGTTATTTGGTGCTTTTAATCCCCTTATCAGTGGGACTTTAAGAGAAAATACGTAAGTCCTACAAAAATAAAAATGAGCAAGCTGATCTAAATTTCAATTAAAGTACCAGACAAGTTTAACAGATACTTCTCATCAAATTGACAAAAGCCCGTTGATTGTTAATCGCCCTTTCATCTTTTCTACCCATATAAGAATCCTGAAACGCCATGCCCATACCAGATACAAAAACGGATCCTTGTCCATAACCTTGTTTGACTAACAGATGTTCTCCAGTGGCAGCACTGCCTAAAACGTCATAGGTTTTACCGACAATCTCAGCAGGACACTGAAGTGCTATTTCGTTAACATCATGGAAAATCTCTGGATCGAGATTCTCAGCCTTTCTAAATTTAGGCTCCGGTATCGGTTTAAGTTCAATACCAAAGTTTTCCAACACTGGGTTATAGAAATCAGGATCATCGGCACCACCGCCGCTACCCCAGCACAAGACAAATAGGGTCCCACCGTTGGTTACGTAACCCGTGATCGCCTCAATTTCACTGGGAGCAAAAGGATCAATTGGTCCAGCATATTTACTATGCAGCATAAGTACATCATAACTGGAAAGCAGGGCTTTCGATAACTTTCTATCCGGATTTGTTCCAACCTTAGAAACGTGTTTCCGCAGCAGCGAGTAGGCTGTATACTGTGAAAAGCCATATACACCAAGCCCTTGTATATTAGACTCGTTATGGGAAAAATCGAGTAAGATCCATTGATCAGTAGGTGATGTGAATTCTGGTTTAGAGGGTTGGACTAAAAAAGTAGATATCGGTGTGCCACAACCGCCCCTCGTTGTTGCTATTGTATGCCCAACACTATCAAGTGCTTCAAGATGCCAGCGGTAACATTCATTTACCTCCAAATCTGTTTCTTCAAGTTGGATTTGTGTTTCTTTTATTTCTTTCACGCAAACCGATCTATTTTCTCTAATTTCATCAATTACAATAACATATTTATATGCGTTTTCTAAGGGTTCCCACTGGAAGGCGTAGGGTAATGTAATCTCTTCTTCGTTAATCGGAGACAACCGAACCATTTCTTTAGCTAAAGAATTATTAGGATTGGAGCAACCACATTTCGTTGTAGTTAAAGAATTATCAGGACTGGAGCAACCACATTTCGTACTGGAGCAACCACATTTCATTGTCTATCCCTCCATAATGTTTGTAATCAATATCAATTTTTTCGAATGTTTACAATTAGTATGACCTTTCTTTTAAAAATCACATGAAAATATTTGATGTTAGGTGTGTAAAGTTTTTGCATGAGCGTTACGCAGCTTTTGTGTCTGGATACCAATATCTATCCGAAGCCTTATTCTTGGACAAACACCTAAACTTCAGCACGGCATTAATACCCGGTTTTTTCCATCTCATTGATGCTTGTTTACATCTTTGACGCACAACATGTTTGCAAGTGCTCTCAATCACGCCACTCCTAATCTGATACCCTTTTTCTCTAAACTTTTTAGCAGATACTTCTCATCAAATTGACAAAAGCCTGTTGATTGTTAATCGCCCTTTCATCTTTTCTACCCATATAGGAATCCATAAATGCCATACCCATACCAGATACAAAAACGGATCCTCGTCCATAACCTTGTTTGACTAACAGATGTTCTCCAGTGGCAGCACTACCTAAAACGTCATAGGTTTTACCGACAATCTCAGCAGGACACTGAAGTGCTATCTCGTCAACATCCTGAAAAATCTCTGCAGAAAGATTCTCAGCCTTTCTAAATTTAGGATCCGGTATCGGTTTAAGTTCAATACCAAAGTCCTTCAACACTGGGTTATAGAAATCAGGATGATCAGCACCACCACCGCTACCCCAGCACAAGACAAATAGGGTCCCACCATTAGCCACATATTCTGAAATTGCCTCAATTTCACTAGGAACGAAAGGATCAATAGGACCAGCATATTTGCTATGCAGAATTAACACATCATAACCAGAAAGTAGGTCTTTCCATAATTTTTTGTCGGCATTTGTTCCGACTTCAAAACCGTTCTTTTGGAGTAATGTGTAGGCTGTATACTGGGAGAAGTTATAGACACCAAGTCCTCTTATGTCAGATTCGTTATGAGAGAAGTCAAGTAAGGTTCGTCGATCAGTAACGGGTAAATCTTCTGTTTCGGTAGATTTGACTGCAAAGGTAGATATTGGTGTGCCACAACCGCCTTTTGTTGTTGCAATTGTCTGCCCGGTATTATTAAGCACTTCCAGATGCCAGAGATAATTTCCGTTAACATCTAAATCTGTTTCTTCAAGTTGAATTTGTGTTTCTTTTGTTTCCTTGATATAAACAGCGTCTTTTCCTCTAATTTCATCAATTAGAAGAACATACGCGTACGCTTCATCAAATGGTTCCCACTGGAAAACATGGGGTAATGATATGTGTTCTTCATTGTTTGGAGACAACCGAACAATTTCTTTCGTTGGTGTATTATCTGAACAGCCGCAACCTGAATTCATTGTTTATTCCTCCATAATGTGTCTTTTCAACATATATTTTTTTAATCTTTTACAATTAGTATAACCTTTCTTTTGGAAAATCACAAGAAAATATTTGATGTTAGGTGTGTAAAGTTTTCGTACAAAGCATATTGGCGGTTGAGTTTCGCTTTACCCTTCCCGATGGACACATTGAATTAGGACGTTTTGCACGTCCTAGGGACGTGCAAAAGTCAATCAGGACAAGGATTGGGACGTGATTTTCAGATTTTTTGTTTTCTTCTCTTTGTTCTTTAGAATTTTGGCATATATTGAGAACACTATTTAATTATGTGACAATAATATTAACACAAATATATTGGTTTGTCAAGTTAATTTTGTAAAAATAATCAGTGCCAAAAACTTTACACACCCCTGATGTTTGGTAACATACAAACTTATGACGCTAAATCATCAAGCATCTCTCGTATGCAGTGTTCTCCGCTATCTATAAACAACGGTGCTAAAGGACCTCTGCCGTGCAACGTTTGTAGTAAGGAATCTATCTGAATCATGCGTTGTTGTGGTGTGTAGCATCTGAGCCATTTTTGGATAAATTCACGGGCAGGCCTTGGATTTCCCGTTCTCAGTAAACGGGTACTTTTACGCCACGCCTGCCACCGAAAGGAGAACCCACAATCTGAACATGTGAGTTTCTCATCCTTCTTCTTCAGGCTTTTGCGATAATCCCTCCATTTACGTTTGTAATCGCACACTGTACACTCAATGTTGCCAGAGACATGCAGTGCTGTTTCTTGACACTTCGGACATTGTAATTCAGGTTCAGATCGCCGATGTTTGGACGTTTGCGTTGTAGGAAGTTTATCGGGTCTGCGGACAAGGTTAAGACAGTGTGGACACGGTAAACGGACGCGGGTTCTGACTGACTGATTATAGTCTTCCTGAGACCAACTCTTGCCACAAGTACACTGTAAATCATCATTTTGCTGTAGAATAGAATAACACGTAAAACATCGCGGTGTGTCCCGCAGTGCTTGACGGCAATCACGCCATAGCAACCGCGCTCCACAGTGTAGACAATGAAACCATGTCTCGCGCGTCCCACCTTCACCAGCACTAAAGAGTGGGTCAATCCGCCGCGCTATCTTTGTCTTGCATTGTGGACACGGCACGCGTCCTTCACGATAAACATCAGCAACGGTTGCTATGTCTGCACAACGAGCATAAAGTCCCCAACCGACATCGTGTAGTAACATATCATCATAGATGCCAAGCCGTGCAAATCGGTATAAACGCCGTATTTTGATTGGTTTTACTCGAGGAGACCAGTTCATTATTTTTACACATTCTTTTTAGAAATTCGTGGTAATCTGCTCATACTGCTAACAGTAAAGCCTCAAAATGTTCATCAGGAACGGGCAGCTCATCTTCTTCAAGAGCAATAATATATCCTTCAATTGCTTCCTTGATATTGCTTATGGCATCCTGTTTCGTTTCGGCTTGACTGATACAACCGGGCAAACTCGGGCATTCCGCGACCCAATACCCATCTTCACATGGATAAATAATTACCTGTCTCATCGTTTACCTCCACGTCTAAACAGGTATTTTAACAACTTCACTTGTTTCAATACTACGGCTAATCGCCTCTAAAACACGCATGTTCTGATACGCATCTTCAAGACTTGAATGTGGTTGTGTTCCCGCTTGCAAAGAGTGTGCCCAATGCCGCATCTCTTCCAGATAACCGGGCCTACTGATACCATGATATGCAGTATTTAGATTCCATTCCTCTGTAGGAGTGTCAGCATAACCGCCACCACTACCGAGCCATGTTGGGACACGGTAACGGCGCAACTTCCGTGTCTCAAACACCTGAATTGCCTGATTGTTCGTGCCTTTGATAAAAACCATCGCTTCTAAGACAGGACCTGTACCGAGTGTCATAGTGCCTATACCACCGTTTTCATAACGTAGGTTCACGGACATTGAAACGGTAGATGATGCAGAATCAACCTCACCCATTGCGAATACTTCGCTAACCTGTCCCATAAAGAAACGCATACAATCTGTGGGATGGATCACCTGATCAAGCATGAAGGGCCATGCAAACGGTGATCCCGCTTCACTAAGGCGCGGCCCAGGTGCAAGATAGCGCGTATGATATTGGCAAGCTGATCCAAAATCGTCTTCGTCAATCAAACGTTTTGCAATCTGATGTGCGGGGGCATGCCGCCACATTGTACCTACCATACCTGTCTTACCTGTCTCAACAGACGCATCTACCAACATCTTCGCGCCTTCTGCAGTTGTTGCAGGTGGTTTTTCTGTATAGATATGATAACCTTGTTGAAGGCATTCAATGCCAATGTCTCTATGTAGTTTATCCTCTGGCCTCCCGACTACTGCCACTGCATGGAGGTCTTCATTTTTGAACATCTCATTGTAATCGATGTAGTGGCGTAGTGCGCCGAACCTGCGCGCATTCGATTTCGCCTTATCCTCTACAAGGTCACATGTAGCCACAAATTCAAACGCAGGGACCATCGGAATGCACTGTTGTAAAATAGATGACATCCCACCACAACCAATAAAAGCAACTCTAATTTTCTCCATAAATATCAACTCCAAATCAAATTATGAATGATTGTTAAGTAAACTATCAAAATATTATAGAAAGGGATTGTGTGCAACTTCCCAATAAAAACCGTCTGGGTCTTTGAAATAACCTGAATAACCACCCCAAAATACCTTTTGTCCCGGTTTCACAAGTTCTGCTCCCGCTGCAACCGCTTCTGCTAAGGTGTTGTCTACTTCTTCTGGTGAATCAACGTTGTGGGCAAGTGTAAATCCTTGAAAACCTGTTCCTTCAGGCGAGATCGTAATATCTTCAGCCAGTTTATCTCTCGGATAGAGTCCAAATATTATCCCTTCCATCTTAAAAAATGCGATGCTATCCGAGTCACCCATTAGGGGAAAACCTAACCCGTTCTGATAGAAATCAACGGAACGTTGTAGGTCTTCAACACCAAGCGTAACGATAGTGATATGTGGTTTCATCTGCCTCCTTAGAAATGTAATTGGTGAATCAAAGTATATGACCCGCGCTTACATGAGTTTTACGCGGGTCGTTTTCGTTCTGTTTTGATATCCTTAATCATCTCCTAACGAACCGGATTGTGGTTCTTGCCTGCTATTTTGTCGCGCTAACCACTCAACAGAATCTGCGAGTTTTTCGTGTGCGCGCATCGCACGCCAACCGACAACCATCCAAAAAATTGCGGTAAACACTGCCCACAAAATCGCAAGTATTGCAAGACCTTCAAAGTTACCTATCATTTTTCCTCCAATTATGAGTATAGTAATAGATTATCTTCATGACATTCAAGATATAGTAAAATCTGAAATTATTTAAACACTGATGTAGCGCAAACTTTTAGTTTGCGCAAACGACACAAACTAAAAGTTTGTGTTACAGGATATGCGGTAGGTGCTGTTTCCAGCCGGACCATAGGCGTCAATTTAAGCACATAATTACCAGATTCTCTCTTGTGGGAGGGCTTTGTCCGCCCGATTTTTTCTTGTAGGAGCGACCTCCTGGTCGCGACCAGGAGGTCGTAATCAACGGTATGAATGCCATTTAGGCATTCCCCGCCTACAGAATGCAAGAGGCGCAATGAATTGCGATTAAACGCGTTTTTTCTTAAATTGACGCCTATAGTGCTGTTTCCAGCCGGACCAATAGAAATGTCAAAGTAATTCTAAAATCTACTATATATGATAGTTCTAATTAAGTCCAGAAAAAACTTGAAAATTAGTCGTGTCAATAGTGTAAACAAATATATCAAAATCAGTGGTATTAAACAATGAGCGAAGGAAGGTTTTTGCTGTTTACTGGAGATTCCTTATGTCGCAGTGAGAGCGAAAGGTTCAAGTGGGAGCGAAGTCTGTCCTGTCGTTAGCAGTTCAGCAATAAGTTGACCTGTAATCGGGGCAAGCAGAATACCATTTTTGAAATGACCAGATGCCAAGACTACATTGTCGTAACCCGGGAGATATCCGAGACACGGCCCATTTTTGTAATATGGACGTAAACCTGCCCATGTTTGTACAAATGTGCTTTGTGCAAGTTCAGGTGTAATAACAACCGCAGCGTCAATCATCTGTTTGACACCATCAACGGATGGTGTTTTATCGTAACCCACAAACTCAACCGTCGCACCAAGTAGAATTTTACCATCTGCACGCGGCACAATATAAATGCCGAGACCATCTATAGTACGTTGAATAAGCGGCGGCATCGTTTCAAGCAGAACAATTTGCCCCTTCACTGGAGAAATTGAAATCGGTAAATCAAGTAAGGCTGTCAAGTTACCTGCCCAACACCCTGCAGCAATGACAAATGAACCGGCATAAATTGTTTCACCGTTGACTACTGTTCCGACAACTCGTCCATTTTCTTTTTGGAATCCAGTAACTGGATTACCTAACAGAAATTTTGCACCAAAGTTTGCTGCCCCTTTGGCTAAGGCTGTTACCATTTTGGGATTTCGCACATGTCCATCTTCAGGGAACAGCACAGCCCCCGCAATAGCTTTTGAAACGGCAGGTTCTAATTTCCATGTCTGTTCAGGAGATAAAACTTCTGCTGAAAATCCTCGGTTGACTCGCCTTTCTGCTAAACCTATCAGACCTGCTGCTTCCGTTTCGTCAAAAAATACCGAGAGCGTCCCTGAAGGGATAAATTCTATATCTATGTCTGTTTCGGCTTTCAATTCTGTCGCTAATGAAGGATACAAAGCAAGACTTGCCCGGCATAATTCTGGATACGGTTCGTGCGTTGATGCATGAGAAGTTAAAATTCCAGCACCTGCCCAGGATGCTTCCGTGCCAACACGGGACGCCTTCTCAATTAAGATGACATCCACCTGTCTTTTAGTAAGTTGGTATGCAATGGCACATCCAATAATACCACCGCCGATAATAGCAACATCCGCCTGATTCTGGTTCAAATTTTTCTCCATTCACGAGAAGGAGTCTCAAAGAAAATTGCCACAACTACAGATTATGGATAGTTTAGCATATTATGTGTAGGTTGTCAATTACACTGCGGACAGTAGAAATTATTGAAATAATTTGAGAAAAAACCGATTTTATTAAATTATGCACATTTTCGACCTCAAAACTGTGTCTTATAATTAACAGGACAGTTTTAATTTTACAATTTCAGTTTATGTACTTGTTTGGTATACTCTTAAGAGTTTAAACTTGGGGCATAAAATCCATATTTCAATATATTCAATATAATAGTGATAAAAGAGCAAGAACACATTTAATGGTTAACCTTGGAGAATTATGATGGAAAATGACGATGTCCAACTAATTGACAGAATTCTGTCAGGAGATGATGAGGCGTTTAGTTCTTTAGTTCAAAAACATCAAAAAGGTGTTCATGCGCTTGCGTGGCGTGAGATTGGCGATTTTCACTTCGCTGAAGAAATTACGCAAGACGTTTTCCTTCAAGTATACAAAAAACTCTATACCCTAAAAAATCCTAAGCAATTTTCGGGTTGGCTTTATGTAATTACAAAGCGGCTTTGTATTAATTGGGCTACAAGAAACAAACTTAAAATGCAATCTTTAGAAGAAATACCTGTAGAAGAAATAGAGAAATCATCTTACATACATTATATGGTTGACCAACATGAGACACGAGCAACCGAACGGCGTTGTGCAATCGTCGAAAAACTTCTTCAAAAACTACCTGAAAGTGAACGTACCGTGGTAACACTGTACTACCTCGGCGAAATGTCTCCTAAAGAAATTAGTAAGTTTTTAGGGGTATCTGTAAACACAATTAATAGTAGAATCCGTAGAGCGCGAAAACGCCTACAAGAGAAAGAAGAAATCTTAATTAATGGAATACTGAGTAGTGTTCAAGTTTCTCCTGATTTAACCAAGAATCTAATGGAACGAGTGGCAAACATCAATCCGATACCGCAGCCGGTTGGGAAACCGTTGTTACCTTGGGCAGCCTTAGGTACAGCCACGGTTTTGGTTATATTGGGATTTGGTCTTGGTAATCAATACCTCGGCCATTATCAAAAACCTTATAGTTTCCGCGCGCAATCTGAACCTACAATTGAAATCGTTGATGCTTCTATCATCTTGGACATTGATTCAAAACTTTCTCTACAAAACCAGATTAGAAGTCTCGTTCCTTTGAGCAAGAACAATGAAAAGGATGAGTTTAGTGAATCAGAAACCGTAGGTGTGCCTGCTCCTGAACAAGAACGATTTTTAGGATTAACGCTTACTGAAATAAAAGAAAAAATCCCTAAGTTAGAAGAAGAAATCCGAATGGATCTTACGAAAGCGGTAGAACTCTATAAGGAACTAAAAACCACTGATGGAATGGCTGCTATGAGTCCCGAAATTGCTGAATGGCGTGACAAAACATGGAATGAGGTGAAAAGGTTATTCAATGGAGCGGCTGACAGCAGAAAAATATTGACATATACATCCTATTTGAGAGCGATAGGTGAAAAGCAGAATCCAACACATCCAGGAGGTTGGATCTATGAACTGATGAAACCCCTACCAATGGGTATCACAGTTGGCAGTGTAACTGAAAAACCTTCTAAGCAAAAAGGTAACAATATTGATCACAACGATAATAAATTAGGAGAAAGATAATGGTTCTTTTGAATATGAAATTGTTTCGTATTGTACTCTACTGTTTAATGTTGTTCACCTTCCTTATGCTATCATTTGGAAAAGAAATACCAACAACTGTGCCGCAACCTGAGGAAACCGAACCAGAACTTGATTTTGAAGCACTTTTGGCAGCTATCAAAAAGGCTGATACATCAATTAAATCTGGTGAAGGAGAATTTGTTTATACCAATGGTCATCCGCCTTTTGATACTTACACTTGGACCTTCAAGGGGAAAATCGCTTTCGATTTAAAAAAGACGCGCTACGATTTACCGAGAAGAACGACTATTCTGACGCCAACTACTATGTGGGAAATAGTTCCATTCATAAAAAGAGCACCTAACTATCACTTTAGCACTAAACCTCAACGATTTATCCACCCTGCAGGAGCGGACCCAAGGCAGTGGTCCTTTTTGAGGACATCAACTCAAGATTCCGCAACCTATTTGAGAGAAAACAGTTTTGAAATCATAGGGCGCGAGTTTTTCCGTGCCCTACTGTGTTATGTCTTAGAAACAAAAAAAGAAAACAAGTCAACAAAGATTTGGATCGCACCTGAGCGCGGATTTCGACCAATCAAACGTGAAAGCAAAATACCTCGCCCGGTTGACGCTTTGGACAGCGATATTCCGATGGAGGCTCTTACGAACACCCGTACTATCATCTGGTATGAGCAATTCGGTAAAATATGGTTCCCAAAAAGAGTCATTAGTGAGTCTTTTTGGGTTGATTTCAAGGTAGAGGAACCGATCTTTTTCCGACAAACTCTGGAGACAAAGAATTTTAAGATAAATCATTCTATCCCAGCAGAAAGATTTGCAGTTGAAATCCCTGATGAAGCAATGATTCGCGTGGACGGAGACAAAGTTCTCTCCAAAAAGGAGTTCCTTGAACAATATGGGGAGCAGTAAAGGCTGTTTGATTGTAGCGTGTTGTGACGTAGCACAAATTAAAAGGATTATTTGTTTTTGAACTATACAAAAGAGGAGTTTATGATGCTTAAATCAAAGTTGTTTTGGACAAGTTTTTTACTCTGTTTAATAGCGTTCAGTGCTATTCTGTTTTATAGAATAAATCAACAGACACAAGATCCGATAAAAATCTACAATACTATCAAATCGGGACAGCAAAACACGTCTCAGATTTCAAATAAAGCAACAGTTCAAACAGATGACAAGCCAAAAGAAACAGATGCCGTTTCTACACCTGCGAATTCTGCCGCAGTTATTAATCTTGAAGATACACCATTTTCCGAAGTAGAAGTACAATCTGAAAAAAGTATCTCGTCTAATACTGAATCTAAAATCTCAAGCACATCTGAACCTGAAGAGCGGCGTTTTTTTGGTCTAACACTTGATGAAATTGAGCAACAAATTCCAGTTTTAGAGCAAGAAATCCGCACTAATCTCACCATGGCAGTTGAACTCTATACAGAACTAAGAAGTACTGACGGGCTGGCTGCAAAATCTGCCGAGATTGCAGCGTGGCGTGAGAAAACATGGAATGAGGTAAAAAAACTATTCAACGATGTTTCCCGAACCGGTAAAATAATGAGATATACATCCTATTTGAGGCTAATAGGTGAAGAACAAAACCCAACACTACCAGGTGGATGGATATTCGAACTCATCAAACCTCTGCCGATGCGTATCACAGTTGGCAATGCAACCGAAAACCCTATAAGCAAATAGGTAACACTATCAATCACAACGAAAACAAATTAGGAGAAAATTAATGCTTTTTTTAAAAGCGAAAGCGAATTGTTTTATATTTTTCTATATTGTGTTGTTCATGAACATCACTATATTATTTGCCGAAGAAAAACCCAAAACTGTTCCTCTACATGAGGGAACCGTACCAGAACTTGATTATGACGTACTTTTAGCCGGCATCAAATATCACGATGAGTTGGTGAAATCCGGAGAAGCAAAAGTTGTTTACTCAATAGAGCAAACTGCGTTACCTGTTGGACATAGAGACCGCTCAAACACTCTATCTGGTGCCATAATCTTTGATTCGGATAACGTCCGTTGGGATTCTCCTTCAAAAACCATCATTTTAATGCCAAACTCATCATGGCAAGTAATTCGTTACCCTAAAAGCGAAAGAAAACCTATTTATTTCTTTGCTCCACAGAAATCTGAATTACCTCGCCAACTTGTTGATCCGAGGAATTGGTTTTCTGTTACCAACCGTCAGGATCTACCAACGCATCTGAGGAATGAAAACTTTCAAATTCAAAGAACTGAAATCCTTAAAGATGATCAGCATAAAGATGTTTTTTGTTATGTTTTAGAAAAACAATATATAGAAATATCGAAAGACAAACATGCTGATACGTTTACACGAATTTGGATATCACCAGAGCGTGGGTTTCGTTATTTGAAATTCGAAACCCAACAACCTACCCTGGTCGATATCAACGATGGAAAAATAAAGCAGGGAACTTTTATGAACACTCGTATTACGCTTTCTTATCAGCAATTTGGAGAGATATGGTTCCCAAAGAAAGGTGTTATCAATACTTCTTGGCTTGACTCTGATGGCAAAGAACAGACTATTATCCGGCAGACAATGGAAACAAAGAACTGCAAATTGAACCACTCTATCCCAGAGGAGACCTTCACGATGGACATTCCAGATGATGCAAAAATTCAGGTTAATAACCGTAAATTATCTAAGGCGGAATTCCTACGTCAATATGGACAGAAATAGCAACATCATTTTGTCTCAATCGTAACAAAGTATAGAGGTAATAATTCATGCAAAAGTACATAATTTTATTTTTTACAATACTTATTTTTACCGGATGTATGTTAAATTTAAGTTTGGCAGATTTGGAAACTTGGATGTGCGGACCTTACACCTTATGTCAAGTTGCAGAAAGATATGGGAAAGTTTTTGATCCCAATGTTGTCGCTAAACTTTCTAAGACAACAGAACAAGGCACAACCATGAAAGGATTGGCAGATGCTGCCTATCAACTTGGAATGAAAGTAGTAGGTCAAAAGACGACATATTCAAATATCAGTCAATTAACACCACCACTCATAGCGCTTGTCAAAGTGCAGGACAACATAATTACTAATCATTTTGTCGTCATAGACAAAATTGAAGCAAATCAAATAGAGATATGGGATGTCAACAGAGGTTACGAAATTTACTCAAAAGAAAAATTTGAATTTATGTGGGAAGGATATGTGTTGCTTATTTCCCTGCTGCCCCCGCAAAGTCAGGTTTCGGTGGATGCTCCCGATATTCAAATTGACACACCAATCCATGATTTTGGCACACTTCCGCAAATGGAACCAGTGAATCACGAATTCGTAATAAAGAATGTCGGAATGCGACCTCTGGAAATTTTAGAAGTGCATCCTTCTTGTAACTGTGAAAAGGTAGAATTGGAGGAGAAAGTAATTCCTTCCGGTGAACAAACAAAGTTGAATGTGTTGTTCCAGGGCACATCGAACAGTGGGAAAACCCGGGTTGCTGTCTACCTGAAAACGAATGATCCAGATGAACCTAATGTCGTCGTTTCAATGTTTGGTATTATCAACGGTGTTGCAAGAGTCTATCCCGGGCATTTTAACTTAGGAAATATCACGCAGGAGGAATCCATCCGCAAATCCTTTCTCATTCATTCCCGTAGTTATGGATATGAGCTTAAGGTGAAGTCTGTCAAGTCCAGTTCTCCTGGGATTAAACCGAAACTCCACAAAGTAAAAGATAAAGAGATTCTGGCTCGTGTAAATTTTGAGATCGGTAAACTGCCTCTCGGTCCTTTTCGTGAAACCATTATTGTCACTACTAACGCAGAAAAATATTCTGAAATCCATATAGGTATTGAAGGCACAGTGATCGGTGAACTGCTGCTGGAACCTAATCAGTATTTTTTCGGTTTCCTGCAAGTTGGCAAACCTGTTCACCGAACAGTTACAGTTGAAAAACATGGAAAACCGGACCTTAAAATCTTAAAGGTGGAGGAAAATCTGTCGTTCGTTGATATTAAAATTATTCCAATGGAACCGGGCAAGAAATATAAGATTAATGCAATATGCGCTCCGACAGCAGCTTCTCCGAAATCCATTCGAGATGTCGTAAAGATTCATACCAATAGTAAAAAACAACCGGTTGTTGAAATCCCAGTGTATGGTATTCTTCAAAAACATCCTTCTACCACAAATCAAGAAAGGTAACTTAACGTGAATTTGATAAATAGTTCGGACTTCCACATTTCTTCTTAAAGTTCCCCTGATAAGGGGATTTAGGGTTAAAAACACTAAAGTAACGATTTTTTAAGCAAATATGTCCGTTCTGTTAATTATCAAACTCACGTTAACATATGACTTTCAAAAAGGGCACGCTGCGGCTTGTTCTCCTTATCGCAGGTTTGGGGGAACGCTTGCTGCAATTAAAATTTCAGAGTTGGAGGAACGAAATCTGCATAGCTCTAACAAAAACTGTGGAACTCTATAAGATTTAAGAAGTACTGACGGGATGGCTGCAAAATCTGTAGAGATTGCAGCATGGCGTGATGAAACATGAAAAGAGGTTAAACAGCTATTTAGACAGATGGCAGGACTTTTTAATTTCTATGGACTTACGCAATTTGCTTTATTGAGAACGAGATCTTCTTTTAGCAGCTAACAACCGTGTCATTGTCCCTTCTGCTGGTTGTGCTAATTCCGGGGCTTCATCGTTTATATTAGTTTCAGGTGCAGAGACAGTTACAATTTGAGCATAGATATCGGGATTAGGACTTGTAACCATGCCAGATTTTTTCTGGCTGAGGCGTGTTAACGTATCAGGCACAACCACTTCAGATTGTCTGCGGAGTTGTGCGCGAAGTTCAGCGAAGTATCCGCTCGCTACGCTAAACCGTCGGAGAATCATCTCCAACACAAACAAAACAACTGCTATAATTAACAACGTATGGGAGAGCGATACCCGTTTTTCAATTAAGGCACCCGCAGGCGTGGCGATTTGAGATGCTGTCGGTTTATAAATACCACCTGTTTCCTCAGCAAGCTTCTTTAGCATAACGTTGTTAACATTGAAGTTTGCATATTCGGCAGGATAAGAAAGTGTTACCGTTTCCGTCAGTTTGCTGTCATCAGTTTCACGTTTTGCAGTGACAATATAAGAACCGCTATTGTTCATCTGGAATGTTCCGACGTAACGCCCTGTGCTTTCGTGCTGCATGTCAACAGATTGACTTTTACTATTCGGACCTGCAACTTGAACTGTATAAGATGTAGGGAGCACTTGTTGTGTATTAATAACAACTTCAGCACTGCCATTACGAGGCGAAACGATAAGATCAAAATCCGCAGCTGCCCCTTCAGTCGGTAAAGTCCAATTGACGACTTGTCCCCAAAACTTGCCAAAGTTTGGCCACGGAATCCAATCTTTACTCCACGCAGGTTTAACATCCGATGTCCATGCGACCGATTTGCCCAATCCGTAGTGCCAACCGGCCAGAAGAGGTTCGTCTTCGTGGGAGTTTATGAAAACCTGCGCTGTTGTTTTTTTTGATGTTGCAACATATCCGTAGAGAGGCGGTAACATATCAATATCATTTAAAATTGAAGTTGTCGACTTTTCTATTTTCGGATCAAACTGTTCCTGAACAACATAATTTTGGGTTTCTCTAACGGCATCCATCAAAACCTTTGGCAATTCCCGCACATTTTGAACAAGTATATACCGTCCATTGCCATCATTCGCTATCGCTTCAAGCAGATCTTTTGCAGCATCGCCTATCGCGATTGTTGTGATACCGATATGTGCCCCAGTTAACTCTTTTACTGTATTTTTAAACGTAGTGAGTTCTCCCTCAGATTTACCGTCTGATAAAAGAATAATGTGTTTCCGTTTTACATCGGCTGCTTTGAGTGTTTCACCAGCCTTTTTGAGTGCGACTTTCATCGCGGTAGTGCCGCCTGTCGCCTTAAGTCTCCCTACTGCCTTAATCAGCGTATCATGGTCTGATGTAAGAGGTGAAATATCACGAAGCTTAACGTCGAAACCGAGAACCGCAGCCTGATCCTCCGTATTTAAATTTCGAATTCCAGCGCGTATTGCTTCAATGGCAAGTTCAATTTTTTTCTGTGCGCCAACGTAGTTCGCCATGCTTCCCGATGTATCAATTACAAAAACAAGTGCAACGGAATCTTTTTGCTCTCGCGGTGTCATCTCCACAGGGAGAACACGTTCTAACGCAGTATCCGTATATCCTCCAGGACCAAAAGCATGGTCACCACCAATAACCACTAACCCGTGTCCAAGATCACGCACATAAGTTTCTATAATGTCCATCTGCTCTGACGAAAGCGTATCAGTGGAAATGTTGCTAAGTATCAATAAATCGTTGTGTTGAAATGTTACCAGTTCTGTCGGTATTTCGGCAGCAGAAATCACGTTTACGACAAAACCGTTTTCTTCAAGCACTTCTTTGAGGTTGTCGCCATGTTCCAAGTCACCTTCTGCGTACAACACATGAGGTTTATCCTGAATTTGCACTACCCCATAAGCCTGATTATTCTCAAGGATTTCGTCACTAACGTTTAGCTTCAGTTGGTATGTATGCGGGCGGTCTTCATAAACCTTTTGTGTTGGTAACGTCAATACATTTCTACCTTTTTGGAGGGCGAATTCAAGATCAGGGATTGGAACACCATTGTGATAAAGCGTGGCTGATACAGTCGAGATGCTACCATCTGTTTTAATGATCGCCTGTATTGCAAAGGATTGTCCTTTTCGCACCTTGTTCGGCAGCTGCAACTCTTGCACACGAATTGCGTCTTGCACGGTGTTTAAAGGAATTGTCATGATTTCTGCATCACTTGCAGAAAACAGTGGTAAAAAATCTGTGACGGGAGTACTACTGCGATTATGTATGCCATCAGTCAAAAGCACAATCCGGCGATGGTAATTCTCAGGTAATAATTCAAGTGATCGCCTGAGAGAAGCAAGAATATCAGTAACCTCTTGATCAACAGTTGATTCTTTCAGAACTGATAATAGTGAAGGTTGTTGATTCGCCGGTCCCATTCCAATTAAGACAGATGTCTCCTCAGCAAAACTGATAACTCCAAATTGGTCAGCCGGTTTCAAATTTGTTATTGCAGTATTAATCTGATTAATCGCTTCTTCTTTTTCAGATGGTGCTATGCTATCAGATATATCAAGTAAAAATAGGACTGCAAGACGTTGTTCTGTGTGAGTTCGTTGGAGATTTGCTAAGGCAAGGATCGCACATAAAAAAGCACTGCATCTGAGAAGAAAAGTAATTCGTTTTCGCCACTTTGCTGCGATAACGCTTGTACGTAATTGGATAAGGATTAAGATTGGAACCGCCGCGAGTCCGATTAAGAAGAGAGGGGATAGGAAATCAAACATCTGTTTATTCTCCCGATGCTTTCCCAGAGACTCTACGCGTTATTAAGAAAACCAAATGTGGGGTTTTGGTTATCACACATCTTTTATTGTTTTGGTACAAGAGACAGTGGCAAGATAGGAGAGATGTGTGATGGAAAGTCCCATAACAAATGTTTCAAAAACCTGATCAATTACTTTTCTCCGCTTGAAGACGTTTGAGTTTTGCTAAAGCCTCGGCAAGTGCTGTCTCAGCATTCTGTCGTGCGGCGGCTTCTTGTCGTGCGCGTGTTTCAGCATGCTCAGCACGTGTTTCAGCATGCTCAGCACGTTCAGGGGATGTCTGCAACCACTGTGAGGTATTAGGGTTATATAACCTCAACACACCTCTATGTTCTCCTAATTCCAAACCTAACACTGTCGATGGAAGTCGATCGTTTACAAATTCAATCTCTTGATATACGCCGTCAATCAACCGATAACCGATAAAACTCGGAACGATTTGACCAAACGGGTCGTAAATGTAGTATTCTTTCACCGCAAGCACGGATGCATAGAGTTCTTTCTTTTTGCCCATATCCTCTGTAAAGGTACCAGGGCTTGCGACTTCCAGCACAAAATCAGGCGTGTTTGCTTCATCCCACGTCCGATAGGTTCGCCGCTGTTTCTTTTCAACGCCAAAAACCACGAATACGTCGGGTGATATAGATTTTCTTGGGTTTGCCTCTTCATAATATATGAAAAGGTTGCCAGATACATAAACATCGTTAGTAGACTCGAAATGGTGTTTTAGCATCTGAATGAAATCAATCATTAAGTCTCTATGTTTCTCTGTTTCTGCCATAGGTTCGCCGTCCGATTCCGGATAGACTATTGTCGGCGCAGACTGTATTTTTCTCTGCATCGTTCCATCTCCCAGTATCAAGTATCAAGCTATGATGATTCAGTGTGTTGTTTTAAGTATATTATTAAATAGCGTTCATGTCAAGGGTAAGATTGGTATAGTAGCTATCGCACCTCTATTGCTTGTGCAATTCCTCAAAATAAGCTTCAGCTGGTTGCGTTTCTGCTGTGTGTGTCAGTCCGTAGCGTTTACATAAAGCGATATACTCAGCGATCAAAGCACGCCGCCGTTGTGATGCAATTTCGCCGCCCGCTACCAACATCGCCTTGTAAGCAGGAATAGAGGCTTTTTCAACTCGTGCTTGGAGCTCTGAATTCGCTGCAAGTGCCAACGCTTCTTGGAAATAGTCAAACACACGTTGGGCACTCTCAGCGTCTAAACCGACATCCTCTGGACTCGGAAAACATCGCGGGTGTAGGTTTTTCGCTTCAACATTTTCGTGGAGAAAATTGATGTAATCCAGAATGGCAGATGCAGCTGTTCCGTAATGAAGTTCCACAAATTCGGTTAAAATTGCCTGATCGTCAAGATATGGATTCCAAAGGAGACGTGAAATTAAGTAATTTCGTAAATCAGAGAATTCACCTGTAAACCCGTTGCCATTTGCCTGCATAAAGACACCTTTTGCATTGTTCCGCAAAAAGTAACGGACGTTAGCCCCAATACTCCGAAGATTTGGAAATGGCAAATCGTAGGATCGAAAATTGGTATTATAATTCCAAATCCAGATGTCATTACAGATTTTGCCCCACTCGTTTGTATCCGCGCAAAATGCTTGATTCTGTTCACAATCGGGGTTGTCAATAGCATGGAGTGTGCAACATTCAATGCTACAGAGTTGGATTTGCACATTGTGCCGCGGCGTAACAGTCTTAGGCGGTTTGCGCGTATACCAATATGCAAGTGTGCCAATTTTGACATCTGGATGGGCTTTTTCAATACGTTCCGCCACAGCGTTGACAAATGTCAACTGTGAACCCATCGGCGTACCTTCTGCTTCGTTTAACTCCTCACATCGTTCGCAACGGCAGTATGCAGC
Organism: Candidatus Poribacteria bacterium; assembly: GCA_028824125.1. Taxonomy (GTDB): domain Bacteria; phylum Poribacteria; class WGA-4E; order WGA-4E; family WGA-3G; genus MSPOR6. The sequence goes on from JAPPES010000111.1 coordinate 55,933, forward strand.
TGTATCTGCTTGGCTCACACTGATATTCGCAACATTGGGGTTGTCGGTAAGTCGTTGAATTGCTGTCGCAGCTGCAACCTCAATCACTTCGGGGTTGGTAACACACAACTGCGGTCCACCTCCGTGGGTATTGGTGTCTCTTTTGCCATCAACTAAAGCGTAATACTCTGGATGATTTTCACCGTACGTGCCGTAAGGGACGAGCACATGAAACGAATGGTTGATAAGTTGTTGACCAGTTTTTCCACCGAGATTATCAGCATCTGTGACAGTGTTGACTTTGCGTTTCGCAGCAAATTCTGGGACATTCGAGTTCTCGCGATAATAACTCCAACGGAATGAAAACGGGGGATTGTAGGTATAATTACCACAAGGTATTTTCAATTCACTCACATCTGGAACATAAGTATGGTCAGCAGTTAAAAATCGGAGCCCTACTAATTCCTCAAGAAATTGATGGACAGCATAAAGGATACCCCGTGGTAAACCTCCGCTGACCTGAATTTGGTTATTTTCAACCGTGATATGGATTTCCTCTTTATCCATTGTTGAAGACGCGCTGATATTGACCTGCTCTTCATTGTGGTTGGTCCTTTCTTGAGCTGTCCCAAGCGGTAACGCAAACTGGGATGCTTGATTAAACCATTTTTGGAATTCTTCAGCAGCATATTTTTCTGAAGCTGCTGCATCATCAAAAATAGTAATACGCCAATTCTGCATCGCGGAGACCGCTAACTCCCCTTCAGTAGAATGAAACTTGAATGTTCTGTCAGTTGACATAAATTGCTCCTTCAAACCCGAATGTGGTGGTGTTATTCTTTGCTGATCGTGACAAAATCCAAACGATGTTGTATTTGGTAAACCTTTCCTTTTCCAATCTTGAATTATTATACCATAATCTGGTTTCGGAAATGTGTACAAAATTCATATCTTCACGCTCGAACACATCGAACATCGTTCCTCCTGTTAGGGCAGATTCTATCCGCTATCAGTGGTTGAAAGGGGAAATGCTGCAAGGGTGGTGATTGGGCAGGAAGATCCGCCCCTACGTGTAGCACTGAAAACTGGATACAATCTCCTTCAGCCTCTACCCAAAGGCATTCAATTGTCGATTTTCGCTATTGTTGGAGTGAATCAACGCAGCATGCGCGTTTGGCATGCTGCGG
>JAPPES010000020.1 GCA_028824125.1 Candidatus Poribacteria bacterium
ATCATTGCAACTAATATAAAACAACTTTATGGCGATAGGTAGCAACTTGGGTTATTATACTAAGACTTGCTTTTATTGCTCTAATAGTCCTTACCAATGTAGACATTTTTCCTCCTATGGTTGTTTTGTGATTGATGTAAATTAATGATGAGACAAATGTCCTCATGCCGAAAAAGACTGGTGCGTTTCTATGAAGTTTAACAAAATAAATTGGTAATGTGGCGAGGTTAGGAAACCTCGCCAGCAGGTGAGGTGCACCTACCTCGTGCGGACCTAAAAGGACCGAATTAATAAATTAATCTTCATTAAAACGCATCTACCTTATCTATAATGCTGATTGAATACCAATATTGGATTATCGTACTCGGATGATTCGTTTTCCTATGAAAGTTTGGCCAAACATATCAGTAGTGCGGATGTTGATAACGTGTGTTCCTATTGGGATATTTGCGGGGAGTTTCGATTGCCAGATGTGCGTTGACTTTGGAACACCGTAAAGAAGCCGTTTTCCTCTTTGTGGCAGTTGGTTGTCTTCCTTCAGCATTTCCTTCATTTTTGCCCGTATTTCAGCATGCATTTGCCGTTCAAGGTGGTACGTATCGTCCCGTTCTTTGAGTGCTTGAAAGTATGGGTCTTTCTGAGGCGTATAGGTCATCGGTTTCCATTTCCCGTCTTCACCCAGACGGATTTCAACCTTTGAACGCTTAGTGCCACCAAAGATGTTAACCAGTACATCAGTTTTGCCAGTTTCCGATGACGCCACTTCCCATGGTGCCCATATATTCATTTGGTAATTAGCGGGTCGACGGGCAGCCTTAAATCGGATTGTATATTGATTTCCATCAAATGTGAAGATGCCATATCCATTGGGAGCACCATCTCGCATCGTTGTGTGGGGAATACCGACTTCATCAAGCGTGCCCTGCCACCAGCTGCCTGATGTGGTTGCATGATTGTGGTGATGATGTGCGTCATCGCCATGCCAACCGTGCTCAGGTCCGATGAAATCATCATGTTGTACATGTGTGTGTGCGGATAAAGATAATGTATGGGGACGGTCACCGAGAAGATTCATCAATTCTTGTACATCACGCATCTCTGTCAATGGAATATGCATGGATATCACAATAAGCTGATTTTTGGGTACGAAAGCAAGATCATTTCGAATAAACTTCAACTGTCGTTCTCCTACCTCACTGAAGTAGATAACATTATTATCCTTATCACGGGACCAATGTACATTGTCAATAATGATGAAATGGACTGGTCCCCAATCATAGGAATAGCAGGTGGGACCATAAACGCGTTCAAAGGTCTCATCGGCGTATTTGTCAAGTTTAGCAGGACGGTTCATATCATGGTTACCGTAGACGTTGTACCACGGTATCCCAACAGTAGCCATCACCTCGTTAAGCGGATCGAATAAGTTTAGATTATCACCTACCAAATCACCAAGACTGATTCCGAACACTGCATCAGTACCAATAACTTCTTCAACCACATCATGCGCCAACCACTCAATCTCTTGCATATTATTGGGTTGTGTATCCCCGAAGACGAGTGCCTTAAAGGTGTCAGGTTCGTTCTGTTCAGTGAGGGGAAAATCAACCGACTCTGGTAACGGTCCCGTTGGAGCGACGCCGGGATACCCCAATCCATCTGGTGAACCGAGTGGTTTGTGAATGTAATAAAACTTCGGGAGTCGGTTTTTGTCAATCGGTGTCATATAACCACGAGGTTTAATGACGAAAAGGATAGTGTCATCACTGACTGCGAGCGAGTATTTCCCGTTGGCATCGGTTTGGACAACATCCTGCCCATTAGAAACGCGAACCCCAGATAATCCTTTCTCATTATCGTCCATTACTTGATTTCTATTCGTATCCAGAAAAACAGTACCAGTAGCGGTTGAATTTGCTGCGACACTGTTTCCTAACCAGAGCGAAATCAAGATAACTAACAAAAATATAAAATACCATTGCCTATAAATCATACAATTCTCCTTGTTGTAGATAATGATGTTGTGGTAGTGGATGATAACTTTTTCACCACACTGCGAAAATCAATGATATGTAGAATATCCAATTTCCAAAAAGAAATCAAGCAAAATTAATAGTCAAAGACTTATGACGCTACGTATATCTGTTCCGTCAATACTAATGGGACCAATTCAATTAAAAAGTTACAGCATATCCATCAGTTCTCGGATCGGAGCCACCGATAAGCGCGCCCGATTCGGGATGAACTTTTATCATCTGCGCACTTCCTGGACCGCCCCAATCTCCGACAAGCTGGAGTTCATGACCTCTTTGTGCTAAACCTTCTTGAGTATCCGTGGAGAATCGTGTTTCTAACTGTAAGTGATTAGAACACGTGTGTGGAATTGTGGATTCCATCGGGTTTTGGAGACTGCGCCAGCGTGGAGCAGAGACCGCCTCTTGTGGCGTCATGCCAAAGTCAAGGACATGTGTTACTAACTGTAGGTTTGTTTGTACCTGTGTATCTGCCCCCGGTGTTCCACACGCTAACACGGGTTTACCGTCTTTTGTAACGATAACAGGATTCATTGTGTGGCGGACACGTTTGCCCGGCATTAGGCAGTTGGGATGCTCCTCTTCCAAATGCCAATAGGTCATTCGGTTGTTTAGCAGGATACCTGTATCCCCTGCTACCAAGCTTGAACCGAACCCTGATTGGATACTCTGTAACACGCAGACAAGATTTCCTGCACGGTCAGCAGTGCAGAAACAGGTGGTGTCTTGGTGTGCTTCGGGGCCACCTGCGGGAACATCAACAGCCGCCTTCTCCAAATCAATCCGTTTTGCTTGTTCAGCGGCGTAGGATTTAGATAACATGCCTTCTATGGGAACATCTATCCAATTGGGGTCTGCCATATATTTTTCTCTGTCAGCAAAGGCGAGTTTTTTCGCTTCAACCATCAAGTGTACACTTTCAGCACTGTTACATCCCAGAGCCTGCAAATCAAACAATTCTACAACGTTTAATTCCTGCAATAGGATATGTCCGCTTGAGTTGGGAGGCATTTCATAGACTTCGTAGCCACGGTAGTTAACGTGTATTGGATCATCCCAATGCGCGTGAAATTCTGCGAGGTCTTCTGCTGTTAATAGTCCATCATAAGCGTGACTGAATTCCGCAATTTTCTTAGCAATTTCGCCTTTGTAGAACACATCTCTACCATCTTTTGCGATTTTGCGGAGGGTTGTGCCAAGATTGGGGTTTGCAAGGAGTTCACCTGCGGGGATCGGTTCGCCATCGTTTGTAAAGATAGCGCGACTGTCTGGTTCGGCAGCAAAACGTGCGTTTTCACCTCTTAACCCTCCTGCGAGTCTATGACTCACAGGAAATCCTTCTTCACAGAGAGAAATTGCGGGGGCAAAAACTTCTTCTAACTTTAGTGCGCCGTAACGTTCATGTGCAAGCAGCCATCCATCAAGAAGTCCAGGAACAGAAACGCTTCGCATGCCTTTCATTGGAATACCGCCATCTTTGAGATAGGTCTCGCGGGTTGCGGCACGCGGCGCAGGTCCTGTTCCATTGACGGCTGCGACCTGTCCTGTTTCTGCCCAATAGATGAGGATAAATCCATCCCCACCGACACCAGAACCAGCAGGTTCAACCACACCAAGTGCGGCGGCAGTTGCAATTGCAGCGTCAACAGCGTTGCCACCTGCCATCATTGTTTGTATACCTGCTTGTGAGGCAAGTACGTGCCCTGATGTAACCATGCCGTTGCTGCCCATTACAGACGGACGGAATGCTGAGCCGTGCGGTGATTGCATCTGAAACCTCCATTATTCACTGGATACTGTCCAATCACTTGACCGGGACGGATCTCGTATTTTTAAATGCTCTACGGTCACATATCCATCCCTGATAGATTGTCGGTAGAGTTCATTAACCTCTTCGTGATTTTTCTCTGAATGCTGAAAATAGATATGAAGAAACACAACTGCTATACTGTGAAGGGAAAAACCGTTTGTACGGATGCGTTCAGCAGCCTCCGGAATTTCTTCTGCATAGATATCTGCAAGGTCGCGGACAAAAGTATAATTAAAGAAATCTAACCCGCTTTCTTCAATTAAGATGCTATCAATAACGTCAAAGTTGCCTTGACACCAAGCTACATTGTATCTTGTCCCCACTCGGTCTATTATGAAAAAAGAAAATAATTGCGATTCCATGTAGCCTGATAGTTCTGAAAAGGTAGAAGGCATGCGGGAAATGGGGTCAATCCTACAGCTACTTACTTCCGCAAGGCCGGGAATAGCGTATAATTCTTCTCTCATAATATTAATAGGCGCATTTAAGACTATACCTTCCTCATTGAAAAATGGTATAAACATTTGTACTACTATCGCGTATCCTTTGAGAGTCAGAAATTCAACTACAGCTGCTCGCGTTATATTCATTGGCCGAATTGTTTCGTCATAGATGATGCGCACGCCGTTGTTGCAACCAAAAGATGATGAAGAAAGAAACGGGGGACGATCGTACCCGAAGGCAAAGGGAATAAAAGCATTCTCTGTAGGAAACTGTTGCAGTGCCTTTTCCGCATTCAATGCTTCTTGAGCAAGGTTTTCCAATACTTGTTCCCTGTCACTCAGTTCTACTGCTGCTTCTGTGGCGTATGCCCTTGCTGCGCGTTCGGACGCTATAGCAAATCCTCCCAATTTTATTCCGCAGTTTGCTAAAGAAAATCCTTGTTGTAAGGCGTTTGCTTCCAGAAAAAGTTTCCAGAATGGCGTTTCTGTTGTCGTTCCTATTTCTATTGCAAGAACTTCTGCGACTTCATTTGCAGCGTTAGCAAGATCAACAAATCCACGTTCAGCAGCAGTGTCCGCAAGGTCTGACAGTGCCTTTTGCGCAAATTGTGCAGTAGTTTGATCAATAGGGTCTATCGGTGAAACAAGTCGCCTCTCGCACCCAGTGAATATTATTGCACTGAGTGCTGTAAGGAGCAATAGTTTAAAAAACTTCATTCGGAACGCTAAAGCAGTAATGCCATGTGTAGATTGCATTATAACCTCTATTATTCAAATTCAAAGATGTAGTTACTGCAAGGGGCATACTATATCCCATATTTTGAATGTTCTATAATCACATTTCCAATTCTGATGGATTGTCGGAAGAGTTCAATGATCTCGTCAAGGGTTTTCCCCGAATGCTGAAAGTAAATCGTTAGAAATACAATTCCAATTGGACGGAGAGAGAAACTATTTGTTCGGATACGATCTGCTGCCTCAGGAACTTCTTCTGCATAGATGTCTGCAAGATTGCGGACGAAAGCATAATCAAAGAAATCTAACCCGCTTTCCTTAATTAAGATATTGTCTATAACGTCAAATTTACCCCGACACCATACCTCATTGTATTCTGTTCTCACTTTGTCTATTATTTCAACACTGATAGGTGGAGGGTGATAGACAATTGTAGGATAGTAAAGAAAATTAGGTTGAACTAATGCTACGCCGGGAATAATGAATAATTCTTCCATAATAGGAAGCGGATCAACATCCACACCTAAATCTATGGCTTCAATAAGGTCGAGTATTCCTTCCGTCGTGACTGTGTACCCTTTGTTAGTTAGAAACTCAATCACGGTTGTTCTCGTTTCGGTCACTGGCCGAATTGTTTCGTCATACTGTATTAATATTACGCCAGGTTCGTAAGATGGAGGATTTGGATCCCAAGAGTAATAGCTAGCATAGTCTTCATACGAATCAATGCCTAGCCCATATCCGAAAGCAAAAGGAATGAAGGTCTTCTCAGTAGGCAGCAGCTGCAATGTCTTTTCCGCTGTCACTGTCTCATGAGCAAGGTTCTGTAATGCTTGTTTCAGGTCCCTCGGTTCTTCGGCAGGATAGACTACTCTAAGTAAGAATGATAAAGTCCACCATCCGTGTTCCTCATTACCTGTTGTTTCCGTTATGTGTGCTTTTGCTGCGTATATCGATGCTATAGCAAATTTTCGCAATTCTATTTTGCATGCTGCTTTAACAAATCCTCGTTCCAAAGCAGTTGCTTCATGAGCAAGTTTCAAGAATGCCGGTTCTGCTACTGTTCCTGCTTCTGTTGAAAGGACTTCTGCGACTTCATTTGCAGCGTTAGCAAGATCAACAAATCCACGTTCAGCAGCAGTGTCCGCAAGGTCTGACAGTGCCTTTTGCGCAAATTGTGCAGTAGTTTGATCAATAGGGTCTATCGGTGAAACAAGTCGCCTCTCACATCCTGTGAACATTATCGCACTGAGTACAGCGAGAAGAAGCAGTTTAAACAACTTCATTATCTGAACCTCCGTAGCGATTTAAGCAAGCATTTTCTTAGCAAATACTTTCACATCAACGCGTTCATGTGTGCGGGCAGATTCGTTGCATGCCTCCATCAATATCCATGTGCCGAGTGTGCTATCCTGAATCCACTCACGGTCTTTACCAGTAGCGATTGCTTCAGCGAAAGCATCAAATTGAAGTCTGTCGTCTTCAATCAATCCGCCGTGGAGGTCTTGGAGCGTAAGGTCTTCAATATTTTGTCCTGTTCGGAAAAGTTGTAGATGTCCGCCATCACGACGTAGGTCTCCCTCTTCACCGTGGAATGTCCAACTGCCGCTCCATCCGTAAGCTCCCATGTGACCTGCACGGGTGCCAGCATACGTGAACGGTGCGCCGTTGTCGTATTCCATCAAGGCGTTCCCGCCTGCAGTACCCCAAGCATCTATCTGTCCTAACGCTGGGTCGCGACGGTTGTGAACCTGCGCAGTAACGTATTTCGGAAGTCCTTTTGCTCCAACGAGTTGGTCAAGTTGATGGCTGCAACCCGCATGAAAATAAAGTCCATCAACGTAAGCATCGGGTTGCCGAGAATCCGGACCGGTAAATAGATTTTGGCGTATCCAGAATCGGCACTCACCACCTAACATTTCACCGATGCCGCCGTCTTCTCGGAGCCATTCCCGCATTTTTGCAGCAGCAGGATTCCATCGCTTGTTTTGTCCCTGTACTAATATTGTTCCGGGATTTGCTTTGTGTGCTTGAATGATGTCGTGGAATTCTGCTTGTGTTGTTGCAATCGGTTTGACGCAGAGCGTGTGCATACCGAGGTTCAGACTTTCAACGATGAGTTCAGCATGAACTGTTGTTGACGCATAGATAAGACATGCCTGAGCTTCAGCATGTTTTTCCTTTGCTTCGGTTATTGTTGTATAGATGCGTTCTGACAAACCTTCAGGCGCACCATTTATTGATTCTACGCCTCTTTTTGCGCCTTCAAGGTTGATGTCTACGCATGCAACAGGTTCAAATCCGTGAGAATTGACTTGTGCTTGTAAGCGTCCATGCGCAAAGTGTGTGCAGCCAACATGGATAGTTGGAATTGCCATATATTGGTCTCCTTTGTAAGGAAATTTTCTGTTCCACTGCTATGGATAGATTGACCTATTCTTCTGAAATCTCAACAGTTGGTGGATTGATAAAATCGTGATACTTCTGTGCGACCTTGCCGACAGTGGCATCGCCAGCATGAATAAGTACACGGAACCGGAAGTGCATCTCCTCACCCTGTTTGAGCGTGTAGGAGCCATCTTTGGATGGGTCTCGTTCAAAAGTGCCACTTCCAAAAATATTGCTTCCCATTAAGCCGTAGTTACGGACGTGCCAATATGTCGGATATCGGGGATTAACAATATGATCAAACACAGCGATTCCAACGGATGTACCGTCAACAACGCCAGAATAATCGCACCAATTAGCACGTTTTCCCCAAGTTTCGCCTTCGTTGATACCGCCAAAAGCGTTCTCAATCTTTCCGCCATCTGATGCGTTCATTGACGGATGCACACGAATGCACATGATACCACCCTCTTTGGTATCACCGAAATGGACATCGCCGGCAGAGGCGATAAAACTTAAATCAAGGTCAAAAATTGCGGCATCTTCAGGCAGGTTGTAGATACGGAAATTCTGCTTATCCGTCATCAATACTTCACTGTTTTTTGTTTCCCAGTTGTTATCGGTATATATTCTACTGACAACGGGGCCACCGTGTTTTTGTGTGAAGTTTTGATGTACAACTCTGCCGGAATTGCTGCCTTCTCCCCATAGGTCAATGTCATTAACTTCACCGTAAGCAACGTAGAGTGAACGGTGATGGACGTGGTCTTTTGAGATGTCGCTTGTTTCACCGCGTGTTACTTCACACCCATTTGGTCCCAGGACAGGAAAGAAATAAGGACGAAACTGCGTTTTTCCGTAGCGAAACGTTGTAAAAGTTCTGCCATTAAGCGTGATGTCAATGGTTTCAGTGTTATCTTTTAATTCAACGCCTGCTTCACCATCAACGGTTCCCTCTGAAAGCGTGTAGGTACGGGAAGCACCAGCGGCGAGACCGTCAAGTATCCATGCTAAAGTGGTGGATGTACCATCGGCATTCGCGTAGCATTGTGCAGAGATAACATCACCGCTCTCTGAATCTGTTAGGATGACGTCTTTGTCAGAAAATTTGTTAATTTCGGGATGGTCAACATTAACGACAACAGGACATCCATCCCGATTGTGGAAGCCTGCGTTGACAGTCAGTGTAAGGTCGTTCTGATTTGCCATGAATCTCCTTAATCTGGTTCAATCGTGATGATATGCGCGGTTACAACTTAGCTGCGCAAAGTGGCGAAGAATTAGGAATCCTCGCTTTTGTCCGCGCTCAATTCGAGGATTGCTTCCTCTTCACTGTCGTAGTTCTCAAAAACGGTTGCTAATCTTCCAAGGACGAGTAGGTTTCTGATATGTGCACCTGCGTTGACGAGTGCGGTGCGTCCCCCCTTGCGAGTAATAGTAACATGCACGGAAACGAGCGTTCCTAAGCCGCTACTATCCATTCGGGTGACTTCCTCAAGATTAAAAATGACCTTTGGTGAATCGAAGTGCTCCTCAAGCTCTTCATGAATTTGTTGTCTAATTTCAACATTTGCTGCCCCGATCATGCGACCAGTGGGACGGATAACAATAACACCTTCTCTGTGACGTATTTCAGCTAACATATTTCTCCCTCATAGATATTCCGCATTTAAAAGCGGATAGTTTTAATGATAATAAGTGTAACGCATTCAAGTGATTTTGTCAAGGATGTAGAAACGAATCTTTTACTGTTATTTTGTTTTATTTGCTGCATGAGCGATATTCAAGCAGGACTGATTTGCCAATAATTTCAACGATACGGACTATAAATTCTTTGCCTTTTGCATCTGTGAGGTGTAAATCCTCTCCTATAGAGAAATGAACCGGCTGCGGTTGCCCTTCATTAATGGATATGTTGGAAGCATATAAATAGGTACGGTCCCGAGTATCACGATTAGGATTCAAACGTCCAGCTAAACCTGGAATGTTCCCTGTTGCTTCGGGAAAGATGGTAGAGCCGCCATCTTGAAGGCTTTGCATTTCAAGGGCAAGTCTTTCTTTCGCTGGCACCCAGTTTTTTTCAAGGTGCGCAGCATAACCGGAAGCGGCTGAGAACACTGTCATCGGAAGATGTGTCATGTGCAGATCAATCCGCGCTTCGCCATTCTCGTCGGTGGTTGCGCTTTTCCATGTTTTATTTGGAAACAATGTCAACAACTCAATGCCTGATAAAGCAGCCCCTTTGTGGTGGCAAAGGATAACAGCAGTCGAGGGTGTAACATTCGTATCTGCGGCAGGAATCGTGAGAATAAGATCTGAATCATCAATTAGTTCATAATCAGGGATTTTTCCGCTCAATGCCTCCGTTTCGCGAAAAATGATTGGCACACCGTCTCCCCGGCGTTCCATGAAGAATTGTCGTTCACCTGATCCGAGTACATTTTCAACAGACATTCTACCGAACATTGAGGCAAGTGCTTCGTTTCGTGTTGATTGGCGGACATCCATGCTATCAATAGTCAGATTGTTTGGCAACCCCCCGGGAGAGATTATCTCAATGCGGTCTGTGAACATTGAGAGTCTAATCTTACTGCCTTGAATTGAATAGTCGCGATGGACAACAGCATTCACAATTGCTTCAAAGAGTGCTTTTTCACTGTATTGTGGCAGATCAGTACGAGCAGGGTTCTTGTATGCACCGACGCGCATGTTACGGACTGCAAAAGCCACCGCATCTGCAATTTGTCGGTTTAGCGGACCTGTAATGATCTGAGCATCTATCTGGCCAGATGCACGGTCTTCACCTTGATAACAAACCGCAGAGATGCAGGCATTGGGGAGCCATTCTTCTGGAGAACGGGTGCATAAGAGTACACCTGCGACTGTAGCGCGTGTGGTTCCGTTTTCGTCGTTAGTTAGGAGTCCCATTTTCTCAAGTGCTAATTCAGGAGAGGCAGCACCTTCGGCACTCAACAAAGGTTTCCAAAGAGATTCATCTAACGACCCAAAACCTGTTCCTGGCACCGGTTGCTTATCAAACCAGAGGAAGCGTGACTGTGCGCGCTTCTGTGCAAGGCGCAGCTGCTCATCGGTCGTCATTTGGCGTTTTGAGCTGCCAACGCGATGAAAGCTGCCGCCTGGACTATTATGCAACGCGTATCCTTGTGGGACTTTGACGAGGAGAAATGGTTTTCCTTCTTCTATTTCTTTACGAAAAATAGCAGGATGAATTGAGGGTTTGATCGTGTCAGTGCAAATTTCTACCAAAAGGATTTCCAATTTATCCATCTGCTCGCGCGACATACCTTGCGCATTACCACTATCGGTCACACCGCATAGAACAACACCGCCATCTGTATTAGCAAATGCAGCAATTTCGTCTGCCAGATCGTCACGGCTGGGACTCTTTGGCTTGTTTCCAGAAAACACAATTTCCTTGAATTCCCAGAGACTGTCTTCACCTAAACGCATGTGACGCTTGATTTCTTCGTCACTGAAATTCATTTCTCATCTCCAAAACTAAGTGTTGCCCCATTTTATAGTAAAATCTATAATTACTTGGACATTGGCGAGGTTAGGAAACCTCACCAGCGAGAACGTGTCGGGATTGTTCATTGAAATGTGAACATATTTTCGGATTTTACTATAATCAACCTTTGTACTAAAGAATAACACATTATAGTTAGGACATTCAACGCCCAGTAGATGGAGACTGTGGCCAGTGAAGTCCACGCTGCCCTGATAAGCTGCGATTTGCAGATGGACGGTACTCTTTATCAGGCAATCCAACAAGTTTACCGTCTTGCACCCATTTTTCATCGCCGCCATAGAGTTCACCTATCAGAAGGTTCGTCAATCGCTCCATGACTTTAGCATGCGCGGATGAATCGGATAGATCGTTTAGTTCTTTCGGATCCTCTTCTAAGTCAAAGAGTTGTGAATAGTTCCCCATAGCATAATAGATAAGTTTATAACGACCTTCATGGATCATTCGGGTGCCACTACCACCATCACCGACTTCACCGTACAACCATTCACGTTTTTTGTCACCTACCATGGGCATGCCGTCCACTGTATCTGGAATATCAACGCCGGCGAGGTGCAGTAGCGTCGGCATAACGTCTTGCCATCCGACAAGTCTGTCATCTACTCTGTGATGTCCGACTCTGTCATCGCCTGCGGTGCCAACAAGAATCATCGGTACATTGGCGGAATCTTCATAATAGAGGCGTTTTGCCCACATCCGATGATTGCCAAGCATATCGCCATGGTCGGACGTAAAAAGAATAATAGTATTGTTCAACAGTCCTTCTTCGCGCAGTGTGCCGATAACAATACGCAATTGATGATCAATATGCGTGCAGAGTGCGTAAAACGCTTGGCGTGCAGAACGGATTAGATTTTCGCTATATTGTGCATCCTGCATCTGACGTGATTTAAGTGGTAAAGGCAGCTTGTTAGTGTCTTTAGACCATTCACCGTGATATGGTATGTCTATATCAATATCTCGGTACATATCCATATAACACTGCAGCGGTGCCAAAGGTGGGTGCGGGTGGCAATAGGATAAGAACCAGAATCCTGGGCGGGTTGGGTCACGACGTTTTATCGTCCGCACCATCTGTTGTGTGCTCCAGTTCGTGACGTGACAATCTTCAGGAAGGTGCCAAGGGCGGTTAAGATAATCGTTATTACACATGCCGTGTGCGAACTGCTGCCCAGCGTAACCTCTGTCGCCAAGGAAGAGTTCATAATCATCAATTACACCGTATTGTAATCTGCCCTCTTCTCCTAATATCACATCGTCAAATCCGATGCGGTCACGTTGCGGATAGACGTGCAACTTGCCGACAGCATAAGCCTGATATCCTGCATTTCGAAATGTTTGTGCAATTGTCGGAAGCCCGTTTATTCCTTTTTTGTCGTTGAAAACTCTGTCTTTATGTGTGCGTGTTGTTGTGCCTGTCATCAGCGTTTTTCGGGCTGGCACACAGACAGGGCATTCGCTGTATCCGTTTGTGAATCGGGTGCCTGCGCGTGCAAGTGAGTCAAGTGTTGGTGTTTGGATATTTGGATGTCCATTGACACCGAGCAGTGAGTTGGGCCAGTGATCTGTGGAAATTAGTAGTACATGTGGGCTATCGGACATTGCAGTGATTTCCCTTTTCGTTTCTGTAAGACTGTTTTATTTTATCTTATCAGATACTATGACAATTGACAAGGGAAAGTTTATATAGTCTTGATGCAGAATCATAACATCCTGTCTATATCTGCATCACAGCACTGTTTGTGAGATACGGAGACTGAAATTGGGTCATATCACCCGCTTTGAGTCCGGGAACGGGGAATAGGCGGACTGATAACGGTTTGTTGAGTTGTATTGAAAGGATGGCAACATCAGTCAGAATAGCGGTTATTTGGGATATAGAAGCATCACCAGGAATAGGAATTGTATCTAAACCAGTGCCACAGACGGTAGAATAGAGTAAGAGACTGTCTAAATTGAAATGCCCCGCTTCACTGCGTTTGCCCAATCCGACATCTTCAAGAACAGGAAGCATTAAGCCTGAGTACCCGCATAACGGAAGTGATAGTGAGCGAAGCGTTTGCGTTATACCTGCGGCGACTGTCAAGGTGCCGCGCTCTCCAAAAAGCCCAGGCAGTTGTTCTTCCATTGCGTCAGCGATGCTCTCATCACCCATTGGTGCAGGTGACACGTCAATGCCAACAAACTTTATATCCCATTTTTGTGCAAACGCTTGCGCCAGCGAGACAATTCTTTGTCCCTCTGCTTCCATCAGGTCTTTCAAATTCTGTAAAGCGGTTTCCAAATTGGGTGCATCTGTGAAAGCATCTTGCACGAGGTCTGCTGCTTGCCATCCGATGCCGAAGTTAGTTCTTGAGTCGCGCCAGAAAGCAGCTGGAAAAAAAGGTGTATTTGGTGGACAATTCATCAACGCAGCAAAGCGGAGGTTGCCGTAGCCAGCATCGGTTTGGTGTGCTATCTGTTGAATGATGTTCGCCGTGCTTTCGGTGATGTCTAAGTCAATCTGTCCAGCTTGTGTGGTAATGGTAGTTGTGGCAAAAAGCGATTCACTTTGGACAATTACATCGGTGAGCAGTTCAAGATGTTCGGGGATGTGCTGTGCTTCTGGAGAGATTGTGCCTAAACTGAGGAATTCAATCCCTAATGCTTGGGCATTAGACTCTAATTTAAGGATTGTCCCGACATCTCGTGCTTCATTCCAGATTTGAGAACTGACGCGTGTTGTCTGTACCTCATAGTCGTTCGCTTCAAAGTGGGTTCGGCATGCTGTGTTAAATTCGGCTGCCTGTTTAAGGTAGGAGCGAAAAAAAGGGTTAGGTATGCCTGTGGTGATAGTGCGGATCTTCATGTGCGGTTAACGTCATCTTCCCCATAAAGTCCGAGATTTCGGTAACGTTCATAACGTTGTTCAATGAGTTGTTCTTTGGTCATTTCCATCAATTCAGTAAGATGCTTCCGCATTGCACGTTTGACGTTCCGGGTAGCAGCTTCCGGGTCTCTGTGTGCGCCGCCGAGAGGTTCGCGAATAACTTGGTCAATGATGTTTAACTTAAGCAGATCGGGGGCAGTCGGTTTGTAACCTTCTGTTGCTTCAGGCGCGTGCTCCCCTTTGTCTTTCCATACGATACCACTACAGGCTTCGGGCGGTGCCACGCAGTAAACAGCATATTCCATCATCAACACACGATTTCCGACTGCAATTGCCAATGCGCCACCGCTTCCACCTTCACCAATAATAACAACGAGAATTGGGACACACATCTGCATCATCTCCGCGAGATTATCAGCGATGGCTGCTGCCTGCCCGTATTCTTCGGAATGAAGATCAAAGTGAGCACCAGGTGTATCAACAAAACAGATTAAAGGGCGGTTGAATTTATCTGCTAACTGCATCAAACGTCTTGCTTTTCGGTAACCTTCTGGGTGTGTATAACCGAAGTTCATTTCTTGCCGTTCTTCAAGGTTTGTGCCTTTCTGCTGTGCAAGGTAGACGACAGGTTGTTCTTCAAACCATGCAAAACCGCCGATGAGTGCGCGGTCATCTCCGTACAACTTGTCGCTGTGGAGTTCAACAGGTTCTTCAAGAAGTGTGTCAATATAGAGGGAGGCTTGCGGCCGTTGCGGGTGTCGTGCTAATCGCACTTTATCCCAACGGCTTAGTTTTTGGAAGGTTTGCTTTGTAAGCGTGTCGGCATTCTGTTTCAATGCCGCAATCCCTTCGGTGAGGTCCAAATCTGGGTGTTCTTCCGAGAAAGCGTCCAGTTGTGCAAGGTGACGTTCTAATTCAATAAGAGACTTTTCAAAATCCAATTCTGTTGCGTTCACAATAATTGTCTTCCTTAGTTGCGTTTTTTTAAATCACGTCTGCTAACATTTCTAACAAGTGGCAAGAGGATTGTCTTGTCATTCTTCACCTCATATAATACCAATTCTATAAATTATTTTCTCTTTTGAAAAGAAATGTAAGAGGCGCAATGAATTGCGCGACTACGAACAGACTATTTCTTTAAGAGAGGTTATTTTTGAGAAACGGTATAAGATTTTGTTTTAACGTGAAGTCTATAGGTGAAGATTATAATTCTCTAATTTCTTTACGTGTGATTATATCAACTTTTTCCTAAAAAAGCAATATTAACAATTTCTGATTTACCCCAGTTTTTTGGAGTCCGTATTTTGTTTGTATTATCATAACCTAAGTTGCTACGGACAAGATTTCGAGAGGGCGGACATTGCTTTTTACTAAAAAAACAAGGCATTTCCGCTGATACTTAATGTTTTCTGTTATAAATCGGGGTTAGAAACCCCTCCTACAAGAGCATTCGCAAATAGGTGACAACTTGGGCTTATATAGTGAAATCTACAATTACCTGGACATTGGTAAGGTTTTAGGAGAAAGAAATAATTGGAGAATTGAATAGCTCTGTTAGACTTTTATTCGTGCTTTTCATTAAAATTCGTTAAAAACTTTTACAGGTTTTCCTGTTTCAATTGATTCCCAAGCCGCAACACCCACTGCAACAGACTTCGCGCCATCTACGACATTCGGGGAAGGTTCTAAATTTTCCTTAAGACACTGCTGAAAATGCCGCATATATCGGATGACTGTTTGCCCGTGTCCATAAACGCTTGTATCAACTTCAGGTGGACATGTCATCTCAAAAGGTTCTTTTGCAGACATTTTATCAAGCATGAGTTTTACTTGTCCGCTTTTGTTATCCGTAAAGTCTCCGATCATTGTGCCTTTGCTACCGTAAATGGAGACTTGCATCATCGGCATCGGTGGGTGAACAACATCGTAAAGTCCCATCGCTCTTGCAATTTGTCCGCCTTTGAACTTCAAATTGAGAAAGAAATTGTTTTTTATCGGATATTCCGGTGTAAGTAAACCTTTTGTGCCGTAAGCGTGTACCTCCTCAACATCACCGAGGAAACTACGCAGAATATCAACGGGATGTACAACACCGCCAAACATTAAGTCTTGTGGCGCATGAAGTCGCCACGGCGTGAAATCGTAGACGTCGCGTAGATCATGGACATAGTAGGCATCCGCGACCATGATGTCCCCCAAATCGCCATCGTCATAGAGCCGTTTCATTGTTAAAAACTGCAGGTCAAATCGCATTGTCTGTCCGACAAGGAATTTGACGCGGTGTTCCCGGACTAAGTTTACCAAACGTTGTGCGTCTTCCAAGGATATTACCATCGGTTTTGTGCAGACAACGTGCTTACCGGCTTCAATCGCAGCGATGCAATGTTCAGTGTGCAGATGGTCTGGTGAATAGACTGCGATAACGGAAATGTCATCACGCTGGACCAATTCACGGTAATCTGTCGTCCAAAAATCAACACCGATATTCTTAGCATAGTTTTCAAGCACGTCTGATCGCTTTGCGCAGATGCCACGAAGTTCGTAATTCAGGTCGGGCACATCCTGTAACAATGTTGCAGTTGAACCCATATTGGTCGGGTTAATACCGATAACACCTAATCCTATTGCCATTTTCTCTCTCCTTTGATTTAGCATAATCTTATCACAAATTCCTTTGATTGACAAGTATTTATAGCAAAATCCACAATTACCTGGACGTTGGTGAGGTTCGGAAGAAATCAACGGTAGTCTCCCCACACGCTATCGCTATGGGTCCCTTGCCATTTAGGCGAATACGCATAAGGTATTCGCCATGATTCCCCGCCTTGCCAGTGAGAGCGTGTCAGGATTGCTATTCAATGTAATTAAACACTATACCATGGGTCCCGAAACAAGTGACAAGCACCAAATCAAGATTGAATACCTTGAAAACAACGAACTTTTTTCAATTTGAATTGACTAAAAGAGAAAAAAGGTTGATAATATTAGAACTTGCACAAAACAGAATCTATCTTTTATACCAAACGTAATAAATCGTATCTGAAAGGATTTTTATGTTACGCAAAATTTCACTTATCCTCATTGTTCTATCAACCGCATGTATTGTAGCACTCACGCTCAATATTTTCGATTCTACAGAAGTCAAAGCAGAGAAAGCGGTAGAAATCGCTGAAATCTCAACAAAACCTTCAATTGTCGCACTGGCGACAGCCATGAAAAGTTTTCGCGACTCGCTCAGCGAAGAACTACTTGCAGATGCCTCTTATCCACTTGGACATAAAGAATCATATTCATGGTCGAATTTACCAGCATCTATAAGTGGTGATCGCGGTGGTATTCATTTCGGTAAGCTGTCAGTAGACCAATTGGCACTTTTCCATAAAGTTTTAGAGATGTTTTTGAGTGATGAAGGTTACACAAAGGTTTCGCTGATTACCCAAAAATCTGAAACACCTCTGAGCGAAATTAGGCCCGATTTTTGGAATTCACGCCCCTACTATGTCGCACTGTTTGGAAATCCGGAGACAGACGGGTCATGGGCATTCCAGCTGGACGGACATCATTTGGCACTCAACTTTTTGGTGCATGGCGATGAAGTCTCTATCGTTCCTGCTCATCTCGGAACTTCACCGACTATCATCAACGGCAAAGCAGTACTTGGACAGGAAAGAGGCAACGCCTTTTCTTTGTTGAACAGTCTTGACGCGAAACAAAGAGAGAAGGCGATACAAACAGGTCGTCGTGGTCTGAAAGTAGGACCTGGCAGTTCAACCGATCCTCATCTGAATTACGATTTTTCACACTTCGTGGGTGTCGGTTTAAAGGCATCAGAGATGAATGATGACCAAAAAGAGAATCTTCGGAAATTGATTAAAACATACATCTACAATCTTGAAACCGAGTTTGCGAATGTCTGGATGAAAGATATTGATGCTGGACTTGACGACACCTATTTCGTCTGGATCGGCGGCACAACAGAAAACGATTCAATTTATTATCGTGTCTTCAACCCTGCTGTTTGGATTGAATTCAATAACGAAGGCGGAGGGACAAATCATATTCACACAATTACCCGTTCACCCAATGGAAATGACTACGGTATTTTCGCCTTAAATCGCGGTCCTAAAACACTTTTAGAACACTATGTTATGGCTGATCATCACAAGTAAATAACAAATTATTTGATTAAAATATTGCTAAACTATCAGATGCGAAAAATATGAAGGGGCATTAATGTTTGATAAAGTTTTAGAAGAAGTTGAAGAACAGTGTCGGGCAGAACGAATTCCGATGTTAGGTCCTGAAAAAGCGAAATTGCTCGCGAGTTGTGTTGAGAAGGCAAAACCATCTGTCATTGTAGAGTGCGGAACTGCCATCGGTTATTCCGGATTGTGGATGTTACGCACCCTCAAAAATTTAGGTGCGGGCCGTTTGATAACTGTAGAGATAAACGCTGACAGTGCACAACGCGCACGTGATAATTTTGAAAAAGCAGGCATGGCAGACCTTGTTGATTCACGTATTGGGGATGCCGCAGAGGTGCTTAAAACTGTTCAAGACCCTGTAGATTTTTTGTTCCTTGACAACAACAAGGATGGTTATTTCGCATGCTTCAAAGCGATCGAATCTCAGTTGACTAATCCAGCAACGATTGTAGCTGATAACGTCGGTAGAGCGGATCAGATGGCAGATTACTTGGAGCATGTCCGTTCCAACTACGAGTCCGAAACGCATTGGTTTGAGAGCTGGCGGCGAAGACTTAGTGGGAACGGAGGCGACAATCAAGGGCAGCGAAGACGCGACGGTATGGAAGTTACAATCTATCGCAGCTGATAGATACAATATAAATAGGACTTACGCATTCCCTCTTGATAAGGAGTTAGGGGTAAAAGGTGCTATTCAGTGATCTACCCCTAAGTTCCGCTTATCAGGAAGGCTTTAAGAAAAAATGCGTAAGTCCTGATAAATTTAAATAGGAGAATTAAATGAAAAAATACACAATTTCAATTTTTCAATTAGGTTGGCTATTAAGTATATTAAGTGTTTTAACTTTGACAAATAGTGTCAACGCACAAGAATGGGCGCAGAAAGCAGATATGATAAATCCGAGGCTTTTTTTCTCTGTTGCTGCCGTTGACAAAGAGATTTATGTTATTGGTGGAATGCTCGGTGCTCCGATAGACAGTGTTGAGGCATATCTCCCCGAAACAAACAAATGGATTAAAAAAGCAAGTTTGCCATCTGCACGGGCGGGCGTTGTCACCTGTGAAGTTGATGGCAAGCTATATGCAATTGGGGGATGGGATGGTCAAAATCCTGCTCTCGGTACAGTTGAAGAATATGACCCGAAAACTGACACATGGACGCGAAAGGAGGAGATGCCTACGCCGCGTTCATTCTTTTCTGCTGTTGCCATAGCAGGTAAAATCTACACATTTGGTGGGGTAGCACAAAATGTTGGACCTGTGTTATCGGTTGTTGAAGAATATAACCCGAAAACTGACACATGGACACAAAAAACTGATATGCCAAATCCCCGATCAGGGACAGCAGCAGCGGAGTTTCGGAATAAAATATACCTTATCGGTGGCGTTTCTGGAGTACAAGGCCCCGTCGCTAAAACTGTTGAAGAATATGACCCGAAAACTGACACATGGACACAAAAAGCTGGTATGCCTACCTCCAGAACTGCTCTTACCGTTAGTGTCGCAAATGCCAAAATCTACGCGATTGGTGGCACATCGGCTGTCCAAGGGGCCGGTTTGGCTACAGTTGAGGTTTACGATCCATTAACAGACACATGGAAGAAAAGCATAGATATGCCTACTGCAAGGGTTTTCTTAGGATCAGGCACTGTCAACAGCAAAATCTATGCTGTAGGCGGTGTCGTTGAAGGACTCGGTCCCAAGATTTTACCTACCGTAGAGGAATTCACTTTCAATAGTCTAAGCGTAGCAGCGTTGGATAAATTTTTCACATTCTGGGGAAATATAAAAATTGAGAATTAGAGCAATACCTTCGCCATTTATTCTGGATTTAATTCAGGTTGCGTATAGTGAATAGCACCGATTGATCCCAGATGTTCATTGATTTGTTGAATAACAATAGGTTCAGGTTTTTGCGGAAGTCCTTTTATGGTAAAATCTACAATTATCTGGATATTGACGAGGTTAGGAAGAAATCAAGAAATCAAGAAATCAACGGTATGAATGACGTTTAGTCATTCCCCGGGTATGAATGCCATTGGGCGAATACGCGTATGGTATTCGCCATGATTCCCCGCCTCGCCAGCAGCAGGGGACGCTTGTTTCGTGCGGACTGAAAAGGACCAAATTAATAAATTAATCTTCGGACAATTTGCGCTACAGAAGTGTCTCAGTAATTATAGGTTTTACTATATTCAACTATTTTTGGCGAAAGTATTAATGGAAAAAGAAGGCTGGAAATTCTAAAACGTCAATCAATAAAGGGTATCATCATGAAATACGACAAATCAAACCGAACCTTTGACTGTGAACCAACCCTCACCGATTTACAAGTGCTTCAATTTTGTCATGATGGCTACCTGCAACTTCAAGGTGTTGTCCCAGACGAGATAAACCAACGCGCCTATGATTATTTGAATGGCGATATACCGATTAATCCAAGCTATATTCCCGATGGCATGACGCATGCCGATTTGGAGCGAATTCGGGATACCCACGAACCGAGTTCTATTCTGTTGGAAGATTGGTATATTGAGCATGTGCTTCTCAATAGCGAACTTGCAGGGGCCTTGCGTTCCCTATTGGGTAAGAATGTCGGTTTACCTGTGTTGGTGAGTAACCATCGCGTTGAATGTCCGATGGAAGCACAGCCTTGGCATCACGATGCTGATCACGTTTTTGGTCCTGAAATCAATTTTGTTGAGGTATTCTATTTTCCGCAAGACACACCGCTGGAGATGGGACCGACAGAACTGCTACCGGGTTCACATATCCATCCAACTGAACGTGATATAACGGAGAAAGGATTTGCAAGTGATGGACCTGCGGGTTCGTTTGTTCTACATTCACAGAGCATTTTGCATCGGCGCGGTGAGTCTACTGCCACGGGGTTACGCCACCTGTTGAAATATAGTTATTGGCGCACGGTGCCGCCAACACGCGATTGGATACAGGAACCCGATTTTGATTTTCAGATGGCACCGTATGGTGGACACGGTGTAGCACGATATGTGGCGCACATGTTCTATTGGTTATGCGGCAAAGGGGACGAATTTCGTCTTATCGGCGGGCAAGCGTGGCCCTGGTCAAGTGAAAACCAGATTGGACCTTCTTACGGGTTTGGGCATACGAAGGGATATCTTCCGAATTGGCGTAAGGATAATCCTGATGATTATGCGGTGAGTTAATCAGTCAATTTGTTGTGATTAGAGCATTCAGGACTTATAGTAAAATCCGACACTGTACTGTGGATCATTGGCGACCACCTTTGCGCAAGTAGGATGTGTAGCCAACGCGTTCAAAGAAAAGAGGAGAAGTTAAACCTTCAATATGGCGTTGTTGAACAATCTCAAGTGCTGAGTCGCCGAACCAAATACGTTCAGTTTTTGGGTCAATACCCGCAGTCTGTCCAATACGGTTAGTAATATCGTGCTGTTTCTGATATTCTGTCCAAATGCGCTTGGCTTTGCGTGAATCGTCTTCTGTCCAATTTGCATGTTTCACTGTTATTTCTCCGTATAAGTTTAGGATGCAATATAATACCCAGGACTTACGCATTTTCTCTTAAAGTCCCACTGATAAGGGGGATTTAGGGGGTTAAATCACTGAAATATCATTAAAATAACGACTTTTTAACCCCCTAACCCCTTATCAAGGGGGAATGCGTAAGTCCTGTAATACCATTAAAATTTGATCGATGTCAATTTATACGAGAACCATTCAGTTTTTGGGTTTTCAACATTTCAGAGACTGAATGGCTCCGCTCATTTATCTTTGCAATGATTGAAAACGAACTTTCCATCCGCAAAATTGACAGCGATGGCATCGCCATCATGAAAGTTGCCTTCAAGCATATCAATTGCCAGTGGGTTCAGGATGTCACGCTGGAGTGTCCGTCGAAGTGGGCGTGCCCCATATACTGCATCAAACCCACGGTTCACCAATTCCTCTTTTGCCGATTCGGTTAACGTGAGTGCCATATCCTTTTCAGCAAATCGGACGCTCAGCTTGGATAGTTCAAGCGTTACAATCTGCTTCAATTCCTCAATTCCAAGACGATCAAAAATGATTAGATCATCCACGCGATTCAGAAATTCTGGTGGGAAGTGTGCCTGCAAAGCGTCCATCACTTTCTTTCGAATTTCTTCTGTGGCAAGATGTGTATCGCTAATCCACTGGCTGCCAATGTTAGAAGTCATAATAACGACCGTATTCTTAAAATCTACCGTCCGTCCTTGTCCATCTGTCATTCTGCCATCATCAAGCATTTGGAGTAAGACATTAAACACTTCTGGATGCGCTTTTTCTACTTCATCAAGCAGAATAACACAATAGGGATGGCGTCTAATCGCTTCAGTCAACTGTCCACCTTCATCATAGCCGATGTATCCTGGTGGTGCGCCGATAAGTCTTGAGACAGTATGCTTTTCCATGTATTCGCTCATATCAATACGCACTATTGCGTTAACATCGTCAAACAGAAATTCTGCGAGCGACTTTGCCAGATGTGTTTTGCCGACACCTGTAGGTCCCATAAAGAGAAACGATCCGAGTGGTCGGTCAGGATCACCGAGACCGACACGGGAACGGCGGATAGCGTTAGAGACAGCAGAAACCGCTTCATCTTGCCCGATGACCTGTTCGCGCAACCTTTCTTCCATGTGAAGCAGTTTTTGTGTTTCACCTTCCATAAGGCGATAAACTGGAATGCCGGTCCATTTCGCTACAATTTCAGCAATATCTTCAGCACTCACACGTTCTTTTAGCATGTGTGTGCCGTTAACATCCGTTTCAACCGCCTCTCGCAAGGTTTTGAGTTGTGCTTCAAGTGCTGGTATTTTGCCATATTCAAGTTCAGATGCTGTAGCGAGGTTCCCTGTGCGTTTTGCTTGTTCAGATTCAGTACGTAGTGCCTCAATCTGTTTCATCAACTTTCGGATTTTTACAAGGTTTGTTTTTTCGTTTTGCCAACTCGCTTTGAGGGCATCTGCTTTCTCTTTTAATTCTACAAGTTCAAGACTCAGCTTTTTTAAGCGTTGTTTAGATGCGTCATCATCCTCTTTTTCCAATGCTTGCTGTTCCATCTGAAGTTGGATGATACGCCGCTCTACATCATCAATTTGCTCTGGTACACTGTCAATTTCAATCCGCAACCGTGATGCTGCTTCGTCCACTAAATCAACAGCCTTATCTGGTAGAAAGCGATCAGAAATATATCGTTTTGAAAGAGTGGCAGCAGCAACAATGGCATTGTCCTGAATTTGAATGCCGTGATGTGTTTCGTAGCGTTCTTTCAGGCCGCGAAGAATTGCTATCGTGTCTTCAACAGAAGGTTCATGGACTTGAACAGGCTGGAATCGACGTTCGAGAGCGGCGTCTTTTTCAATGTGTTTGCGGTATTCGTCAAGTGTTGTGGCACCGATGCAGTGCAATTCGCCGCGTGCGAGCGCGGGCTTCAACATATTAGACGCGTCCACTGCCCCTTCCGCAGCACCTGCCCCGACAATGGTATGGAGTTCGTCAATAAAAAGAATTACCTGTTCTTCTGCCTGTTCAACATCGGCGAGGACAGCTTTTAGTCTGTCTTCAAATTCTCCGCGATATTTACTTCCTGCAATGAGCGCGCCTAAATCAAGGGCGATGAGCCGCTTTTCTCGCAAACTTTCAGGCACATCGCCGTCCGCGATGCGCTGTGCCAACCCTTCTACAATCGCGGTTTTTCCAACTCCCGGTTCTCCAATAAGCACCGGATTATTCTTGCGCCTACGGGATAGCACTTGCATCACACGTCGGATTTCATCATCTCTCCCGATTACAGGATCAAGTTTACCGGACATCGCTTCTTGTGTAAGTTCCCTACCAAATCGGGTAAGTGCTTGGTATTTGTCCTCAGGATTTTGGTCAGTTACCCGCTGTGTGCCGCGTATATCAACGAGTGCTTTAAGGATTTTATCCTTTGTAATGCCAGCATCCCTTAGGGTTTGTCCTGCTTCGCTCTGTTTTGATTCCGTGCAGGCAAGTAGGAGATGTTCTGTGCTGACATATTCATCTTTGAGTGTCGTTGCCTCTTTGAGAGCGGTCTCCAGTACGGATTGTAAGGATTTTGAGAGGTGTAGTTCTGAACTTACCCCTTGCACTTTCGGTGCTTTCTGAACGATATTCTCCAGTGCTGATGTAATTTCTTGGATATCCGCCCCTAATTTTTGGAAAATTGGCGTGACTATCCCGTCTGCCTGTTTAATGAGGGAAAGCATAAGGTGCTCTACCCCAAGTTCTGGGTTTTGTGCCTCGCTTGCCAAAATTTGTGCTATTTGTAGTGCTTCTTGTGCTTTAATTGTGAATCTATCTAATCTCATTTTTTATCTCCTAAGGTGACATAAGTTGCCAGATAGTAGCACAATCTGTCCGAAGATTAAGAAAATAAATCGGTAATGTGGCGAGGTTAGGAAACCTCGCCAGCAGCAGGGTACGCGTGTTTAGTGCGGACCGAAAAGAGCCGAATTAATAAATTAATCTTCGGACAGTTTGCGTTACAAAGACTTGGACCAAGTTCACGTTATTGTATTATCACTGGAGCAAAATTTGTGCCAATTTTAGTATGGAAAAGCACTATTAATTGTCCGGCTATAAGCTGGGCTACGATACAAACAGGCACAGCTGATACAATTCTGGCACGGATTATGTCATTTTGGCAGCGACCATGGAAATTCTGCACATAAATAAAGAAGCACGGCAGTCCAAAAACTACCGTGCTTCAGAACAAGGATAACATGTGTTCGCCAACCTTCTATGAAGATATGTCAAACTATTATAGTAGACTTTAGAATTAATCGGACATTCGGTTAGGAAACCACATCTACCAGCGGTGTTGTAGCATAAACTTCCAGTTTGTGCATATCAGTGCGCAAACTGGAAGTTTATGCTACAAAAATGTCCCTTTAATTCTAAATGTCACTATACTATCTGGTCCTTTGTGATTTTAGCGTGCCCCACGTAGTTGTAAATTTTCCTTGTGGTTCAACGCTTGTAGCAGCCTGAATAGCATCAGCGTATTCTTCAAAATCAGCAGCATCAAAAGGGGAGTTATAGACAATCACTTCATCAATGATTCCACCGAAGTAGTCCCTGTTGGTACCTGCGCCATCGTCATCATGAAAAACGGCATTAGCATTGGTATGCGCTATGCCGGTATCGTCGCCGTGTGCGAAGAGCTGCCCACCGGGTTCACTTGCGATCATTTCACCATTAAGCCACATCTCAAATTTGTTGTCTTCAACAGCATTGGTAGTATCTCGAAGTACAAGAGCAACGTGATACCATGTATTAGATTCGACAGGTGCCGAGGGCCATGCGCCAACCCATTGGTATTCGGCACGATTCCAAGCCCCGACGTAGACTTGTCCATCAAAAACATTGACGACAATACCGCGGGTGCGTCCGCCCTCTTCAAAAATCGTTTGTTTACGGTCTGCAATACTCACATCAGCACAGTTGAAGTACGCAGCAATCGTTCGATTTTGGAAGGGACCCCCTGTGTTGAGACCGTTTGAATCTGGTAGTTTGACACCATCGTCTACACCATCAAATTGTAATGCTTTTCCAACAATACCGTCGACAACTTCCGGTTCGCCAGCGAACGTTCCGTTCACGTCTTTGCCGGAGGTATCTGCGGCATCACCTTCATCAAAAGTCCAAATCGCTTGAACAGTGGCTTCGTCTCTCGCTGCATAGATGGATACGGCTATGAGCATAAGTAGGATACTAAAAATAGGGATAAACTTTGTCATTTGAGATTACTCCTTTGTAAAAGCGGAACCTTGTCCGCATTGGAATGATAAACTAACGTAATTTGGGGATCATTATCTTCTGCAAGATATACGATAAATCTTATCACGATCAGCCAATTTGCGCAAGTTCTGAAAAATTAATTTTGGGTTCGTTGGGCTTTCAGGTTTGCCCACGTAGTTGTAAATTTGTCTTGTGGCGCAACATCTAACGCACCTACCAGTTCTTCGATGTCTGTTTTCGTAAAAGATGAACTGTAGATGACAACTTCGTCAATTAAACCACCGAACCAGTCTATGTTGGTACCCGCACCACCGTTATCGTGGTAAACAGCATTTTGGTTGACAAAACCGATACCGTTGTCATCTCCGTGTGCAAAAAGTTGACCGCCATCAGCAGTATCAACGAGTTTTCCATCTAACCATAACTCTAACTTATCTTTTTCTACTTTATTTGCACCATTTCTGATGACGACAGTAAGGTGATACCAAGTCTTTGACTTTATGTCATCGGATATCCATGCACCTTGCCAGTTTATTGCTTCAGCTCGGTTCCATGCCCCACCGTAGATTTTGCCGTCAAACACATAGACGACTAACCCGCGTGTTCTACCCCCTTCTTCAAAAATTACCTGTTTTTGTTTTTTGTTGACATCATCGCAATTGAAAAATGCTGCGATTGTCTTATTAGGGAATGGACCACCCGTATTGATTCTGTTGGAATCCGGAATCTTTATACCGTCGCTTGTCCCGTTGAATTTCAGAGCTTTTCCTACGATACCGTTAACGGATCCTGGTTTACCAACAACAATACCATTTAAATTTTGGGGTGAAGTATCGTTCGCTGTGCCATCGTCAAAAGTCCAGATACCTGCGACTGTTCCTTCATCGCGTTGCGCTTCTACTGATGTAACTGATAAAAACGTTAATAGCAATAAGCAGATACAAGAAAGAAGTATAGGTGTTAGAATAATATTGTGGTTTGTCATAACTTTAGACATTTATACCTCCTTCAAAACGTCTCATATTGAGATGAATTTTCGCTTTGAATTACAATTTTGCAGAATTATGCGACCGTTTTGCTCATAACTCGCGTCATTATATATAGAAAGACATTAATCTGCGACTTGTGCTAATTACGTATCAGTTTTATTGTTTTTATAAATGCTCACATTTGTCCAAACACTCTCCGCATCGCGACACGTTTGTAGTCGGGAACCGGAACTCCCTCTGACCTTTGAGAGTGTCAAGTATTGGAAAGTTGCGGAATTCAAACAAAACGAGACAAATTTGTGAATATAAACGGACTGAATGTTAACTAACACGACGCGTTAATATACTTAAGTGCTTATTATAACAAATGCACACATTTTTGTCAAAAAAATAAAAAGTTTTTGTACAGAGGTATTTATAGTTTTACTATAGGTATGACAAACGCGCTGTAAAGAAACGCTGTTACTTGCCGACACAGAATTGAGAGAAAATCCGATCCAGAATATCTTCAGTAGTTGTTTTGCCAATGATGTCCCCGAGCGCATCAAGGCTAATACGCAAATCAACAGAAACGAGATCGGGCGGCATTTCGTTTTCTAAACTCGCGATTACATCATCAAGAGCTTCTTGTGCGCGGCAGAGCGCGTCTTGGTGGCGAGTGTTCGTAACAATTGGAGATTCACCTATAACGAATTCTCCACCAAGCAATTCCTCTTGAATAGCAGTTTTTAGCGCATCAATACCTTTTTCTTCAGTAATTGCTGTCTGAACAACGCGCGCCTTCGGACAGTGGTTGACTAACGCCTGGGGTTGGACAATAGTGGGAAGATCAATTTTATTTAGAATCAGAATTGCACGGTGTGAATTTGCTATCTGCAAGAGTTCTATATCGGATTCATTTAAAGGTTCGGATGCGTCAAACATTAGGAGTAGAAATTCTGCTTTATTGAGTACGTCTCGACTCCGTTGAACGCCTTGCTGTTCAACGATGTCTTTCGTTTGTCGGAGTCCTGCGGTATCAATGAGGTTTATGGGGATGCCATTGAGGTTGATAGTTTCATCAATGGTGTCGCGCGTGGTACCGGGAATATCTGTAACAATGGCGCGCGCTGTTTGGACAAGGGTATTGAATAGACTTGATTTTCCAACATTCGGTTTACCCAGAATGGCAGCGTTAACACCCTCCTTGATAAGACGCCCTTCCGAAGCAGTCTCTAACAATTGCCCCAAATCTGATTGAACAACACGGGCAGCCTGAAGCTGCGGACCTACCTTCATAAAGTCAAGGTCTTCATCGGGAAAGTCAATGGAGGCTTCAATTTCAGCCAGCAATGCCGCCAGTCTATCGCTGAGTTGATTTACACTTTCAGAGAGTTTGCCTTCAAGTGCCTGAATTGCGATTTTACGGCTCAGCTCTGTTTTTGAACTGATGAGTTCTGCTACAGCTTCAGCTTGTGTGAGATCAATTCTGCCGTTGAGAAATGCCCGTTTCGTAAACTCACCCGGTTCAGCAAGTCGCGCCCCCGCCTTTACCACTAAATCTAATACAGTTGTTAGCGGTACAATCCCGCCGTGGCAGTTAAATTCAACGATGTCTTCAGTTGTATATGTTTTTGGAGAGCGCATAACACCGAGTATCACCTCGTCAATGATTTCATCGGATGCCGATGTGTCTATGACGTACCCGTGTGTAAGCGTATGTGATAGGAGTTCATCAATTGAAATAGCGCGTGAAGGGCGAAACAATTGCCGAGCGATAGGAATTGCCAGCGGGCCACTGACCCGTACTATTCCGATACCGCCTTCGCCGCGTGGGGTTGCGATGGCGGCGATAGTATCGTCAAATTTCATGTCTCAACTCCCGTTCTACAGACGTAAAGCAAGACTATTATAACTCAAGTTGCTACGGACAAGATTTCGAGATGGTGGACACTGCTTTTACTAAAAAACAAGACATTTCCGCTGATTCTTACGTTTTCTGTTATAAATCGGGGTTAGAAACCCCTCCTACAAGAGCATTCGCAAATAGGTGACAACTTAGGTTATTATAGTCCAATCCACAATTGCCTCGCCAACGCGAACGTGTGGAATTGTTGTTCATTGAAATGTGAACATATTTTGGATTTTACTATAAACAGCGTAGTAATTTTATGTTTCACAACTCAATAGTTATCTTGTATTGAAATAACAACGCGGCGCATATCACCTTCACCTTGACTAAACGTTGAGACAGTGTCGTCCGATTTTAGGGCAAGATGAACCACGCGTCTATCCTTAGCATTCATAGGTGCAAGAACAACATCCTGACGTGTCCGTTTGACTTTTGCTGCAACTTGATGTGCCATGTCTACGAGCGTCTGTTCTCTGCGCTTGCGATAACCTTCAGTATCAACAAAAACCTTTTTCTTAGCGAGTGCATTCTTATTGACAATACAATTGAGGAGACGTTCAATAGCATCAAGGGTCTGTCCATGCTTGCCGATCAGAAGTGCTGGCGAATCAGAAACCATATTGAGGTGCAGACTGCCTTCAATATAGTTGGATTCAACTTCCCCATCAATTCCTATCCGCGTGAGCATTTCCTTCAAAACGGTTTCTGGTGCAGTAGAAATATCTTCCTTAAGAGTAGCCCGAATTTTTGCGGGTTTCGCGCCAAAACTCAAAATGCCTTTAGTCGGTTCATTAATTATGATGATGTTAACCTGTTCACGCGTTGCTTCAAGCTGTGTCAGTGCAGTATCAATTGCCTCTTCCACAGTTTCGGCTTCAGTTTCTATATAGTTTTGCAATTGGCAGTCCTCCTTATTCAGATAAGCCTAAGTGAACATTAATTCTGTTTGCGCCTCGGTGTGTTTTCCTGTTTGTCGGTTTCGCCATCATGGAAAAATTTTGTTTGTATTTGTTGTTGCGCTACAGTAAAGACACTATTACATAACCAGTATAACACAAACCCGGAAGCCCAGTTATAAAACATGAAGACAAAGATAAGCGGCAAAAACTGCATAATTTTGGCTTGTGTATTACTGGTAGTGGGCGTAGCAGACATTCCACCGACAAATTTCTGCTGGAGCCATGCTGTGAGTCCATTCAGAAGCGGTAAGAATCGGATAGAGTCTATTTCTATAAAGATTAGCGGTATCGTAAATGGAAGTTTGAATAATGTATCTGGTGCTGAGAGGTCATCAATCCAAAAGAGGAAAGGCGCACCTCGCAATTCAACGGCACTTCTAAGCAGGGCGTAGAGTGCTAAAAAAATAGGGAGTTGTGGTAGCCAAGGGATACAACCGCCCAACGGGTTCACTCCATTTTCTTTGTAAATCCGCATCGTAGCTTTATTTAGTTTTTGCGGGTCGTCTCGATATTTTTCCCGCAATTCAGTCAATTGCGGCTGGAGGTCGCTCATTTTCTTCATGGAAACATGCGCTTTCCGTGTAAGCGGGAAGGAAATCACCTTCACTAATGCGGTCATCAGGATAATCGCTATGCCATAGTTTCGGAAGATGTTGTGCAACCCGTTGACTACCCACAACATTGCCCATGCCACGGGACTGAAAAATCCGAAATCTATGATTTTTGAGAGATGAATTGAATTTTCGGGCGCATTCGGAGCTGTAATAGACTTCAATAATGCGTCGTCTTTGGGGCCGATATAGAGACGGAAAGCATGGGTCTGCTTTTGCTGAGCCGACAGTTTAAAAAGTGGGACTGTCAAAACAGCGGTCTCTGTCGGTGCTGCAACGAGCATATTTGTTGTCTCATTTACCTTTGCAGTATCCAGTGTATAGGTAGCCTTAAGTTGTGGGTCCGGGATCATTAAAGCACTAAAGTACTTGCTGCTAATGCCTGCCCAGAGTGCATTTGCTGAAGCATTTTCATCTTTCAACTTTTTAGTTGGTTTTCCTTCACCAATATAGGTTTTTGCCCCTTCAGCGTTTTTATCAAATCCATCACGTTTGTTTCGCTTTTTTTCATGGACGAGCAGGTCGGCATTAATTCCTGGGCCCCAACGCAGTTCATACCCATTCCATTCTTCATTTCCCCCAATTCTCAACGGTTCAGAAGCATCAGAAACATTTTCGAACGTCAAGGCTAAATCGACGGTATAACTATCGTTATAAAAAGTAAGCTGTTTGGCAACTTTCAGTTGCTTCCCAATCGTCGTCGTGAAGGTTAGCGTTCCCTCTTGTTGTGTATCTGATAGTTGAATTCCTTGGGGTTTGTCAGCTTGCCATTTAGCACCAACAAAATCAATTTGTAAATTGGTATTTCCAAATCGGAGGGCAAGACAGTTAAGTGCTGTTTCAGGAATAAGGTTCAACGGTACGTCTTTGGCAATGTCTGATCTGTCGAGAAAACGTAAATCGCCCTTTTCATTTTTTTCTACCAATTTCCATTGCTTAGCTATTGCCAATTTTTCGTTAAAAGTGATGTCGTAAATAGTAGTTTTGACGTGTACTTCAGGATCGTCCGGACTCTCTTGAGGTGTTATCAGTAGGTCCGAATCAGTAGAATCCTCTTCCTTTTTTTCAAGTTCTGCTCCTTCAGGTGTGTCGCTTGGTGCTATCTGTTCAGTTATTGAAGGGTCGTTCTGTTCTGGTACGAAGCGATTGCCAAATATTAGACTCCATCCAATCATTACACCAATCATTAGAACAAGTGCGAGAATATAACGTGCTCCCATTTAATTTTAGATGCTCCTCTATCTTATTATAGTGTGGTCTGTAGTTCGCCGGACGCTGAATGTCACTATACGTTCAGCGTATATTTGCTACTGAAGCGGGTCAAAACCCCCTGGGTGGTAGGGATGGCATTTTGCCAATCGTTTTAATGTTAACCAACTGCCTTTTAAGGCGCCATATTGCTCAAAGGCTTGCTGTGCATAGTGTGAACAAGTCGGATGGAAACGACACGTTGGAGGAAAAAGTGGGGAGATAAAGCGGCGATACCCGCGGATAGCGTAAAGAATTAATCGGCTCATTTTTTTAGATAACCGTTCATTTGCAA
Organism: Candidatus Poribacteria bacterium; assembly: GCA_028824125.1. Taxonomy (GTDB): domain Bacteria; phylum Poribacteria; class WGA-4E; order WGA-4E; family WGA-3G; genus MSPOR6. The sequence goes on from JAPPES010000020.1 coordinate 31,812, forward strand.
GAGATGTTTTTTAGACTCTAACGATTTTTTATTGATATTGATTAGATTATATTTAAATTTTTAAAAAGGTTCACAATGCCAAGTCCTTCTATAACCTACCTTTCCTGGTACCATAATTAATGCTCTATAGAACACTTGGCGTAAACTGTCTTGAGCTTCCTGTCCTGAAAGATCAACGGCATCTTTTCTGCCTACAACCACAATATCGTAATGGGGCAGAAGTCCAGGCTTAAGCATGCGAAACGCTTCACGGATGAGGCGTTTGACACGGTTTCGCGTGACACTGTTGCCAACTTTTTTACTGACTGTTATTCCTAACCGAGACTGACTGAATTCTGTGCGGTAGACATAGATAACGAAGTGGGGACTCCAGTTCTTTCTCCCATTTTTATATGCTCTCTGAAATTCCCATGACTTCTTCAGCCTCTCCGGATGTGGTTGATACGGCATAATCTTAGGCTCTATTCAGATTGGTAGCACCTTCTCCTTCACACAAATCTACAAGGTTGCCTTCTATTTATGGTAGATTATAGAAGGGCTTGGGCGCTCTGCACCAGCGAGGTTAGAAACCTCGCCTACCGGGGCGGACGAAAGTGTCTATTAATTTTACAATTCACCGTAAATACAATCAAACACGTAGGGCGAGCAGTTGTCTCTTCACCTCAATTAATATAGAGATACTTTTTCCAAGACGGATGGTAACCCCGAAAATGACGGTTGAGTTGCAAATACGTCAAGATTGAAGGCGTTTTTGGTGCTCTTCTCAACTTGAAATGTGTCTCATGAAGCATCTGATTGCCTTTGTTATTGTTACAGCGTTTACAAGCTGTCACAACATTTTCCCAGGTTGTCTTGCCGCCCTTTGAAATCGGGATAACGTGGTCAAGTGTGAGCAGAGAAGCAGAAAACTGGCGATGGCAATATTGACATGTGTGCTGGTCGCGCGCAAGGACATTCTTGCGAGAAAACTTGACAACACTGCGCGGCACATGCACATAGTTTACCAAACGAATTACATGCGGCACTTTGACAATAGCCGAAGGTGACCGAATTTCTGATTCGGACACTTCCTCTGTCTGAGCAGTTCCCTTGAAAACCATCTTCAAGGCTCGCCTGAGATTGCAAACGTTGATTGCTTCATAACTGGCATTTAGCACTAAAACAGGTACTTCCACTCGCCTGTCCTCCTACAAGCAAGCATTCTGATTTCAGTTGTATACTATTTTAACACATCTACGAGTGGATTGCAACTAAAATCTATTTGGGTGTGTAAAGTTATTTGCATGTGTGTTGTCTGAATCGCGGATTATCACCAAATCAACGGTATGAATCATGGCGAATGCCATACGCGCATTCGTCTTTAGGCATTCCCCGGATTTCACCGATTGCGCGGATTATTGCTATCCCGTCTGAATCGCGGAAAACACGGATTTTGTCTTTTGTACCGCAAACTTTATGAAGATAAAAAATAAATTGGTAATGTAGCGAGGTTAGGAAACCTCGCCAGCAGTAGGTGTACATTTCTGCTGGCGAGGTTTCCTAACCTCGCCAAATTACCGAATTAATAACTTAAACTTCATTTAGTTTGCGTTTTTTGGCACAAACTGGAAAGTTTGTGCTACATTTTTTATTGTTTGAATAGGCGTTTGGGAGTTTCCAATACCGCATGCACCCTTTCGGACATAATCTTGTGTCTTAACATGATGAGAGGCATCAAATGTTCCAGTTTTGCAAAAAATGCCCAATTTCAGTTGATTTCGATTTTTTTCAAATTTAATTTGACTTTTTGTACAGTTTATTGTATAATACTTATATCAACCAATCTTTTAACCCGAACATGGGTACCTTCTCTAAAATACACATTTTAGGTTAAAAGCTTGGTTGCTGGAGGGTGCCTCCATTTTTTTAAGATGGTAGACAACTCCACAACCAAGTACTGCACGAAGGAGGTGCTAAGTGAAAAATTTTACATCAAAAACGGTTGCCATCTTTTTGACAATCGTTTTACTCGGTGGTGGTCTGATTATGGGCGCGCGAAATATCACGCGCGCCACACAAATAGGCCCGCCCCCGTGTGAACAACGAATCAAGTCGGAATGTATCAAGGATATGCCGAAACCGATTTGCCCCCCTCAACAAGAACGTGTCCCTTGCCCGCTGGACGCAATTCAACATTACGTTCCTTGTCCGCTGGACGCAGTTCAACATCCCGTTCCTTGCCCACTGGACGCAGCAGCGCAAAGTGAACAATATAATAAGGAGAAATAGCAATGAGCAAAAAAACGATATGGGGGTTCGCCGCCCTCATAATTCTATTGATCGCTGCTGGTGGTTTCATCTTCTGGCAGCTATCAACAGTGCAGCAGCTCAAAGAGCAACTTGCACAAGATGCGAAACTGTTGCAAGGAGATGGGACACCGAAAGTGCAACACGTTGTTTCCAAAGCCGACATCCCGCCTCCTGCGGAGCCGGGTTTTAAATGGGTTCGGCATGGAGATCATTGGGACAAAGTGCCTGTTTCCACACCGCCTGCTCCCGTAGGGACGCAGCCAAGTGAGGGCGAGTATGGTGTTACACGGCAAGGCACGCGGTATCTCAAAAATCCTGCCTGGGCAGACCGTGCTGAAGCCCATGCGATCCCAACAGGCCCCCCACTTGAGATTGACTGGCACACCTGGGCAAATTTAAACACACGGTTTCCGTTGGACTGGCATGATCCCAAAACCTGGGAGGCATACCGAAACTTCTGGGGATTTGATAGACCCCGTGTAAATCCAGATGGCACTATGCCATACGTTCCTGTATTAGATAACTGGGGGACACCGCTGCAAAATTTTAGAAATGTCTCGCTTGTTGTTAAGTATAGCAAACGGATCGGTTTTCGTCCGACACCTGAGCAGTTTGTTAAACACCAGGCACTGGTTGCACGCTACGAAGATGCACAAGCCTTCGGAGACACTGCGACAGCAGAATCTTTACGGAGTCAGATTGCTGCACTTGAGGCATCCGCACAAGGCGAACTACCTGATCCTAATTCCTATTTCTCTGCAGGATACGGAGATCCTACCCCTAACTTGATGACTATGTCAGATGAAGAACTCCGTCAGATAAATAAAGAAAGAGAAGCAGTCGGGATAAGAAACCTTTACAAAAGGTTAGGTATTGAACATTTGTATCAATACTACGAAAAACCTTAATTTTAGAATGTGTATGAATATGACCGCAGTCACATTATATTTATAAAAAGGAGAACGAAAAATGTATCAAAAAATTAGTTTTACTCACATTTGCTTTATTTTCAGTATTCTTGTCTGTGTACTTTTCAGTTCACACACGTTGTTTTCGCAGCAAGTTTCCCCCAATGCTATCATATTTGGGGGGATGCGGATTACTTCAGAGATACCCTCTGGTGTCCACTACTATGGGGAACGTGAGATCCGCCAAGACCTCAAAATCGCGACGGAAGAATGGACAAAAACACTCCCAGATGGCACGGTAAAAACGGGTGACAAACCCCCAGAAAGCGAAGTCTATACCTACATCGTTAGGGCGCATGGCATCGGAAAACTTGATCTGTCACTCAACGACAGTGGTATCCCGCGCGATGTCGGTGAATTTCGTGCAACCGATGTCGAGCCGACACCACTGACAAAACACGAAGAGTTTTACTGTTACGACAGAGCGAATTGCACAGTGATTCGCGCGTATGTAGGTAACTATGTTGCTGTGTATGAGGACACATGTATTCCGATTGCCAATGAAGGTTTCAAATCGGAGGTGATGCAAGGCACAGAACCGCTGCATGCGGAAGCCAGTGTTGTCCCGTGGGAGATAGATATTCAGTATGGCACAGAAGAAGCTATCAAAAATAGCCTGGGGTTTAGTGGGGGGTGGCCGCCAACTGTCGGTGTGGATGCCGGCTGGGGCGAGACCTCTACGAAGAAGTGGGGATGGAAACTGCGCGAAGTGCTTAGCAAAACAAAGGCAAGCAAACCAGGCGATGAAAATTTTCCACACTTCAGTGGTTCTTTCACGGTGAAGATCATTGACAATGAGATATCCAATTCAAAGAAACCTATCCCTGTGACAGTTTGTGTGACGTGTCCCAATTGTAATGGCTCCGTGAACACAGTAGATGACCATGTGAAGAAAGTCAAGCCCCACGGGGGAGAGGAAGGGGAACTTGTGCCGGCTACGTGTCCGGTTGAAGCCATCACGGCGGCTCCGGGCACAACGATCGTGGCGGGTTGTGGGAAAAAGATTTATGAATGCACCGAGTTAGAAGCAGCTTTGCAGGAGGCTTGGCATCAGATACGTACTTGCTCGAACAGTTCTACTTTTGCACCGGGTCAAGCAACGCGGCTCGGTGATGACGTGTGCGGTAAACAATTTAGACACTGTAAGCAATCGGATTGTTTTTTCAGATATAGGATAGGTAAGGGGCATTCAGATGGCACCACTTCCCAAGCACCCGCAAACGTAATCAATGCTTATCCGAATAGCCATCTGATTGACGATCCTCCGGCAACGACGGCAACCCTCACGTCGTCGGATGGTTCTTCCACAGCCACTGCTGGCAGTTCGTTCACTGTGAATGTGAGTTTACCGACAGGGTATACCTTATTATATTGGTATATCAAAGCTCCGGGTGAATCGGGGTATGGCACCAGTGTCTCATCCGTATCTGATAGCACGGGGAACTCCACGACGGCATCCTATACGTATAGTCTGCCGAGTGGTGCGTCCGGCGATTATGTGCTGACCGCCTATGCATATTTGTCGGATAGCACGATAGCGGAGCCGAGCTACACGGTGTCTGTCTCCAGCGGTGGCACTTCCGCACCGACAGATAACACGCCGGATTGTTCTCTTTGTACCAGTGGGTGTAGTGCATGTGACACCGATTCTGACAACACGGAGGCAGAAACCACGAAAATCTGCACACGCTGGAAATGGAAATCAGTGTGGGATCCTGTAACCAACAGATACACTTCCGTTTACGAACAATGTGGCGAATCCTTTACGGACGAGTTTAATTATGTGGGTCTGTGTGAAAGCAATGCAGCGCATGAGGAATAAGCACACGTCCACATATAGCCAACAGGCAGGTCCCCTTTTGGGTGCCTGCCGTTTTTTGTCTGCATCGCGGAAAACACGGATTTTGTCTTTTGTACAGCAAACTTTATGAAGTTTAAAAAATAAATTGGGTAGTTTAGCGAGGTTAGGAAACCTCGCCAAATTACCGAATTAATAACTTAAACTTCATTAGTTTGCGTTTTTTGGCACAAACTGGAAAGTTTGTGCTACATTTTTTACTGTCTGAATCGCGGAAAACACGGATTTCACGGATGACGCGGATGGGGTTTGGCAAGATAAGTTCCTTTTCAAGAGATTGCAGCACACTTTGAATAGGCGTTTGGGAGTCCCCAATACCGCCCGCCGCGTTTTCTACGTTCTCCGCTCTTCTCCGCGATTCAGACAAATCGTCACAATTTGCAATATCACCTTAGATATGGTAAAATATAACGAGTCAAAACTATAACAGAACGATTTGGAGGAAATTGATGTATAAAATCGGTCTCATACCAGGAGACGGAATTGGCCCCGAAGTAACACGCGAAGCAATGAAGGTCTTCGGGGCGGCAGCTGCACAAGAAGGTTTTAAATACGAAACTGTTGAATATGATGTCGGCGGCGACCGATATCTGGCAACCGGCGAAGTGCTACCCGATTCAGTGCTTGAAGAACTGCGTGAACTTGATGCTATTTATCTCGGTGCAATCGGACATCCGGATGTCAAACCCGGTATTTTAGAAAAAGGGATTCTACTAAAGGTACGGTTTGAGCTTGATCTCTATATTAACCTGCGTCCTGTAAAACTCTATCCGGGTGTACCTACACCCTTGAAGGACAAAGGTCCGGAGGATATTGATTTCATTGTCGTGCGTGAAAATACGGAAGGACTATACTCTGGAATCGGTGGTTTTCTGAAACGCGGTACGCGCGATGAAGTCGCAATTCAAGAGATGATTAACACCTATAAAGGTGTAGAACGATGTGTCCGCTATGCGTATGAACTCACCCGCAAACGCAATAAGACTAATACCTTAACCTCATGCGATAAAGCAAACGTGCTTACCTACGCACACGACTTGTGGCGACGCGTCTTTGACGAAGTAGGCGAAGATTATCCAGATATTAAAAGAGAATACGCGATTGTTGATGCGACGACGATGTGGATGGTCAAAAATCCGGAATGGTTTGATGTGATTGTCACCTGTAATATGTTCGGAGACATCATAACGGATCTCGGCGCAATGATTCAAGGCGGTATGGGAGTTGCAGCATCAGGTAATTTGAATCCAGAAAGCGTTGCGATGTTTGAACCGATTCACGGTTCAGCCCCACGTTATACCGGCAAAAATCAGATTAACCCAATCGCTGCTGTCAGTGCAGCAGGTATGATGCTTGACCATCTTGGACATGCTGGCGCGGCAGCAAAAGTGGAAAAATCTATCAGCGATCTACTTGCCAGCGGAAAAATTAAGGACCTTGGGGCTGGAAGAATGGGATACACAACTGAACAAGTTGGAGACCTAATTGCAGAAGGTTTGTAACTTATGCTAATTGTGCGGTAAAATTAATCCGATCTGAAGTGCGAGTCCACTTGTTAAAGGTATACATGTCAAAAGCACTCAACATTTTGTAGCCTGCTGCTTTGAGCAATTCATTCACCGTCTGCACTTCAAAAATTCGTTGTTGGTGAACCTCTTCATAACGTCTAAATAACTCACCTTCACGAATAAAAAATGTTAGAAAGGTTCGGCACATCTTGGAGTGGTAGTGATAATTATTTTTCCAGATATAGGAATAATCTTCGTGGTTTTCGGAAAATGTTTTGTTGTGGAAATGTTGGACGATATTGCGTTCAGTCGTAACATCAAAGATAAACAATCCATCTTGGGCAAGATGTTCAGTCACAGTTTCAAACATACCACTTAATTCATTTTCGTTAGATGCATAATTTATACTGTCATAGGTGCAAAGGATCACGTCAAACTGCTGATCTAACCGGAAATTGAGCATATCCCCATGATGGAAAGTGATTTGTAAATTGTGATCTGTGGTTTTTTCACGAGCAATGCTCAACATTCCTTTTGCCCTATCAACACCAGTCATTTCATATCCTTTTGCTGCTAACAAGACGGTTAATGCTCCTGTGCCGCACGCCAAATCGAGGATATTACGGGGTTTGCAATCATACATTTTAAAAAGCGATTCTATGTAATCACACCATCGTAGGTAGTTGACATTCCGCATCATCCGGTCATAAGCATAGGCAAATTTTTCATAAGGTGGTGTTAATAACATCAATATCAATTACTCAATTCCTGTTTATATCCAACAGCAGCATTGAGCATCCTTAAGAGGGTATTAATTTCCTCTGGGTCCCAGGTTTCATCATCGTTCGCTTCAAGAGCATAATCCCCGGCATCTTTTATTTTTCGTAGATTGATTTTTCCGGTGATAAAACTAAATGGTAGTTGTTGCGCCACGCTTTTGACTCTTTCAATTGTTTCTATTATATGATTACGGTTTACACCTTCTGGTGCTTGCTTAACCATAGCAATCTTCAACGTGTCCGCACCAAAATTAAAAAGTGTTGTGATGATAAACCACTGCAGAATTGAAAGACAGACCATGAATATCAATAAAATAGTTAACGCTTTGGTCAGATGGCGTTTCCAATTTCGGTTTTCTGTGCTCATTTTGAATTTACCTCTATAATTCTCAGAACTAATATAATTGCATTAAATACGATAGCATATATTAGCATTTCATCTGAATGTTGTCAAGGATGTAAATTTTATTTTAGTAAAATCCGCAATTACCTTTACGCTGGGCGAGGTTAGGAAACCTCGCCAGCGGCTATGGTGTAGGAATTGTTGTTCATTGAGATGTAAACATATTTTCGGATTTGCTATAATTTCTGAATCTCGGATTTGATCGGATTACGCTAAATACGCGGATGAGTGAATATGGTGAGTTGGAACACTCTTAGAAAAGGTGTCGGGAATATATGAAGATTGGTATAGTAGGTAGACCTCATGTGGGGAAAACCACCGTTTTCAACGCTTTAGCACATTCTAACGCTGAAATTGGGGGGTACACCAGCAAAAAACAGGTCAATCTTAGCACTGTCCTTGTGCCAGATAACCGTTTAGAACCTTTAGCAAAGGTTTTTGAATCTAACAAAATCGTACCCGCGACGATTGATTACATAGATGGTGGCGGTACTTCTCGCGCAGCAATTAATGCGAATGTTGAAGGCCCTCAGCGCACAGAGTTAGATGCCGAAGTGCTTGGTGAGCTACGCACTGTTGATGCACTCGCGCATGTTGTTAGACTTTTTGAAGATGAAACGGTACCTCACGTTGATGGAAACGTTGATGCTGAAAGAGATATTGAATTTGTCGATTTAGAATTTGCATTCGCCGACCTCCAAATTGCTGAAGGGCGAATCAATAGACTCGAAAAGCTCCTAAAAAATCAGAAGTCTGCTGAACATCAAAATGAACTTCGGATTTTAGAAGAATGTAAACAAACCCTTGAAGATGGAAAACCGCTACGGGCTCTCACTATATCAGAAATTGATGAAAAACTAATACGTGGTTATGGTTTCTTAACACAAAAACCGCTGCTACTTATTTGCAACATCAGCGAAACGCAATTACAGGAAGCGGATAAAATTTTTAAGCGTTTAGCAAAATATGAAGCACGCCCACAGACTGCAGTCATCGTCCTCGCAGCACAATTAGAGATGGAAATTGCACAACTTGATTCATCAGATGCTGAAGCATTTATGGCTGAAATGGGATTAAATGAATCCGCTTTAGAAAGGTTTATACAGACGTCATACCAATTAATGGGTTTGATTACATTTTTTACAGGTGGAGAAAAAGAGACACGGGCATGGACACTTCGGAGTGGGCAAACTGCTGTTGAAGCTGCCGGACTAATTCATACCGATTTTGAACGTGGATTTGTTCGTTCAGAGTGCATTAACTGGGAAGATTTAACTGCTTGTGGTAGTTACACTCAAGCACGTAGTAAAGGACTATTAAGAGTGGAAGGAAAAACATATCAGGTTCAAGAGGGTGATGTCTTGACAATTTTAGCAAACCCTACTAATTGATGAATGAATTGAAGGATAAAAAAATTGATTTTAAATATGGGTTGAAAATAGTACGTATTACTGAAAATCGAAAATGGAAGAAAACAGAAAAAAATCTGCTGAAGAGCAGAATCAAAATGTCACCCGTACTGCTGGAATTGTCAGCTTAGCGGTAATGGGGTCACGAATTTTGGGACTCGCGCGCGAAACTGCAATTGGCTACTACTTCCCTTCAAAAACCAGTGCTGATGCTTTCTACCTCGCTTTCCGCATTCCAAACTTTTTACGCGATCTGTTTGGTGAAGGTATCCTAAGCAAGGCATTTATTGCCACTTTTGTTGCAACGGAAGCGGAAGATGGGAAAGAAGCAGCATGGAATTTAGCAAACCGAATCTTTAATTTGACATCTCTCGTCTTAATTTGCATTACTGGATTGGGGATCATTTTTGCGCCTACTATTGTTGATATATTGGCTCAAAACAATTTTGATAAAGATTTAGACATTGCCGACCACCACGGATTTGCCAGCAAAATTGAACTGGCAATCTATCTCACTCAGTGGATGTTTCCCTATCTGCTATTTGTTTCCCTCGCTGCAATTGCCATGGGGTTATTGAACAGCAAGGGAAAATTCGGTATCCCCGCATCTGCGTCCACCTTCTTTAACCTGAGTTCACTCCTTATCGGAATAAGTGGCTACTATTTGCTTCCATTGGCAGGAATTCATCCGGTAACAGGGATGGCTATCGGTGTAATGGTCGGTGGAATTGCGCAATTTCTAATTCAGGTGCCGTCTATGTATCGCGTCGGTTTTCGGTATCGCCCGATCTTGAGTCTGCAAAATTCAAGAGTCCTCCAAGTTATCCATCTGATTGGACCAGCAGTGTTAGGTGTCGCAGCGGTACAGGTAAATCAATTTACCAATACCTTTTTTATTACTGCAGATTCTGGATGGTTGACGTGGATTAGTAGGGCATATCGTGTTGTGCATCTCCCTATAGGGATTTTTGGTGTTGCAATTTCAACGGTGGCACTCCCACAACTCGCAAAATACGCTATTACAGAAGATACACAGAATTTCCGAGACGCGCTCTCTTATGCGTTCCGTCTTCTACTTACTGTGACTATTCCCGCCGCAGTCGGGCTTATGATGTTATCTGAACCTATATGCCGATTGCTTTACGAATGGGGCGTCACTATTGACGAAGACACAACGCAAACAGCGGGTCTTCTGTTCGTCTATGCATTCGGCTTATGCGGTTTTTCCGCTCTCAAGATCGTTACAGATGGGTTTTACGCACACAAGGATATTCGTGCTCCTGTCATAGTCAGTCTTTGTGGTGTTGCACTTAATATCTTGCTCAATTATCTGTTTATTTTTCGCGGACTTTTTTTAGACCCGCGGGCGGTAGTGTTCTCAACTGTGCTGACTGTGACACTCAATAGTGCTGTTTTACTGTTTTTGCTCCGCCGCAAAGTTGGACGATTAGGACTTCGGGCAGTTGTCCTATTGACACTTAAAGTATTGATTGCTTCAGCGGTGATGGGCGTTGTGTGCTGGGTAACAAACGGCTTTGTTGAACAAGATTTGCTCGGTACTGAGGGCATCGTGCCTCGCGTTGCTAATGTGTTTGTTCCTATTGGGGTCAGTGTGTTGGCACTCGCGGGGATGTATAAGGCGTTGAAGGTTACGGAGTTTGACGACATTTTGAACATATTTAAACGAAGATTCCGCAATCAATAAAATTTGAGAAAGGAGATATATGCTAACAAAACGGATTATTCCATGTTTAGACGTACGCGCAGGAAAAGTTACCAAAGGCATTGCATTCAAAGGCAATGTTGACGTTGGTGATCCTGTGGAGATGGCGCGTTTTTATTACGAAGGCGGGGCAGACGAGCTTGTCTTTTACGACATTACCGCCAGCAATGAACGGCGCGATATTATGATTGATGTTGTCTCTGCTGTTGCGGAGGAAATATTTATCCCGTTTTCTGTTGGTGGTGGGTTACGCACACTTGAGGATATGCGGCGTGTGCTACTTGCTGGAGCAGAAAAGGTCAGTATAGATTCTGGTGCCGTGCGAAATCCTGATATTATTTCTGAAGGCGCACGTGCCTTCGGTAGCCAATGTGTTGTGTTAAGCATGCAGGTGAAAAAGGTCTCTAAAAGTGAACAGATTCCAAGTGGTTATGAAATCTATATTGATGGCGGACGTAAACCTGTCGGTTGGGATGCTTTAGAATGGTCTGCTCGCGGTGTTGATTTAGGGGCAGGTGAAATTGTTGTCAACAGCATTGATGCGGATGGCACGAAAGCAGGCTATGAACTGGAATTAACAGGTGCTATTGCAGACCTTGTGCCGGTTCCTGTTATTGCTTCAGGGGGCGCAGGAAATCCGCAACACTTACGCGATGTTTTTGTTGAGAGCAATGCTGATGCAGCGATTGTTGCTTCTATCACACACTACGGCGAATTCACGATTGAAAGTATCAAAACCTATCTATCGGATGAAGGTGTGAGTGTACGCGATACGTGGTAAAAGTTCAGATAGTGCGGTAGTTTCTGTGGGTCGAGGTAAATAGAACGTCAAGAAATTACATCATATAGTAAACGTTAGAATTAATTGAACATTATGAGCAGTTTGGTCAGAAAAGCGAAACTAACGCAGACGCTGTAGCATAACCTGTTAGGTTGTGTTCCGTTTCTGCACAACCTAACAGGTTATGCTACAAAATGTCCCTTTAATTCTAAATGTCACCATAACACAGGACTTACGCATTTTTTCTTAAAGTCCCCTGATAAGGAGGACTTAGGGGGTAAATAACAGAAATAACGACTTTTTAACCCCCTAACCCCCTTATCAAGGGGGATGCGTAAGTCCTGACAACAAAAACGCTCAATTGGAATCTGGCTGCACCATCTCCTGTAGGCAAGCATCCCAATAGGCCACAGTATATTTTTTTACATCCTCAGGTTGGTTATCTTGTTCAAGATAGCTTTCAATCCAGTTTAACAAACGCTGGCGTGGGGCCTCTCTAATCTCACCGATGCTTTCATCATAGATGATGTCATGAAAATCGGAAAGCGTGTCAGCTTCTAACTGTAAATCAGGTTGAAAATATACCGTTAAATTTGCCATCAAGCTGAGCGTTAATGTTTGAATTGGGTCAACAGCGATGCTAAGTGGCGGGTCAAGCGTAAAAATATCTTCAAGTGGCAATGCTTGGACATAGGAACATCTCGCCTCAATATAATCCAACTGCTGACGTATAATCCCCATATCAGAAAGATTAGTAAAAGTTCGCGGCGGATGATCGTTCTTGATTGTTACTTGTGCTGTGGTGATAGTCGTATTGTATGCGGCTAAGGCGTCTAAAAATTTTGCTTCGGCATGGTTATACATACGGATGCTGTCAATGTCAAGGTGGGAAAGGGACTCATCTGGTTCAATTATCGCGTGTTCAAGAATATGGCTCGCTTTTGTTAGTAATTTATCTGTAAGTGTATTACCGATTTGGAAAAACTTGACGATAGGGTTCGCAAGTAGCACGTTAACTGCCTTGTCCAAGTTTCCCTTGCTTCCGTATTCTAACCCTAAACTCGTCAAGGCAAAGGCAATTTGAATTTGTGCGCGAAGGTCAGACTCATTGGAAAGGTCAGTAACCTTCATCGTAATCAGTTTATGTGCCAGCGCGGCGATATCCTCAGAAAGCGACTCCGATTTTTCAGAGTCAATTCTGCCGAGGGCATCGCCGTGCAGCATTGTTCGTGCCAAGAAAGACTGCCCATCAATGACAGCGTCGGCCACGAGAGAAAATTTACTCGTCTGCATTCTCCTCTTCATCCTCGGCAAGTTCAAGTGAATCCAAATCAACCTGCTGTTTCAAATCAGATTCGGTGACACTGATTCCAGCCTCACTATCACGTGCTTTGACTCGTTCTGCTCTTTCCGCAGCTGCCTTTTCTAATGCGGAAACTAATTCCTTGTCTGTATCTGTTTCCTTGTCAATAGCGAAAATATCTCGCATAAGTCGATTGAAAAGGTCACCATCTGCCTCCCATATCGCATTGAGGATCGCTTTGGCTTGTTCATCTTTGCAGTCTATTGAAGGAGAACTTGGGTCAATGATGCCCTCTTCTATCATCATTGCACCGAGAGTGCCTTTTAACTTCACACGATCTTTGAGGAGCCCCGCAAGAATACGCAGGTCTATTTGGCCGAGGAATCGGCTCAGGTCATCTCTCTCACATTCAGATAGTTCAAAAAGCCACAAACTTAGCGACTTTTCATCTAACTTTCCATCGCGCCAAATCGCAATGTCAATGATTTCTTCAAATTGTTCATTGGATAAACACGGTAATAAGCCACAAGCGAGCCCTGTTCCAAGCAAAGTGTCTAACACCTGTAGAACATCTTCGGTAGGACTATCCTGAATTAACTCTGTGCAGTCTGGTACAAGATAATATAATTCTTCTCGTTGTTTCGGGTTCCGAGTGGCACGGATGATTTCAAGTTGTTGTTCTTTTTCGTAACTTTGGAAAAGTTGTTCTGCTTCGCGTGTGGGGAGTGATAATAGTTTCTTGGCTTCTGATTGTGGAATAACTAATTTCTGATTGCTCATACCAACCCTCCAAGCGGACAATGCAAAGTATCGCGCTCTTTTGTAGATAACTGATTATATTCAATATGTTCTATCTTATGTCTATTCGGTTTTCTATAGGGCGATAAAACGCCCTATAGCCACAATCTACCAAAGTTCAAAAGTTGTTCCTGACAAAATTCAGATTCTTCTCGGCTGACGCGATCGGGTCAGCTTTTCCCGGCGTTTCCAAGACGAACCAACTATCGTAGCCAATTGCATGCGCTGATTCAAAGACTGCGGGGAAGTCAACATCACCTTCACCAGCGTGGTTGCCACCTGTGTCTTTAATATGCATTTGCACGATTGAACTGCCCAAACTCCGAATTTCTGCGGGTGAGTCGTAGCCGAGATTTGTTGCATTTCCCATATCGTAATATACACCGACATTTTTTGAACCGACTTGGTCAATAATTTGTTGGTGTTGGTCGGCGCTTAATGTAGACTCAATTGCAAGAAATACGTTATGTTTCTCAGCAGTTTCTGCGGCAGCTTTTACGCCATCAAGGAAGCGCAGATCGGAAATATGCTCATCTTTTATTTGACCGCCACCAAAAAACGGCACGAGAATTACATTTGTGCCTAATTTGGGACACGTTTCCGCGAGATACTGCAACTTCGCAATGCCTTCGGTGCGCACGCTATCCGTTGGATGCATAAAGGAATATGCTGTGAAACCGCCCGGTGACAGCGATGAGACTTCAATGTCTGCTTCTTCTGCAAGGCTGTTTACTGTGTCAATTCCATCTTCTTGCCAAAGCGTGTGTTCCCGATAATTTACTCCCATGCAGAGTTCAATACCGTCAAATCCTATCTCTTTTGCTTTTTTAAACGATTCTGTGAACGGAACGGGTAACATCCCGTCTCTAATACCTACTTTCATATTATCCCTCCTGTGTGATTTTGAATTGTAACATAATTTTTTGTAGATTTCAAATAGATTTTCATCTTTTTTGGATAACTTGCATGAAGTGTTAACTGTTGTTAAAATAGTATGCGTAATATTTGAGGATATTGCAAAAGAAACATAACGCTAATTTTCTTTTTTGAGCGTTCTGCATCAAGTATCATAAGGATTTGGGGAATTGATGTAGGTGAAGGAAATGGACATAACAACGCGAAATTTAGCGTTTTAAATTATTTTTACAAATTGCTCTCTCATGTTAAAATTGTCCGTAAAGGAGCAACCAACATCTTATGAAAACACCACAACACACAAACGCAACTAACGACAAATAGGCGCAACGGCTCGCCTTCCCATCGGACAATGAAGAAGACATTCTCAACTGGGATGTTGCAATAACGCCGCCACCGCCGCGTCAATCGAGGACAGTCCGGGTTAGATTGATATACACAAGACGCAGTAAACCGTTTCCTGCAGAAAACTTTTAGGAAGAATAAAGTAAACGAGTAATGTGTTGAGAAAGACAGAAATGAAATTAATTCTCGCTTTGGTAACAGTGTTTTTGCTATTTACTGCACCTATATATAGCCAACTCACGACAACAGATTATTGAAAAGATTCGCACAGTAGTCAAAATAGAATGGGTTTGTAACTCTAATTCACAATATACCGTGAGTGCTGGTATTCTGCCAAGTTTCAAATTCGGAGTATTTGTTTTGGTCTGTAGTCGTGGGGGCAAGGTAACCTCACCCTTATAAAGAAAGGGTGCTTCTAATTCGGAGTACCCCGCCCCTACAAATAATTTATGAAATACACTTCAGCTATTGAAAGAATCGGCGGGCATTGAGACCCGCCCATAAAATTTTAAGGCAACCTAAACGTTACACACATCATAAGCGTGTTGCATTGCATCAAACGCATCACCTTTCGGGCTAAACTCGTGTCCGACATACAGGTCATAGTCAGTATTAGCAATGGCACGCATCACCGCGGGATAATAAATTTCCTGCTCGTCATCAAGATCGCGCCGTCCAGGGTTCCCTGCGGTGTGGAAATGCCCAATATAGTCAATGTAGTCCGTAATGTTACGGATAAGGTCACCTTCCATAATTTGCATGTGGTAGATGTCGTGGAGTAGCAGTGCCCGTGGCGAACCGACACCTTTACACATCTCAACGCCCCACTCCGTTTTATCACATTGATAATCGGGATGGTTCACTTTGCTGTTGAGCAGTTCAACACACAAGTTAACACCCTTTTCCTCAGCAGCCTTTGTTACCCGTGACAGGCCGGCTATTGTGTTATCAAGGCCTTCCTCATCAGACCTGCCTTCTCGGTTGCCAGAAAAACAGATAAGACCGGGGATGTCGTTTTCTGCTGCGATGTCAATATTTTTGAGCAGTTCATCCTCAATTCTATCATGATTGTCCGGATCGTTTAAGCCAGATGGAAGGGACGAATGCCCGACAACAATTGCAACCCGCATCCCGTGATCTTGCACGACGGGCCAGAGATCGGCAGGAAGCATCTCAACAGATTTGTAGCCGATTTCAGCGGCTTTTTTAATAACATCTGCTGGCTCTCTGTCGCGCCGGAAATTACCAAAACAGATGGATTGATTAATTGGCATAATTCTTCTCTCTTTTCGTAGTAATATTTTTATGTGGTTAGGCACGCACTGCGTGCCTACTATGTTCTAAAGGTCAACTGCTTTACCGGTTACAAACGATGTGCTTGCAGCGAGCATAATACGGAGTGTCTGTAACGCGTCGCTATAGGGAGATAGGATTTTTGAGTCGTCTCCACTCTTGACAGCATCAATAAACACACGATCTCGGTCCTGTCCACCCCCACCAGCAAGCGGTTCCGTTTCACCTTTGCGGTTGACGTTGTTCGGTCCACCGACGGTAACAACGAGTCCACGCGTAAACACTTCAAGATGCACACGCCCAAAACCTTCTAACGCACATGCAGAAACGATATTCGCAACGGCGCCGTTCTCAAACTCAATGTTGACCATGCTGATGTCGTCAACGTCATAGTTTTCAATATGTGTCATGCTACCGCTATTCGCCACACCGTGTACAGTTTTGCCATCACTGCCGACCAGAAAACGACACAGATCGTAAATGTGAGTCGTCTGTTCGACGTGCTGTCCGCCGGATTGCGCACGCACACGCCACCAAGGCGTTCCGGGCATGCCACCCATCCAATAGCCAAGCGCACCGAGAATTTGTGGTTGCTCTTCAAGCATCTTCTTTGCATTTTGTGCATTACCACCATAACGCCAATGGTAACCAACACTTGTGATGGTGCCAGTTTCTTTAATGTAATCATTGATGATAATCGCAGGTTCCAGTTCGGAATGGATCGGCTTTTCGATGAACATCGCGATACCTTTTTCACAAGCGATCCGTTCCTGTTCGCCATGCGCAAACGGCGGTGTGCATATATAAACGGCGTCCAAATCCTCTTTATCGTACATTACACGAAAATCGGTATAAGCGTTGCCGCCAAACTCTTCAGCGCGCCCTTTCGCACGATCTTCAGAAATATCACACATTGCACAGAATTCTACATCTTCAAAGTTGTCCTTCAGGTTGCGCATGTGTGCGCCTGCCATGCCACCTGTGCCGATAAAACCGAGTTTAACTTTGTCCATACTTTCTCCTTCAAAAATAGGTCGTAACGGAAAATCCGTGAAATTTATTAATAGTTTAGCAAAAATGAACATTTATTGCAAGAATTATGAAAATTTGATATAATTTACCAATATATGCTTCGGGTAAAGAAACGCCGAGAGGAGAAACAGATGGGGTTCAAATTTGGATATAGTACGTTACGATGGCAACAGCCAGATTTTGAAAAACTGTTAACACAACTCAAGGATGCCGGTTGGGATGGTTGGGAGATGCGGCAATCCATAGAATGGGCAGGCACACCACGACGTATTCGGCGGATGTGTGAGAATGTTGACATGCCCATCGCTGCTGTCACAGCACGTGGGTTACCGATTGACAAAAATTTTGAACAGATGGAACTCAATAAACGAAGAATCGACTTCGCAGCAGAGGTGGGGGCGGATTGTTTCATGTTCCTGGGAGCAGGGAAACCAAATGACCGACCAGTAGATGACGCTGATCTTGCGAAACTTGCTGATGTTTCTGAAGAATGGGCAGAATACGCAGCACGATACGGATTAGATGTTTGTTATCATATCCATACCAATACAACAGTAGATTCCATTGAGGATTGGGCAAAATACATGAGTCTACTTCGCAAGTGTAAACTTTGTATAGACGTATCACATTCTGCACTTTGGGGATTTGATCCGATTGAATCTATACGTCGTTACAAGGATGTTCTTGTCTACGTACATCTTCAGGATTATTCTGGCTACACTGGCGGAGATGGTAGCAATTATGATGTGGATTGGGTTGATGTTGGCGGTGGAGATGCGATGGACTTCCCCGGAATTATGTCTACTTTGGAAGAACTCGGTTATGACCGATGGATTACAGCCTGTCCAGGCATGGTTGAAGACCGCACAGATGAAGAACGGATGACTGCTAACCGAGAGTATTTGCGACAATTGGGATATTAATTTTTAGGGAGAAATTATGAAAAAATTAGGTCTGTTCTTTTTGGTTATCGCATTTTTATGTCTTAGTACATCTGCGTTTGCGGAGTTGAACGTTGATGATTTAGAGAAGATCCAGCAGCTTTTGGATAAACTTGAAGATCGGATAGATAAACGCTTCACTGACTTTGAGAAACACCTCTCTGAGGATATTCAAGATTTAGACAAACGCCTTTCCGGGAACATTCAAACTTTAGACAAAAACTTCGGAGAACGTTTATCATTTCATAGTTCGCTGATAATAGCACTAATCATAGCTATTATTGGATTTGTTAGTGTGCCTATGGGATTCATCACCTTCAGTATTTCAAAATTCGAACGCAACAAGAAGAGGAGATTAAGGCACTCCGCGAGAAAATTGAAGCACTTGAAACACAATTGCTTGTGGAAAATCAGGATTAGAAATTAGGAAAAACACAATTAATTTTGCCAGTAAAATGGAATAGGAGACGAACTATATGAACGAATCGGGGGGTGAAATTCGCTCCATCCTTGCTACAGATTGTGGCAGCACAACCACCAAAGCCATCCTTATTGAAAAACGCGGAGGCGAGTATCAACTCATCGTACGCGGCGAAGCACCTACAACTGTAGAAGCACCTGTTGAAGACGTAACAGCAGGCGTAATCAATGCAGTCACAGAAGTTGAGGAACTTGCCGGACGTAAACTCCTTGACAACGGTGTTATCATTAAACCGCAAAATGGGGATGAGGGTGTTGACATCTATATTTCAACAAGCAGCGCGGGGGGCGGGTTGCAAATGATGGTGGCGGGTGTTGTCCGTAATATGACTGGGGAAAGTGCTGAACGTGCAGCGCTTGGTGCGGGGGCTATTGTGATGGACGTTATCGCATCTAACGACAAACGTCTACCACACGAAAAAATAGAGCGGATTCGGCATCTTCGTCCCGATATGTTCCTTCTCTCTGGTGGCATTGATGGCGGCACAACCTCACACGTAGTTGAATTGGCTGAGATTATCGCAGCAGCGCGCCCGCAACCACGTCTTGGCATTGCTTACGAACTGCCATTGATCTATGCTGGGAACAAAGACGCCCGCGAACTAATTCAAGAACGTTTGAACGATGTGATGTCTCTGGAGATAGTAGACAATCTTCGTCCTGTCTTAGAACGTGAGGATTTGATGCCCACACGACACAAGATTCAGGAACAATTCCTTGAACACGTCATGGCACACGCACCCGGTTACAAAAAACTTATTGACTGGACAGATGCCCCTATCATGCCGACTCCTGGTGCTGTTGGGGAAATAATCCAAACCGTTTCAGCACAACAGGATATTCAAGTGGTCGGTGTTGACATCGGTGGCGCGACAACTGATGTGTTTTCTGTGTTCAAAAACCACGATGCAGAAGCGGTTTTCAACCGAACTGTGAGTGCCAACCTCGGCATGAGTTATAGTGTCTCTAACGTGCTTGCTGAAGCCGGTATAGAATCTGTCCTACGCTGGGTACCATTTGATATTGAGGTAGGGGACCTTCGGAATCGTGTGAAAAACAAGATGATCCGTCCAACGACGATTCCGCAAACATTGCAGGAATTAGTGCTGGAGCAAGCGATTGCGCGCGAAGCACTCAGACTTGCTTTTGAACAGCATAAGCAGTTAGCAGTAGAATTGCGAGGCGTGCAACAGCAGCGCACTATCTCCGAGGCATTCGACCAGGCAGAAAGTGGACAGACGCTTGTCAATATGCTCTCTTTAGATATGTTAGTCGGTAGTGGGGGTGTCCTATCGCACGCGCCACGCCGCCAGCAGTCAATGCTCATGATGATTGATGCGTTTCAACCCGAAGGCGTGACACATCTTGCCGTAGATAGCATTTTTATGATGCCTCAACTCGGTGTTTTGGCACAAGTTAATGCCGAAGCAGCAACACAAGTATTTGAACGGGATTGCTTAATTCACCTCGGTACTTGTATTGCACCTATTGGTGTCGGAAAACAGGGGGACGCGTGCCTCTCTATTGAAATTCATTATCCAGACAAGCCAACCATCACTGAAGAAATACCGTTTGGAGAACTACGACTCTATTCGCTTGGATTAGGTGAAAAAGCATCTCTTAAACTGCAACCGTCCAGACGGTTTGACCTCGGTGGTGGGCATGGGACACTTGTTGAAACAGAAGCGATGGGCGGTGTAGTCGGACTCGTTATTGATACACGGGGTAGGCCTCTTGAAATTCCGACAGATTCTACACAACGCGTCGCGCAGCTCACAAAGTGGCAGGAAGCGTTAGATATATATCCATCTTAACAGAGGACAAAAATTTCTTGACAAATGATATAAATATGGTATGATTAGTATAATTTTTGACAGATAGTCAAAAGAAATTATAATTTTTAAAGGAGTAAAAAATGAAACGATTTAATCTGTTTCTATTAGCATTTATACTAAGTTTAGGCTTAGTCTTCAGTGGTACAAACTTGGCACTCGCAATAGGTGATGTTAATCTCAAGGGTGGTCCCTTGGAAGAAAATGAATTTTTCGCAAATCCGCCTGGAAAGAAAGAGGAAGATCATTCTGGCGTTAACACGTGGATCAGAAAATGGTACGGACCCGATGGGAACTACACAAATACTGGCGGTCCGGGAAATGTTATACGGAGGGATCTCATTGATGAAGGCACTAATGGAAAGTTGACGCAAGAAGATCTCTCTACACTTGATGGCTTGCAGAAAACAAAAAACGTTGAAGAAATTGACTGGCCAGATGGTAATGGAGGCACTCGAGAGTGGACCGTTTTTGAGTTGAATCCAGCAGACGGAAACAATATGAACAGAGGCGGACCTGCTGATAATATTGACACCTACGGCATTATTGTGATTGATGCAAAAAAGGATATGAAGTCTGTAATGTCTCCTGCACACGATAACAACGCACAAATCTGGATCAATGGAGAAAAGTGGTACTACCATCCCGATTGGACAGGTGGTGCGCAAAAAGTCCACTTCAACGTTGAAATTTCGTTAGAAAAAGGTGCAAATGTTCTGCTTTTCCGAGTAAGTGAAGGTGGCGGCTCAGCCTACATGAACCTCCATTTCGACGATGCAACACACGACGCTGTCAAAATCTACCCTGATAAAGCGACTAACAAAACGGAATTCTTCCAAGAAATTGCTGGGGTTCTTCCCGTTGAACCTGAAGGAAAACTAACTACTATCTGGGCAGATATAAAACGGAAATAGAACGGAATTTAACTACAGAATATCGTTTTGGGATACTTATTCATTGGCGAACAGGACTAAGTAAATTATGTCTGTTCGCCATATTTTCTTCTGATATTCTTCCATTTTGTGGCAGATTATTGTAAGCGCGACGTGCCAGATGTCGTATTCTAAAATCCGAAAATATGTTACATCTCAATGAACAACAATCCCAACACGCTCTCGCTGGCGAGGTTTCCAAACCTCACCAATGTCCAGGTAATTGTGGTTTTTATACCATTTTTATTATTTTTCATCTCATTATCGGTTGTTAGAAATACAACGGGGAACGGCACAAACTGACAGTTTGTGCTACAAAGAGAGACAATTTCTTGCAAATCATTATCTTTTTCATTATAATAAAACTATGTGGAATAAGATTTTTTATTGCTCACTTGTTATCTGTACTATCTTTTTTCTTGTCGGGTGGTTGGGAAACTGGACTCGCTCAATGAAAACCGGTACCGAAGCGTATTGGAATCAGAATTATGATGCTGCCGTTGCAGCTTTTCAACAAGCAACGTTCGACAAACCGGATAATCCGATTGCACTGCACAACCTCGGTACCGCTCTCTACAAAAAAGGCAGATATAAAGACGCAGCTACAGCTTTTCAAAGATCGCTTTTGAAAGAAAATGTGCTTAACAAAGCTGCTGTCTATTACAACTTAGGCAATGCGCAATTTCAGTTGCGTGACCTTCCTGCTGCAATTGAATCTTATAAGTCCTCCCTCCGCTTAGACCCACATGATGCCGATGCTAAACATAATCTTGCATTAGCACTTCAACTGCTGAAAGAACAGGAAAGTGTTACACAGCGACAGCTCAATACCAATATGCAAAAGGATTCACCGAAAAATGAGCCAAGTAACATTCCTAAAGCAGAGGCACTTCAACTTCTTGAACGCCTAAGCAAAAATGAAAATAAACGTAGGGAACAGATACTTAAACAACAACTCAATAGCGGATATCGCCGTGATAAAGATTGGTAATTTTCAGCCTCCCTTAATGCAATCATATTTAAGCGTTATAACCTTCAGTATCTTACTAATGCTTTTCACGACAGCCGCGCAAAGCCAGGATGTTAAAGTCGCAGCAGTGGTTACACCACGCCATATCCAATTAAACGAGAAAGCTACTCTGGAACTTACGATTTCGGGAAGGACACAAATGAAACATATCAGTTCTCCGACTTTCAATTTTTTGCCCAATTTCCTCGTTGTTCCACTGCATTCCAAAACAACGCCACGATTAATAGATGACAAAATTGCTGTCACTATGGCGTGGGCTTATGAACTTATACCGCAGAAGATCGGTGAGATTGCCCTCTCGGATGTCCAATTCTCTTATCAAGGTGTTCCTTATTTTGTGAATCCCGGTAAGATAATTGTTGGGGCAGTTGACACTTATGTGAACAACACGACAGGCGGTATCCATAAAGTAGCGGCTGAAGTAAGTAATCCAAAACCGTATCTTAATGAAGCGATCGTATATCGGTTTCGCTACCTTTATACAACTGTGTTGCCAACTTTGGAACCCTTGACGCCTTCACCTCCAAAATTTCCTGGCTTTTTAGTAGATGAACTTCCTGATGAGAAAGGTGCTACTGTGCGTGTACAAGGGACAACATTCAAAGTGCAAGAATATGTCCGTCGCTTATATCCACAAAAAACTGGACAAATTCTCATTCAACCCGCTCAGTTAAAACTTCCCATAAAAGGTAATCCAAAAACGCTAAAAACAAAATCTGTCCCACTCAATGTTCAACCACTTCCTGAAGTTGGAAAACCCACAAATTTCACAGGTGCTGTTGGTCTATATAATATCACCGCACAAGTTGATCGCAAGAAACTCGAAGTGAGAAAAGCCCTCACACTATCATTGCAAATCACTGGAAGTGGGAATATCAAAACGGTAACCCCGCCGCGAATCTCCGCTAATAGCGGATTTAGAATTGACCATCAAAATCTTGCAAATACAACTAACGATAATACACGCGTCTATACTTACGTACTTACACCATTAAAAGTGGGAATTTTACAGATACCTATAATTGAATATGCCTTTTTCAATCCGAACAAACACACATATCAGATAACCAAAACGACTTCAATTCCTATTACCGTACTGCCTGGCCCAAACGATGTGATAGGCAGTGAATCTGATTTCTCATCGTGGATATTGTGGTTACTTCTACTGATACCAATCATTGCTGGGGTTAGTATTAGTGGATATCTATTGTATCGTGCAAAATCAAAGCTTCATAGTGGATCGACTATGCCTGACACGCCGATGACTCCCGCAGCGCAAGCATTTTCAACGCTCAATGCAATCAATTCTGACGCACCGGATACCGAATCAACCTCTTTCGGTGAAGCATTAACTCGAAACCTACATCAATATCTATGTGAGCGACAAGGTATTCCATATAGACAATTGAATACAGCAGAAGTCCAAGAAATTTGCACACACCTGGGAGTCTCAGATACTATTCTCAAGGAATTGATAGATATTCTCACGAAATGTGAGTATCATCGGTTTGCCCCTGTACCGCTTTCGGCAGACGAACGAAAAGTATTGATCTCCCGTGCTGAAAATGCTATTCAGCAGATTGAAGAAACTTAAACATTAGGAAAAACTAAACGTTTCCTAAATTACTGCTATATCAACTCAAGTTGCTAAATATAAGTTTTAGACATGGAAATACCGTCTTTAATGAAAAACATGCTGATAATTAGCCAATATTTGTAGTGCAAACTGTCAGTTTGCACACTTGCAGGCACAACCTAAATGAAGTTTAAATAAATATTTCGGTAATTGGCAAGGTTAGGAAACCTTGCCAGCAGCAGGTGTAAATCTCTGCTGGCGAGGTTTCCTAACCTCGCCACATTACCCAATTAATTTTTTAATCTTCATACAGATTGTGCTGCATAGTGGCAGCTTGAGTTATATCAATAAGGAATACCGAAAAATGGAAATATTTTGGTTATTAATTAGATGGATACATGTTATGGCCGCCGTTGTTTGGATTGGCGGTAATCTTATTTTAGCAATGGTAATTGTACCCTATTTCAGACAAAACTTACCGCCTATTCAACGCATCCAACTCTTGACACAAATAGGCAAGCGATTTGAACCGATTGTGTGGGGTTGTGTCGGGATACTCTTTTTCACAGGCATTGCCAATATTTTTGATGCAATAGACTTAGGTTCACCTTCTGGTTCTGAGGGTATCAATACCTTCATGCGAACGTTACTTATTAAACTGATACTATTTATCGCGCTGCTTATTCTCACCGCGCTTCACAGTTTTGTCTTCGGGCCAAGGTTATCGGCAGCAATTGAAGGATTAGACACAGAAACAGAAGAACTTCCCCCTCAAGTTAAACCGCTCCGCAAGCGGATGTCTATTGTATCCAGTCTCATGGGGGTAGTTTCATTGCTAATTCTGCTTGCAGCTGTCGCTCTCCGCATGGGGATATGAATTTACACCCACTACTGTAGGGCA
Source organism: Candidatus Poribacteria bacterium (assembly GCA_028824125.1). Taxonomy (GTDB): domain Bacteria; phylum Poribacteria; class WGA-4E; order WGA-4E; family WGA-3G; genus MSPOR6. The sequence continues at coordinate 56,908 of JAPPES010000020.1, forward strand.
GGATTCTAACCGAGGGCAGGATTCTAACCGAACGCTAAACGCCGATTCAGCGTTTATTTGACTCTGTTGTTCTGCTTCGTCAACATATTATACCCAATTAACGTCATTCGTCTTGCTAAGTGTGCGGCTGGGAAACCGCACCATAGGCGTCAATTTAGTGAATTCTTGTGGCATTTTCAAGATGT